>JAZKCW010000001.1:0-72071 GCA_040387895.1 Gemmatimonadota bacterium
GTCATAGCAGGGGAGGGGATCGAACCCTCGACCTCACGATTATGAGTCGTGCGCTCTCACCATCTGAGCTACCCTGCCCCGTTGCACCTGCACCTGCTTCGCTGACTGTATCGCTCCCGACAGCTGAGCTTCCCTTCCACCACGCAAACGGCCGGCCCCGAAGGACCGGCCGAATGCGTGTTCACGCGGTTGCCACTCTTTTGTAACCAGTGGCGGGGGCGGGATTTGAACCCGCGACCTTCGGGTTATGAGCCCGACGAGCTACCAGGCTGCTCCACCCCGCGGCAGTCTTGAAAAGTTAGCCGCTGCGCGCCCCCAGTCAACCCCGATTCGTCCTATTTCATGCTGTCCCGCGACGCACCGGATGACGCCGCACTGTCGCGCAACACCCGGTTGCCGGACGCGTCGTTGTCGCGCGTGGTCCAGTACAGAATCTCCTTCTCGCCCCTCACCATGCCGAACTCCTCACGCGCGATATGCTCGAGCCGCTTGTTGTCCGTGGTGAGGATCTGCTTGTCCGAGCGCAGCGAGTCGATCTCCGCCCGCAATCCCTCGACCTCCGAACGCAGGCGATCGCGCCGGAGGTTCTGATCGTACACGTCGACGGTACCGAACTCGCCGCCCTCGACGAGCATGTACACCACCGCGAGTGCCCCGGCACCCCACAGGGCACGCCGCAGGAGGCGCTTTGCCGGCGTGTCCGCCGACTTGCCGCGTGCCGGTGACATCAACGATTACAGGCCAAAGATCGAACCGCCCGGATACTCGGCATAAACCTCGAGCTGCTCCTCGATGCGCAGCAGCTGGTTGTACTTGGCCACGCGATCCGACCGCGACGGTGCGCCCGTCTTGATCTGCCCCGCCTGGGTCGCCACGGCGAGATCGGCGATGAACGTGTCCTCCGTCTCGCCCGAGCGATGCGAGATGATGCTATTGTAGCCCGCCGCGCGCGCCAGCTCGATCGCTTCGAGCGTCTCGGTGAGCGTACCGATCTGGTTCACCTTCACGAGGATCGCGTTCGCGATGTCGTTCTCGATGCCACGGGCCAGGATCGCGCTGTTGGTGCAGAACAAGTCGTCGCCGACAAGCTGGCACCGATCGCCGATCGCTTCGGTGAGCTGCTTCCAGCCATCCCAGTCGTTCTCCGCCATGCCATCCTCGATGGACACGATCGGATACTCCTCGAGCCAGCCTGCATACAACGCCACCATGTCCGCGCTGCTGCGTGTCTTGCCGCCGCTCTTCTTGAACTCGTACGAACCGTTCTTGTACAGCTCACTCGCGGCGACATCGAGTGCGAGCGCGATGTCCTGCCCCGGGCGCAGTCCCGCGGCCTCGATGGCCTCGATGATGATCTTGAGCGCGTCCTCGTCGCTGCCGAGGTTCGGCGCGAATCCGCCTTCGTCACCGACACCCGTCGACATGCCGCGCGCGACGAGCACCTTCTTGAGCGCGTGGAAGACGCTCGCGCCCATGCGCAGTCCTTCCGAGAACGTCTCGGCGCCGACCGGCACGACCATGAACTCCTGAAAGTCGACGGTGTTCGTCGCGTGCGCGCCGCCATTCAGGATGTTCATCAGCGGCACCGGCAGCGTGCGCGCCATCGGGCCGCCGAGATAGCGGTACAACGGCAGGCCGACCTCCTGCGACGCCGCACGCGCGACGGCCATCGACACTGCGAGCATCGCGTTCGCGCCGAGGCGTGACTTGTTCTCCGTGCCGTCCAATTCGATCATCTCGCGATCGATCGCGATCTGGTCCGTCGCGTCCATCTCGTCGAGCGCGGCGGCGATCTCGCCGTTCACGTTGGCGACGGCGTTGAGCACGCCCTTGCCGCCATAGCGCTTGTCGTCGCCATCGCGCAGCTCCACCGCCTCGCGTTCGCCTGTCGAGGCCCCACTCGGCACCGCCGCCCTGCCCGCCGATCCCGTTTCGAGCACGACGTCGGCTTCGATCGTGGGATTGCCGCGGCTGTCGATGATTTCGCGAGCCGTGATGGAGATGATTGAGGCCATGTCGGACGAGGGCTTGAGTGGGCGGGTCGGTGAGACCCGAAAGCTAGTCGCCGCCCGTCAGCCCGTCAGCCGCTCTGCCTTGGGCTCGCTCTCCGAGGCAACCGCACCCGCGCCCCGCCGCAGGAGCACCGGCGCGACCCCGTACTCCCGCTCCAGCAGCTCGCTCATGCGCGCCTGCACCTGCCGCGCGAGCGCGTCCCGGTCGTCGTATGTGAGCCCCTCGGTCGGCACGGGGTCCAGCCGGTGCACATGCACCGTGCCCGCGTGCGCCGTGAACGTGCCGCGACGGTTCACCTCGATGGTCCCGTGAATCACGACGGGCACGATCGGGGCACCTGCTCCGATCGCCAGCACGAAAGGGCCCTTCTTGAACGGGCGCAGCGCGTAGTCGTCGCCGCGTGTGCCCTCCGGATAGACGAGCACGGACTTCCCTGCTCGGATCTTCCCCGCCGCATCCTCATAGGCGCCGAACGCGGCCTTCCGGTTCTCGCGATCGATGTAGATCACGCCAGCCGCGCGTGCGGCGGCACCGAAGAACGGCACGCTCTCGAGCTCGCGCTTCGCGACGAACCCGTAACGCGGAAGGGCGGCGAGCAGCACCGGGATGTCGAACCAGCTCACGTGATTCGCCACGAACACGCGTGGGGCGCCGTTCGGGAGCGGGTCAGGGCCATGCACGATGACTTTCACACCGGCTGCCTTGAGCAAGCCGAGGCCCCACCAGTACTGCGCTTTCTCGTAGATGCTGCCCGGCCGCTGCGGCACGCCAAGGAGCTGCGCGATCAGCACCATCGACCCGAAGAGCAGCGTGCCCAGAAGCAGGGCGAGAACAGTCAGGACGGTACGCATCAGCCCGAAAAGTGGTCATGCCCAGCACCGAATTCAACGCGGCGTGCATCAGTGAATCGCTCAGAGGGCGATGCCATGCCATCTGCACTCAGCTGCACCGATCCCGGGCCCGCTTCGACCTTTCCCACGATGGTGACCGGGAGAGCGAAGCGCTGCCGGATTTCCGTGAGCATTCCCGTCACGATCTCGGGAGGACACGCGACCAGCAACTCGTACTCTTCGCCACTGACGAGCGCGTCCGCCGGGCTCACCCCGGGGCCACACGGCAGCAATGCAGGATCGATGGTGAGCACTACGTTGCTCGCCGCCGCCATGTGTCGCGCATCGGCCGCCAATCCGTCTGAGATATCGAGCATGGCGTGCACACCCGCGTTCGCCATGATCTGACCGGCCTCGAGCCTAGGCACCGGACGCGCGAAACGTTCCCGAGCCCAGACGGTCGGAGTGCGCCCTTCTTCCCAGGCACGCAATGCCCCGCCGGGCCCACCCAGAAGGCCGGTGACGAGCAGGACGTCGCCCGGGCGTGCTCCGCTGCGCGGAATGACCTGCGGGGCGGAGCCGATCACCGTCGTCGTGATGCTGAACGCCGAGCCGCGGCTGATGTTGCCGCCCGCAATGCGCGCACCGGTCGGCGCGAGCGCCTGCGCGATGCCGTCGGCGACTTCGTCGAGTCGTGCACGCCACGTGTCGGGCACGACGAAGGCGATGAGGATTGCATCCGCGCGTGCACCCATCGCCGCGAGATCGCTCAAGGCGGCGGCGGTTGCGCGCGCACCGATCTCCGCCGGAGACAACCATCCTTCACGGAAGTGCGCCCCCTCGACGCACGCATCCGTGCTCGCCACGAGCGTGCGTCCAGGTGGTGCGTGCAGCAGCGCGGCATCGTCGCCGATGCCTACGGCGAGCGCGCCCCATCGGCTCATGAACCCGCGGATCGTGTCGAACTCGCGGCCGGGGCCCATGGCCTGGTGCGGATTCCCGTCGTGCGGACGCGAGGGAGAGTCGCTCATGGCACCCCTCCGTCGGACGACCGGCGAAATCGCGCGATCCCGAGTGGTGTCGCGAGCCAGATCCAGTCACGACTCATCGCCACGTCGAGCACGGGCGCCGGAATGTCGAGCGGTACCCGCAGCAGACGCGGCGCCGACGTCGCACGGGTGTACACCACGACGCCATCTGCGCCAGTGAGCACGATGGTGCGATCATCGACTGCGAGGCGCGCACCCGCACCGGTTTGCCTGGGATCGAGACCGGCCATGCGAGAGAAGCGCCGTGTGCCGCGAGTGCTTATCGCCACCACTGCGTCGTCCGTCGCCGCGAGCATGACGGTGTCGTTCCATGCGAGCGCGCGCACCGCACCCCGCAGCGCCGGGTCGCGCGTCATCGTGTCACCGACACGCATCCCCTCGGCCACATCGGACGTGGGGAACACCGTCACGAGCCCCGATGCCGTCCCCGCCCAGAGCGTGTCGCCCATGAACCGCAGGGCATACACCGGAACGTTGTCGAGCAGGCGCGTTCCGATGCCCCGCGTGCGAGTGTTCCGCGCACTGTCCGATACCCAGACGAGACCGCGCGCTGTGCCCACCCATGCGCCGTCGTCGCGTGCGGCAACCGCGAACACCCGGTCATCGGGCAATCCACTCAGCGCCGTCCACGCGAAGAGCTCGCTGCTCGCATCGAGTCGCGCACGCACGACGCCACGGTCGGTGGCAATCCATGCGCGCTCGGCGCGGATAGACATCGCGTTCGCGCGCACGCCGATCATCGGCACACTGATGGTACCATCGATCCAGCGCCAGCGTTGCAGATCGTCGCGTGCGAAGGACAACCCGCCGCGCAACGCCGACGTCCCGAGACTCGCCGCCCAGACACCGTCGGCGGCGAGGGCAAGCGCACCGATGCCACTCTCGATGGGCCCGAAGCGAAGAGCGGTCGCCTGCTGGAACGTCGGATCGACGCGATACATCCCGTCGCCGTTCGTGCCGAGCCACACTTCGCTCGCACGCTCGGGCAAGATGGTCCCGGCGGTAACGGCAAAGTCGCGCAGCGCACGATCGGCGCGCTGTCCACTCTCGCCGTCCCGCAACAACAGTCCCGCGCCGGCGCGCAGCCCCGGAAAGCGCTCGTACACGTCGCCGATCGTTGCAGGAACGACGACGGACGACGGCGCCGGTGGACCCATGAGCGGAGTCGTGATGCCGACGCGCGAGACACGCGTCCAGGCGCCACTCGCCCGCACGAGCGCGTCGCCGGTGCCGGTCCCACCGCGCTCGAAGACGATCGCATCCGGAACACCGCTGATGATCGTGCGCTGCACCTGCTCGGTCGCGGGGCGGTAGATCACCACGGCACCCGGCACACCATACCAGAGCGCATCCTCGACCGGGTCGCCCGCCAGCGCCGTGATGCGATCGTCGCCGAACCCGAGATCTCGCGTGAACGGCGGCAACCACGCACTCAGGAGACGGTCATAGATCGCGATCCCGCTGGGCGTGCCCGAGAACACATAGCGTCGCGAGATGCCCATCGCCCGCACGTCGGCGAAGCTGCCGATGAACTGGCGCTCGTCGCGCCGGCCGAATCCGCCTCCTGCTCCGTACGCACCGCCATACCCGGCGCCACCGGCACCGCAGGCCTCGAGCGCACCCATCGAAAGCGTCAGCAGGAGGACAGCACCGGAGCGTACGGCGCCGAGGAGGCGCGTGCGGTGGTGAAGTCGGCCCAGCGTGTCGCGCATCAGTGCACCGGTGTCGGAAACTCGCTCAGGATGTCCTTGTGAAACGTCGCGGGCTGCGCCATCTCGCGCCACGCGTCCGGCAGCGCCGCGAGCACAGACTCGAGCGTGAGGCCGCGAACCCCCCTGCCACGCGTGGCGATCTCCGACGCGAGGCCATGCGCCGTGGCGCCAAGCACCGCCGAGACCCGCGCATCGAGCCCGCCCGCCAGCAGTGCAGCGATGATTCCGGTCAGCATGTCGCCGCTGCCGCCCGTCGCGAGCAACGCGGTGCCGCGCGCGACGACGGTCGGCGGCGCGCCGTCCGGTGTCGCGATGAGTGTCGGCGTTCCCTTGAGCAGCACCGTGGTGCGTGTGCGCGCCGCGAACGCCACGAGCGCTTCCGCGCGCCGGCTCCAGTCCGCGGGCGCAGGCTCGGCGATCAGACGTGCGAACTCCCCCGGGTGTGGCGTGAGCACGACCTGTCCGGTGTGGGTCGTCAGGGCAGCGATCGTGTCAGCCGGTGTACGCCTGTCGCCCGTGAACTCGCCGGCCATCGACGCCAGCGTGAGCGCGTCGGCATCGAGCACGAATGCGCGACCGGCATTGTGCTGCACGGCATGCTGCAGCAGCGAGAACGAGGCAGGCGACCGGCCGAGTCCCGGCCCGACGGCGATCGCATCGCCCCAGGGACTGTCTGCCGCACGGGCGACGACCGATGGGTCGCTCGAGTCGTGCGGCTCGTGTGGCTCGTGCGGCTCGTGCTCCGTCAGGGACGGCCACGGCAGCGCGATCGCCTGCGGCGCCCCATGCTGCACCGCAGCCACGCCCGGGGTGGCGACGTACGCACGCGCGAGGCCTGCACCCGACGCGAGTGCTGCCCGTGTGGCGAGCACGATGGCGCCGGCCATACCTGGGGCACCTCCCACCAGCGCAACGTGCCCCCGCGTGCCTTTGTGCGCGTTCCAGGGCGTGCCGGGAAGCAGGCGTGCCACGCTGCTCGCGTCCTCGTGGCGCCATGCGCTGTCGTCCGGCTCCGTAGGCGCGCGAAGTCCGATGTCGAGGACCACGACGCGGCCCGCGTGCGCGCGCTGGAACAGCACGCCGCGCTTCACCGATCCGAAGCAGAGGGTGACCGATGCCGGCACACTCCCCTCGGCGATGTCCCCGGTGCTCGCATCGAGGCCACTCGGCAGGTCCAGGGCGACCAGTGTCGCGCCGCGGTCGCGGGCGAGTGACAGGGTGCCTGCGGCCGTCGCGACCGCACCACGGAGCGCTCCTCGGTGGCCGGTGCCGAGGAGCCCGTCGACGACCACCCCTTCGCCTCCGTCGGGCGCACCCTCGCGCAGGTACGGTGCGGCCAGCGCGGCGGCGCGTTCGGCATCCGGCGTTCGCGGCAGCGCCGCGGCGTGGAGTCGCGCCGCCACCCCGGCGCGCGCGAGCTGCGCGGCGATCACGTACGCATCGCCGCCATTGTTGCCGGAACCGGCGAAGAGGGCGACACCATGCGCGAGACGATCCGGAAACTCGCGCAGGATGAACGCCGCGGCGGCCGTGCCGGCACGCAGCATCAATTCGAACGAGGGGGTGCCGTCGGCGATGGCCGCGGCATCGCGGGCGGCCGCTTCCGCGGCGGTGGTGACGCGCGACGTCCTGCGCACGGGGCTCAGGCGCCCCGGCGGCTCAGACGTGCGAGGCGCTCCACGGGTACTCCTGTTCGAACGCCGTCGCGAACTCGAAGATGCCGAAGAAATCGTCGCGCGTGTCCTGCGGCTGGCTGATGAGCAGCCCCATGTCGACGAGCGTGAAGACGATGTCGCCGATGTCGATCGTCTCGCGCACGCCCCAGTGTTCGAGCACCAGGCGCGCCATCACGCCGAAGCGCTGGAGGGCGAGTTCTCGACACGCGTGCGCAAGCTCCGGCCCGGTGATGTGACGGCGTTCCGTGAGGCCGGTCTGGCAGTGTTCGAGCGCGGCAAGCACGAACAAGTACGCGCGCTCGTCGAAACGCGGCTCGCGCAGCTTGATCTGCTCCATGATGCCATCGCGAAACGCCAGCTCGGTCACTGCCCTGCTCCTTCGATCGTCACGGGACGCCATTCGAATTGAAGTCACACCGTGGACGAATGGGGCACGACCGGTGCAACGCCTGGAAGACTCTTGAGGAGTCTGGAGGACTAATGATGCAGGCCATTGCCGGGAGCCACAATGGGGAGTGTGACCCCGGCTCACAAACCCGAGATTAAGAGATCAGCAACCGGCCGGATCGCCCCCTGCGAGGCGATCGGCCGGCCTCTCAGACCTGGGCCGCGCTCCGGTACAGCGGGAACTGGTCGGCGAGCCGCTTGACATCCGCGCGTACCGCATCCAGCACACGGTCGTCGTCCGGCGCCTGCAGCACGCGATCGATCAACTCCGCGATGCGCTCCATCGCGTCCGCACCCATGCCCCGCGTGGTGACGGCCGGCGTGCCGATACGGATGCCGCTCGTGACGAACGGCGACTGCGTCTCGTTCGGCACCGTGTTCTTGTTGACCGTGATCCCGGCGCGATCGAGCGCCTTCTCCGCCACCTTGCCGGTCAGGCTCCGGTTGCGCAGGTCGAGCAGCATCAGGTGATTGTCCGTGCCACCCGACACCACGTGGAAGCCTCGCGTCGAGAGCGCGGCCGCCAGCGTGCGCGCGTTGTCGACGACCGTGCGGCAGTACGAGGCGAACGACGGGTCGAGTGCCTCGCGGAATGCTACGGCCTTCGCGGCGATCACGTGCTCGAGCGGGCCGCCCTGCATGCCCGGGAACATGGCCTTGTCGATGGCCTTCGCGTGCTGCGCCTTGCAGAGGATGATGCCGCCACGCGGGCCGCGCAGCGTCTTGTGCGTCGTGCTCGTGACGACATCGGCGAATGGCACCGGCGACGGGTACACACCCGTGGCAGCCAGCCCTGCGAAATGTGCCATGTCCACCAGGAAGATCGCGCCCACTTCCTGGGCCACGTCCGCGAACGCCTGCCAGTCGATCACGCGGGAGTACGCGCTGTAACCGGCGATGATCATCTTCGGCTTGTGCTCACGCGCAGCTGCGCGCATCGCGTCGTAGTCGATGATGCCATCCGGCGTCACCCCGTACGACACGGCCTTGTACAGCAGGCCCGAGAAGTTGACCGGTGAACCGTGCGTGAGATGCCCACCCTGCGACAGGTCCATCCCGAGGAACGTGTCGCCGGGCTTGAGGAAGGCGAGAAACACCGCGGCGTTGGCCGACGCGCCACTATGGGCCTGCACGTTCGCATGCTCGGCGCCGAACAGCTGCTTCAGGCGGTCGATCGCGAGCTGCTCCACCTTGTCCACCACCTCGCAGCCGCCGTAGTAGCGCTTCCCCGGCAACCCTTCCGCGTACTTGTTCGTGAGCGGCGAGCCCATCGCCTCCATCACGGCCGGCGACACGAAATTCTCGCTCGCGATGAGCTCGATGCCGTCGTTCTGTCGAACGATTTCCTCCTCGATCAGACCAGCAATTTCCGGATCGGCGGCGAGCAGCGCATCACCGGGCGGAAGCCGGTCCCACAGGTGCCATGACGTGCTGGCGGCGTCGCCTGCCGTGCACCGCACGGGGTCGTGCGTGCTCATGATTCGTCCTCCCGTTCGATTTTCTCGACGCGGCGGGTATGACGCCCGCCCTCGAAATCCGTTTCCAGCCACGCGTGGAGGATCGCGACGGCATCCTCGTCGGAGACGAAGCGGGCCGGCAGCACCAGCACGTTCGCGTCGTTGTGCTTGCGTGCAAGCGCCGCGACCTCCGGCGTCCACGCGACTGCTGCGCGAACACCGGGGTAACGATTGGCCGTGTACGACATTCCCAGGCCGGTGCCGCAGAGCAGGATGCCCCGTTGCGCCTCACCATTCGACACTTCCTGCGCCAGTGGGTGCGCGTAGTCCGCGTAGTCGGTGCTTGCGGTGCTGTGCGTGCCGATGTCCTGCACGTCGAAGCCCATGTCGGCCAGCGATGCGCGGAGCCGCTCCTTGAGCTCGAAGCCGGCGTGATCGGATGCGATGGGAATGCGTTCAGCCATGATCAAGCCTCGCGATTGGGGTACTGGGGCCACGTCTTCATCATGCCGCGCACCGCGGCGATGCGCTGCTCGGCGACACGGTCGGCGGCGAGATACGTCGGGATGCCAACATCCTTGGCAATGCGGAACACGCTGAGCACGGTCTCGTAGATCTCGTCGGCCTTGCGCAGTGCCCGCTCGCGACTCCAGCCCGTGAGCTCGCTGTACACGTTGATGACGCCGCCGGCGTTGGCCACGTAGTCGGGGGCGTAAAGAATGCCGCGCCGTTCGAGCTCGTCGCCGTGGCGCGACTCGAGCAGCTGGTTGTTTGCCGCGCCGGACACAATCTCGACCTTGAGCTGCGGAATCGTGTCGTCGTTGATGATGCCGCCGAGCGCGCACGGTGCGAAGATGTCCGCCTGCACCCCGTAGATCTCGGTGAGGCCGACGACCTTGGCGCCTGTCGCGTCGACGACCCGCTGGATACGCGCGGCATCGATGTCGGTGATGATGAGCGTCGCGCCGGCCGAGTGCAGCTCCATCGCGAGGTGGTAGCCCACGTGACCGCAACCCTGGATCGCGACGGTCTTGCCGGCGAGTCCATCGTCGCCCCACTTCTGGAAGGCCGACGCCTCGATGGCGCGGAACACGCCGTGCGCCGTCACCGACGACGGATCACCGGAGCGCGAGCCAATGCCGGCGACGTACTTCGTCTCCATGTGCACGAAGTCCATGTCCTCGACCGTCGTGCCCACGTCTTCCGCCGTCACGTAGCGACCACCGAGCGAGTCGCAGAAGCGACCATGCGCGCGGAAGATCATCTCGCGATTGGTCGTCTTGTTGTCGCCGATGATGACCGACTTTCCGCCGCCGAGGTTGAGACCCGCCACGGCGTTCTTGTAGGTCATGCCGCGCGAGAGACGCAGCGCGTCGACGATCGCGTCCTCGTCGGTCGCGTAGTTCCAGAAGCGGGTGCCCCCGAGCGCAGGGCCCAGCGTCGTGTCATGAATTGCGATGATGCCGCGGTAGCCGGACGCCTTGTCATGGCAGAGCACGACCTGCTCGTGGCCCATGTCGGCAATAGTTTCGAAGAAACGCATCAAGAAGCCTTCAGTCAGTCTGGTAGGGAGCCGTCGGCGGCCGCGGCTGCGGCCAGCGTTTCACGCGCGATCACGATGCGCTGGATCTCCGAGGTACCCTCGTAGATCTCCGTCACCTTGGCATCGCGGAAGAAACGTTCGACGGGATAGTCGGTGACGTAGCCATAGCCGCCGAACACCTGCACGGCCTGCGTCGTCACCCACATCGCGGTTTCGGTGGCGAAGAGCTTCGCCATGCTGCTGAAGCGCGTGACCTTCTCACCGCGCTCCTTCGCCGCCGCCGCGGTGTGCAACAGCACCCGGGATGCGGTGATCCGTGTCGCCATGTCGGCGAGCTTGAACTGAATGGCCTGAAAATCAGCGATGGCCTTGTCGAACTGCCTGCGCTCGCCCGCATAGCGCACGGACGCCTCGAGCGCGGCGCGGGCGATGCCCACGGCCTGCGCCGCAATGCCCAGACGCCCGTGATCGAGCGATCCAAGCGCGTACGTGAACCCCTTCCCTTCTTCGCCGAGCAGTCGGTCACCGGGCACGCGGCAGCCGTCCAGATTGATCTGCAGCGTGGGCGACGCGCGCAGACCCATCTTGTGCTCCTGCTTCGCGAGATGGAATCCCGGCAGGTCCGGCGTCAGGATGAACGTTGAGATTCCCTTGCTGCCGCGGCGCGCGTCGGACGTGTCGGTGCGCGCCATGCAGAGGATCACGCCCGCCTGGTTGCCGTGTGACACCCACGCCTTGGTGCCGGTGAGGATCCAGTCGTCACCGTCGCGCGTCGCCTGCGTGCGCAGCGATGCCGCATCGGACCCGGCTTCCGGCTCCGAAAGCGCGAATGCGCCGAGACTCTCGCCGCGCGCCATCGGTGGCAGCCAGCGTTCGCGCTGCGCCTCGTTGCCGAACTGCAGGATCATGCCGGTGGGCAAGGAATTGTGCACGCTGAGCAGCACCGCAGCCGATGCGTCGGCGACGGCGATCTCCTCGAGGGCGAGCAGATAGCTGTTGGCGTCGAGCCCGAGCCCATCGTACTTCTCGGGCGTCAGCATGCCGAAGAACCCTAGGGCAGCCATCTGCTCCACCATGCTGCGATCGAAGCGCGATTCGCGGTCACGTTCGCCGGCGAGTGGCGCGAGTTCGCGGGCGGCGAAATCGCGGGCGAGCGTCTGGATCTCGCGTTGTGTCTCGTTCAGGTCCAGCAGACTCATGATGCGCTCAGTATTGGTAGAATCCGCGACCGCTCTTCTTCCCATACCAGCCCGCGGCGACGTACTTCCGCAGCAGGGGGCACGGCCGGTACTTCGGATCGCCGAGGCCTTCGTGCAGCACCTCGAGGATGGCCAGGCAGGTGTCGAGGCCGATGAAGTCGGCGAGCGTGAGCGGGCCCATCGGATGGTTCATGCCGAGCTTCATCACCGTGTCGATGGCCTCCGGCGTACCGACGCCCTCCATCACGCAGTACACGGCCTCGTTGATCATCGGCATCAGGATGCGATTGGCGACGAACCCGGGGAAGTCGTTCACTTCGACGGGCGTCTTGCCGAGCGTCTTTGCCAACGCCATGGTGCTCGCGGTCGTGGCGTCCGACGTGGCGAGCCCCCGGATGACTTCGACGAGCTGCATCACCGGCACGGGATTCATGAAATGCATGCCGATCACCTGCTCGGGGCGCTTGGTGCGCGCGGCGATCTCGGTGATCGAGATGGAGCTCGTGTTCGACGCCAGGATGGCGCCGGCTGGCGCGAGCCGGTCCAGGTCCTCGAAGATGCGGAACTTGAGGTCGGTGCGCTCCGTGGCGGCTTCCACCACGAGTTCGACATCGGCGACGGCATCGAGCGACGTCGCGGTACCGACACGCGCGAGGGCCGCCGCGGCGTCCGTGTCCGTGAGCGCGCCCTTCTTCACCTGACGATCGAGGTTCTTCTCGATGGTGGAGCGGCCGCGCGCGAGCGCGTCGGCGCTCACGTCGATCATCGTGGCGTGAATGCCACTGGCCGCGAACACGTGGGCGATCCCGTTGCCCATCTGACCTGCGCCCACCACCGCCACGCGCGACACGCTGCGCGCCTCTGCATTCCCCTCGGTCATCCCTGAGTTCCGGTTCGAGTCTGTGATGTCTGTTGCGTCAATTGCTGTTGCCGGCGCAGCGCCATGAGCAGCGCGCCTCCCATGGCGACGCCGGCGACGGCGCCGCCTTCGGGACCCCATGCTCCTCCCGTCAGCCACGACGGCCCATCGAGCACGGCGCGATATCCCGGCGTCGCCATGTCGATCCCACTCACCGGAACGTGCAGGACTGCCGCCATGATCCAGTTCCACGCGAGATGCGCGGTGAATGCTGCCGGCAGACTGCCGGTGAACTGCCGCAATGCCCCAAGCGTGAAACCCGCCAGCGTCACCAGCACGGTCGTGCGCACGCCGGCCCCGGCGTTCTGCAGGTGCACGAGGCCGAACAGCACGCTCGTGGCAACCAGCGCGACGCGTGTTCCGCCCGCATCCTCGGCGACGCGCCACAGATACCCGCGGAACGCAAGCTCCTCGAACAGCGCCGCGGGCGCGAGAAAGACCAGCATCCGCACGGCCGCACCCGTCCACGCACCCGCCGATGTACGGCCATTCAACTCGACCAGCAGGTCCGGCACCGTCTCGAAGCGGAGATAGCCCGACAGAAACAGCACCGTCGCGACCAGCGTGATCAGCGCACTGCCGAGCATCGCACCCACCGCAAGTCGCCGCACGTCCCATGCGCCCGCCCCCAATGCGACGGAGCTCCAGGGTGCGTCATCCACCATGCGGAGCGCAATCGCCGTCGCGGCGGTCACCGCGATCAGGTTGCTCCACGTGAACGCCACGACCGGCTCACCGATCGCGCGCGACACGACGCCAGCGAGCGGCCCCACGAGCGTCTCCGCGATGCCCGCCGACAGCACGAGGCAGGCGCCGAAGAGCACGAGCCGCCAGCCCGCACGCAAACGACCCGGCTCGGCATACAGCCAGCGCGGGCCGTCCGCAGGTTGACGAAACGGGCGCGGCGAGACGCTACCCTGCGTATGCAGAAGCGTATGCAGATGCGAACGCTGCTGCGAATGCGTGAGCAATCGCGGCAGCGTCTGCGCGCCCGATGTCAGCCGACACGCTCGACCGACAGCGCGACTGCGTCACCGCCGCCGAGGCAGAGCGTGGCGAGGCCGGTGCGCGCACCGCGATCGGCGAGCGCGTGCAGCAGCGTGACGAGCACGCGGGCGCCGCTCGCGCCGATCGGATGGCCAAGCGCGATCGCACCGCCATTCACGTTCAGTCGCTCGGCATCCCATCCCAGACCTGCACCGTTGGCCAACGACTGGGAGGCGAACGCTTCGTTCGCTTCGATCAGGTCGTAGTCCCCGATGCTCGTGCCGTGCTTCTTCATCAGGTTGCGCACCGCCGTGATGGGCGCGAAGAACAGGTCTTGCGGGTCGCCGGCGCCCGTCGAGTAACCGGTGATGCGCGCGAGGATATTCAGGCCGTGCGCATTGGCATACTCCTCCGACACGACGACGAGAGCCGCGGCACCGTCGTTGAGTGCCGAGGCGTTGCCGGCCGTGACCGACAGCGACTCGCTCTTGTCCTTGCCCGGGAACGCGGGACGCAGCGCGGCGAGCGACGCTTCGCTGGTATCGGCGCGCGGACCTTCGTCCGTGTCGATGATCGTCGGGCCCTTGCGTCCCGCGATCTCCACCGGCACGATCTCGGCGCTGAACTTTCCGCCCTTCTGCGCCGCGACGGCCTTGCGGTGCGAGCCGGCCGCGAACGCATCCTGCTGCTCACGCGTGACACCGGCCTTGTTCGCCGTGTACTCGGCGTGACGCCCCATGTGCACGTCGCAGGTGCCGCACCAGAGTCCGTCCTTGATCATCCCGTCGACCATCGTCTGGTCGCCGATCTTCACGCCGCCACGCATGCCGTACACGTAGTGCGGCGCGTTGGACATCGACTCCTGTCCGCCGGCGATGATGACCGTGGTGTCGCCCGCCTTGATGGCCTGGGCGGCGAGCATCACGGCCTTGAGGCCGGATCCGCACACCTTGTTGATCGTGAGCGCGGAGGCGGTCGACGGCACGCCGGCCTTGAGCATCGCCTGACGAGCGGGCGCCTGCCCCGTGCCGCCCTGAAGCACATGGCCAAGGATGACGTCCTGCACATCGTCGGGAGACACGCCGCTGCGCTGGAGCGCGGCACGGATCGCGATCGCGCCAAGCTCCGGCGCGGAGAGGGGAGCGAGCCCCCCGAGATACCGCCCGATCGGAGTGCGCGCGGCACCCACGATGACGGGCTGGCGAGAGAGATCGGACATAAGGACGCTGAGTGGGAAACGCGCCGGAGCGAGCATCGCCCGTCGCGGCCACCCCTCGGGGGCAGCCTGCCAAAGTTAATAGAAGGCCCGAGCCGCGGTTACATGGGCTACTTCCCGCCCGACGTCTGGCTCCGGATCTGGCGGACCGCATACTGCACCTTGAGGTCGAACAGACGCTTGCCCAGCTCGGCCGACGCGCGCCGGGCGTCCCCCGTGATGCCGTTATTGCGGCGCGCTGGCCGAGGCGCCGTCGAATCCCGTGGCGCGCGGGGGCCGGTCTGTACCGGATCCCCTTCGGCCTGTGGGAGCACGTCCGTCCGCACCCACGTGCCATCGCTCAGGTAGAGCATGGTGGACGTATCGGGAATGCCGGCGTGCGAGCTGGGCGGGTAGCCGTTGTCGGCGAGCCACTTGTCGAAGTCTCCATTCGCCTTCGCGTAGACGTCGTCGCAGTAGTACACGTGCACGCCCTGCGCCGCGTACTTGTCGTCCAGCTTTCTCGCCACGTCCTGGTATACACCCGGCTGGCCGCCACCGTGGTCGCCCATGAGGACCACATTCCGGAATCCGGTCGCGATCGCCTGCTCGGCGACCCGTTCGAGGATCGCCGACAGGATCTCGTTCGTGAGACCGATCGTACCCGGAAGGGTGGCGCTCGCGTTGTTCGGGGTGAACGGCAGCACGGGCATGGCGATCGCGTTGCCGAGCTCGAGCGCGATGGTCTTCACGAGGGCGCGCCCCATGAGGTTGTGCCCGCCGTTCACGTTTTGCGGCCCGCGTTGCTCCGTCCCGCCAGTATAGAAGAGCGCGGTCGTGCGGCCGTCCGCCAGCGCCTGCTTCACTTCGGGCCACGTCATCATCTCGAATTCGACGAGCGGGGCCGCAGCCGCCGCCTGCCCTACGGGGCGTGACGCGGGACGTTGGGCGGCGAGGGCGGAAGCGAACACAGCCGAAAGCACGACGGCGCGAAGCACGGTCAGCATGGACACCGCTCACAGAGGAAGGAAGGGACAACGGCGCACAATGCAACGACGTTTCGGCCCGGTCCGTGCATGAGTGCGACGAAAACGATCTCGACTCTTTCAGCCCGGAACCGACATGCTCGACTCACTGCGCGCACTCCTCGCCGACAGCCTTCCCGAAGTCCCGCCCCTGGACACGCCGGCAGTGCCCGGCGATATCCGCGTCGCGGCGTGCGCGCTGCTGCTCGAGATGGCGTACGCGGACGGCCGCATGACCGCTGATGAACGCAAGGTCGTCACGCGCTCGCTCACGCGGCATTTCGGCGTGGACGAACGTGGGGCCGACGAGCTGATGCAGCTCGCCGCGTCGCAGCTTGGCGAGGCGACGGAACCGACGTCGTATACGCAGCAGCTGGTTGCGGAGTACGACCAGGACCAGCGCATCATGCTCGCGGAGATGCTGCGTGAGGTCGCGAGCGCGGATGGGTGGCTGGACCAGCACGAGGAGACGCTGCTGGGACGGTTCGAGATGTGGCTGCGGGTGGATCGGGCGTCGTTGCGGCGGGTTGGTGGAGGGGGAGTGGTGGCGGAGGAGCGGGTGGGGGGGTGATGCAGGTGGCGCGCGGGTGAGTGCGCATGGCGGATCGCGGCTTGGTTTCGCGCTGCTTGGCGAGACCAACGATGATCATTGGTTTCGCTTTGCTTAGCGAGACCAACGATGATCGGCTGTCAGCGGCAGCTACCCGCACCAGCGCCAGGGGTGAACCGATAGCGGTCAGCCGTAGCGGCCAGCCTCAGTTACCAGCCGAGCATTGCGGAAGAACACGAAAGGTTGGAGCGGTGCGGGCGCGACACACAGATGCTGATTCTCGCCGCTTCCGCTGCAGCTGACCGCTATCGCTGGTGGCTTTCAGTTCACCGCTGGCGCTGGTGCGGGCAGCTGCCGCTGACAGCCGATCATCGTTGATCCGGCTATGCGCACCAACGCCCTCCGCCAGCGATTTGCCTTTTATCCGTCAATCCCTGCGGTCGACCGCCAAGTCACCGCAGTTGCCCAACCTCACGCATCAAACCCAACCACCAGATTCCGCCCCGCCGCATTCGCCCTTTCCACCGCCGTCCCCGCCGCACTCAGGAGCGCATCCACGCTCGTGATATTGTCGCTCAACTCCGCGACGCCGACGCTCGCCGTGCAGCGCACGCCCTGGAACTCGCCCTGAAACACGTGACGCTGCATGCGCTCCCGAATGCGCTCCGCGAGTACGAGCCCGCCTGACAGCTCCGTGCTCGGCAACAGCACCGCGAACTCCTCTCCGCCGACACGCCCCACGATGTCCGTCGTGCGCGACTCCTGACGGCACACCGACGCGATCACGCGCAGCCACTCGTTGCTGAACTCCTCGCCGTGCGTGTCGTGCAGTTCGCGGAACTTGTCCGCCTGCACGAGCAACAACGACAGCGACTGCCCATAGCGCCGGCCACGTGCCGCCTCGGAGCCTGCCACCTCGAAGAACGCGCGGCGCGTCGACACGCCCGTGAGGTAGTCCGTCGTGCTCGTGGCGTCTTCGCGTGACGCGTCCTCGAGCTTGCGACGGTCGGACAGATCCCGCGTGACGACCGAGAACGCCGTGGCCGATCCGTCGGCGGCGCGCAGCGCCGTGATGACCGTGTTCGCCCAGAACTGCGTGCCGTCCTGACGGACACGAAAGCCTTCCTCTTCACACCAGCCGTTCTGGTCGGCCAGGGCCAGCGTGTCGCGCGTGTGGGATTCCGTGTTGCCGGAGTCCGGGAGCAGCGAGGAGAATGGCCGGCCGACGATCTCCGACGACGGGAACTGATGCACCCGTTCGGCGGACTCGTTCCAGCTCTCGATCGTGCCCGTGGTCCCGATCGTGTAGATCGCATAGTCGCGCACCGCGCCATCGACCGCGCGCAGCTGCTGCTCGAGGCGCGCCGTGAGGCCGCGCGCATCCGCGAGGCCCGCGGCGTCCGTGGTTACGACGATGAATCGCCCTTCGGACACCTTGATGAGCGAGAGGTGCACCCCGCGTTGTTCGCCGGGAGCGAGCAGCTCGAGACTCTCCACGACGACACCGCGCGGTGCATCGAATCCGCGTGCCCGCGCACCCAGGTCCGGAGCGACGGCGCGCAGCGCCTCGAACAGGTGATCGAGTGATCGCCCCTGCGCGAAGGGCGTGAGCAGCCGCCGCGCGGCCAGGTTCGCCACTTCGACTCGTCCTTCTGCGTCGGTCTCCATGAGCCCGACGGGTGCAAGCACGAACAGGTCGAGCAGCGATTCCGGCGTCACGCGGTGCCCTCGGGCTGTGGGACGTCGAAACCGGGCGTGAGTGCGCGGGTGCGGATCTCGTCGAGCACACGATCGATGAACGCGTCGGCGGTGAACGACTCCTGCTTCTTCCCCGCCCCGCGCACACGCAACGCCACCGTGTCCTCCTGTGTCTCGCGTGCGCCGATCACGCACATGTACGGGATCTTCGTCATCTCGCCTTCGCGCACGCGGTAGTTGAGCGTCTCGTTGCGCGCGTCGAGGGTCGCGCGGATCCCGCGGTCGCGCATGCGCTTGACGAGCGCCTCACCATGCGGATTGAAGTCGAGCGCGATCGGAATCACCCGCACCTGCTCCGGCGCAAGCCAGACCGGGAAGGCACCCGCGAAGTGCTCGATGAGGATGGCGATGAAGCGCTCGAACGAGCCGCTCACGGCACGATGGATCACCACCGGCCGGTGCGCAGTGTTGTCCTCGCCCGTGTACGTCAGCTCGAAACGCTCCGGCGCATTGTAATCGAGCTGGATGGTGCCCAGCTGCCACGCGCGCCCGATGGAATCGGTCACGTCGAAGTCGATCTTCGGCCCGTAGAACGCGCCGTCGCCTTCCTTCATCTCGTACGGGCGCCCCGTGCTGTCGAGCGCCGCGCGCAGCGCGGCCTCGGCGCGATCCCAGAGGTCGTCGTCGCCGATGCGCTGCTCCGGACGCGTCGCGAACTTGAGCTTCGCCGTCAGCCCGAAGGTGTCGTAGTAGCCGAGGATGAAGTTCATGAGGAACTGCACCTCTTCGGCGATCTGGTCCTCGCGCAGGTACACGTGACAGTCGTCCTGCGAGAACTGCCGCACGCGCGTGAGGCCCGAGAGTGCGCCGGAGAGCTCGTTCCGGTGCAGCACGTCGAACGTCACGTAGCGCATCGGGAGCTCGCGGTACGAATGCTTCGTGGCCGCGAAGAACAGGTGATGCGAGGGGCAATTCATCGGCTTGAGCGACATGTCGTGCTCACCCGACTCGTTGTCGAGCACGAGGAACATGTTCTCACGATACTTGCCCCAGTGCCCCGACTGCTCCCACAGGCGCTTGTTGTACAGGAGCGGCGTCTTGATCTCCTTGAACGCCTCCTGCTGCCGCTCACGCACGAACGCTTCGAGCGTGTTGTAGATCGTCGTGCCCTTGGGTGTCCAGAACACGCCGCCCGGGGCGTGCGGGAACAGCTGGAACAGGTCGAGCTGCTTGCCGAGCACGCGATGGTCTCGCTTCTTCGCCTCTTCCAGCCGATGCAGATGCGCCTCGAGCTCGTCCTTCTTGAAGAACGCCGTGGCGTAGATGCGCTGCAGCATCTGCCGCTTCTCGTCGCCGCGCCAGTACGCGCCGGCCGCCGAGAGCAGCTTGAAGTGCTTCAGGTAGCTCGTGTCCTGCACGTGCGGGCCACGACACAGGTCGATGAACGGCCCGTCGGTGTAGGTGCTGATGATCTCGTCGCTGCCCTCGAAGTCGTTCAGGCGCTCCAGCTTGAGCGGATCGTCCGCGAAGCGCACACGCGCCTCCGCGAGCGACACCTCTTCGCGCACGAACGGATACTTCTCGGCGATGACCTTTCGCATCTCGGCTTCGAACGCGGCGAGGTCATCCGGCGTGAACGGCTGGGCGACTTCGAAATCGTAGTAGAAACCGTCCTCGATCGCGGGGCCGAAGCCGATGTGCGCGTCGGGGCGCAAGCGCCGCACCGCAGTCGCGAGGATATGCGCACCGGAGTGCCGCAACACGCCAAGCGCGCGCGGATCCTTCTCGGTGATCACGACAAAGGCCCCGGAATTGCGGAGCGGAGTCATGAGATCCTGCACTTCGCCGTCCAGCGCGACCGCAATCGAGGCCTGCAGCAGGCGTGCACCGATGGATGCCACCACATCGCGCGCCAGTGTTCCGGCCGGCACTTCCCGCGTGGAGCCGTCGGGGAGCGTGAGGACGAGCGTTTCGACGGACGCGATGACCTGCTGGGACTCTGACATTGGTGCGATCTGGTACTGAAAAAGTGCGAGAACGACAGGAGAGTGTGGCTGGCTTCGCTTTCCTCGGCGAAGCTCGTGAAGTTATCGTTGAGGGGATACCAGCGCCACCTGAGCGCCAGTCGACAACCGGGATCAACATCATGGCATCATCACGATTGAAGCGTCGTCTCGGGATCGGACGGAAGCAGCGCCAGGAGCGCGCGACGTCGGCGCTGCTGGTAGCTCTGGGCGCGGTGGCCGGCGTGGCGCTGGGCATGGTGATCGCCGATCGTGCCGGCGGGCTCGATGGCCTGTTGCGGCGAGTGCGGGGGAACGACGGTGGCAGCGGCAACGGCCGGCGTTCGGGGAGCCCCGGCGATCCGGCAGGCTGGCGGCATGACGACGAGCGCCGATCGGATTCCTTCGACGGCCTCTCGGACGACGACAGCGAGCTGTCGCCGGAGTCCATTGCGCACATGCACGTACGGGATCGGGACGAGACCCGAAGCATCAAGGGCCCGACCCCGCGCGGTCGTGCCGTCCGCGGCGGCGTGACGTCCCGCCCGATGCCCGTGGAGACGGCGGCAGCGGCTCCCGCTGATGGCGTGCGCGCCTTGCCCGTCCGGCACACGCCCGACGAGGCGGCGCTCGAAGCGCGCGTGCTCGAGGCATTCATCAACGACCCGATCCTGCGTGAGCGGGCCATCGACATCTGTGCGTCGGGCACCGGCACGATCGAACTCACGGGATGGGTGCAGGCCAGTAGCGAGATCGGACATGCGTTGACACTGGCGCGCGGGGTCCCGGACGTGTCGGCCGTGATCGACCGCCTGGCCGTGCGCGGCGCAGAGCCGGCCCGGGACCACAGCGGCTATCGATACGCGGGCCCGCCGCCCGGCGGTGACGGAGCGGCGATCCGGGCCGATTGACGGGAGGACAGCGCGTTCGACCTGCTTAGCTTTCTGGATGACCTCGACCGCCCCTGCTCCCGCGCCAGCACCCGACGAGCTCCCGCCGACCTACGTCGCCGCGGACATCGAAGCACCCCTCTACGCACGCTGGACGGAGCATGGCGTCTTCACCGCCGATGCCGACCGTGCCGTCGCGCGCGAGCCGTTCGTGATCGTGATGCCGCCGCCGAATGTCACGGCGGTGCTCCACGTCGGTCATGGCCTCAACAACACAGTGCAGGATGTGTTGATTCGCTGGCGGCGCATGGCCGGCGACGAGGCGCTGTGGTTGCCGGGTACCGACCACGCCGGCATCGCGACGCAGAACGTCGTGGAGAAGGCGTTGGCCGCCGAAGGCAAGACCCGCGCGGATCTCGGTCGCGAGGCGTTCGTCGCGCGCGTGGCGGAGTTCGTCGAGCGGACGGGCGGCGAGATCCTCAATCAGCTCACGGCGATCGGATCGAGCGCGGACTGGACACGCACCGCATACACGTTCTCGCCGGAGCTGTCGCGCGCGGTGCGCGAGGCGTTCGTGCGCCTGCACGAGGATGGCCTCGTGTACAAGGGACACCGCGTGATTCACTGGTGCCCCCGCTGCGGAACGTCGCTCTCCGACGAGGAAGCCGAGTTCACCGAGACGGCGGGCAAGCTCTATCACATCCGCTACACGCTCGCCGACGATCCATCGCAATCCATCACCGTCGCCACGACGCGCCCCGAGACCATGCTCGGCGACACGGCCGTCGCAGTGCATCCGACGGATGACCGCTACCGCGCGCTGATCGGCCGTGATGTGGTGCTGCCAATCAACGGGGTGCGCATCCCCGTCGTCGCGGACGAGTACACGGATCCGGCCTTCGGTTCCGGTGCGGTGAAGATCACGCCGGCGCACGACGCAAACGACTTCGAGGTGGGCAAGCGGCATGGACTGCCGATGCCCGTCGTGATCGACGCCGAAGGCATCGTGCGCGAGACCGAAGGCGCGGCGGGACGTGTGCCGGCGGAACTCGCGGGGCTCGATCGCTTCGACGCGCGCAAGCGGATCGTGGAGATGCTCGAAGCCTCCGGTGCACTCGTGCGCGTCGAGCCGCACCAGCACAGTGTGCGGCACTGCTACCGCTGCGACACCGTGGTGGAGCCGCGACTGTCCGACCAGTGGTTCGTGAAGATGCAGCCGCTCGCCGCCAAGGCGCTCGATGCCCTGCGCACGGGGCAGCTGCGCATCCTGCCGGAACGGTGGGAAGCCGTGTATGTGAACTGGCTCGAGGGCATCCGCGACTGGAACATCTCGCGGCAGATCTGGTGGGGCCATCGCATTCCGGTGTGGTACTGCAATGCGTGCGACAGCGCGCCGATCGTGTCGCGCGAGGACATCACGAGTTGCCCGTCGTGTGGCGGCGGCGTGCGCCAGGACGAGGACGTGCTCGACACGTGGTTCTCGTCGTGGCTGTGGCCGTTCTCCACGCTCGGGTGGCCCGACAAGGACGCGCCGGATCTCAAGGCGTTCTATCCCGGCGACGTGCTCGTCACGGCGCCCGAGATCCTGTTCTTCTGGGTGTCGCGCATGGTGATGTCCGGCTGCTGGTTCCTCGACCGGCCGCCATTCCACACCGTGTACCTGCACGGCACCGTGCGCGACATGCAGCATCGCAAGATGAGCAAGTCGCTGGGCAACGGCATCGACCCGCTGGACGTCGTGCAGGCATACGGTGCCGATGCACTGCGCTGGACGATGGTGGCGGGGCTCGGACTCGGCGTCGACGTCATGCTCGACCCAAGCGATCTCGATGCGTCGTTCGCACCGGGTCGCAATTTCTGCACGAAGCTCTGGAACATCTCGCGTTTCCTGCTCACGCGCGTCGGCACCGATCCTGTCATGTCGATCGATGCCCTGCCCGCGAGCGCGCTCACGCCGGCCGACGCATGGATCCTCGACCGGCTGGACGCCGCCATTGCCGATTGCGATGCGGCCCTCGGCCCGGCGCGGCCGGCCGATGGCCGTGCGTGGACGGAAGCGGAGCACTTCCGCGGCCTGCGCCTGTCCGAATACGCGGAAGCGGCACGGCGATTCGTTTGGAATGAGCTTGCCGACTGGTATCTGGAATCGGCCAAGCCACGTCTGGCCGGCAGCGGTGTAGACCGGGAGACCACTCGTGCGGTCCTCGTTCACGCGTTCGACGGAGCGCTCCGCTTGCTGCATCCGATCGTGCCCTTCATTACCGAGACGCTCTGGCAGCGCCTGCCGCAGGCGCAGCCGGACACGTTTCTCGCGCAGGCGGCGTGGCCGCGGCCACGCGGTGTGCGGACTGGCAATGGAGCAGCGTTCGAGCTCGCGCGCGAGGCCGTGCAGGGTATCCGGCAGATCCGGTCCGAGTATAACGTGAAGCCGAGCGCGTTCGTCGATGCGATCATCGTGTCGCAGGGTGAAGCGGCCGCGCAGTTTGCCGGCGGCCAGGAGACGATCAGCACCATGACCCGCTCGCGGGTCACCATCGCCTCGACTGCACCATCCGGGGTGGCGGCGCACGTACTCATGTCCGGCGGCAGCGAACTCGTGATTCCGTTGGCGGACATCGTCGATCTCGATCGCGAACGCCAGCGGATCTCGCTCGAGATCGAGAGTCTCGAGAAGCCCCTGCTCGCGCTCGAAGGGCGGCTCGGCAACGAGAAGTTCCTGGCGAAGGCGCCGGCCGAGCTGGTGGATGCGGAACGTGCGAAGGCTGCCGAGTGGCGTGGACGGCTCACCGGGTTGCAGGACAAACTTCGATCGCTGGGCGCATGAACCTGAATCAGCTCATTCGCATCCGTCGCATCACCCCGTCGCATGCCCGCGTCGCACTGCTCGGCGTGACGCTGTGCGCCGTCGCGGTCGCGGCGGCATGCGCCAACGTGACGGAGCCTCCGGGCGGACCACCGGACGTGAACGCACCGGTGGTTCTCAAGGTCACGCCGGATTCCGGCGTGATCAGCGCGCGGCCGAAGGCCGTCGTGGTGCAGTTCGACGAGGTGATCAGCGAGGTGCCGCGGGGCGCGCAGAATCTCGCGGAGATCGTCTTCATCAGCCCGAAGAGCGGCAATGTCGAAGTCGACTGGGGCCGGTCGAAGCTGAGCATCAAGCCGTCGAACGGGTGGCGCCCGAACACGGTGTATTCGGTCATCGTCAATCCCGGCATCGTCGACCTCCGCAACAACCGGCTCGACAGCACGATCCGCACCGTGTTCAGCACGGGAGGCCCGATCCCGAACACGCGACTCACCGGAGCCGCGTTCGATTGGACCGCCGGCAAGCATGCGCCGCGCGCACTCGTCGAAGCGCTGTTCGTCGACTCCGTGAAGAAGGACACGACGTTCTATCAGGCGCTGGCCGACAGCCTGGGGCGCTACGAGCTGCGCTATCTGCCGCCCGGGCCGTACCTGCTCCGCACCGTGATCGACCGCAACAACAACCGAGGGCTGGAGCCTCTCGAGCCATGGGACACGACACGCGTCGTCGTGACGGGCACGTCGACGGCCGACCTGTATGCGTTCGTGCACGACACCGTCGGCCTGCGCATCAGCGACCTGACGCTGCTGGACAGCGGACGCACCGTCAAGGTCACATTCGACAAGCCGTATGCGCCCGGACCGATCATGTCGACCGATCGTGTGCGCGTGATGCGACCGGATTCGACACCACTCACCGTGCTGCGTATCGTCACGCCACTTGAGCGCGCGAAGGAAGACTCCGCGCGCGCCGCGGCCCGCGCCGATTCGGCGGCGCGTGCAGCGCGTGACACCACTGCTGCGGGCCGCGCACGCGCCGACTCCGCTGCGCGACGCCGGGCCGCCGACAGCATCGCCGCCCGCGACCGGGCGCAGCGCGAGGAACGACGCCTCGCGGCATTGCGCGGTGGTCGTCCCGCCCCGACGCGTGACACGACCCCGCCGCCCAAGTTCGACCGTCCGAAGGTGTACACGGAGCTGTTCCTGATCCTGCAGCAGCCGCTGCCGGATTCGACGCGCATCCGCGTGCAGGTGCGCGATGTGATGAGCATGTCGGGCACGGTGCGATCCCCGGCGCGCGACTTCGTGACGCCCAGACCCCAGCGTCTCCCTGCGCGCCCGCCTGCGCTCCCGCCTGCGCTGCCGATCCGCCGCGACACGTTGCAGCATCCGTGAGCCGTCAGGCGCTCTTCATCGATCGCGACGGGACGCTCATCGCGGATGCGCACTACCTCGCCGATCCGGCGGGCGTGCGCCTGTTGCCCGGGGCCGCTGCGGCCGTCGCGCAGGCCAATGCTGCCGGCGTGCTGGTCATCGTGGTCACGAACCAGTCGGGTATTGCGCGGGGCCTGATCACGGTCGCGCAGTACGAGGCGACGCGTGATCGTACGGTCGCCTTGCTGGCCGCGAAGGGCGCGCGCGTGGACGCGACCTTCCACTGTCCGCACTGGCCTGCCGTGACGGGCCCCTGCGACTGCCGAAAGCCTGGTCTCGGGATGTACCGGCGGGCGGCCGCGGAGTTCGGGATCGCGCTCGATCAATCGGGTTA
Organism: Gemmatimonadota bacterium; assembly: GCA_040387895.1. Lineage (GTDB taxonomy): Bacteria > Gemmatimonadota > Gemmatimonadetes > Gemmatimonadales > Gemmatimonadaceae > Gemmatimonas. The sequence continues at coordinate 25,767 of JAZKCW010000001.1, forward strand.
CATCGGCGACCGCTGGCGTGACGTGCAACCCGCCCGCGAAACCGGTGGCATCGGGGTGCTCGTTCCCGGACTCGAGACGCCGGAAGCGGATCTCGAGCAGGCGCGGGTGCACGTGTCCCCACGTGTGCACATTGCCGGGAACGTGACTGACGCGGTGCACATTGCGCTCGCCAGCCTGGCGGAAACCGCGCCGCCCCTGCACTCCGCTGCCGACGCCCAGTAGAATGCCCGCCATGCGCATCGCGGTGCTGGCTTCCGGCGGCGGGTCCAATCTGCAGGCAACGCTCGACTACCTGGCGACTCTCGGACCGCAGGCGCCGGGCGAGGTCGTCTGGGTCGGCGCGAGCCGCTCCGATGCCGGAGCCCTGACGCGCGCGCGCGCCGCGGGAATTCCGTGTGGGGTCGTCACGGATTTTGACACGGGTGACACCCTGCTCGCGGACCTCGCGGCGGCCGGTGCAGGCATGCTGGTGCTGGCCGGATACCTCAAGCGGATTCCGCCTGCCGTGGTGCGTGCATTCGACGGCCGCATGCTCAACGTGCACCCGGCACTGCTGCCCGCTTTCGGCGGTGCCGGCATGTACGGAGAGCGCGTGCATGCGGCCGTCATCGCGTCGGGAGCGCGCGTCAGCGGTGTGACCGTGCACTTCGTGAACGAGGAGTACGACAGCGGCGCCATCGTTGCGCAGTGGCCCGTGCCGGTGCTCGAGGGCGACACGCCGGCGGTGCTCGGGGCGCGAGTGCTGCGCGCCGAACATGCGCTGTACCCGCGCTGCATCGCGGCCGTGGCCGCGGGCACGATCACGCTTGGCGCGGATGGCCGTGCGCACGGCACGCCGCCGGAGCTGCTTCCTTCACTTGCATTGCCCACGTAGTCGACCGCTGCTTCGTCGCACGCCTCGTTCGTCGCACGCCCCGTTCGTCGCACATCGTCTTCCGCTCACCTCAATCTTCTGTTCATGCCACGCGCCCTGCTCTCGGTGTCCGACAAGTCCGGCCTCGTGCCGTTCGCCACGCGCCTCGCGGCGAGCGGGTACGAGCTCGTGTCCACCGGGGGAACGGCGCGCACGCTGCGCGAGAGTGGCCTCACGGTGCTCGACGTCAGCGACGTCACGGGCTTCCCCGAGATGCTCGATGGGCGCGTGAAGACGCTGCATCCGATGGTGCACGGCGGACTGCTCGCGCGCCGCGACATGCCCGAGCACATGGCAGCCATCGCGGAACACGGCATCGGCACGATCGACCTCGTCGTCGTCAACCTGTATCCGTTTCGCGAGACGGCCGCGCGTCCCGGCGTCGATCCCGAGCACGTCATCGAGAACATCGACATCGGCGGCCCGTCGATGCTGCGGTCGGCGGCCAAGAACTTCGCGTCTGTCTGGGTGCTGGTGGATCCGGCCGATTACGCCCCGGTGCTCGACATCATCGAGCGCGGCGGGGACGACCAGACCCTGCGACGGGGGCTCGCCGAGAAGGTGTATGCCCACACCAGTGCGTACGACGCCGCGATCGCGGGGTGGTTCGCGGGCCAGCGGAACGAGCCGTTCCCGGATCGGTTGCCACTGGCCTTCGAGAAGCAGCAGGCGCTCCGCTACGGCGAGAACCCGCAACAGCGGGCCGCGTTCTATGTAGAGCGTCCGGGCGCCGGCCTCGGTGCGCTGCAGCAGCTGGGCGGCAAGGAGCTCTCGTTCAACAACCTGCTCGACCTCGAGGGCGCCATGCTCGCGATCGAGCCGTTCGACGGGCAGCCCGCCTGCGCCATCATCAAGCACACGACGCCGTGCGGCCTGGCGACGGGCTCGAACGCGCTCGACGCGTACCGGAAGGCCCTCGCCTGCGACCCCGTCTCGGCCTTCGGCTCGGTCATCGCCTTCAGTGTCCCCGTCGATCTTGCGTGCGCGGAGGCCGTCTCCACCCTGTTCGTGGAATGTGTCGTCGCCCCGAGCTTCTCGAGCGACGCCGTCGAACTGCTCGGCCGCAAGAAGAACCTGCGGGTCCTGGCCGGCTCGGCGCGGTGGAACGACGGCGGGATGGACTACAAGCGCGTGCGGGGCGGCCTGCTCGTGCAGGATCGGGCGCCTGCCCCGTCGGCACTCGGGAAGTGGGACGTGGTCACCAAGCGGGCTCCCTCACGGGAGGAACAGCGCGACCTTGCCTTTGCCTGGCTGGCGGTGGCGAGCGTGAAGTCGAACGCCATCGTCCTGGTGCGGGACGGGGCCACGATCGGTATCGGCGCCGGGCAGATGTCCCGGGTCGACGCGTCGTTCCTGGCTGCGCACAAGGCTCAGTCTGCCGGCCATGCGGTTCAAGGGGCAGCCCTGGGCTCGGACGCTTTCTTCCCGTTCCGGGACGGTATCGATCAGGCGGCGGCCGCCGGCGTCCGCGCCATCGTCCAACCCGGCGGCTCGGTCCGGGACGCCGAAGTGATCGCGGCGGCGGATGAACAGGACATCGCCATGATCTTCACCGGGGTCCGACTCTTCCGGCACTAGTCCCGGGTATAGCTTTCTCGGTTTGTGATTCTTCCCTCCAAGCATTTCCCATGACCGTCGCCACCGCTTCCGCGACTGCCCCTCGGGCGTCCGCGAGCGCGAGTGCCACCGCAGGCGCCGCAGAGCTCGATTTCCGACCGTCCTACATCGCAGCGGCCGTCGCCGGCCTCGTGGTGTTCGTGCTGTACCTGCTGACGTTGGCGCCAACGACGTCGATGTGGGACACGAGCGAGTACATCGCAGCCGCGTACACGCTGGGCATTCCGCACCCGCCGGGTAACCCGTTCTTCGTGCTCATCGGGCGCGTGTTCGCGATCCTGCCGATCGCGCCGACGGTGGCCATGCGCATCAACGTGCTGGCCGCCGTGTCCAGTGCGGTCTCGGCGTCGCTGTGGTTCCTGGTCACCGAACGCGTGCTCGTGGGCTGGCTGCCGCGGCGTTGGCAGCGCATCGCCGGCGCGTCGCTCGCGGCTCTCATCGGTGCCACCGCGTTCACGGTGTGGAACCAGAGCGTCGTGAACGAGAAGGTGTACACGGTGTCGCTCGTCGGGCTCGCAGTGATCTGCTGGATCACCGTGCGCTGGTGCGACGATCCGGATGGCCCGGCGGCCGACCGCCTGCTGGTGCTCGTCGCATATCTGCTGGGTCTTGGCTACACGAACCACATGGCTGGCATGCTCGCGGCACCCGCCGTCGGACTCGCAGTGCTGCTGCGGCGCCCCGCCACGTTGCTCCGCTGGAAGCTGCTGATCGCGTGCGCGGTTGCCGTGGTGGTCGGGTTGACACCGTTCGCCACGCAGCCGATTCGCGCCGCGCACTTCCCGGCGATCAACGAGGGCGAGCCCACGGGCTGCGCCAACGCGATTGCCGTCGACTGTACGTTCAGTGCGCTCACGTACGACCGCTTCATGTACAACTTCAACCGCGGCCAGTACGGCAAGCCGGAACTCGGCGAGCGTCAGGCGCCGCTGACCGCGCAGGTCGGCATGTGGTGGTTGTACTTCAAGTGGCAGTGGCTGCGCGACGCCTACAACGAGCGCCCGGGCGCACAGAATGCGCTCGCCGTGTTCTTCCTCATCCTCTGCGGCATAGGAGGATGGATGCATTACAGAAAGGACCGACGAAGTTTCATGTTCTTCGGGCCACTGATATTCACGATGACGTTCGCCCTCATCTTCTACCTCAACTTCAAGTACGGGCACTCGCAGGCGCCCGAACTCGGGGACTCGGTAGACCGCGAGGTGCGCGACCGTGACTACTTCTACCTGTGGAGCTTCTCGGCGCTGAGCGTGTGGGCCGCACTGGGCCTCGTGTACCTGTGGGAGACCGTGGCGAGCCTGTTCGGGTCGGATGAGACGCGCCTCGGCCGTGATTCGGTGGTGGAGCCGCGCCCGCGCAGCTTCCTGATGGCGTCGCCGCTGCTGCTCGTCGCGTTCATCCCGCTGGTGGGCAACTGGCAGCAGGCCTCGCGCTCCAACCAGACCGACACGACGGACTTCGCGCGCGACCTGCTCAACTCCGTGGAGCCGTACGGCATTCTCGTGACCGTCGGTGACAACGACACGTTCCCGCTCTGGTACGCGCAGGAAGTCGAAGGCATCCGCAAGGATGTCATCGTCGCGAACACGTCGCTGCTCAACACGGACTGGTACACGCGGCAGCTGATCCGCCGTCCGGTGTACGAGTACGACGCCGCGAACGGTCCGGAGATCTACCGGGGCAAGAACTGGCCGAAGCCGAGCGGCCCCGCCATCAATCTCACGTTCGAGCAGGCCGACGCGATTCCGTTGGGCGTCGAGATTCCGGCGAACATGGCGTTCCAAAAGGACAGCCTCGTCGCCGCGCCGAAGACGAACCAGCTGATGCGCGCCGACCAGCTCGTGTACTTCCTGATCCGTGACTCGTGGCCGCAGCGCCCGATGTACTTCAGCCGGACCGCAGGCGGATACCCGTATGAACTCGGTCTCGAGCGCTATGTGATCACGCAGGGCATGGCCAAGCGCCTGTCCGAGCGCATGATCGTTCCGGGCAAGGACACCATCATCGTACCGGGTGAAGGCTTCGTCGACGTGAAGCGCAGCTACGACTTGTGGTCGAAGGTGTTCACTGGCACGAAGTCGCTGGCCGAGCGCGACGGGTGGGTGGACAACGCGTCGGTCGGCATTCCCGACCTGTACGTGATCAGCGGCATCACGCTCGCCGAGGCGCTGGCAGGCACGGGTCGCGTCGAGGAGTCGAACGCAGTGTTCGGCCAGGCGAAGACCATCGCGAAGGCGATGCGTCGCGAGACGGCGCTTGGGCTCGATCGCGTGGCGGCGCCGGGTGGCGTGGACGCGGCGGAGCAGCAGCAGTTGCTGGTGCCGCGCGACTCGACGGGTGCGCCGGTCGGGCCGGTGAAGCCGCCGGAGTAAAGCGGAAAGCAGTGGGGCGTGGTGGCAGAGCGGTTGAATGCAGCGGTCTTGAAAACCGCCGGGCCCGAAAGGGTCTCGTGAGTTCGAATCTCACCCACGCCGTCCCTCGTACGGAGACTGGAAGAGGTACCACTGGCCGCGCACGCAGTGCCTTCGGGCATGCTGCCCCGGCCTCACGTCCCATCCGGAGACCGCAATGACGATGACCGAGGAGATCAAGGTCACGGGCAGCAAGCTCAAGTCCCGCCTGAAGGAATTGATTCGCGAAGGCAACGTGCGACGGATCGTGATCCGCAATGCCACGGGGCGCACGCTGCTCGACATGCCACTCGCGGCCGGCGTAGCGGGCGCCGTGCTGATGCCCTTCTGGATCGCCGTGGGGTCGGTGGTCGCACTGGCCAAGGACTTCACGATCGTCGTCGAGCGTGAAGGGCCGGCGGCGCTCACGAAAATCGACTAGCAGACCCCGGCCAACGGGCCGCGACTACATCCCCGACGGGAACGTCTCGGGTTCGCTCACCACGGCGCTACGGTCGTCACCGTGCAGCGACACCAGCGCGCGGGACTGCTCGATGTACACGAACGCGTCGTACCGCCTGGGCACGATGCTCGGGACCCAGTTGCCGTAGCGCTCGTAGGCCGGGTCGTACACCACCCCGATCGCGCGATGCCCGATCGGCTTGTCGAGCCCTGTGACACCGCCGTCGTCCGACCCGTCGAACAGCAGGAGCAGATCGCGCCCGCCACCGGCGTCGTGCAGCAGCCCCTCCCACGAATCCTCGGGCGCGGGCGGCACACCGAGCACGCGCACCGGCATGCCCCACTCATCCGCGGCGAGCACGGTACCGCGACCCGTACCGAAGCCGACCAGCACGGCCTCACTGTCCCAGCGCTCCCGCGCGAGCTGTCCGACATTCACCATCCCGGCGCGCCGCATGTCGGTGTAGCGCGCGTCGCCGATATGCGTGTTGTGCTCCCACACGATGGCCTTGGCTCCATCGCCATGATGGGCCATCAGCCGTTCCAGCGTCTCGGTCATGTGCCGGTCGCGCACGTTCCACGACGCACTGCCACCCCGCACCATGGTGCGGTAGTAGCGCTCCGCATTCGCGGCCACGAGGGCGTTCTGCTCGGCATCGAAGAACGCATCCATGCCGTCGTTTGCGTACTGCGGGGCCCGCGCGCGCATCGCCTGCAGCATTGTGATCGCCTCGTCCTCGCATGACGTCGGCACCATCGCCGTGGCGCGCGCGTAGGCCTGCTCATCGCCATGAAACGGTTCGAAACAGCTGTAGGCCTTCCGTGCCTCATGCGCCGCCGGCGGATCCACACGTTCGAGATATTCGACGACCTCGCGCATCGAGTCCCAGAGCGAGTAGACATCGAGTCCATAGAAGCCGACTCGTCCGGTGGTGACCGCGTTGTCGTTCAGATGCCGCAACCACTCGACGAACTCTTCGACATCACGGTTCGCCCACATCCACGTCGGCCAGCGGTCGAACGCATCGAGTGTCTCGTGCGCCGAGGTCGCGATACCTTCATAGCCTTTCACGTACCGGTTCACCCGGTAGCAGTCGGGCCAGTCACCCTCCACCGCAACGAACGAGAACCCGTGCTCGGCAATCAGGCGCTTCGTGATGCGGGCGCGCCAGTCGTAGAACTCGTGCGTGCCATGCGTCGCCTCGCCGAGCAGGAAGACACGCGCACGCCCCAGCCGTTCGATCAGCGGGTCGAGGTCATCGTCGGACTTCAGCACACGCGCGCGCTCGGCGAGCTCCGCGACAGTGTCGGCGCGGCCAGTATGGCGGCCGGAGAAAGGAAGGCGCATGCGAACGACGCATGCAAATCCCGTGTCGTCGCGTAAGTTCACCCAGCCCCGGCAGCGGGGATGCACCACGACGACGTTCAACCGCAAACTCCCACGACGATGATGAGGACGATGACGAGCCCCATGCGTTCGCGATTCCTGACGCCACTGGCGACCGTGGTGAGCATCGCGACGATGAGCACGCCGATGCTGCTCCCTGCGCAGGGCACGTCGGCCGCGACCGCTGTTGGCCCCGCACCACGCGTGACCGAGCAGACCAGCGGGACGAACCAGCTCATCCAGGCCGTGCACGCCGTGAATGAACGCGTCGTGTGGGCATCCGGGCATCGCGGTGTCGTGCTCCGAACGCTCGACGGTGGAACGTCGTGGAAGCGCCTGCCGGTCCCGGACGCCGACTCGCTCGAGTTCCGCGACGTGCACGCGGCGAGCGCAGACACCGCGTGGATCCTCGCGGCCGGCGCCGGTGCCAAGTCACGGATCTATCGGACGACCAATGGTGGCACGTCGTGGGACCTGCAGTTCCGCAACGCGGACACCGCCGCGTTCTACGACTGCTTCACGATGCTCGACGCGCGGCGCGGCGTGGCCTACAGCGACGCGTCGAACGGGCGCACCAACATCCTGCGCACGACGGATGGCGGTGCGAGCTGGGCGCTCGTGCAACCGGCAAACGTACCTGCACCGTTACCTGCGGAAGGCGCATTCGCATCGAGCGGCCAGTGCGTCGCGCAGGCCGGGCCCAATACCATCCTCGTCGCCACCGGTGCCCCGGGTGCACGACTCTTTCGCAGCACCGACGCCGGCGCGATATGGAGCACGAGCGAAACACCCTTCGTGCGCGCCGCCGTGTCCGGCATGACGGGAATGGCATTTCGCGACGTGTCGCGTTCGGGCGGACGAGGCATGGCCGTCGCCGCCGACATCAACCGCTTGCGCACGGACACATCCTCGGCGGTCGTCGGCGTAACCGCAGACGGCGGTCGCACCTGGACACTTCGCCCGCGTCCACCTCTCCCGGGCGCATTGTCGGCGGTCGCATGGGTCACGGGCGCGGGCCCGGAGACCGCCGTGGTTGCAGGCTTCGGCGGCGCGTTCGCAACCAACGATGATGGCCGCACCTGGCACACCCTCAGCAGCGCCCTCTACACCGGCGCGTCATCTGCCGGCCGCACCGCCTGGATTGCCGGCGGCGGCGGCCGCATCACCCGACTCGACTGGTAGGAATCGCAGTCCGGCTTCAGCAGTCCGGCTTCAGCAGTTCCGCTTCTGCTTCTCGGCTTCTGCCGTTCACCTTCTGCCGTTCAATCTCCCGTCCCCACCTGGGCCAGCGACACGTACGGCGCCTCACGCACCCCGTCGTACAGCCGCTCGTAGCCACCGCGCAGCACACGGTACGCGAGCAGGTATTCACGCACGCAGCGCTCGTACCCGTAGGTGAGTGCCCGCTGGCGCGCGGCTCGTGCGAGCACCGCGCGCTGCTGCGGGTCGTCGATGAGCGACTGCAGCGCAGAGGCGACGGCGGCTTCGTCGTCGGTGGGAACGAACAGCGCCGCACCATCCCAGAGCTCGCGCAATGCGGGAATGTCGCCGAGCACCAGTGCGCATCCTGCGCGCGCGGCATTCAACACCGTCAGGCCCGATGGCTCGTACTTCGACGGCAAAGCAAACACCGCGGCGCGCTTGAACCACGACGACAGCGCACGCGTCGTGAGTGATCCCAGCAGCTCGACATTGGGCATCGACACTGGCGCACTCGTGTTCCCACCCGTTGCACCCGCGATGTGAATCGGCCACGAGAGCGACGGTGCGATGCTGTTCAACTGATCGAAACCCTTCGACTCGTCGGTCAGTCGGCCGACCGCGAGGATGCGCGGCTCCTTGCGCAGCGACGCATGCGGCATCGGACGACACGCGCTGTGGATGACGGCGCCGTCGGTGATCGGCCCGTAGTGCTGCTCCAGGTTGGCGAGCATCGCGCGTGAGGGCGCGACGACGGCGTTCGCCGCGCGCAGGCTCGCGCCGACTTCCTGCGCGTAGCGATCCCACTCCGAACCGACCGCACCGAATGTCGCCTCGGTCCACGACAGCGCGCACGAGTGTCCGACGGTCAGCACGGGCACATCCCAGGGCAGGTTCGCGTGCACGAGATGGTTGCAGTGCACCACGTCGACCGCGTAGCGCGAGGCGAGTGTAAGCAGCCAGTCGCCCGACACGCGCACGTCCTCCCACGGATCCTGCATCCACTCGAGGCGATAGTCGCTCTCGGCGACCAGCACGTTCGGTATCGCGCGAATGTCCCGGCGCTGACTCGAGCACGGCTTCGAACCGAGCGTCGCCAGCACCACCTCGACACCCTGTGCGCCGAGTCCGGCGACGAGATCGAGTGCAAAGCCCCAGACGGTGCTGCCCGGATCGGCAGTCATGAGTACTCTCACGAGAGGCTCCTCCCTACGATGCGATCGATGATTCTCGCGATGACGGCGATCCGGGCCGCTTCGGCATTGAAGCCTGCACCTGCCGCCAATTCCCGCGCCCAGGCGGTCGCCATGCGGCCGCCCCATGCGTCCGATGTGCCGCCGAGCGTGCGGCAATGCACGCCTTCGCAGTGTTCGACGCGAAACGCGCCCAGCGCACCGTCGACGTTGCTCAGCCGCATGCTGCCGCGCGTGCCGACGAAGCTTGCCTCGATGGTGGCATCCTGCCCCAGCGACGCGCGCCACGAGCAGGCGAGATGTACCGGAATGCCATCGCCGATCGTGAAATCGGCGACCGCGTAGTCTTCCGCGATATGCGACTGACCGGACGCGAGCTGGCGTCCGCTGGCATAGCGGCGCCCGCTCACGTCCGCGACGATCGATGTGTCGAGTACATGCAGCACGAGATCGAGCAGATGACTGCCGAGCTCTCGCAGGCAGCCGGCGTGATCGTCACCCGGGCTGTCCGGTCCGTACGACGTGTGACTTCGCAGTTCGATGGCGTACACATCGCCGATGGCTCCGTCCCGCAGGAGCGCCGTCATCTCCGCCACGCCAGGCACATGCCGGTAGTAGAAGTCGACGGTGAGCAGGAGATCCTGCTGATGCGCGCTGGCGACGATCGCTTCCGTGTCCGCAGCGTTCCCGGCAATCGGATACTGCGAGAACACAGCCATGCGGCGCGCGAGCGCTTCGCGCGCAACGACCCCACGTGTGGGCAGCGGCATGGTGATGACGACGCCATCGAGTGGCTCGTTCAGCAGGTGGTCCACGTCACGCATGGCGCGGATGTCGGGCGCATACTTCTGCACCTGCGAGACGGCCTCCTCCGCCACGGAGTGATCGCTATCGGCGATGCAGCGCACATCCACCAAGCCGCCGGCGACGAGATCGCGCAGGCGAGAATGACGCGACCACTCCGCCCCCGCGAATCCCACCTGCGGGCGTCGACGCGACAATGCAGGAGCCTCGGCGCGTTGCCGCAGCTCCTGCACCAGTTCCGACAGCACGGTGTTGCGAGTGTTCTCCGCGCGCGCCGGGAGCGCTGCAGCACTCACGCGTGTCCCGTCCTCGCTCTCTTTCACGGGCTGATGCGGCGCAAGTTCCATTCCGGTCAGCACTTGTGACGCAGGAGATGAACGGCGCCTCATTGCAGGTACATTGGTGACCTGCGCGACACGCGGAGTGTAGTGTCCGCGCGTCAGCCGTTCTGCAGATGTGCTTCGACGAACCAGAGCTGCTTGTCCGCTTCGCTCGTGATGCGCGTCAGCAAGTCGGCCGTGATGGCGTCGTCCGCCTCGTCCGCCGTTTCCACGTTCTTGCGCGCGCCATTCGCACAGCAGGCCAGTGCCTCGGTCACCACACCGATCCACGTGTCCGCATCGGGCGCAACCAGCGGCGCCGGGCGCAGGGAGGTGCGATCGGCGACGGCCTGCACCGTGCCTTCCGCGATTCCGCCGAGCTGCATCGCGCGTTCGGCGATGTCGTCCGCCCACTTCACCGATAGCGCCGCGGTCTCGTCGAACAGGACATGCAGCTGGAGGAAGCGTGGCCCCTTCACGTTCCAGTGCGCCTGCTTGCACTGGCGCTCGAGATCGAGAAAGTCGGCGAGGCGTTCGTTGAGCACCGTGATCATCTCCGAGCGAGTGTCCTCGGGAAGGTCGATGCTCGAGCGGAACTTGATCCGGGAGTCCGTGTCCTGCTTCGCGTTGCGGGTGCTGCGCTTGTCGAGCGTGGGGCGTGCGCGCTGGGCCATGGGAGCGTACTCGGAGAAAGGGGTCGCGGCGGCGCCGATCCGGCGGGACAGTCGCCCGCGGGGCAGCCAACGCCCGATTCCCTTGCAGGATGCGGTCCCGCCCGGAGCAATGCGCGCTCGCCATTGCCTCGTCGGGCGCTCCGCCGCTACATTCGACGTCTGCCCGTCACCGGGTGATCGCTGTTGGTTGGGAGGGGTGGCCGAGAGGCTGAAGGCACCGGTTTGCTAAACCGGCATAGGGGGTCAACCTCTATCGCGGGTTCGAATCCCGCCCTCTCCGTTTGCGGGTCCGTCGTTCCACGGCGGGCCCGCATTGTCTTTATACGTCCGTTTTCCGAGCGCTTTCCGACAATGAACGCACCGTCCCGGCGCCCTCGTGTGCGCTTCGCCCCATCGCCGACCGGATTTCTCCACGTCGGCGGCGCCCGCACGGCGCTGTTCAACTGGCTCTATGCGCGCAAGGTCGGCGGCGACTTCCTCCTCCGCATCGAGGACACCGACCGCCAGCGAAGCACGGACGAGAGCACGCGCGCGATCTTCGACGGCATGGCCTGGCTTGGACTCGACTGGAACGAGGAGGTCGTCTTCCAGGGTGCGAACCTGCCCCGCCATCAGCAGGACGGTCAGCGATTGCTGGAGACGGGTGCGGCGTATCGGGACTTCACTCCGCAAGCCGAGATCGAGCGGTTGCGGGCTGAGGCCGAGAAGGCAGGCGGCGCGTTCAAGTTCGACCGCCGCCTGGCGGAACTGAGCGACGCAGAAACCGCCGAGAAGCTGGCGGCCGGCGAGCCGTTCGCCATCCGCTTCAAGGTGCCCGACGGCACCACCGAGTGGAACGATCTCGTGCACGGGCGCATCGCGTTCCCGAACAAGGACATCGAGGACTTCGTCGTCCTGCGGTCCGACAACACGCCCGTCTACAACATGGCGGTGGTCTCCGACGACATCGCGATGGACATCACGCTCGTGATGCGCGGCGACGATCACATCTCGAACACCCCGAAGCAGATCCTGCTCTATCGCGCGCTCGGCGCCGACGTGCCCGAGTTCGCGCACGTTCCGATGATTCACGGTACGGACGGCAAGAAACTCTCGAAGCGCCACGGTGCGACCGCGGTCGGCGACTACCAGCATCAGGGACTGCTGCCAAGCGCGATGCTCAACTTCCTCGCGCTGCTCGGCTGGTCGACCGGTGACGACACCGAAGTGATGATGCTGCCCGAGCTGATCGAGCGTTTCGATACCTCGGGCCTGCAGAAGAAGGCGGCGGTATTCGACACCGTGAAGCTCGAGTGGATGAACGGCCAGCACATGATCGCCATGTCGCTCGCCGAGCTCGCACCGCATGTCGTGCCGCTGTTCGTCGCTGCGGGTCTCACCACGGAGGCCGAGCTGAATGCGCGACCTGAGTGGTTCTTCGGCCTGCTCGATTTGCTGCGCTCACGTGCGCGGCGCCTCGACGAGATCGTCGCACAGGCTGCGCATTTCTTTCGTGACACCGTGGAGTTCGACGCGGATGCGGTCGCCAAGCAATGGCGCGACCCTGCGGCAACTGCCGCTATCCTGCGATCGACCCGGACCCGGCTCGCCGAGCTGCCCACGTGGGATCCAGCGGCGATGGAAGCGGGGCTCCGCGCACTCGCGGATGAACTCGGGATCGCGGGCGGGAAGATCTTTCAGCCGCTGCGCGTTGCACTCACCGGACTCACGGTGAGCCCCGGCATCTTCGACGTGCTGTTGTACGTGGGGCGCGAGCGGTCACTCATGCGCCTCGACGCGGCGATCGCGTACCTGAGCTGACCTGAACTGAGCTGAGCTGAGCCAGCGCCTCGCGACGGGGCGCTCACGAGGCGCTACTTGCCGCCGTCCTTGGGCGGAGCGGTCACGGTCGCGGCGCTCGGCGCACGAAGCCGCCCACGACGTTCGCGTTCGCGGCGGTCACGCAGCTCCTTGTTGAGCTTGTTGAACTCGGCGTCGCCGGGGCCCATCGTCGAGTAGCGCTGAATGTCCGATCGCGCCATCGACAGACGTCGTTCGCGATCGAGCGTCGTCGGGTTGCCGGACATCTGCGATTGCACGTTCATCGGCAGCAACGAGAGCAGCGCATTGGGGATGGTTACCTTGCCCAGCCGGATGCCGGCATTGTCCCAGCCCCACTTGTTGCCGCTCTTGTCGCGCTTGGTCCAGTCGCCCAGCGGCCGACCGTAGGCGCCGGTTGCCCGGGCGATGGAGTCGAGCGAATCGGCAGCCTGCGTGAGCACGGCCGCCATCACGCTGTCGAGCCGCTCCGCGCCGCTGCGTGCGGGCCCAGGGCCAGCCGGGCCAGGCCCTGGGCCCGCCCACACGCGGCCATCGGTGTAGCCGGGCCGGGTGCCGCGCAGGTTGGGATCGACGGCGCCAATGCCCGAGCCTGCCGCTGGCGCTGGTGTCGTGGCCGGCGCTCCGCCACCGCCGCCGGTATCGGCGGGAGTCGCAGCCATCGGCGCCGCGATAACCGGACCGACGACCAGGCCCGTGGACACGGGCGCCTTGCGGGGCTCCTGCTGGGACGCCGTCACGGGCGGAACCACCTTCGACGGGGCCTTGGGCTCGACATACGTGAGCCCCTCCTGCACCTCGGTCGTGCCGGCGAACGGGTCGATGAAGCGATACAGCCCGTGACCGAACGTCAGCAGCTGGATGACGACCACGCCGACGAGAAGGTGGAGCGCCACGGAAACCGTGAATGCCCGCCCGGTCCGACGCTCCCGATTCCCATTTCCTCCAGCGCGCGCGCGATCCCGCAGGGCTGGCCGGCGGGCCCGTGACCCGAGCGGCGCGCCGTCCGACTTGCGGTCGGGAGCGCCACCCGAGGAGTCGCTGCTGGAAGGGAGGGTGGGGTCAGTCATGAAACCTTGGGTACCCGGTTGCCGGCAGGGTGTGCCTCAATGACCTGCGACCACGGGGTTGGACACGGAGCTCAGGCCGACGAGTTCCACCTGCACCACATCGCCCGGCTTCAATGGGCGAACGCCGGCCGGTGTGCCCGTGGCGACGAGATCGCCCGGCTCCAGCGTGAGATACTGCGAAATGTACGAGAGCAGCATCGGAATCGCGAAAACCATGTCCGCCGCCGTGGCCCGCTGGCACTCCTGGCCATTCAGCGTGGTCACGATCGTGATGGCGGAGAGATCATCCGGCACCGGCGCGGGTTCACCGACCGGACAGAAGGAGTCGAGCCCCTTCGCCCGTGCCCACTGCCCGTCGCCTTTCTGCAGGTCACGCGCCGTCACGTCGTTGAGCGCCACCACACCCGAGATGCCCGCGCGCGCCTCGTCCTCCCCCGCCCTGCGCAGCCGCTTGCCGACGACTAGGGCGATCTCGCCCTCGAACTCGATGTGCGACGACACGGGATGCAGCACGATCGGCTCGCCCGCGCGGATGATCGACGAGGGCGGCTTGAGGAACAGCAGCGGCTCCTTGGGCACGTCGTTGCCCATCTCCGCGGCGTGTGCGCGGTAGTTGCGGCCGACGCAGACGATCTTGCTCGGGGACAGCGCCATGAATCGAGAGGGAGAGAAGGAAAAGGAAGGGAGGGCGAGCAGCACGACGTGCCGGTCAGGCGGAGCGCGTGCCCTTTGCCCCGTAGAATGTGGAGATCGCGGACCGGCACCTGGCCCACGGCCCCGCGACCCGCTTCGCCGGTGGCAGTGCGTCCAGCAACTCCTGTCCGTACCGCTTGGTCAACACGCGAGGGTCACTCAACACTACCACGCCGCGATCGGTGGCGGTGCGAATGAGGCGGCCGAAGCCCTGCTTGAGTCGCAACGACGCGTGCGGCAACATGAATTCGCTGAATGCGTTTCCGCCACGCGCCTCGATCGCCTCACACTGCGCGGCCACCATGGGCTCCGACGGCACACGGAACGGCAGCTTCGCGATCAGCAGGCCGCGCAGCGCGTCACCCGGCACATCCACGCCCTCCCAGAACGTCGCGGTGCCCAGCAGCACTGCGCGCCCGGACTCGCGGAAACGCGCGAGCAGCGCATCGCGCGAGTCCTCGCCGTGCACGAGCAGCGGCCACTTGGTGTGGAACTGCGACGCGCGCAGCATGTCGGCCATCTCGCGCAGGTCGCGATGACTCGTGAACAGCGCGAACAGGCCGCCGTCGCTCGCCATCGTGAGATCGCGCAACTGTCCGGCGACGGCGGCAAGATGGCCGCGCGGATTCTCGTTCGGCGCCGGCAGGTCCGTCGGCACGACGAGCAGCGCCTGGCGCGGGTAGTCGAACGGAGAAGGAAAGATCTCCGTGATGCGCTGCGTCTCGGGCCCGTCGAGGCCGAGTCGCTGCTCGAGGAACTCGAAGCCGCCGTCGGTCGCAAGTGTCGCACTCGTCACCACGGCGGTATCGACACGCGCGAACAGGTCGTCACGCAGCACCGGTGCGAGGTCGAGCGGCACACAATGCAGCGCGATGTTGCGGTCGGGCCCTGCCTTGCCGGTGAGCTCCATCCACCGCACGACGGGTGAACCCGGCGGCGGCGTACGCAGTGCACGCGACAGCGCATCGCCGGCACTCTCGAGACGGCGGGCGACACCACGCAGCTCGCCGATCACCGGCGAGAGCTCCTCGCTCTTCTTGACGTCGCTCTCGAGCCGTTCGCGCACGAGCTTCAGGCCGTCCTGCAGCAGCGTGATCTCCGTGAGCAGCTCCTCGAGCGTGCCCTTGATGCCGCCACGCCACGCGGGGTGCGCCTCGAAGTCGTCACCGAGCCGCTTCACGCAGGCGCCCTCGTCCTCCATCACCATGTGCAGGAGTTCGAACAGCAGCATGGAGCGGTCACGCGCGGTCGCCGCGCTCGGTACGAGCCGCGCCTGCACGAGATCCAGGCTCGCCACGGTGAGCAGGTCGGTGCCGCCACTCAGCTTGTCGACGAGTGCCGGCAGCAGGCCCTTCCCGCGACGCTCGAGACGCGAGAACAGCCGCGCGAGCTGGCGCCGCGTCACCGATGCACCGAGATGCGATGCCGCCGCATCCTCGAGATGATGTCCTTCGTCGATCACGAGTCGCTTGTACGCCGGCAGCACCGCACCGTCGTCCCAGTTCTGCGTGGTGCGACGCACCGCGACATCGGAGAGCAGCAGGTGATGGTTCACGACGACCACGTCCGCCTGCGCCGCCTCACGGCGTGCCTTGAACAGAAAGCACTTGTCGAAGTACTGACACTTGACCCGCCCGCAGAGATCGGGCTCCGCGGCCACCTCGTCCCACACCTCACTGCGCGGCGGCGTGGCGAGGTCGGACAGCGATCCATCCTTCGTCCGCTCGGCCCACGCGGCAATCGTTTCCAGATCACCGATCTGGTTGGCCTCGAAGAGCGACGCACCGCTCCCGCGCGCCTGTTCGAGACGCTGGAGACAGATGTAGTTGCGCCAGCCCTTGAGCAGGGCGAAGCGCACGGGTTGGTCGCCGAGTGCGCGTTGCAGGAACGGCAGGTCCTTGCTCACCAGCTGTTCCTGCAGCGTGATCGTGTTGGTGCTCACGATCGTGCGCTCCTTGTTCGCCGCCGCCCACCGCAACGCCGGTACGAGATAGCCGAGTGACTTGCCGACGCCAGTCCCCGCTTCGAGCAGCGCCACGCCGCCATTGTTGAACGCCTCGGTGACGGCGGCAGCCATGGCCCGCTGGCTCGGCCGGTCCTCGTAGGCGCGCGATCCGAGCACGGTGCGCATCGCCTGCGCGACCGCGCCGTACGGCCCGAGCACGACATCGACGTCGTCCGGATCGATTGGCCTCGAGGCGCTCGACTTGGGCACCTCCACGACCACGTACACGCGCGTGGCCGCGTTGTCGATGATGCCGAAGCCGACACCATTCGTCGCGAAGCGCGCGGCAATCTCAGTGTCCGCATCGCTCGGCTCGAGCGAGCCGGACGGATGGTTGTGCAGCAGCATCTCGCCGGCCTGTGCCACACCGGGGAGCGCGAGCACGCTCCCAATGTCGCCACGCGAGACGACGCGCGCCGTGACGATGAGCCCTTCCTCGTCGACCGTCGCCACGAAGCACACTTCATTGCCGCCAGCGAGCTTGATCGCGGTGCGCATCGCGGCGGATGCGGCACGCGACAGCCGCGTTTCGCCGATGACCGCTAGCACGTCTCGGTCACGTCTTGCGCGGCTTCTTCTTCGCGGCGGGGAAGAGCACGTTGTTGAGGATCAGGCGGTATGCCGGCGACGTCGGGTGCAGCGACAGGTCCGTCGGCGCGCTTCCGATGGCGTGCTGCGGATCCTCGGGGTCATGGCCACCGAGAAACGTCCACGAGCCCTTGCCGTAGTCGCCGTGAATGTATTTCACCCAAGGTGCGCCATCTTCCGACGCGAGCACGGTGACGCCCGACTTGAGCACGGCCTTGTTGAAGCTCGTCGTCACGCCGTAGAAGTCGGGCACGACGGTACGGTGAT
The DNA here is from genome assembly GCA_040387895.1 of Gemmatimonadota bacterium. Lineage (GTDB taxonomy): Bacteria > Gemmatimonadota > Gemmatimonadetes > Gemmatimonadales > Gemmatimonadaceae > Gemmatimonas. The sequence continues at coordinate 43,169 of JAZKCW010000001.1, forward strand.
TCTGCACGAGCATCGCCGGCACCGGATCGAGCTTGGCGGAAAAGTCGAACAAGGTGAAGGCGCCGAGCGGCTGGCGACGCGCGGCGACATTCACCTGATGGCCGTCGATGTCACTGAGCGCATTGATGTACGGCGACGGCTCCACGTGGGCGCCTTGGAAGGCGAGCGCGCGGGTCCACTGCATCTTCGCGTCGGCATCGGCAGCCGGCGGCGTGCCGTCGGAGTACGGGCCGGCGATGTCGACGTTCAGGCCGGCGATGCCGAGGTCGAGCGATTCCGTCGCACCACACATGGCGAACAGGAATCCGCCCTTCTCGACGAATCCGCGAATGTTGTCGGCGACGGACTTCTTGAGCGCCGGAACATCGTTGAGGCCGAACGCGCGCGCCGTCGCGAGGTCCCGATCGCGCTGCTCCACGAACCAGGGCGCATCGCGGTACGCGAGATACAGCTTGTTGAACTGCCCCGTGAAATCTTCATGATGCAGGTGCACCCAGTCGTACTTCGACAGGTCGCCCTTCATCACTGCGTCGTCCCATACCGACGTGAAGTCGATGCCCGCATACGTGAGCGCGAGCGTGACGGCGTCGTCCCAGGGCGGCTGGTTGACGGGACGATAGATCGCGATCTTCGGTACGCGCTCGAGCACGACGGCATCCATGTTCGCGCCCGCGATCTCCGCGCGCATCGAGGCGACGACACCGTCCGTGACGGGCTCCAGGCTGACACCATCGAGTGCCGCCTTGCGACGGATCTCCGGCGTGTCGGCCAGCAGGAACGATCCGCCACGGTAGTTCAGCAACCACTCGGCCTTGAGCCCGCCCTTGAGCGCCGCGAACGTCACGCCGTACGCCTTCAGGTGATTGCGCTGGCCGTCGTCCATGGGCACGAGGAGACTCTGCGCCGGGAGCGCGCGCGCGAGCACCATCATGCCAAGGACGAGCGTGGCCGCGACCTGCGCCACCGCACGCAGGACGCTGCGGCCGGATGCGATCGGAAATGACACGCGGGTATCCATCAGGGGAACATCAGGAGTCATGTGGCGCAGCGTAAGGGCTCGGCGGAATCGCGCCACGAAGTCGTTCGAGATCGCGTCGCGCCTGCGGCAGCAACGCACTCTGGGGATACTCCACAAGGAGCCGTTCGAGCCGTGCAGTCGCGGCCGCCTTGTCACCGGCGTCACGGAGCGCACGAGCGGAGGAGAGCAATGCCTCGGGGGCTTCCGGGCTTTTCGGGTGAGACGCCACGATGCGATCCCACAGCGCCATGGATTCCTTGCCGTGCACCAGTCTTGCCGCGAGTGCCAGCAGCGCCGGCGAGGCGTCACCGATGGTGAGTGAACTGGCGGGCGCCGTGCCCGCTGAATCGGCGAGCGCGATGAAGCGTCGCGCCGCTTCGGCGCTGTCGCGTTTCGCCAGTGCCAGGAAGGCCTGCCCGAGCGCCGGCGAACGGTCGATTCGCGCCCGCGCGAGCAGGCCGAGCGCATCCACCAACTCGCCTCGGCGGGTCTCCGCGCGCACGAGCCGCTTGCGCGCCGTGGCCAGATCCCCGTCGTAGAGCGCGAGCCACCCCACCGTCTCGTCATCATCTGCCAGGTCGCTGCCCGCGACCGCCGTGCGCGCGCGTTCGAGATCGCCCGACCGCAGCCACGCACTCACCAGTGGCCGCGAGAGCATGGCGCGCGTGGTCTCATCGACATCTTTGCCGGCGGCGTCGAGCCGCGCCTGCGCCTCGGCGGCACGTCCGAGCTCACCGAGTGCGGCGATTTCCACCGGCACGAGCATCGCGACACGGGTCGCGGGCTTCCCGGCGGCGTTGCCGCGGCCTTCGCGTCGCGCCATCGCGAGCGCGCTCGCCGCGTCGCCGGCGTTGAGCGCTGCAGTCGCGGCGCGCGCCTGCGCGTCGAGATCACCGTCACGCTCGAACACGGCCGTCCACGCATCGCGCGCGACGAGCCACGCATTCGCCATCTCGGCGCGCTCGCCGAACTCGCGCCACGCGACCGCCGATGAATCGTCGGCCTTGAGCGCGGAGAGCGCCGTCCAGCCGCGGCGCGGTTCGTTCCACGCGAGCTCGATCGTCGACATGAGCCGGCGCAGCACGAGTGTCGGCGGGCCCTCGAGCAGCACCGTGCGCACCGAGTCGCGAGTGGGCGCCGGCGCCCGTGCGAGCGCGAACATCGCCGCGGCTTCGAGATACGGCTGATCGGCGAGCGCGTCGCGGAATGCCACGGCGGCCGCGTTCCACCGTCCGAGTGCCACGTGCAGCTGTGCGACCTCGCTCGAGATCATGCCGGCGCGGCCGAGCGTGCGGCCCGCTTCCGTGAGCAGCGAATCGGCGGCCTGTGCGCGGCCGGAGGAGATGAGCAGGCGCGCATAGTCGCGGTAGGGCGCACCGTCGTTGCCGGCAGCGCGGCGCCAGCTCAGGAATGCCTGTCGCGCGTCGTCGTCGCGCCCGAGACCCACGAGCGTCCGAAGCTGAATGCTGCGGCCGACCGGATCGGAGGGACGCAGCAGCAGCACGCGCTGGACGATGGGCAGAATGGAATCCCGCGCACCGGTCTCCGCCCATACCCGCTCGAGTCCGAGGAGGGCAACGGCGATCAGGTCGGCGTTGTCCGTGCCCTGTGTCATCCCCTTCTGCAGCACCACGCGATAGGCCGCGACCGCCTTCGGGAAGTCGCGCTTCTCTTCGGCCGACATCGCGATGCCCAGCGGATCGACGGTGTCAGCCGCGGCCGAACCGCCCGACTGCGCGCCGGCACCGACCGGTGCGGCGAACAGCGCCACCGTGATCAGGTGGCGCAGCCACGTGTTACGGAGGGGTCGAACCATTGAGACGCTTGAAGTACTCGATCACCAGGCGGCGCTCCTCTGCACCGAGGCCGCGCAACTCGTTCCAGGTGGGCGGTGCGAACTTGTTCGCGGCCTTTCCGGACTGCGGTCCATCGATGCCCGTGCGCGATGCCCCACCGGACTTGGCCTCGCGCGGCCCCTGATCATCACGTTCGTCCTGCTCGAGAAAACGTCCGGCATCGAGCAGGCGCCGATAGAGCTGCGCCTGCCGCGCGGCGACGTTCGGATCGATTCCGTTGCGTTCGATCTGCTGCGCGAGACTCTGCGCTTCCTTTGCCAATGCATCGGTGCGCCCCGTGGCGTCCGCGTCGCTGACGTCCTGCAACGACTTCGCGACTTCACGCTGCTGCTTGGCGAGCACGCGCCCCTGCTGCTGCGCCTGCTGACCCTGCGCGCCACCCGGCAACTGCTGCATCGCGTTCATCTGGCCGTTGAGCGACCCCTGCTGCTGCGCGAGCTGCTTGAGCTGCTCCATCATCTCCTGGAAGCCCGACGCAGACTGCGCGTTGTTCACGCGTTCGCGATCGCGCACGAGTGAGCTGAGTGCCTGGTTGAGCGCTTCCGTCGCATCCTTCATCGCGCTCTGCGCGCCGTCCGAACCGGGCTGCTGCGGCTTGCCCATCTCCTGCGTCGCCTGCTGGACACGCCGCTGCGCCTCACTCATGGCGCGCTGCGACCGCTGCGACAGAAGCGACGAGCTGCGCCCGGCCTGCTCGAGGCGTTCGGCGGCCTGCTGCACGCCCTGCTGCACCGCGCCCTGCTCGCCCTGCATCCCCTGCGTGCCCTGCTGCTTCGCCTTTTGCTCGAGCTCCGCCTGCTGCCGCGCGAGCTGCATCGTCTCGTTGATCGACTGATCGAGCTGCTGGGTCAGGTCCTGCTTCCACTCTCCGACCTGTGCATCACGCGCGGCGGAGAGCTGCTGTGCCGCCTTGTCCATCGCATTGGCCGCCTGCTGAGCCGCCTGCTGGCCCTGCTGTCCTTGCTGGCCACCCTGCTGGCCCTGCTGCCCTTGCTGGCCCTGCTGCCCTTGCTGGCCCTGCTGTCCTTGTTGCTGTTGCCCCTGCTGGCCTTGCTGACCCTGCTGGCCTTGCTGCTGCTGGCCCTGCTGACCGGGCTTCTGCGCCTGCTGGCCGGGCTGAGTCTGACCCTGCTGGCCCTGTTGACCCTGCTGCTGCTGGCCCTGCTGCTGTTGCCCCTGCTGCTGATCAGGCTTCTGCCCGGGCTGCTGCTGCCCCTGTTGCTGCTGCTCCTGCGCCGCTTTCTGCATTGCCTTCGCCGCTTCGTCCACCAGCGGCTGCGCCTCACGGGTCTTGGCCGCACCGGACTTCGCGCCGGCGTCATCGAGACGCTTGGCGAGATCCTTCACGTCCTGCTCCAGGTCGCGCGAGCGGTCGGCGAGCGCCTTCGACTGGTTCGGCTCCCCGCTCTTGCTGCCCTGCTGTTGTCCCTTGTTCGCGAGCTGCTGCTGCGCCTTCGCGAGATCCTTCGCCTCGTCGCGCAGCGTGCCCATCGCACCTTCCAGGGCGGCGCGCTTGAGCATCTCGGCGCTCTTCTCCAGCTGGTCGCGCATCTGCTTCTGCTGTGCGGACAGCTGCTCCAGCGACTGCTGGGCCTCGCTGCCACTGAGGCGCTCGGTGTTCTTCTCGAGCTCCTGCAGCTGCTTCTGCATCTCGGGCGTCATCGCGTCGCGCAGCATCTTCTGCACGTCGCGCATGCGATTCGCGAGCGCCGTGTCGAGCGCACCCGCGCTCTTGAGCCGCTCCTCGAGCTCCTTGGCACTCTGGCGCAGCGAGTCGACCTTCGCGCCGAGCTGCTGCTGGTCCTTCGCGAGCTGCTTGGTCTTCTCCGCGGCGGAGAAGCTCATCGCGTTCTTCTGCGACTCGGACTTCGCGCCACCACTCGACTGTCCGCCGTCCGGACGTCCGTCCTTGAGCTCACGGTTGCGAGAGGCATCGCTCGTGTTCTGCTGCAGGCGACGCTCCTGCGCGGCGAGCTGCGCGGCCTTCGCGGCGAGCGAATCCGCCAGGTCGCGCACCATCGACCGCTGTTCCGACAGGCCGGGCACGCGCAGGATCACTTCCGTGCTCGCGGCGCTCTGGCCCCACGGCGAATCGTCTGTCGCATGCGCGACGACGTGCAGCTTGTCTCCGGGCTGCAGTCCGCGTCCGTCGAGCGCCAACGTCGCGCCGCCCTCGAAGATCGGCGAATCGGGGCTGGCGACATCGATGCGTTCACGACGCGACGGGCCACTGGGAGCGGCTGCGCCGCCGCGCGCCGTCGCACCTGCACTGCTGTCACCAGCAGCGGTCGGCGCGGCCTCGCGCCACACGCTCAGGGACACCGCACGCACGCCATGATCGTCCGTGGCGGCGACGTACACGGCGACAGCGCCGGTGGTCGAGATCGTGGTGTCGTTGCGCGGCGACTGAATGACCACTTCCGGCGCGCGGTCCTGCACGACGGTGAATGCCATGGCATCCGGCAATTCCGGCGGCAGCGTTTCCGCACCCTTACGCGGCGTCGACCCGGCGATCCATGTCCACTTGGAGTCGCGGTCGAGCGTGATCGTCGCTGTGACTGGTGCACCCTCCGGCACGCCGGCCGAGCCATCCGCGTCGAAGCGCACCGTGTCCTGCCCGTTCGTCAGCATCGCGTCCCGCGCACCACCACGCAGCGTCGCCGTGACGCGCACGCGTGTTCCACGCGGAACACGCAGCGGTGGCACGGGCTCCATGCGTTCGGACGCGCGCCCGAGATAGGCCGGGAACTGCGCGAGCAGTGCGACGTCACCGATCCAGCCGCGATCGGCGACGGTGATGACCGCCTCCGCCGCGGGGGCGCGGCCGTCCGTTACGCGCAGCGTGACAGGCGTGCGCACGGGTCCGAGTGCGAGCGGCGCGAGCCCCGTGGCCGGGTCGACGTCGATGATCGTGTCGCGCCACGCCTCACCGGCCGCGCGCCGCGATACCGTCACCGACGGGCGACCTTCGGCGCGGATCTGCACCGTGACGGGCATGCCGCGCGGCACGGACGACGGGATGCGACCGAAGCCCAGTGCGGGCAGCAACGTACCGCGGAACGCGCGCACGGGGTGCACGACGGCGGCGAAACCATCGCCACTCTGCCGGGCGGTCAGTGCGAGCGTGGCGACGGCGAGCAGTGCGATGCCGCCGGCAATCGCGAGCGCCTTGCCCAGACGCGCAGCGAGTTGCGGGGCCAGCACGGCGGGCGTGAGACGACGCGCAACGTCTGCGGCCGCACGTTCGCCGAGCAAACCGGTGCGACCGACTTCGAGTGCACCGCGCAGTGAACCGCGACGCAGCCCCTGCTCCGTCTCGATCGTTTCGGCGAGTGCAGTGCCCGACATCAGTGTCGCATCGCGACGCGTGAACCAGCGCGCGAGTCCGACCGCCACGGCGATCGTCACGATCCAGAACACGAACGGCACGGCGCGCGGCAGCGTCATCCAGCGGCCATCACCGAGCACCAGCGCACCAGCCGCGGCGACGGCGGCAGTGACGGCAACGATGGCGAGCGTCGTGGCGGCGAGCGAGCGGCGGCGCAGGCCGACGCGTTCGACGTCGAGCCGATCCGACAGTGAGCCCGCCGTTGCGGCCGTTGCATTTCCTGTCGTGCTGCCCGAGCGCACCGACGGCGCGGTCACGGCTGCACCCGGCTGGTCACGGCATAGGTGAACAGGTTCACGCCCATGCGCAGGGCCTGCTCGTGCAGCGCAGGCGGATCAGGATATGTCCCCACGTCTTCCCATCCATTGCCTAGGTCGGTGGAATACGAGTAGTACACGGCGAGCCGGTTGCCGATGAAGATGCCGAAGCCCTGCGGCGGCTTGCCGTCATGCTCGTGAATCTTCGGCAGGCCTTTCGGCATGTCGTAGACGAGACGATAGATCGGGTGAGTCGTGGGGACTTCCACCAGTGGCCGGTCGGGAAACACGCGCTTGATCTCGCGACGGAAACTGTCGTCGAGCCCATAGTTGTCGTCGACGTGCAGGAAGCCGCCGCGCTTCAGATACTCGCGCAGGCGCTGCACCTCGATGTCGCTGAGCTTCATCTCGCCGTGTCCCGTGATGTGCAGGAACGGAAAGTCGAACAGCGACGAATCCGTGAGGCGGACCTTGGCCTCGGTGCGTTCCACCGGAAGTGCCGTGCGCTCCGCGATGGCACTCAGCAGGTTCGGGATGCTCGAGGGATTTGCATACCAGTCGCCGCCGCCTTCGTACTGGACGCGCGCGATGGCGAGCCTGCCCGGTGCGACCGCGTCACGTGCGGCAGTGGTGAACGGTGCCGATGCCATCGTCGCGCCGAGCGCGATGATGGAAAGGACACGGAGTCGCTGCATCGGAGCGCGCGGCAGAAGCGGCATCAGGTATCGTGAGCGAGTCGGTAGGCAACGTTGCGGCTGGCGCCGTGTTCGTCCATCAGCAGTTGTACAATCTCGCGTGCGCGCCGCCCTTCTGCGCGCCACGCGTCCGCCGCCGCGCGCAGGCCGTCGTCGGTGGGCACGACCGGCACGACGCCCGAGAGCACGATAACGATTTCGCCTCGGGGAGGCGTACTTTCATAGTACGCGGCGAGTTCGTCCAGCGTTCCGCGGCGGACCTCCTCGAACCGCTTCGTGAGTTCGCGTGCCACGGCCGCGGTTCGGCCTCCTCCAGTCTGTCCCGCCAGCTCGCGTAATGTCCCGGCCGTTCGTCCCGGCGCCTCGAACAGCACGACAGCATGCGGCAGCGTCGCGGCGGTCTGGAGCAACGCCGCACGCTCCCCGCCCTTCCGCGGCAGGAAGCCCAGCATGGTGAAGGGGTTCGGGGCAATGCCCGACGCCACGAGGGCCGCCAGCGTGGCGGACGCACCGGGAATGGGAATGACCCGCAAGCCCGCACCGATGACTGCCTCGGTCAGGCGTGCACCCGGGTCGGAGACGAGCGGGGTGCCGGCGTCGCTGATGAGGGCGAGCGCCTCGCCCTGTCGCAGCCGGTCGACGATCCGTGGCGCCACACCGGCCTCGTTGTGCTCGTGCAGCGCCGACATGCGGGTACGGATGCCGAAGCGCGACAGCAGCGTGCGGGACTGTCGCGTGTCCTCGCAGTACACGGTGGCGACCTGCTGCAGCACGGCGAGCGCGCGCAGCGAGATGTCGGCGAGGTTTCCGATGGGCGTGCTGACGACGTGCAGCGCGCCCGGCGTTGCGGCGTCCGGCCAAACCTCGGCCGCCTGCGTCGCGATGGCGGCCGCACTCGGGAGGACGGTAACGTCCTCAGGCTCCAGTTGCGCTTCCGGCTCTTCGCTCGGGTCTGCGGGATCGTCCGTCACGCGAGCCCCGTGGCGACCTGCCCGCAACGCAGTGTGCCCGGAGCACGAAGCCCCGGGCACCGACCTACAGGAGAGCCTGCGAGAATCAGGCGTGTTCCTTGAACTTGGCTTCGAGCGCCGGACGCGGGACCGCGCCGACGACCTGATCCACCAGCTTGCCGTCCTTGAAGAACAGGATGGTCGGGATCGAGCGCACGTTGAAGCGTGCAGCCGTCTTCTGATTGTTGTCGACGTCGAGCTTGGCCACCTTCGCCTTGCCCGCGTAGTCGGCAGCCAGCTGCTCGACGATCGGCGCGATCATGCGGCAGGGCGCGCACCACGTGGCCCAGAAATCCACGACGGCGAGGCCCGTGTGGCCCTCGATCTCCGTCGCAAAGTTGTCGTCCTTCACTTCCATCGCGTTTGCCATCGTCGCTCCGTCGCATCGGCGGCCCGCGCTGCGGGCGCACACCAGTGCGTGCTGTACAGGATTAGAATTGAGCCGTTCGACCCAGCCAGTACTCCGTAACCCAAGCTGAAGAGATCGTGCCACATCCCACCGAAACTCCGACTTCGGAAACGCCACGTCGCGGAACCAGCATTGCGCACATCGGCATCGCCGTGACGGCAATCGATGCGCTCCTGCCCCTCTACCGCGACGTGCTCGGCATGCCCGAAGTTCCCCTCGACGACGCGGACGGAGCGAGCATTGCGGGCCTCGCTGCGGGCGCGTCGCTGGTGGAACTGCTCGAAGCCAGGTCGGACGATTCCCCGATCGGAAAGTTCGTCGCCAAACGCGGCCCCGGCATCCATCACGTCTGCTTTGCTGTGGACGACCTCGACGGAACGCTCGCGCGGTGCCGTGTGGCCGGACTCCGGCTCATTGACGAAACACCACGGATCGGCGCCGAAGGAAAGCGAATCGCGTTCCTGCATCCATCCGGCACCGGCGGGGTCCTCGTCGAGCTATCCGAATACTAGCGGGGTGATTTCGGAACTGTATGCCGGGTCATCTGCCGCGACGTTGCAGGCTCGGCGTTGACCCCATGGCGGCCGAGCTTGCGATGCTTACGAACAGAAGCCGCTGAGTGGTGCGGTTTCCGCTTCCTCTAGCAGCCAGCGGCCGCCGGGTCCCTGCACGGTGAGCATGTTGATGGTCGCCGTCAGGTTGCGGCGCGTCAGGGTGACCCGCCAGTTCTGCTTGCCACCGGTCTGCAGACGCGGGGCGGCTTCGGCATAGTTCCAGCGATCGTGATTCATCGTGCACTGGATGATGATCAGCCGCTTCTCGAGCTCCTCGCGGCCGTACTTGTCCCGCGCGAGCCCCTCCCTGTTGCCCCAGACGGACGACATGGCCTGCAGGTCGGCCGCCTTCACGGCAGACAGAAAGGCCTCGACCGCGCCCTTGGACGAGGACGCGCCGATCGTGCTGGAGCTCGAGGCTGGCGGGGCGGACGTGCCTCGGACAGGTGCGGTGTTGGCCGGCTGCTTGGCACACGCCGACACCATGAACAGGGCGGCGACGAAGATCGCATGACGCACGGGTTACTCCTTCAAGTGGTGGTGCAGCAGCTTGCCGCAGGTCGTGCAGTGGCGAGCGCCCGACCCCAGTTTACCGTGCGGCTGCCACGCCCGCCCGATCGACCGTCCGCTCGTCCGTTTCCCCGAATTGCCGGAATCTACCCATGCCGCGCTCGCCAGGGCTTTCATCCGTGCCGTATCAGCGGCTCTACGTGAACATCGATCACGTCGCCACTGTCCGGCAGGCGCGCCGGGGAGCGGAGCCCGATCCGGTGGCGGCCGCCACACTCTGCGAGGCGGCCGGTGCCGACGGCATCACCGCGCACCTGCGCGAGGATCGGCGTCACATCAATGACGACGACATCCTCCGTCTGTCGGCAACGATCGTCACGGCGCTGAACTTCGAATGCGCGGCCACCGCGGAAATGATCGCCATGGCCGAGCGGATTCGCCCCAAGGCGATTACTCTGGTTCCTGAGCGACGTGAAGAAGTCACCACGGAAGGGGGCCTGGATCTGGTACGCGGCAGCTCGACCCTCGCGAAGGCGCTGGACCGCTTGAAACGCACGGGGACCCGCACGAGTCTCTTCATCGATCCGACGCCCGAGGCCGTGCGCCTCGCCTTGGAACTGGGCGCCGATGCCATCGAGCTTCATACCGGACAGTATGCCCATGCCCCGACGAATCCCGAGACCCTGGCGGCGCTCGCCTCGAGCAGTGCGCTGGCCGCATCGCTGGGTCTGGCCGTGCATGCCGGTCACGGTCTGTCCGTGAGCAACGTCGCGCCCGTCTCCGCCATACCGGAGATCGAGGAACTCAACATCGGCCATGCCATCGTCGGGCGCGCAATATTCGTCGGCTTGTCGGAAGCCGTCCGCGAAATCAGGGCGTCGATGAACGCCGCCCGCGCTGCTTTCTCTCCCGCATGAACGCACTTCAATGAGCCCACGCGAATGAGCGCACCACAGGCCCTGATCGAATTCTTCCAGAAAGAGGCCGTCGAATACCTCGACCGCCTCGATCAGCTGCTCGGCAGCGACGACTCGCCGGATGGGCGCATGGATAGTGCGCCGGACCCATCACCGTTTCTCACCGGGGCCCGGGCGTTGCGTGGGAGTGCGACCATGACGCGCCTCGAAGGACTGCCCGATCTCGCGCAGACTATCGAGCGCATTGCGAACGGCTTGCGTGATGGTGAACTCCGATGGGATCAGCGACTGCAGTTCGCCGTGCGCGGCGCACTGGTCGAGCTGCGCGCGCTGGTGGCGAAGGCACATGTCTGGACAGAAGCCGAACAGCGGCGCAGCCGCACGCAATCGGTCGCGCTCGCAGCCGTCGCGGCCGGCTACCTCGCCACGGCGGCGCCCGTGACGTCACCCGCCAGCATGGTGGTGCCCATCAGCCGCTTTTTTCCCGAGGACGGCATGCCGGCCATCCTCAAGCGCAACCCTGACCCGCCAACCACGCTGGCGCAGCGCTTCCGCAGTGACATCGCGTCCGCCGCGGGTGCCTGCGCACGGGAAGCAGCAGCGCTGGCCGCCAGCGCGAGCGGCCCCTCGCAGCTCGCGCTGAGCGACGGGGTGCGACGCTCGCTGCTGGGCCTCGCCGATGTGGCGGAGAGCTATGGCGCGGCGAGCATCGCGACACTCGCGACCAACATGGCACGCGCACCGCTCGACGGTACCAGTGAACGCGCCGCCGTGCAGGGCTTTGCGATGCTGCTGCAGAATCGCGAGATCTCCGACCAGGAGCTCGCGGCGCGTGTGCGTGACGCGAGCATCGTGTGGGCGGGTGCACCGGCCAACGAGACGATCGTCGCCATCGATACCCTGCTCTACCGCGGGCACAGCGCAATCGTGCGGGCGCGTGACGTGCGCGACGAGCTGCGCGCCCTGTGGGAACGCGGCAGTCTCGCGGAGCCGGAAGCACATGCGCTGTTCGACGAGCTCTCGGACCTGCTCGATCTCGCGGTGACGACGTGAAGTTCGACAAAAAGAGTGCGCTGGGCATCCTGCTCAGCGCACTCCTCCTGTGGTGGACCTTGCACGACGAGTCGCTGGGCGATGTGTGGCGCGTGCTGCGGAACTCGAACGGCTTTCTGTTCCTGGTGGGAACGGTGCTGGCCACGCTGATCTTCCCGCTGCGCGCCCGCCGCTGGCGCACGATCCTCGAGCCTGTCGCGGGGCGCATTCCGTTCGGCCCGCTCTGGCGCAGCACGGCGATCGGGATGATGATGAACAACATCTTCCCGCTGCGCGCGGGCGAGTTCGCGCGCGCGTTCGCTCTGTCGCGCGAGGTACCGCGCGTCGCGATCACCACGTCGTTCGGTTCGCTCGCCGTCGACCGCATCTTCGACGCGGTCGTGCTGCTGGCGCTGATGTTCGGCGCGATGCTCGACCCGAAGTTTCCCGACGATGTGACCGTCGCCGGGCGCACCATGCCGCAGATCGCTGCGGGCGGCGTGCTCTTCGTCGTCGTGCTGCTCGTGCTCTGCTACACGGTGGTGCTGCAACCCGCGCGGGTCATGGCGCTCGTCGGTGCGGTCGCGCGCCGAGTGCTCCCCAAGCACGAGGCCACGCTGGTGCGCCTCGTCGAGCATGGCGTCGGCGGACTCGCGGTGCTCAAGGACGGGCGTCGTTTCTTCGCCGTGCTGCTGTGGGCGCTCGCGCACTGGCTCGTGCACGCGCTTGCCCTCTACACCTGCTTCGTCGCCGTCGGCATCGACGTCCCGTTCACCGCCGCCCTCTTCCTGCAGGGCATCCTCGGCATCGGCGTGGCAGTGCCGTCGTCACCGGGATTCTTCGGCGTGTTCGAATCGTTCGCCGTCATCGGACTGGGTGTCTACGGCGTGCCCAAGGAGCTCGCGATCAGCTGGGCGCTCGGCTACCACATTCTCAGCTTCATCCCGATCACGGTCATGGGCGCCGTGTATTTCGCGAAGCTCGGGCTCAGTGTCGCCACGCTGCGGCGGGCGGCCGACGTCGAGCCGCCGGCGCCTTCGTCTCCGGTAGCGACCGCTCCCAACGCACCGACGGCGCCGACGCCGCCACGCGTGCGCTGATGCACGCACCTTACCAGCGTACGGTCCGCGCGCACGCCAAGGTCAACCTGCTGCTGCGGGTGCTCGCGCGCGAGGCGAGCGGATTCCACGGAATCGAGACGGTGTTTCAGCGGCTGGCACTGCACGACATCGTGCACGTGTCGGTACGCGAGGAGGCACGCACCCTCGAGTGCGACGGGCCCATGATGCCGCCGGAAGGTCTCGGTGACATGGAGCGCAACCTCGCCTGGCGGGCCGCGCAGCTGTACATGGAGACCGCGGGGTGGGAGAGCGGGTGGCACATCGCCATCGAGAAGCGCATCCCCGTCGGCGGTGGCCTCGGTGGCGGCAGTGCCGACGCGGCCGCCGTGCTGCACGCGCTCGAGAGCATGAGCCCTGCGCCATTGGGCGCGGGCGCTCTGCTGGAATTGGGCGGGACGCTTGGATCTGACCTTCCATTCCTCCTCTCGGAGGAATCGCTGGCAGTCGGGTGGGGGCGTGGCGATCGTTTGCTGGCGCTTCCGGCGCTGCCGCGTGCCCAGGTCCTCCTGTTCACCTTCGGTGCGGGCGTGAACACCGGAGTGGCATACGCGGAGATCGCGCGCACCCGCAACAGCGAGGGCATGCGTCCTGGGGCGCGGGCGTACGAGGCCGGCGCCTTCGCATCGTGGAGCAGCGTCGCGACGATCGCCGCTAACGACTTCGAATCCGTCGTGCCCGGGATGCACACGGGCGTCGCCTCGACTTTGCCACTGGTGCAGCAGGTCGCGACCGATCTGCGAGACGCCGGAACGCCGGCCATCGGAATGCTGAGTGGAAGCGGGGCGACGATCTTCCTGCTCACACCAGTGGACGCCGCACTTCCCTCTCCGGCGCTCGACGCCGCATCCGGTGCCGATGCCGCCGCCCGTGCTCGCGTCATCCAGAGCGCGACGCTCTGAGAGCAGACGGTCGGCGCTCTATTCCATACATTGGGAACATCGTGTCGACGTAAACTTTGGCGCTTCAGGCTGAATGCGCAGAGCTTTCACCGAGCACTCATACAGCTGGGTCCGATTCCTGCTTTTGCGACCTGTATCACGGATGCCCTCCTCAGTAACCTGCGGACTCCGTCGTCTCAACGCCCTCCCCTCCCGTCTCATGCATCACGTCGCCGTCCCGATAACGGACCCGAACTGCGCAGCCTGCTGGCTGCGTCCAGCACGTCCCGGCTGCGCTTGTGATGGCAAAAATCCCGTTCAGAATGTAGCGCGTCCCGACGCAGCGCCCATTCGCCGACTCCGCCGAGCTCTCGCATGAAGAAATCTTCGTCCTCCGGGACGCCGACCGACAGCGCCCCACTGGGCAGCGCCTCCACGCGAACACTGCGGCCGCGCGCCAAGAAGGTGGCTGCGACCGCTGCGCCGAGTTCACCAGCGGAACAGGCGGATAACGGCGATCTGCATGTCACGACCATGGTCCTGGACCGGCGGCAGCTGTTGCACGCGCTCCAGCGGGTGCGGGCCGGCGACTTCACGGTGCAGCTCCCGGGTGATTTCGCGGGGCTCGATGGGAAGATCGCCGATACGTTCAACGAGATCGTCGCGGCGAACAATCAGATGTGCGGGGAGCTGCGGCGCATCGGCGAAGTGGTCGGCAAGGAAGGACGCACGCGCGAGCGCGCCAAGTTCGAACATGCGAAGGGCGCCTGGGGCGAGATGGAGGCCTCGGTCAATACACTGGTCGACGACCTGCTGCGTCCGACCACCGAGGTCACCGGCGCAATCGCGGCGGTCGCCCAGGGTAACCTGAACCAGACCATGCGCCTCGACGTGGACGGGCGCCCGCTGGAAGGCGAGTTCCTGCGCTCCGCGACGATCGTGAACACCATGATCCAGCAGCTTGGCGTCTTCACGTCGGAAGTCACGCGCGTTGCGCGCGAAGTCGGCTCGGACGGCAAGCTCGGTGGACAGGCACAGGTACCCGGCGTCTCCGGTGTGTGGAAGGACCTCACGGAGTCGGTGAACTCCATGGCCTCGAACCTCACCGCGCAGGTCCGCAACATCTCCGAAGTCACGATCGCCGTCGCCTCGGGCGACCTGTCCCGCAAGATCACCGTCGACGTGCGCGGTGAGATCCTGCAGCTGAAGGAAGCCATCAACACGATGGTGGATCAGCTACGCTCGTTTGCATCGGAAGTCACGCGCGTTGCGCGGGAAGTCGGCACGGAAGGAAAGCTGGGCGGACAAGCCGTGGTGCCCGGCGTGGCCGGCACGTGGCGCGACCTCACCGACTCGGTGAACGCGATGGCAGGTAACCTGACGGCGCAGGTCCGCAACATTGCCGAAGTCACGACGGCCGTTGCGCGCGGTGACCTCTCGCGCAAGATCACGGTGAACGTGTCGGGTGAAATCCTGGAGCTCAAGGACACCATCAACACGATGGTAGACCAGCTGAACGCCTTCGCCGGCGAAGTCACGCGCGTGGCGCGCGAAGTGGGTACGGAAGGCAAGCTGGGCGGGCAGGCGCAGGTGCCGGGTGTCGGTGGTACGTGGAAGGACCTCACCGACAACGTGAACTTCATGGCCTCGAACCTCACCGCGCAGGTGCGCAATATCGCCGAAGTGGCCACGGCGATCGCGCGCGGTGACCTGTCGAAGAAGATCACCGTGAACGTGTCGGGCGAGATCCTGCAGCTCAAGGAAACGCTCAACACGATGGTGGACCAGCTGAACGGTTTCGCGTCGGAGGTGACGCGCGTTGCGCGAGAAGTCGGTACCGAAGGACGGCTTGGTGGCCAGGCGGTCGTCCCCGGCGTGGCCGGTACGTGGAAGGACCTCAATGACAACGTGAACCTGCTCGCGGCGAATCTCACCACGCAGGTGCGCAACATCGCCGAGGTCACGACGGCCGTCGCACGCGGCGACCTGTCGCGAAAGATCACGGTGGACGTACGCGGCGAGGTGCTCGAGCTCAAGGTCACCATCAATACCATGGTCGACCAGCTCAACGCCTTCGCGGCCGAAGTCACGCGCGTGGCCCGCGAGGTCGGTACCGAAGGCAAGCTCGGTGGCCAGGCGCAGGTGCTCGGCGTAGCCGGCACATGGAAGGATCTCACCGACTCGGTGAACTCCATGGCATCCAACCTGACCGGTCAGGTGCGCAACATCGCCGAGGTGACCACCGCCGTTGCGCGCGGTGACCTCTCGCGCAAGATCACGGTAGACGTGAAGGGCGAAATCCTCGAGCTCAAGGACACCATCAATACGATGGTGGATCAGCTGAATGGTTTTGCCTCCGAGGTGACGCGCGTTGCTCGAGAGGTGGGTACGGACGGACGCCTCGGCGGACAGGCCGTGGTGCCCGGCGTCGGTGGTACCTGGAAGGACCTGACCGACTCCGTGAACTTCATGGCGTCGAACCTCACGGCGCAGGTGCGTAACATCGCCGAAGTGGCCACGGCCATCGCGAACGGCGACCTCTCGAAGAAGATCACCGTGGACGTCTCCGGTGAAATCCTCGAACTGAAGGACACGCTCAACACGATGGTCGTGCAGCTCAACGCCTTCGCGTCGGAAGTGACGCGCGTGGCGCGCGAGGTCGGCACCGAAGGCAAGCTTGGCGGCCAGGCACAGGTGCCCGGTGTCGCCGGCACGTGGAAGGGTCTGACGGACAACGTGAACTTCATGGCGTCGAACCTGACGGGCCAGGTCCGCAACATCGCCGAAGTGGCGACCGCCGTGGCGCGAGGTGACCTGTCGAAGAAGATCACGGTAGACGTGAAGGGCGAGATCCTGGAGTTGAAGGACACACTCAACACCATGGTCGACCAGCTGAACGGCTTCGCCGGTGAAGTCACGCGCGTGGCGCGCGAGGTCGGCACGGACGGCAAGCTCGGAGGACAGGCCGTCGTGCCTGGTGTCGCCGGCACGTGGAAGGACCTCACGGACTCGGTGAACTTCATGGCCGGCAACCTCACGGCACAGGTCCGCAACATTGCCGAAGTGGCCACCGCGATCGCCAATGGTGACCTCTCGAAGAAGATCACCGTGGACGTGCGCGGTGAGTTGCTGAACCTGAAGGAAACGCTCAACACGATGGTGGAGCAGCTGCGGTCGTTCGCCGCAGAGGTGACGCGCGTGGCCCGCGAAGTCGGCACCGACGGAAAGCTCGGCGGCCAGGCCAACGTGACCGGCGTGGCCGGCACCTGGAAGGATCTCACCGACAACGTCAACCTGCTCGCCGCCAATCTCACGACGCAGGTCCGCAACATTGCCGAAGTGACGACGGCCGTCGCTCGAGGCGACTTGTCGCGCAAGATCACCGTGGACGTGAAGGGCGAAATCCTCGAGTTGAAAGTCACGCTCAACACGATGGTCGACCAGCTGAACGGTTTTGCCGGCGAAGTCACGCGCGTGGCGCGCGAGGTCGGTACCGACGGCAAGCTTGGCGGGCAGGCACAGGTTCCGGGTGTCGCCGGCACCTGGAAGGACCTGACCGACAACGTGAACGTCATGGCCGCCAACCTCACCGAGCAGGTGCGCGGCATCGTGAAGGTGGTGACCGCCGTGGCGAACGGTGACCTCAAGCCGAAGCTCACCGTGAATGCAAAGGGTGAAGTCGCCGCGCTCGCCGAGACGATCAACAACATGACGGCAACACTCGCGACGTTCGCCGACCAGGTGACGACGGTAGCGCGCGAAGTCGGCGTGGAAGGCCGCCTCGGTGGCCAGGCGAACGTGCCCGGTGCTGCCGGCACCTGGAAGGACCTTACCGGCAACGTGAACCTGCTCGCGGCCAACCTCACGACGCAGGTGCGCGCCATCGCCGAAGTCGCGACGGCCGTGACACAGGGCGACCTGACGCGCTCCATCCAGGTCGAGGCGCGCGGTGAAGTGGCCGAGTTGAAGGACAATCTCAACACGATGATCGACAACCTGCGGCTCACGACGGACCGCAATACCGAGCAGGACTGGCTCAAGACCAACCTCGCGCGCTTCACGGGCATGCTGCAGGGCCAGCGCGACCTGTCAGCGGTCGGCCAGATGCTGCTGTCGGAGCTCACGCCGCTCGTCAACGCGCACCAGGGCGTGATCTACCGTGTCGAGGCATCGTCAGGCGACGAACTCAAGCTCATTGCCGGGTTCGCGGATGATCCCGTCTCCGGGCACCGCGAGACGCTGCGTATCGGCCAGGGATTGCTCGGCCAGTGCGTGATCGAGAAGCAGCGCATGGTGATCACCGACTTGCCGGTCGACACGGCCCCCATCAGCTCCGGCCTCTTTCAGGCGAAGCCGCGCAGCGTGATCGTGCTGCCGGTCCTCTTCGAGGACGAGGTGAAGGCCGTCATCGAGCTCGCGTCGCTCGGTCACTTCACGGCATCGCACCTGGCCTTCCTCGAGCAGCTCACCGCATCGATCGGCATCGTGCTCAACTCGATCGAAGCGACGATGCAGACGGAAGGTCTGCTCAAGCAGTCGCAGCAGCTCGCGGCCGAGCTGCAGACGCAGCAGAGCGAGCTGCAGCAGACCAACGAACAGCTTGCACAGAAGGCGCAGCAGCTCGCCGAGCAGAACGCGGAAGTGGAGCGCAAGAACCAGGAAATCGAGCAGGCCCGGCGCGCACTCGAGGAAAAGGCATCCGAGCTCGCGCTTACCTCGAAGTACAAGTCCGAGTTCCTCGCGAACATGTCGCACGAGCTCCGGACACCGCTCAACTCCATCCTCATCCTCGGCCAGCAGCTTGGCGAGAACGTGGAAGGCAACCTGTCGCTCAAGCAGGTGGAGTTCGCGAAGACGATTCATGGCGCCGGCACCGACCTGCTCAACCTGATCACCGACATTCTCGACCTGTCGAAGATCGAGTCCGGCACCGTGACCGTGATGGCGGAAGAGGTGATCGTCCGCAACCTCATCGATGGCGTCGCGCGGCCGTTCCGGCACGAGGCCGACAACCGTCACCTCATGCTCGAGGTGCAGACGGACCTGCAGGGTGCGGCCACGATCGTCACGGACTCGAAGCGACTGCAGCAGGTGCTCAAGAACCTGCTCTCGAACGCATTCAAGTTCACCGAGCAGGGCGGCGTGCGGTTGCGCGTCGCGCCCGCCATCGGCGGCTGGAGCGCGGAGCACCCGATTCTCAAGCGTGCAGCGAGTGTCGTTGCATTCGAAGTGTCGGACACGGGCATCGGCATTCCGCTCGAGAAGCAGCGCATCATTTTCGAGGCGTTCCAGCAGGCTGACGCCGGCACGAGCCGCAAGTACGGTGGCACCGGTCTCGGTCTCGCCATCAGCCGAGAGCTCGCGAGCCTGCTCGGCGGCGAGATTCACCTGCGCTCGACGCCGGGGCTTGGCAGCACGTTCACGTTGTACCTGCCGCAGACGTACGTCGGGCCGTCCGGCAGCACGCTCATCGCGCCGGCAGATGGCGAGCGGCGCCTCATCGCCGGCATGCAGGGCAACGGCAGCGCCGTGCGCACGTGGGATCGCCCGGTCGAGGCGGTACCCGATGACCGGCATGACCTGCAGGATGGTGATGCACGCCTGCTCATCGTCGAGGATGATCCGCACTACGCGCGGGTGCTCGTGGATCAGGCGCGCGCGCAGGGCTTCAAGACGCTCGTTGCCGCGCGAGGTGCGGAGGCGCTTGCTCTCGCACGCGAGTACCATCCGACCGCCGTGTCACTCGACGTGTTCCTCCCGGACATGCTCGGCTGGACGGTGTTGAGTCAGCTCAAGCAGGATCCGAATACGCGGCACATTCCCGTGCAGATGATCACGCTCGACGAGGATCGCCAGCACGGGCTCGCGCGCGGCGCATTCAGTTTCCTGCCGAAGCCCACCACGACGGACGGATTGGACCAGGCGCTTTCACGTATCAAGGCGTACTCGGCGCCGCGTCCGCGCCGCCTGCTCGTGATCGAGGACAACGAGGCCGAGCAGACCAGCATCGCGGCGTTGCTCGGGCACGACGACGTCGAGATCGAGGCGGTCGGCACCGGTGAGGCTGCGCTGTCTGCGCTGCGGAACAGTGTGTACGACTGCGCCGTGCTCGACCTGCGCCTGCCGGACATGAGCGGGTTCGAGGTGCTAGAGCACATTCGAGACGACATTGAGATCGGTGATGTGCCGGTGGTGGTCTTCACGGGCAAGGAGCTCTCGCCCGAGGAGGACGCGCGACTGCACACGCTCGCGCGCAGCGTCGTCGTGAAGGGCGTCGAGTCACCGGAGCGCCTGCTCGACGAGACGGCGCTGTTCCTGCACCGCGTACTCGCCAACTTGCCGCCGGACAAGCAGCTCATGCTCGACCGCCTGCATCGGTCCGACGACGATCTCGTGGGCAAGAAGGTCCTCGTGGTCGACGACGACGTACGAAACATCTTCGCACTCAGCAGCGTCCTGGAGCGTCGCGGCATGGATGTACTCACCGCCGGAACCGGGCACGAGGCGATCGCCATGCTCGAGAGCACGTCCAATGTCTCCATCGTGCTCATGGACATCATGATGCCCGAGATGGATGGCTACCAGACGATGCAGGTAATCCGGCAGAAGGCGGAGTTGCGGCGCCTTCCGATCATTGCACTCACGGCCAAGGCAATGAAGGGTGACCGCGAGAAGTGTCTCGAAGCGGGTGCATCGGACTACCTCGCGAAGCCGGTCAACACGGAGCAGTTGTTGTCGGCGCTGCGCATGTGGCTGCACCGGTGACCACCTCGACGGCGTATGGCGACTCGTATCCGGCCCTGCTCGATCGCACCCCGATCGAGCGGGCTCCGTCCGAGCGCGTGAACATCCTGCTCGTGGATGACCAGCCGGGAAAGCTGCTCAGCTACGAGGCGATGCTGGGCGAACTGGGCGAGAACCTCATCAAGGCCAACTCCGGGCGCGAGGCGCTCGAGCACCTGCTCAAGACGGACATCACGATCGTCCTGATGGACGTGAGCATGCCCGAGCTGGACGGGTTCGAACTCGCGGAAATCATCAGAGGTCATCCGCGCTACCAGAAGACCGCCATCATCTTCGTGTCGGCGGTGCACCTCACGGACATCGATCGGCTGAAGGGCTACGAGTCCGGAGCGGTGGACTACGTGTCGGTACCGGTGGTTCCGGAGCTGCTGCGCGCCAAGGTCAGCGTGTTTGCCGAGCTGTATCGCAAGACGCGTGAGCTCGAGCGCCTGACGCACGAACTCGAGCGGCGGGTGGCGGAGCGCACGGCCGAGCTCGAGGCCTCAGTGGAGCGGCAAACGGAACTCTCGGCACAGTTGCTGGAAGCCGATCGGCGCAAAGACGAGTTTCTCGCGCTGCTTGCGCATGAATTGCGGAACCCGCTCGCACCCGTGCGCAACGCCGCGGCCGTCATGCGATTGAAGGCGCAGCACGACCCCGAGCTGATGTGGTGTCACGACGTGATCGAGCGTCAGGCCAAGCAGCTGACGCGGCTGGTCGACGACCTGCTCGATGTCTCGCGCATCACGCGCGGCAAGATCAAGCTGCGCCCGGAGAGCCTGAGCGTGTCGCAGGCGGTCGCCAGCGCCGTCGAGACGAGCCGGCCCGTCATCGATTCGATGAACCACACGCTCGAAATTGTGGAGCCGCCGTCACCCATCATGCTCCGCGGTGACCCGACCCGCCTCACACAGGTAATCGCGAACCTCCTCAACAACGCAGCCAAGTACCAGTCGGACCGGGGCCGCATCGAGGTGCGCATGTGGCGTGACGGTGACGAAGTAGTGGTCGAGGTGTGCGACGACGGAATCGGGATCGCGCCGGACATGCTGACGCGGATCTTCGACCTCTTCACCCAGGGCGACCGCGCACCCGAGCGCGCGCAGGGCGGCCTCGGCATCGGGCTTTCGCTCGTCAAGCAGATGGTCGAGCTGCATGGTGGCACCGTTACTGCAAACAGCGCTGGTCCCGGACGAGGGAGCCAGTTCATCGTCCGCCTGCCCTGCCTCCCCGATTCCACGATGTCCGAAACCACCGGCGCCCCCGCTGCGACGCACGCAGCCGACACACCACGACGTATTCTCGTGGTCGACGACAGCGTGGACGCCGCCGAAAGCATGGCCATGCTGCTGCGTCTCCGCGGACACGACGTGCAGGTGGCGCACAACGGCTACGATGCGCTGCAACTCGCGGCCGAGACACCACCGTCAGTGGTGCTGCTCGACATCGGACTGCCGGGGATGGACGGCTACGAGGTGTGCCGGCGCTTCCGAGAGACGGGACTCGGCGATGCACGCATCATCGCCATGACCGGCTATGGCATGGAGCAGGACCGCCAGCGTGCGAAGGAAGCGGGATTCGACGTGCATACAGTGAAGCCGGTCGCATTCAGCGACCTGCTCAAGCTTCTCGCCTGAGCGACGTCAGCGCGACGCGCACGGCGCACTTGCCGCGCGTGCCGCGCGCTCGCACTCGAAGGAACGATTGCCTGCGGCGCGCCGTGGTAAGCAGGGTCATAATCACCAGATGAAGCGCCGCTAAGAATGGCGTAATCGACCGCTCGTACTGTTGGCCCATACACCTGCCGCTCGGGGAGGTGATGGACCGATTTCGACGAGGATGTCGATCATGTTGACAATTCTGAATGCACCCGCTGCACCTCTCCCACGCGCCCATCGTGCCGGGCTGACCGTCCGCTGGTTTGCCCGCGGTCTCGCGGTCTCGCTTCTCGCCTCGCTCGCC
This sequence comes from Gemmatimonadota bacterium, assembly GCA_040387895.1. Taxonomy (GTDB): domain Bacteria; phylum Gemmatimonadota; class Gemmatimonadetes; order Gemmatimonadales; family Gemmatimonadaceae; genus Gemmatimonas. Next base: position 65,559 of record JAZKCW010000001.1, read on the forward strand.
GCGTGCAGCGGCGGCGACAGCACGGCGCCGACCAACGGCGGCAACAACAACGGCGGGAACAATGGTGGCAACAATGGTGGCGGCGTGCCGCCGGTGGCGGTGGCGTCGATCAGCATGACCCCTGCCGAGTTCACGCTGCAGGCGGGCGCCAACCAGCAGCTCACCGTCGTCGTGAAGGATGCCGATGGTGCGGTGCTCACCGGCCGCACCGTGACGTACACGTCGTCGTCTGCGGCTGTCGCGAGCGTGTCGCAGTCAGGCTTGGTCACCGCGGTCACGGCGGGTCCCGCGACGATCTCCGTCGCCAGCGAAGGCAAGACTGCCACCGCGGCGGTCACCGTCCAGCCGGCGCCGCCGGCCGCGGTCGCCGCCGTCGCACTCACACCGCCGAATGCCATCATCGATGCCGGCGAGAGCATGACGCTCGCGTCGCGAGTCACCGATGCGGCCAACAACACACTCACCGGCCGCACCGTCACCTGGACGTCGTCGAACACGGCGATCGCCACGGTCGATGCGAGCGGCAAGGTCACCGCGCTGGCTGGTGGCATGGTGCGCATCACCGCGACCAGTGAGGGCAAGGTGGCCGAAGCGGCAATCCAGGTGCGCCGCGTCGTGGCCTCGGTGCAGGTCGTCGGTGGGCTCGACACGCTCGAAGCGTACGATGTGCGCAGCCTGCGCGCCGTCGCGAAGGACGCGGCGGGTGACGTGATCGACGGCATCCAGTTCACCTGGACCAGCAGCAACACCAGCGTCGCGACGGTCCAGAGCCCATTCGGCGTGCCCGATGCAACGATTCTCGGCGTCGACCGCGGCACCGTGACCGTCACCGCCACCTCACCGAACGGCAAGAGCGGTACGGCAACGCGCGTCGTCGTCATCAAGTATCGCTCGATCACCGCCGGCACCATGCACACCTGCGACATCGCGAGCGGCGGCGTGGCGTACTGCTGGGGCCTCAACAGCACGGATGCGCGACTCGGTGACGCCAACGTCGGCGACGGCAACTTCCGCTCGACTCCATTCAAGGTGCCGGGTGACCGCCACTACAAGCAGCTCGTGACGTTCGCCCGCTTCACCTGCGGTCTCAAGACCGACGGCAAGGTATGGTGCTGGGGCAGCAACAGCTGGGGCACGCTCGGCGACGGCAGCAACAAGTATTTCTCGTCGACACCCGTGCAGGTCGCCGGCAACAACACGTTCACGACGATCGCGGCAGGCGCCGATCATGCCTGCGGCATCACGACGGGCAATGCGCTGGTCTGCTGGGGCCACAACGACTGGGGCCAGTTCGGTATCGGCAACATCACGTCGCCCGACTTCCCGGTGGTCGCAGCGGGTGGCATGCAGTTCAAGGCCGTCATGGCCAGCACCTCGAGCACCTGTGGCGTGGCGATGAATGGCTCCGCCTACTGCTGGGGCGGCAACGGCCTTGGCCAGACCGGCGACGGGCTCAGGATCGCCTACGGCAACGTCTACAAGACGGCTCCCTCGCTGGTGGTGGGTGGCTTGAACTTCGCGAGCATCACCGGTGGGCAGTCCTATGCCTGTGGCCTTACGACCGGCAACCAGGCGTGGTGCTGGGGCAGCAACGGTGGAAAGTTTGGCAACGGCAACACGACCGACTCGTCGTCGCCGATCGCGGTCGCCGGTGGCCACGCCTTCGCGCAGATCTCCTCAGGCTTCGCCCACAGCTGCGGGGTCACGACGGCCGACGATGTGGCCTGCTGGGGTGCCAACGGCAACGGCCAGATCGGCACGAGCAGCCTGACACTCCGGGTGCCCTACCTGATGACCGGCTTCAAGGCGTCGGAGGTGTCGGCGTCAGGGATCGGCACCGGTGCCGGCTCGCACAGCTGCGCCATCTCGAAGGACCGCCTCACGGTGTTCTGCTGGGGCCGGAACGATGTCGGGCAGCTCGGCAATGGCATTACGAGCCCGGTGGCAGGCGTGAACGCGACGCCCAGCATCGTGATCGGCCAGAAGCCGCTCTGACCTCCGATGCGACCGCAATCCGTGATCCTCGCGCCCCCGGCGGCAGTCGCCGGGGGTGTCGAGGAGGGGCCGTCCGGGGCCAGGGCCATCGAAGTCGCCCCCGGTAAGCGGCACGTAAGCAGCCAGGGTCAACGTTCCCTCGTGACCAACGATCAAGCTCCCAACATGGCGCCCCCGAGATCGGGGACGTTTCACGCCGTCGTTCGTGCCGGCGACAGCGTGACGCCCTACGTCCGCATGGGCAATGGCAAGCCCGTGCTCATTCTCCGCCAGAGCGGCCGCCAGAGCGCCCTGTGGTCGATGATCCTGACAGGCCTGTCGACGACCAACCGCGTCATGATGCCCGAGGTATCGCCAGAGCTGTCGACGCTGGCCGAGTGGTTCGAGGCGTTTCACGACGGCCTGGGGATCGGCTCCGTGCGCATCGTGGCGGATGAACGCTATGCGATCGCTGTGCTGCGACTGGCGCTGCTGCACAGTGATCGCGTCGGTCCCGTGGTCGTGGTGAGTGAGCCGGATGGGGGCGCGGAGCTCGATGGCACGTTGGCCGACGGCACGCCGGGGTCGCATCCGGTGCTGTTCCTGACAACGGCGACGGCAGCGGGCGACGTGGTGTCGCGTGCGCAGGAGTTCCTGACGGCGGAGCGGACGGGGTAGCTGCTACGTCATCCGTGTCGGCATGACGAGGCTACTTCGTCCAGATCACGATGCTGCCGCAGTCGCTCATGCCGGGATCGAATTGCGGCGGCACCTGTCCTGTCACGTAGACCTCGATGCCCGCAATCGCGTCGGGCCGCATGTAGAGGTCAATGTCCGCGGACGTCATGCCGCGCATTTCGCGGCCATCCATGTAGATCGCCGGAACACATCGCTCGGAGAATTGCCCGCGCATCGTCAGGACGTCATCACCGTCGGCGCTGCGTTCGAGATACAACCCGGGTATGAGCCGCAGGATGTCCGACGCGGCGATGGGTTGGCGGCGCGCGATGTCGTCCGGCGTGAGAAATCGTCCGACGCCGGCGCGTCGCCGCTGCTGAAACCCTTCGAGATTTCGCGGGCCGGTGCGTGTGGCGCGCACCTTGAGCGTATCGAGCACGGATTGGAAGGTCGCGAGCGCAACGCGCAGGGGTGGAGCGCCGTCGAGCACATCCACGACGCGCTGCTCGGGATAGTGCCCCACGGCCCGGATCTCGATCGTGCGTGAACCGGTCGGCGCATTGGAGATGCTCCATTCCCCCTGGGCATCCGTGCGGGTCCGCGGGCCGTTCATCAGGCCGACCACAGCTCCGACGAGCGGGCGACCATCACTCGCCTCGACCACGCGACCGCTCAGCCGGCCGCTTCCCACGAGCATTCGAGTAAACGGTTGGCTGCGCGCTGCTGCGCTGTCGATCGCCGAAATGGCTGTCGCAGCAGTCGTGGTCACGGTCGCCGTGCCCAGATATAGGTCGCGCCGAAGGAAACCGCTCGCCGGCACGTCCATCAGCAGCACGTCCGTGCTGTCCGCTCCCAGGTTGGCCGTCAACGTGATCGTGCCCGGGCCTGGCACATGACAGATCGCGAACCATCCGCTGGGTCGCGATGTCGCCACGCGCCGGGGATAACGACGCGCCAGGTTTCCTCCACCGATCGAAATTTCGAGCCACTGCGCCGCGACGGTCACGCCTGCCGCCGCTTCGCGGCCCTTGGCACGGCGCACGGTGCCCATCACCACCGCCGCCGTGTTCTCCCCGCTTGCCGGACCACAGATCGCCGTGCGAAGGCGGGCAATCGAAGGAATGGCCAGGTCCATTCGCACCGCAATTCCATTCGTGACGGACACCCGGCGCACCGGCGCCTCGACGCCCAGCGAATCGAGGAGCGCATGGTGGAAACCCAGCAGGTACGCACCATCGGGCACGTCGGTGAACGTGAATCGCCCCGCGGAGTCCGATGCCACAGTGCGCCCGAACGCTCCCTGGCCCTCCGATGCCACGAGTTGCACCAGGGCGGCCGCGAGCGGCCTCCGCGCAATGCTGTCGTGCACCGTCCCGCTCACGGTTGCTCGGCTCGGCCCCGGTGCCGCAGACGATGCGGGTGCCGCCGACCCTGCCTGCATCGCGTGCAGGCTTCCGGTGCGGGACAGCAGGCACAGGAGCGCAAGGAGTACGGCGGGGGCTCCACGTGGCATCGGCACGGTGTTGCCGTTCGAGGAGAATAAGGGAAGAAGCGCGGTCACTTCGATCATGCACCGGAAGGCCTGCAAACGAAAGAACCCCCGGCAGGTGCCGGGGGTTCTTTCGTTTGCCGGAACTAGCGGTTGGTCGTGTTGTCGAGCTGGGGCCGGGTCGCCGCCGTGGTGGAGGTGACGGTGATGTCGCCTCGCGCCCCGATGGTGTGCACACGTCCCGCAATCAGTCCGACATCGACGCGGGTGATCGCATCCGTCGTCGCGCCGGTTGCGCGCGCGCGCAGCGTGTACGTGCCGTTCGGTACCGCGACGAACGCACTCGCCGCCTTGTACGCGATCGGACCGCCGATCGCGGTTTCCGTCCCGGTCGTCTGGTCCTTGACGAACAGCGTCATCGGACTGGAGTTGAAGATCGTGTTGACGAAGCGCACATACGCGACGTTGTAGTCAAAGTTCGGAATGAACGGATCTTCGACGTAGAAGGCTTCCGCCTTCTTGGTCGTGGTATTGTAGAGACCACTGATGTACATCGAGTACGCCTTGCCGTCTTCCAGCGTCGCCGGCACGCTCGCAATCACCAGGTCCTTGTCGACCGTGGCGGAGATGCGCCCGGAGAGCGTGTACGCACCCGGCGCGATGGCCGAGTAGAACCCGTTGCCGCCGCCACCGGTAGCACCCGACCCGACACCGGTCGTGGCCTCCGCACCTGTTGCGGACAGTATCGCCGTCATCTTCGCGTCGTTGGCGTAGAAGTTCACCGCCGGCGCGCCGACTCCGAAGTTGAAGAACTTGACCCGCGCACCCGGCAGCGCCGACGTGATGTCTTGCACTGCATTCTTGTCACACGCCGTGAGCGCGACGGCGCACAGCAGCATCGCCATGGATCTGAATATGGTCATCGCGGGTTACGGTTGAGTGATCCAGAGCGGCTTCGTATGGTAGTCGAGCGCGAGTCCGCCGATGGCTTCCAGGGCTGGACGGTTCCAGATGTATTCCGAGTTGAACCGCGGACGCAGGCGATGCACGATCTTGCCGCCGTTGTCCGGATACAGGTTGGTCGGGATGGTGAAGCCCGGATAGACCTGACGGCCACTCACCGGATCGATGTCCGTGTAGTTGTACCGACGCATGTCCATCCACAGTTCGTTATGGCCCCAGCCCCATTGCGCCAGGTACTTCTGCGACATGATCAGCGTGAGCGACAGGCCGGCCGGCGTGGTCGGCACGATGGCGGGGTTCGCCAGGAAGGCCGCCTTCTCCGCCGCGAGGATCTGCGTCGGCGTCTGGCTGTTGTCGGCGTTGCGCGCGTTCACGAAATCGATGTGCGCCGAGATGCCCGCCGTGTACGCCATGAGCGCCGTGCCGGGGTCTCCCATCTTGTACGCGGCTTCGGCCTTGACGAACTGCAGCTGCGCATAGGTCATCATCGGGATCTTCGCGCGGTCGTCGAAGATGTAGCGCCCCGGCTGCTGTGCGCCGCCCGCTCCCACGTAGCCATGGAAGTTGTTCGGCTGCTGCGCTGTGGTGAGCGCACCGAAGTTCGCGACGTTCGGATCGAGGCCGCGGTACTGGCCATCCGGTGACGGCGACAGCATACGAGTCAGTCGCGGATCGACGGCGCCAGGGAACGCGGTGCCGTTCATCAGGTTCACCACGAACTGCGTCTGCCGGTAGCCGCTGGCTGCCGCGGCAGGCTGGATGTTGGCGCGCGTGCGACCCCAGAAGTTGATGTCGTCGTTCTGGGTGCCGGGGTACGTCAGCAGCACGTCGTCGGCATTGCTGGCCAGCGACAGGTTCACCGCGGCGATGACATCGGCCGGCTTGTACGTCGACTTGTTCGAGTAGTGGTTGAGGTTCAGGGCCAGGAGACCATACGCCACCTTGAGCCACTTGGCGCGGTCACCGTTGTAGATCTTGTCGGTGCGGCCGAGGTACGCCTGGCCGATGTTTCCGTCGGTCCGCTTGAGCAGGACGATGGCCTCGTTCAGGAGCCGCTGGACTTCCGTGTACGCGAACTCCTGCGAATCGTAGGCGAAGGCGGACTTCGTCACGTCGAAGGCCTCCTTGATCACGATCTCGCCATGCGCGTCCGTGAGCACCTGCCAGCCCCACGCCTTGAGGATCTTGCCAACCCCGAGCAGGTCCCAGCGCTCCTCCGCCTCGGCCTTCTCCAGCATGTCCTCGAGGTTCTGCCCGAGGACGAAGTACACGTTGCGCCACTGCTCCGACCCGTTGTCGCTCGACGGGTCGTACCCCATGCGATCCCACGTGCTGGGGGTAGTCAGTGCCGTGTTGTAGAAGACCCACTGCTGCGTGTAGCGGCCGATGAAGCGCCCGTCGTACTGCGG
>JAZKCW010000002.1:0-40939 GCA_040387895.1 Gemmatimonadota bacterium
TGGGTGTCGGCTGCCTCAAGGTCGAGGGACGCAAGAAGAAGCCGGAATACGTCGCCACTGTCACCGGCGCCTACCGCACGTGGCTCGACCGGCTGGCGCGTGGGGAGCACGGACCGCCGCCGAGCGGGGAGGTCGAACCGCTGGTGCAGATCTTCAGCCGCGGCAACACCGGCGGCATGTACGGCGGACGCGAGGGCCGGGAGTACATCACCCGTGCGCAGCCTGACAATCGCGGCTTGCCGATCGGCACCGTGGTCGGCCAGGATCGCAACGACGTGATCGTCGAAGTGACGCATCCCGTCGCCGTCGGCGACGGGATCGGCTTCGAGCCGGTCGACGTTGCGACCGTCGCCGGCACCACAGTCGGTGGAAGCGTCGCGGGCGTCCGTTCGCTCGGCATGCGCAACGGCCTGCATCGTCAGGCGCTCAGCATGCGCGTGCGCCCGGGCACGGGCTGGCGAGTCGTGCGCAGCAGCGACGCCACGTTGCTGCGGAATGCGCAGTCGAGCTACGCAGGCGTGATGCTCCCGGATCGGGTGCGGCGTCGCCGAGTGGACGTTCGTGTGTTCGGGCATGCCGGTTCGCCACTCAAGACGCTTTGGCGCGTCGGCGACGACGAGATCACGGTGCGCGGCGAGACGGTGCTTGCGCCCGCGGCACGACGCGCGCTCGACGTGCCGCAGCTGCGTGAGCAGCTTGGCCGCCTCGGCGAGACGGGTCTCGTGCTCGGCGATCTCGATGCGAGCGGTCTCGGAGACGGGCTGTTTCTTCCGGTGAGCGAACTCAATCGCGTGCGACAGCAGGCCGTTGCGGAATTGACGGAGCGGCAGAGCTGGGCCACGGCCGGCGACGCGGCGACGCGCGACGCGATGATCATGGACGTCGTCTCCCGAGCACCCGCCCATGGCCCGGTAGCCGGACTGTCGCAGCTGGCGGACAGACACGCGGCCGGTACCGTCGTGAATGGCTTTGCACTCCGTGCGAGCGTCTACGACGTCGACACCGCACGCATGGCTGCCGCCGGTGGCGCCACCGAGATCGTGCTCGACCCGTTCCTGCGGCACCCGGCGCCACCGCTGGCGCGTGTGCGAGCGCTGCAGGAGGAGCTCGCCCTGCTGGGCATTACCCTGCGCGTTCGTACGCCGACCATCATCCGGCCGGACGACCGGAAGCGCATGGAGAAGTGGCTCGCGCTCGACCTGCCGCTGATGACCGGGCATCTCGGGCTCGTCGAGGAGCGTGGTGGTGCCGGTGCGGACGTCATCGCCGACTACGCGACCAACGTGTTCAATCAGCACACCGCGGCCCTGATGTTCGAGCTCGGTGCATCGCGGATCGTCGCCTCGGTCGAACTCACCGTCGACGAGCTGGGCGCCCTCTCTGCGCCATGGCAGGGTGCCGGCTTCGACGTGCTGGTGTTCGGGCGCCCGGAAGGCATGACGATCGAGCATTGCGTGCTGTCGGCCGCGTTCGACCGCGAACCGACGACGTGCCGGGACCTGTGTGTACAGAAGCACACGAACGTGTCGATCACCGATCCCGCGGGTTACACGTTCGCGGTCGCCACGGATAGTGACTGCCGCAACCGTCTGCTGCATTCCCGTCCGATCGATGCGACCGAGTACCTGCCGGCACTGTGGTCGCATGGCATTCGGGGCTTCCAGCTGGTCTTCAACGTCGCGGGCGATCCGGTCGAGCAGATCACGCGCGCGTATCGCAGCTCGCTCGAGGCACTCGCATCCGGTGGCACCACGCCGTCGTGGGGCGCGCGTGAACTGCTCGGTGGCGCATTCACGCGGGGACATTTCGCGCGCGCAGTCTGACGTCCAGCAGTGCGCTGTTCCGGTAACGTCGTCGCGGCTGCACCGCGTTCTCTTCCGGCATGACTGATTCGGCTCGCTTCGGCACGCTCGACGAGGCCCGCGCCACCTTGCGCGCGCACTTCGGCTATCCCGACTTTCGTCCGCCACAGATTCGGGCCATCGAAGCTGCGCTGTCCGGACGCGACGCGCTCGTGGTGCTGCCGACCGGTGGGGGCAAGTCCCTCTGCTACCAGGTACCGGCGCTCATGCGCCCGGGGCTCACCGTCGTGGTGTCGCCCCTCATCTCGCTCATGAAGGATCAGGTGGATGCGCTCGAGCGACGTGGCCTGAGCGCTGCGTTCATCAACAGCACGCTCAGCTCCGCCGAAGTCGCCGACCGCATGGCACAGGCGCGCGACGGGTCGCTCAAACTCCTCTATCTGGCACCGGAGCGCATCGATGCGGGGCGGACGTTGCAGCGGCTCGTCGACATCGGCATCGCATTGCTGGCCGTCGACGAGGCGCACTGCATCAGCGAATGGGGACACGATTTCCGCCCCAGCTACCGCCGGATCGGGCGCATCCGCGAACGGCTCGGCACGCCGCAGACGATTGCACTCACGGCGACGGCCACGCCCGATGTGCGTGAGGACATCGTGCGGCAACTCGAGTTCACCGACGCGGAAGTGGTCGTCGCCGGCTTCGACCGGATCAATCTCACGTACAACGTGAGCGCGACGCGCACGCAGCAGGACAAGGATGCAGCCGCGGTCCGCTGGCTTCGCGACGCGGGTGGGCCGGCGATCGTGTATGCACCGACGCGCAAGGCGGTGGAGCGCGTCACAGGTGTGCTCGTGCGGGGCCGCATCAAGGCGGTCGCATATCACGCCGGTCTCGATGACGGCCTGCGACAGCGCGCGCAGGACGCGTTCATGGGGGAGCGCGCGCGGGTGATCGTTGCCACGAGCGCGTTCGGGATGGGCATCGACAAGTCCGACGTACGACTCGTGGTGCATCACGCGATGCCCGGCTCGCTCGAATCGTACTACCAGGAAGCAGGGCGGGCGGGCCGGGACGGAAAGGACAGCACGTGCGTGCTGCTGTACTCGTACCCTGACCGGTTCACGCACGAGTTCTTCATCGGGAACGCGCATCCCGATCGGGCGCTGGTGGAAGGCGCGTGGAAGACGCTTCGCAGCAGTGCCGATCGGGAAGGCTTCGTTGGCCTGAGCGAAGAGGAAATTGCCAGTCGACTCCCGCACGGGACTGGGGATCGCAAGGTCGGCGCGGCGCTGCGGACCCTGGTGGCCGCCGGCGCGATGACGGTCGAGCAGCCGACGCCGGGGCGGGTCTGGGTGAAGCTGCTGGCCAGGCCCGACCGTATCACGCGTGAGCTGACGGGAGACCGCCTCTTCGACCTCGAAGTGATGCGCGCGCTCTGGCGCGCCGTCGGAAAGCGGTTCGAGACCGGGGCCACGGTCGACCTGGACGGTCTTCCGCCGGGGTTGGGCGGCTCGATGGGACTGCTGCCCGTCCTCGAGCGCCTCGAGTCGGGGCAGTTCCTCACGTGGACGCGCGTCGGTGGCGGCCTCCGTCTGGACGCACGGTGCAGGGACGTGCGGTGGCTACCCGTCGACTGGCATCAACTGGAACGACGACGGCTGGCGGAGATGAGTCGCCTGGATGCAATGCAGCGATATGCGCAGACCCGCTATTGCCGCCGGGCGTTCGTGCTGCGCTATTTCGGAGACCCTGAGGTGCGGCCGCAATGTGGTGCCTGCGACCGTTGCCTTGGCACGACCGAGGATGCGCCGCCCGCCGTACCCGGGGCGTCTCGCTCCCGGTTCCCGGCCCGCCGTACCTGACATCAGGACTCAACGAAACACATGGACGATAGTCTTTATTTTTCCGAGCAGCATCTGGCCGTGCGCGACATGGTTCGCGCGTTCGCCCGTGAGAAGGTGGCCCCCGTTGCGCGGCAGCACGACGAGGCGAGCACCTTTCCGTGGGAGAACGTGAAGGAGATGGGCGAGCTCGGTCTGCTCGGGATTCCATGGCCCGAGGAGATGGGCGGGGCCGGGTTCGACACGATCAGCTTCATGATCGCGATCGAGGAGCTGGCCAAGGTCGATGCGTCGCACTCCATCACCATCAGCGCCCACACCACGCTCGGCACGTCGCCCATCGTGTATTTCGGGACGCCGGCGCAGCAGCAGCACTACGTGCCGCTGCTGGCGAGCGGCAAGGTGCTGGGTGGATTCGGCCTGACGGAAGAGGCGGCGGGCAGCGACGCCGGCGGTACGCGCACGACGGCCGTGAAGAAGGACGGGCACTACGTGCTCAATGGCTCCAAGCGGTTCATCACGCATGCCGGCGTCGGCGAGATCTTCGTCGTGACCGCGGTGACGGATCCGAGCAAGGGCACGAAGGGCATCTCGTCGTTCATCCTCACGAAGGAGAACGTCGATCTCGAGGCCACGCGTGCGCTCGGAGTCGGCCATGACGACTCCTTGCTGAACATGAAGGGCTTTCGAGCGGGCAAGAAGGAAGACAAGCTCGGGTGGCGGTCGTCCGACACGCGCGAACTGCTGTTCGACAACGTCGAAGTGCCCGCCGAGAATCTCCTGGGCACCGAAGGCCTTGGGTTCATCAACTTCATGAAGACGCTCGATGCCGGCCGTATCGGCATCGCTGCGCTGTCGGTGGGCATCGCGCAGGGCGCGCTCGACGAGGCGCTCAAGTACGCGTCGGTGCGCAAGCAGTTCGGTGCAGCCATCGCGACGTTTCAGGGCGTGCAGTTTCAGCTCTCCGACATGGCGACTGAAATCGAGGCGGGCCGGCATCTCGTCTACCATGCGGCGTGGCTCGCCCAGAACGGCAAGCCATTCGGCAAGGAGGCCGCGATGGCCAAGCTGTTCTGCTCCGAGTTGGCGATGCGCGCCACCATCAAGGCCATCCAGATCCACGGCGGCTACGGGTACACCAAGGAGTATCCGGTCGAGCGCTTCATGCGCGACGCGAAGATCTGCGAGATCGGCGAGGGCACGAGCGAGATCCAGCGGCTCGTCATCGCGCGTCACCTGCTCAAGGGGCTGATGGTGTAGGGCGGCAGGCCCGTTGGCGGACGGGCGCGGCGGCCTAGCGAGAGACGCGGCGATCCGTGTACTCTTCACGGGTAGTAACGCTCGTTCATCTTGCAGTTCTGCCGTTCCGTTGCCGTCGCATCAGGCGCCGGCGGCCCGTGCGACTCACGGGCCGTTTGCGTTTCTGACGGGGGCCGGTCGAGGCCAGCGTGCCTTCGGCTGACGCCCGTCGAACGCCCCATCACGCGTCACGCCGACGTGTGTCGATCGCATGCAGTCGTGATGTCCCACCCGCTGTGCCGCCTGCCGCTTCGTGCGCGGGTGCCTGCGCAGTCGGGGTGGCACGAGTCGCATGGACGATCGGACGCGCTGGATGGGGGAGCCCGTGACGTCGTCCGTGTTGCCGCACCTGGTGGCGAGGCCTGCTGGCAGTGGTCTCCGCCCGGGGAGCGACCGGTTCATTCCGTTACATCACCGTGTTCCTCGTCGTTCGGGTCAAGCGGAGTCGCCGCCGCCCGATGGCGTGAGATGACACAATGAAGCGTGAAATCCTGGTGAATGCGACGCCGCGTGAAACGCGCGTCGCGATCATCGAGGACGGCTTGCTCGTGGAACTGCTCGTCGATCGTCCTGATGCGCGCCGCATGGTTGGCGACGTGTATCTCGGGAAGGTCGAAGCGGTGCTGCCGGGTATCCAGGCCGCCTTCGTGAACATCGGCACTGAAAAGTCCGCGTTCCTGCACGCCGCCGACGTCGTGGTCGACGATGCGGCCGTCTCCGACGACGATGACGACGACGAGGAGGAGTCCGCGGGCGAGGAGGCCAGCGGAGGCCGTCGCGGGCGAAAGGAAGTCCGCCCCATCCAGGACCTGCTGAAGCGCGGCCAGGACATCCTGGTGCAGATCAGCAAGGAGCCGATCAGCACGAAGGGCCCTCGCGTCACGGCGCAGGTCTCGCTCGCCGGTCGCTTCATCGTCTACATGCCGTTCGCGTCGAAGGTGGGCGTGAGCCGCAAGATCGACGAGCGCAGTGAGCGGCAGCGCCTCCGTCAGATGGTCGGCGAGATCCTCCCCGACGACGTCGGCGGCGTGATCGTGCGAACGGTGAGCGAGGACTCGTCGCAGGAGACGTTCAAGCGCGAGCTCGACACGCTCATCAACAACTGGAAGCGCATCAAGCGGAAGACGCAGTTCATGCGCGCGCCGGCACTCGTGCATCGCGAGACGAACGTCACCCGCGGGCTCGTGCGCGACCTGTTCAGTGCCAAGGTCGAAGGCGTGACGGTCGACTCCAAGCAGGTCTTCAACGAGATCACCGAGTACCTGCAGGGCATCGCGCCCGAGCTCGTCGATCGCGTGAAGCTGTACGAGGACACGATACCGCTGTTCGACAAGGCCGGCATCGAGACCGAGATCCGCGACCTGTTCAAGCGGCGCTGCGACCTGCCGTCCGGCGGGTATCTCATCATCGAACCCACCGAAGCGCTCGTCTCGATCGACGTGAACTCGGGCCGCTACACCGGCAAGCGCGACCCCGAAAAGACGATCCTCAAGACGAACACCGAGGCCGCGCGCGAGATCGCGCGCCAGCTCCGGTTGCGCGACGTCGGTGGCATCATCGTCTGCGACTTCATCGACATGGAGACGCAGAGCAATCGCGACCGGGTGCTGAACGAGCTCCGCCAGCAGCTGAGCCGCGACCGCGCGCGCACCAAGGCCTACGCCGTCAGCGACCTCGGCCTCATCGAGATGACGCGCCAGCGGGTCCGGCAGAGCCACCTGCAGAGCATGACCGAGACGTGTCCGACCTGCGCGGGCACCGGCCGGATCTTCACCCCGGAAACCATCGTGCGGCGGGTGGAACGTGCCGTCCGGCGCATCTCCGCCGAAGGGCGCCGGGATGCCCTGACGCTCCGGATGCACCCCGAGGTCGCGCTCCACGTGCTCGAGCAGGAGCATGACTTCATCAAGCGGCTCGAGAAGATGGCCGGGTTCGCGCTCGACCTCCGCGACGACCCGCTGCTCAAGCCGGATGAGATCCGACTGGTGATGAAGGGGGCCCAGCGGGACGTGACCCAACAGTACGCGATGAGCTGATGGCCGATTGCAGGGCTGAGCCCTCTTGCCTCCAACCCGAGGCCCAGCTAAGCTTTAAGGCTACCTCTGAAGGCTTCTATACACCCGAAGTAATGCCATGAGCTACGCGATCATCCGCACCGGCGGCAAGCAGTTCCGCGCCGAACCGGGCAAGTCCCTCCGCATCCCCTCGATTCTTGGCGAGGCTGGTACGGCGGTGGAATTCAACGACGTTCTCCTCGGCTCGGATGGGGACTCCATCCGTACGGGCGTGCCAACGCTCTCCGGCGCCAAGGTGACGGGCGAGATCGTGAAGCATGGCCTCGACGAGAAGATCGTCGTGTTCAAGTTCAAGCGCCGCAAGAACTACGCGCGCAAGCAGGGCCATCGTCAGAAGTTCACGGAAGTCCGCATCAAGGACATCACCCTCGGCTGAGCGCCGGCAGCGCGCCACGCGGATCCCCGCAACAGGCTGCGCTTCCCCTTAGGAGTTAGCAATGGCACATAAGAAAGGCGTCGGCTCCTCACGCAACGGGCGCGACTCGAACCCGAAGTACCGCGGCATCAAGAAGTACGGCGGCGAGTTCGTGACCGCGGGCAACATCATCGTGCGCCAGTGCGGCACGAAGTGGCACCCGGGCAGCAACGTGGGCATGGGCACCGACTACACCATCTACTCGCTGGTCGACGGCGTGGTGCAGTTCCAGCACCACAACAAGCGTCGCTACAAGGTGAGCGTGCTTCCCGTGGTTTACGAGGAAGTCACGGACGAGGAGACGGCCGCGGTCTGAGGATCGCGCCGAAATCGAAGGAAGCATGAGGCCCCCGCATTGCGGGGGCCTTTTTGTCGGCGCACCCTTGCTGCAACCCGGCGCGATACTCGCCGTAGGGTAAACAGATCCTCACTACTCCTCGGGAGATGACGATGGCAATCTGGGACAAGGTCAGGCAGGGCATCGACAAGGCGGGCAAGGCGGCGCAGGACATCGTCGACGAAGGCAAGCTGCGCATCGATGCGTATCGGGCGCGTGAGCTGGCCGACAAGGCCGCCGAGGCATTGGGTTACGCGGTGTTCCGGGCCATGGACAGCGGGCACGAACTGGAGACCAGTGCCCGGGAACGGCTGGTTGCCGCGTTGCGCGAGCGTGAGATGGAGGCCAAGCGCCTCGAGGCCGAGCTGGAGCTCGCCAAGGCGAGCGGAGAAGGGATGCACCCGGGCGGCGCGTCGGCAGCAGGCAGTCCGCCGCCCCCGCCAGCGGCTCCGACGCCCCCTCCGGCAGCCCCGCCGTCCGCCCCCCCACCGACCACGCCGGGCGAAGGCTTCAGCGGCGAGTAGCGGGGGCGTCGGGCGCCGTGCGGGAGAGCGCGGCGCGCAACGCAGCGGGGGTATCGGTGCAGAGTGCATCGACTCCCAGTGCGATCAACTCACGGGCATGCGTCGGGTCGTTCTCTGTCCAGGCGATCACCCGGCTGCCCGCTGAGTGGGCCGCCTGGACGAGCGACTCATCGATCAGTGTCTGGTGTTGCCAGAGCGCGCCGGCTCCGGCCGGCCGCAGCACCGCGGCCACGTCCAGCGGGTAGCTGGCGCTCAGGAACCCGATGTCGGTGCCGGGGAGCGCTTCCCTCACGGCCACTGGCATGCGGTGGTCGAAGGCGTGCACGGCGTATCGCGCCCCTCCATGCCGGCGCAGGCAGGCGACAAGGGAGGCCACCATGCCGCTGCCCTTGATCTCCACGTAGACGGTGGCCCGGTCGCCGATCAGCTCGAAGACTGAATCCAGCGTGGGCAGGGCATCGCCACCGGGCAGCCGAATGGAGGTCACCTCCGCGTCCGTCATGGCCGACAGCGGAAGGCCAGGCCCGCCTGGCTCGATCTGCACGACGGGATCGTGATGCACGATCACGGTGCCATCGCGCGTCTGGTGGACATCCAGCTCGATCCCGTCGGCGCCGTGCTCCAGCGCGAGGGCGAACGCGGGCAGCGTATTTTCTCGCCGTTCGCGGGAAGCCCCGCGATGAGCGATGATCTCCGTCGTGGACCGTGTCATGGTCGCGATATTAATGGCTGGCTTAACGTCCCGCAGGCACGAGCGTCCAATCTTGAAGAGCGTATGATCGAGGCCGAACGGGAGGACGAAGCGTCGCTCGACCGGGCGCTCATCGAACGCTGGCGGGAGGGCGACGAGAGCGCCGCGACCGCGATCGTGGAGCGGCACGCGCCGGCGCTGGCACGGTTCGCCGTGCGGCTCGGCGTCACCGAAGACGTGGACGAGCTCGTGCAGGACACTTTCGTACGGGCCTTTGCAGCGCTCGACGGATTTCGTGCGGACAGCGCGCTGCGTACGTGGTTGTTCACGATCGAGCGGCACCTGGTGCTCGATCGGCGTCGCTCGGCGAAGCGGCGCGGTGTGGAAGTGGAAGTGCACGATGACCTGCCATCGAGTGGCTACGACGCGCTCGACGGCATGCTGGCCGACGAACTGTCGCAGCGGATGTCACGCGCGATCGAACGGTTGTCACGCATGCAGCGCGAGGTGTTCACGCTGCGGGTGCAGGAAGGGCGAAGCTACAAGGAAATTGCCGTCATTCTGGATTCCTCCGAGGGTGCTGCACGGGTGCATTATCACAACGCGATTCGCGCGGTGAAGGAGTTTCTCGATGACTGAGTGCAACGACACGAACATGCGTGACCTGCTCCCCGACCTCGTCGCGGGGCGGCTTGCTGCTGCCGAGCTGGCGGGGGTGGAGTCGCACGCGGAGTCGTGTGTGGAGTGCACGGATGAAATCGCGCTGCTCCGTGTCGCACGGTCGGTGCGCCCGCAGGCGGTGGCGATCGACGTGGCGCGCATCGTCGCCGCGCTGCCACCGCGTACGGTCACGGCCGTGAGCGATGGCGCATCCGAGTTCACGGGCCCACGGCTCGTACGTGATGAACACCGGGTTGCCTCCCGTGATGGACGTGTGGCGACAACGCGTGCGGCACGGTCGCAGTCGGCGGTGTGGCGCATGGCGGCAGCAGTCGGCATCGCCGTCATCGGTGGGTGGTCCGCGTTGATGTACCGTGGCGGCGGCGGCGCGGACGCGCCTGCGGCAGTGGCCCAGGGCGGCCCCATTGGCATGCTGCCCAGCGAGACGCTGGCCGTGCTCGACGACGCGTCCGGCAAGCCCGGCAACGAAACCGGCGAGACGGGCGTGCTGACGCCGAGCGAGCTGGAAGTGCCGCTCACGAACCATCTGAGCGAGTACTCGGACGAGGATCTGCTGCTGATGCTCGACCGGCTCGAGAAGTGGGATGGTGCCACGTCGGCGGATCCGCTGCCGACGGTGCCCATCGTATCCGTGACCCCGCGGGGGACGTTGTGATTCGTCATGTCATCGGTTGGTGCCTGCTGGGCATGGTCGCCCTCGGTGCCGGGCCGGTTGTCGTCGATGCGCAACCGGCACGGCGCGATTCGTCCGCGCGCGGGCGTGGTGGCCCGCAGTCCGGCGAACGCAATGCTGGCGAGCGGGCGAAGATGGAGCGTCGCTTCGAGGCGCAGATCAACGAGATCCTGCGCACGAAAGTGCGCCTGACGGATGATCAGGTGAAGCAGCTGCGCGCGGTGTCGGTACGCGTGGAGCGCGAGAAGCGCGAACTGTGGCGCCGGGAGCAGGACGTGCGTGGCGAGCTGCGTCGGCAGCTCCTCGCCGCGGAGCCCGGGAGCGAGGCGCGCATCGCGGAGCTGCTGGATTCCTTGCCCCGCCTGGAGCGGCGTCGCATCGCCTCGATGGAAGAGGAGCAGCGTGAACTGGCGAAGTTCATGCAGCCGTCGCAGCGCGCGCGCTACTTCGCGCTGCAGGACGAGATGCGTCGCAACCTGCAGGAGATGCAGCGGGGCCGTCTTGGCAACCCCGGCGACCGCGGCGGGGATCGTGGCGGGCCGCCCGGGTCGAAGTCCGATGCTGGCGGTCGGGGTTCCCGCGGAGCGCCGCCTCGCAACCCGCCGCCGCCGGCCAGGTAGCAGCGTCGGGAGGGGCCACCGCGCGACTTCAGAAGGCGCGGCTGGAAGCAGGGTGCCCTGGGTGCGTTTGCCGCTTGTCGCCGTGGGCCGAGAGGGCGGTGCACGGTGGCGGCACGCCGTGTGCCCGAGTACACTCCGCCGTTCGGCATGCAAGGCGAAAAAGCAGGAGCGATTCGCCGCTGCGTGACGGGCCCAGGTGGCGGAACTGGCAGACGCACGGGACTCAAAATCCCGCGCCCGCGAGGGCATCTCGGTTCGATCCCGAGCCTGGGCATTGCTTGGCAAGGCGGCGCACACCGTCGCAGGAATCGAGACCGCCCCCGATCGCATCGTGCGATCGGGGGCGGTCGGCATTCAGGCCCTCGACAGCCTGTTTTCCCGATGCGCGGCTTTGCGGGTCAGGGCGAGCCGATTATTAGTACAGAGCCGTCGATCGCCCGTCACGTCGGGGGACCGTCGACATGCTCGTTTGGGGTGTAGCTCAATGGCAGAGCGCTCGACTGTTAATCGAGTGGTTGGTGGTTCGACTCCACCCGCCCCAGCTGCAGGATCTGTGATCGCGGTGATTGCAATGCTCTCGTAGCTCGAATGCCAGTCTGTGTGAGGGTGCCGGCGACACATCGCTTGCCGGGGCGCCCGCACCGCCCATAGCTTCCGCCGCTTGGCGTCGCGCGCGCGACGTGTCTCCCCCTCCATCGGCGATCCATTCCATGGCGACTTACCGCTACGCACAGGTGCCCGCAAACGGGCAGCGCATCGATTACGTGAACGGGAAGCTGAACGTTCCGAACAATCCGATCATCCCGTTCATCGAGGGTGACGGAATCGGTCCCGACATCTGGCGCGCTTCCGTCCGTGTGTTCGACGCTGCCGTGCAGCAGGCGTTCGGGGGCGAGCGCAAGATCGAGTGGATGGAGATCCTCGCGGGCGAGAAGGCGCACAGCACAACCGGTGAATGGCTGCCGGCCGAGACGCTCGAGGCGTGCCGCGAATTCCGCGTAAGCATCAAGGGGCCGCTCACGACGCCAGTCGGCGGCGGCATCCGTTCGCTCAACGTCGCGCTGCGTCAGGAACTCGACCTGTACGCGTGCATCCGCCCCGTGCGCTACTTCAAGGGTGTCGGTGCACCGGTCAAGGAACCAGAGAAGGTGAACATCGTGATCTTCCGCGAGAACACGGAAGACGTGTACGCCGGCATCGAGTACAAGGCCGGCACGCCGGAAGCGGACGCCGTGCGTGAGTTCCTGGCCACCAACTACAAGGCGAAGATTCGCGAGGGATCGGCCATCGGCATCAAGCCGATGTCGGAATTCGGTTCGAAGCGCCTCGTCAGGATGGCAGTCGAGTACGCGCTGCGGCACGGACTGCCCAGCGTGACGCTCGTGCACAAGGGCAACATCCAGAAGTTCACCGAAGGCGCATTCCGCGACTGGGGCTACGAGGTTGCGAAGGAAGCATTCGGCGAGCACACCATCACCGAAGCGGAAACGTGGAAGGCGCCCGCCGATGCGAAGCGCGACTGCGTCGTGATCGGCGATCGCATCGCCGATGCGATGTTCCAGCAGCTGCTGCTGCGCCCGTCCGAGTACTCCGTGATCGCCACGCCGAACCTGAATGGTGACTACCTGTCGGACGCCGCGGCGGCGCAGGTGGGCGGTCTGGGCATGGCGCCGGGCGGCAACGTCGGCGACGGCGTGGCCTGTTTCGAAGCCACGCACGGCACCGCGCCCAAGTACGCAGGACAGGACAAGGTGAACCCCTGCTCGGTGATCCTCTCCGGCGTGATGATGCTCGAGTATCTCGGATGGAAGCCGGCGGGCGATCTGATCATCCGCGGCATCGAGAACGCGCTCGCCTCCAAGCAGGTCACGTACGATCTGGCGCGTCAGATGGACGGCGCGACGGAGATCTCGACGTCCGCGTTCGGCGACCAGATCATCGCGGGGATGCGCTGACCATGGCCGTAGCGCTGCACGCCAGTCACGACGCACCCGCTGGCCTGGACTCGCCACTCCTCGTCGTCATCCTGCCGGCGGAGTCGGCATTGCCGGAGAGTCTCGCCGCTCTGGATGCGTCGATGGCGGGCGCACTGTCACGGAGCATCACGCGCCGCGACTTCCGCGCCGGACGTGACGAGACCATGCTGGTGGTGGGCCCGGACACCGGCGTGCAGCGCGTACTGCTGGTGGGACGTGGTTCCGCCGCGGCCAGTCGCGCGACGGTCCGTCGGGCAGCGGCCGTCGCGACGCGTCAGGCCGTGAAGCTGGGCGTCGGTCGCATGCATCTGCTGATGCCGGAGGCCGATAGCGAGGCCATCGAGGCCCTCGCGATCGGCGTCGCTGCGGGTGCATGGGAGTATCAGGATCTGCGCACGCCCCCACCGGAGAAGGATCGTCGCGCGCCACTGACGGACGCGACGATCCTCATGCCGGACAGCGACAGCGCACGGGTGGCCTTCGACGTCGGTGCGGCGATCGGTGAAGGGCAGGCGATCGCGAAGCGCCTCGGACAGATGCCCGGCAACTACTGCACGCCGGACACGTTCGTGGAAGTCGGTCGGGAGATCGCCTCGCGTCACGGCATGGACATCACCGTCCTCGGACGCGCCGAGATGGAAGCGGAGGGCATGGGGTCGTTCCTGTGCGTTGCGCAGGGGACGCCGGAGGAGCCGCGGCTCGTCGCCCTCGAGTACCGTGGCGGTGCACCGGGCGACAAGCCCGTGGTGCTGATCGGCAAGGGACTCTGCTTCGACACCGGTGGCATCTCGATCAAGCCGGCGCCGGAGATGGAATGGATGAAGTTCGACATGGCCGGTGCAGGTGGCGTCATGGGCGCGATGGAAGCGATCGGCCGCATTCGTCCGGCGATCAACGTGGTCGGCATCATTGGCTCGACGACCAACATGCCGTCCGGCACGGCCGTCAAGCCCGGTGACGTGGTGCGTGCATCGAATGGCAAGACGATCGAGATCATCAACACGGATGCCGAAGGCCGGCTCGTGCTGGCCGACCTGCTCGTGTTCGCGAAGCGGTTCGATCCGGCCGTGGCGATCGACGCGGCGACACTGACGGGTGCCATCGTGATCGGTCTCGGGCACAATGCGGTGGGTGTCTTCGGCTCGGATCAGGCGACCGTGGACGAGGTGCTGACGGCCGGCACGAGCGCTGGCGAGCCGGGATGGCCCATGCCGCTCTGGGAGGAGTACAAGGAGCAGATCAAGTCCGACGTGGCCGACCTGCGCAACACCGGTGGCCGCGCGGCTGGATCGATCACCGCTGCGCTCTTCCTCCAGGAATTCGTCGATGGGTTTTCGTGGGTGCACCTCGATGTCGCCGGCACGGCGTACTCACAGTCGGATCTGGGCTGGATTCCGAAAGGACCGACCGGCACGCCGGTGGGCACCTTCGTGGAGTTCGTGCGCGCCCGCGCCAGGGGCACGGCAGCGGACGGTCAGGCCACTGCATCTGCCTGACGCGCCGGTGGGCCTGCTGCGAGTCCTGTCGCTGTGCATCGCAGTGAGCGTCCCCATGCTTGCCGGTGCACAGGTGCGGCCTGACTCCGTGCGCCGGGATACCACGGCTGCACCGCCACTGTCCCGGGCGGCACAGGATACGAGCGATGCCATCCGCGCGCGCGCGCGCGAGGACAGCCTGCGCGCCGCCGACACACTGAAGGCGCCGATCGCACGGTTCGAGATACCGAACACCTTCGAACTCACGGGTCGGCTGTCGCTCACGCGGGAGCAGATTCTCTCGTCGAACGCACCCAATCTCGCCGACCTGCTCGACCGCGTTCCCGGCGTGACCTCGTTTCGTTCCGGATGGCTGGGGGGCGTGCATGTGGCGTCGTACCAGAGTGACTTCGCGCGGATACGCTACTTCGTCGACGGCGTCGAACTCGACGCGCTGCAACCGCGTGACGGTGGGGTGCTGGACCTGACCGACGTGCCGCTCTGGACGCTCGACGGCCTGGTGATCGAGCGGGTCGCCGGCGAAGTGCGGGTGTGGATGCAGAGCTGGAGCACCGACCGCACCACCGCGTACACTCGCGCCGACGTCTTCACCGGAGACTTGAACACCAACGGCTTCCGTGCCCTGTTCGCACGTCGCTATCGCAACGGGCTTGCGCTGCAGTTCGGTGGACAGCAAGTGGCGACGCAAACGGGGCGCGTGTCGGCGCTGTCGAATGCCGGCTCGCAACGATCCGCCGGCGACGGCAGCCAGCAGATGGTGAACGTGCGCCTGGGATGGGCGCGCGGCCTCTGGACCGCCGACCTGTATGCGAACGGTTCGACGCGCGATCGCGATCCGCAGACCGCGCGCGAGGACTTCACCGATCTGCCCGCGTTCAAGGGCAATCGCCGTGAGGGGTATGCGCGCGTCGCGTACGGGGATACCGCACGGGGACTGTGGGGCCATGGCATCGTCAATCTGCTCCGCACGCGGATCGACGGCATTCGCTCGACAACGCCTCCCACAAACGGTGACACGGAAGTCGACAGCGCACGCTCCGATACCATCGCCGGGCGCACGCAGCAGATCGTGGCGCTCGGATATCGCGCGAACGTGTGGCAGGTCTCGGTGCTCGACCGCGTGCGTCCGGTTGCCGGCGTGTCCATTCATGCACCCGCGGCGCGTGCCAGCATCGGAAACGCTCGTTTCGGCGTGGGTGGGTACGGCGAGTACGGTGGCCTCGATTCCACGCGACGCATCGACGTCACGGGCCGGGCGTTGGTGTTCCCCTGGCTCGGTATCACCGGCTCGTTTTCCGATCGGACCCCGACGGGCGATCGGGATGGACTGAGCACGCAGAACGTGCGGCTCGAAGGGGCGCTGCGCTACCGCGGTGTGTGGATCAGTGCCGGTGGCATCCAGGCGAAAGGCGCCGAGTTCAACACGCCGGTGCTGCTCGGCACGGAGTCCGTCCGCCTGACGGATCCCTCCACGGCGACGGGCGTGACCGGAAGCGTCCACGGCAAGGTGTACAAGGACCTGAGTCTCGACATGGGGTTCGAGCGCTGGAACACGCCGCAGTTTGGGCGGCCCAAGTTGCGGGTGCGCACGGAGGTCGCGTTGATCAGCGAGTGGCGCCGCAAGTTTCCGAAGGGCCAGTTCGGCGTCGACGCACGGGTGACGCATGAATGGCGTGACCGGGTGCCGTTCTTCTTCGCGACCAGCACCACGACCGCGCCCGCGGACATTCGCAACGCGGAGCGGTACTCGATGTTCACCGGACAGCTCCAGCTCCGTCTGCAACGGGCGTCGCTGTTCTACGTGTATCGCAACCTCACCGGCAACGCGTACGAGCAGATACCCGGACTGACGATGCCACCCGCCGTGCAGATGTACGGCATGCGCTGGGAGTTCTTCAATTGACGAGCCGTGCCGTGCGCGTTTCATTGCGCGCAGCATGATCCGCTCGATGACCGGCTTCGGCCAAGCAGAAGGCACCGTTGGCAGCTCGCGCGTCAGCGTGGAGGTGCGAACGGTCAATCATCGGTTCTTTTCGCCGAGCATCAAGCTTCCGAACGCGTTCTCGCGCTGGGAAACGGAAGTCCGCGAGGCCATGCGGACCCGCGTGAGCCGTGGACATGTCACGCTGTCAGCCCGCGTCGAGCGCCCAGAGGCCGGTGGAGTCGCGATCGACGAGCGCCGGTTCGCCGACGTCGTCGCTCAGCTTCGTGGCCTGCAGGAGCGGCACGCACTCGATGGGGGCGTCGACATCGGCGCCGTGCTCCGCATGCCGGACGTGATCGCCCTTCCGCGAGAGGACGAGAGCGACGCGGGCACCGCGGCGGAGCTGGTGACTATCGCCGAGGGGGCACTCGATGCGCTCGGGGTGATGCGTGAAGAGGAGGGCGGGCGCCTC
Organism: Gemmatimonadota bacterium; assembly: GCA_040387895.1. Lineage (GTDB taxonomy): Bacteria > Gemmatimonadota > Gemmatimonadetes > Gemmatimonadales > Gemmatimonadaceae > Gemmatimonas. Next base: position 16,830 of record JAZKCW010000002.1, read on the forward strand.
GCCGACATCCTTCGCGCACGCCTCGAGATCATCGCGGCGGCCCTTGGTCGCATCGCGGAGCGTGCGCCCGCGCGCATCGTCGCGCAGCGCGACCGGCTTCGTGCTGCGGTGCGGGAACTGGCTGACGGCGTCGCCATCGACGAGAGCCGCCTGGCGCAGGAAATCGCGATCCTCGCCGACCGCCTCGACATCAGCGAGGAACTCGACCGCTTCGGCTCGCACATCACCGCCTTCCGGGCCACGCTCGACGACAGCGGCTCCGAGCCCGTCGGCAAGCGGCTCGGCTTCCTGCTGCAGGAGATGCTGCGCGAGGCGAACACCACGGGCAGCAAGGGTGCCGACGCCGCCATCCTGCTCGACGTGGTGACGGTGAAAGAGGAGCTGGAGCGCGTGCGCGAGCAGGTGGAGAATCTCGAATGAGCCCGTTTCCGGTCATTTTGTCCGCCCCGAGCGGCGGTGGCAAGACGACGATCGCGCGCCGTCTGCTGGAGCGGCGGCCTGACCTGGGTTATTCTGTTAGTTGCACGACGCGTCCCCCGCGTGCTGGGGAGGTGGATGGGCGTGATTACCGCTTCATCTCGCAGGCCGCGTTCGAGGCGTATCGCGAGGCCGGCGAGTTTGCCGAATGGGCAGAGGTGCATGGCAACATGTACGGCACGTTGCGTTCGGAGATCGAACGTGTGCTCGCGGAAGGCCGTCATGTGCTGATGGATATCGATGTGCGGGGCGCCCGCCAGTTTGCGGCCGCGTTTCCGGAGACGGTGCTGGTGTTCATCCTCCCGCCGTCCGGCGAAGTGCTGAAGACGCGGCTCGCTCGTCGGGGCAGTGAGAACAGCGAGCGACTGCTGGTGCGTTTGCGGAATGCCCGTGCAGAGCTGGGCGAGGTCGAGCGATATCATTACGTGGTGGTGAACGATGACCTGGAGCGGGCAGTCGACCAGGTGGCGTCCATCATCGATGCCGAAGGGTTGCGGCACGATCGAGTGCACGAAGTGGAAGAGCAGGTCGAGGCACTGATCGCACAACTCGAGCAGCAAATCAACGTTTACAGCCAGGGCGACTGACATGCAGGTTTTCACTCCGAACGACGTGGCCAAGCACGCGGCCAACAAGTACCTCAGCGTGCTCATCGCGGCCAAGTTCGCGCGAGTGCTCAACGAGTTTCCCCGTGACCGCTCGGCGCACGAGAAGAAGCTCACGACGCGCGCGCTCGAGGAGCTCTCGAAGGGCGAGATCGATTACCGTGTGATGCCGCGTCGCCGCGGGAGCTGATCGCTCCGCACCCCTCGCATTTCAGCTGTCCGCGCCGCGCTGCGACTTCGGTCGTAGCGCGGCGCCGTGCCTCCGAGCCCGTCGATGCCTTCCACGGTCCGGGGCCGCACTCTCTCACTCTCCTCCCGGCTCCGCGACCCGTGCGTCCCTTCGACCGCCAGCGTGTGCTCCTCGGTGTGACCGGCGGCATCGCGTCGTACAAGTCGGCGTGGCTCGCGCGTCTGCTGACAGGAGCGGGTGCCGAAGTGGACGTCGTGATGACGCGATCGGCGATGGAGTTCATCGGCCCCGTCACCTTCGAGGCACTCACCGGTCGCCCGGTGCACACCGAGTTGATCGCGTCCGGTCACGCGCTCGACCACATCCGGCTCGCGCGGAGCGCGTCGTGCATCGTGGTTGCGCCCGCGACGGCGGAGTTCCTGGCACGCACGGCGGGCGCGCATGCCGGTGATCTCCTGTCCGCGTGCCTGCTGGCCGCGGAGTGTCCCGTCCTGCTGGTGCCCGCGATGAACGATCGCATGTGGCGTCACGCCGGCGTGCGTCGCAACGCCGACGAAGTGCGCGCCCTTGGCTACACGGTGCTCGACCCCGACGACGGACCGCTCGCGGTGGGGGAAGGGAGTGGGCCTGGCCGCATGCCGGAGCCGGACACGATCATGGCGCACATCGCGAGACTGCTCACCGCACCGGGCGCGCTGCGCGGTCGTCATGTGCTCGTCACGGCAGGCCCGACTCGCGAGGCCGTCGACCCGGTGCGGTTTCTTTCCAATCGGTCGAGTGGACGGATGGGAGTCGAACTCGCCGCCGCTGCGTGGCGTCGTGGTGCGCAGGTGACGCTCGTTGCCGGTCCGCTCGAAGTGACGGCACCCACGGGGCCGCACATTGTTCACGTGGAGAGCACTGCCGCCATGCGCGACGCCGTCGCTGCGGCGCTGCCGCTCGCTGACGTACTCATCATGGCGGCGGCGCCCGCCGACTTTACCGTCGCGTTGCCAGCAACCCAGAAGCTCAAGAAGGCCGATGCGCCCGACAGGCTGCAGCTGTCTCGCACCGACGACATCCTCGGCGTGACGCGTCACCTGCGACCGGAAGGACTCGTTACCGTGGGCTTCGCCCTCGAAACCGGTGATCCGCGGATCGAAGGACGGCGAAAGCTCGTGAGCAAGGCATTGGACATGATCGTGGCGAATGACGCGATGGAGCCTGGTGCAGGATTCTCGGTCGACACGAATCGCGTGACGTTGCTGCACGCGGACGGATCCGACGAGGCACTACCGTTGCAGTCGAAGTACGAAGTGGCGGACGCGATTCTCGACCGCGTCGAACGGCGTCTGGCGCAGGTGCATGACCGAGTGGAGACAACACATGGACGCTAAGGAACGCCTGCGTCGGTACCTCGAGCAGCGCCGCGAACTGGGCGAATCCGAGCTGGTGCTCGATGGCCTGCCCGTGGACGATGTCATGGCCATGCTCGGCGCACGCGGATTGTCAGCGCGAAAAGGTCCGGCTGCCGCATCGACCGCAGGGGACGCACCCAGGGCCGCGGCACCTCGCGACGATGCTGCGACGGAATCGTCGGCTGCAGATGGTTCGGATATCCCGGCTGTATCGCCGACAGCGCCGCCGACCGATGCGCCGGCTGAGGTAGTGCCACCGCCTGAGCCTGAGCGTCGGTTCGACAGCGCGAGCACGACCGACTGGCGTGAGGCACTGCGGCGTGCGGGTGCAATGAAGCCGGACAAGCCGTTGCAGCCGGAGCTGCTTCCACCGTCACTACTTCCGGCGTCAGCGGCAGCACCGGCGGTTGCGCCTGTCCCCGCATGGCTGACTGCGCTCGACATTCCCATCGGGCTGTCCGCGGGCGCCGCGAGTGCCATGCAGCTCGAACCGGCGATCGCGGCACTGCCGACGCTCGAGGCGCTCGCCGAGATGACGCGCGCGTGTACGCGGTGCGACCTGTATCGAACCGCTATGCATGCCGTGCCGGGCGAAGGCAATCCGAATGCGGACTTCGTGTGCGTGGGCGAAGCGCCGGGGCAGAACGAGGATGAGCAGGGTCGCCCGTTTGTCGGTGCAGCTGGCTCACTGCTGAACAAGATCCTCGGCGCCATTCAGCTCAAGCGCGAAGACGTGTTCATCTGCAACGTCATCAAGCATCGCCCACCCGGAAATCGCGACCCGCTCCCCGACGAAGTCAAGGCTTGCGAGCCGTACCTCAGGCGCCAGCTTGAACTGGTGAAGCCGCTGGTGATCCTGGCACTTGGGCGGTTCGCCGCGCAGTCACTCCTCCAGACGACGACCCCGATCGGAAAGCTGCGTGGGCAGGTGCATCGCTATCATAGCATTCCGCTCATCGTCACCTATCATCCTGCAGCGCTGCTGCGCAACGAAGCATGGAAGCGCCCTGCATGGGAAGACGTGAAGCTCGCGCGTCGCATCCTCGATGCAGCGCGCGCCGCCTCATGATGCACCGTCGTTCGATTACCGTTTTGCCCCTCTGCTCCCGCTCGTCCGTCTCCGGCCAGTCCCGCGCATTCCGATGACCAGTCTCGCCATTCCGTTGCCGACGGCAGCCGCCGTTCGCGATCCGTACAAGGAACGCCGTCCGCCCTGGTCCGAAGAGGCCGAGCAGGCGGTGCTCGGTGCGATGCTGCTGGACGCCGACGCCGTCATGCGCGCGGCGGAGCATGTCGACGACACGATGTTCTATCAGGAAGGACATCGTCGACTCTTTCGCGCGATGTTCGCGATCACGGAACGGGGCAGTGTCGTCGATCCGCTCACCCTCGCGGACGAACTCGAACGCCGTGGAGATCTGGAGGGGTCAGGGGGCCGCGAGTACATCGCATACCTGCTGGACGCCGTGCCGACGGTCGCGAATGTGGAGTACCACGCGCGCATCGTGAAGGAGAAGGCGCTGCTGCGCCGGCTGATCGAAGTGTCGACGGAGATCGTCGGCGAGGCGTTCGAAGGGCGAGTGACGGCGGGCGACCTGCTCGACGTCGCGGAGTCGCGCATCTTCGCGCTCGGACAGTCGAAGGAGCGCTCGGGCTTCTCGCGCATCAAGGAGCTGCTCTGGCCCGCGATGGAGAAGCTCGAGCTGCTTGCGCAGCGTGAGCAGGCGGTGACCGGTGTGCCCAGCGGATTCGTGGAACTCGACAGCATGACGTCGGGTTTTCAGCCGGCCGATCTCGTCATCATTGCCGCGCGTCCGTCGATGGGCAAGACGGCGTTCACGCTCAACATCGCGCAGCACGCCGCCATCACGGCGAAGACGGGCGTTGCGTTCTTCTCGCTCGAAATGAGCAAGGAGTCGCTCGTGCAGCGTATGCTCGCGAGTGAGGCGCTGATCGATGCGCAGGCGCTGCGTAAGGGCGGTAGGGCACTCGATGAATCGATGCCGCGACTGGCGCAGGCGGCCGGTATCCTCAGCCATGCCCCGATCTTCATCGACGACACGCCCGGTATCGGCCTGCTCGAGATGCGCGCCAAGGCGCGCCGTCTCAAGGCCGAGCATGACATCGGGCTGGTGATGGTGGACTACCTGCAGCTCATGAGCGGGCCTGGCAACGTCGAGAACCGCCAGCAGGAAGTCTCGCAGATCTCGCGCGGCCTCAAGGCACTCGCGAAGGAGCTCGGGGTGCCCGTGATCGCGCTGTCACAGCTCTCGCGAGCTCCTGAGCAACGGTCCGGTGACGAGAAGGGACGTCCGCAGCTCTCCGACCTGCGAGAGTCGGGCGCCATCGAGCAGGACGCCGACGTGATCATGTTCATCTTCCGGCAGGAAGTGTACGCCGAACGTGACGAGACCGGCCGGCTCAAGGATCCGTCGCTCGAGGGGCGCGCGGAGATCATCATCGGCAAGCAGCGCAATGGCCCGATCGGCAACGTGCGCTTGTTCTTCCACAAGCACTACACGCGCTTCGACAACTTCTCGGGGCGTCCGGCGCCGAATGATTTCGGTGGTCCGAAGCTCGTGAAGGGGCCGTCGGACGACGACGGCCCGCCGTACTGATGCGCGCGTGATGGCGAAAGCTCGTACGGTTCATCGCTGCACCGAATGCGGCGCCGAGTTTCCGAAGTGGAGTGGACGCTGCGAGAACTGCGGTGCGTGGAACACGCTCGTCGAGGAGCCGGTTGCGGCCGCCGTCACGAGCAAGCGCACGGCAGCTCGCGCCGCAGGTGGTGTGGCCGGTGCCACGGTGGAGTTGCGCAACGTCACGGGCGCGGAGACGCATCGCTGGCGTACGGGCCTCAACGAGTTCGATTTCGTCCTCGGTGGTGGCATCGTCCCCGGCAGCATGGTGCTCGTCGGCGGTGAGCCGGGCATCGGCAAGAGCACGCTGCTCCTCCAGGTGGCCGCGCGGCTGCACGAGACCGAGCATGCCGCGCTGTACGTGTCCGGCGAAGAGTCGGCACTGCAGGTCAAGCTGCGCGCCGATCGACTGAGCGAGGATGCCACGGGCGTCGCGCTGCTCACGGAGACGTCGCTCGAAACGATCATTGCCACGGCCACGCAGGCGAGTGCAAATGGCAAGCGGTACAGCGCACTGATCGTCGACTCCATCCAGACCGTGCACACGGAATTGCTGGAGGGCGCGCCCGGCAACGTGGGGCAGGTGCGCGAGTGTGCCGCGCGGCTCATGCGCTTCGCCAAGGATACCGGCACGACGGTATTCGTCATCGGGCATGTCACGAAGGGCGGCGGCATCGCGGGCCCCAAGACGCTCGAGCACATCGTCGACACGGTGCTCTACTTCGAGGGGGATGGCACCCTCGATCACCGTGTGCTCCGCGCGACCAAGAACCGCTTTGGTTCCGTCGACGAGATCGGCGTGTTCCGCATGGTCCCCACCGGGCTCATTCCGGTGGAGAACCCATCGGCGTTGTTCGTGGGTGATCGCTCGGACGTCGCGAGCGGCAGCGCGGTCTGTGCGCTCATGGAGGGCACTCGGCCCGTGCTGGTGGAAGTGCAGGCCCTCGCGGCGCGGGCGGGTTTCGGAACGCCGCAGCGCGTGGCCAGCGGCATCGATGCGCGCCGGCTGGCCCTGCTGCTCGCAGTGCTCGACAAGCGCGGCGGCTTCTCGTGCGCGCAGCTCGACGTATTCTGCAACATCGTCGGCGGCATGCGCGTGCAGGAGCCGGCCGTGGATCTGGCCATCGCCGCCGCCATCGCGTCGAGCATCGTCGACAAGCCGTTGCCCGCGCGCGCGATCTTCCTGGGCGAGCTCGGACTCGGTGGAGAAGTGCGCCCCGTCTCGCAGGTGGAACGACGCGTGGCGGAAGCGGCGAAGCTGGGCATGACGATGGCCTTCCTGTCGGAGCGCGCCATGCCGCGCCGTGTACCGGGCGATCTCAAGGTCGTCGGCGTGCGCACCCTGCAGGACGTGCTGCAGCGCACCGTCGGCAAGGACGCGCAATGACCCGTCGCATCGTTCCACCGCCCGTCGTGACATCACGTGGCGATGCGGTACCGCTGCCGGATGGCGTAGTGCGCGATGTCGGTGTGGTGATCGTCGCGGGCGGCTCGGGACGCCGCGTCGGTGGCACGGAGCTCAAGCAGTTCCGCTGGGTGGCAGGGAAGCCGGCGCTGCTGCACTCCGTGCAGGCATTCATGGCACGCCCCGACGTCGGTATCGTGGTCGTCGTCTTGCCGAAGGCATACGCCGCGGATCCGCCGCCGTGGCTCTTCCAGTGCGACGTCGACCGGTTGCTGGTCTCTACCGGTGGCAGCGAGCGTCACGAGAGCGTGATCAGCGGCCTGGAGGACTTGCCGGAGGAGATCGTCATCGCGGTCGTCCACGATGCCGCGCGTCCGCTCGTCACCGACGACACGATCAGCCGTGTGATCGACGAGGCGCGCAAGGGACATGGCGCGATCGCCGCGCTGCCGGTGGTCGACACGCTCAAGGAAGTCGATGCGAGCGGGCGTATCGTGCGCACGGTCGACCGCACCGGGCTGTGGCGCGCGCAGACGCCACAGGCGTTCCCGCGGGAAATGCTGGAGCAGGCGCATGTCGCGGGACGTCGCGACGGCGTGGCCGCCACGGACGATGCCGCGCTCGTCGAGCGGCTCGGGCTGCCTGTGGTCGTGGTGCGCGGTTCCGAGCGCGGCCTCAAGATCACCGACGAGGCGGACTTCGCGCGCGCCGATGCATTGAGCTTGCTCGCCGAATGAGCGTCCAGGCGCCGCTGGTTCCGTTCTGGTCGCCCGTCGAGGTCGAGGGCGCGCTGCGCCCGACCATGCATGCACTGTCGGAGCGCGGTGTCATCGCGTACCCCACCGAAACGGTGTACGGCTTCGGCACCGCCGTCGATCACGAGTCGGTCGAGACGCTCGTGCGGATGAAGGGACGTCCCGCCGGCAAACCGTTTCTCCTGTTGATCGGCGACCCCGCGCAGATCGCGCGCCTCGACCTGCGCATGCCGACCTATGCCGCGGGCCTTGCCGCGCGATTCTGGCCGGGACCGCTGACACTCGTCCTGTCGGGGGGTGAGCACCGTGTGCCGCCGCGCCTGCGCGGGCCGGAGGGTGGTGTCGCCGTGCGCTGGACGCCGCACCCCGGGCTGCGTCGCCTGCTGGCGGCCTACGGCGAACCCATCACCAGCACCAGCGCCAATCGGCCCGGGGTACCGCCTGCGATGACGGCGGCCGAAATTGTGGAGCAGTGGCCCGACCAGATTCACCGCGGCACACTCACGGTGCTCGACGGCGGCCGGCTGTCGCCCTCGCGCCCGTCGACGGTCGTCGATTGCACCGGGCGGCGCGCACGCGTCATCCGGCCGGGCGTACTGTCGGCGCAGGAGTTGCGCTCCTGCGTGCCCGATCTCGTAGGCGACACCTGACTCTCTGCTGGCTGACCCGCGTCGATGCGCATTCTCTTCGTCTGCACCGGTAACACCTGCCGCAGTCCGCTCGCGGAGGTCATTGCGCGTCGCCTGATCGAGGAGCGCGGGCTCACCGGCGTGACGGTCGCCAGTGCCGGCACCAGCGCGTGGCCGGACGCACCCGCCTCCGACGGTGCCCTGCTGATCGCCATGGAGGCAGGACTCGACCTCGGCGACCATCGCGCGCGGGTGCTATCGCCGGACCTCGTGGCGAACGCCGACGTCGTGCTGGCCATGGGCCCGCATCATCTCGATCGCGCGGAGGCGCTGGGTGGCACCGGCAAGAGCTGGATGCTGACCGCATATGCATCCGACGGCGCAGTCGCGCGCCCGGTGAGTGACCCGTTCGGCGGTGATCTCAGCGTGTACCGCGCTACGTTCGAGGAGCTCACGCACGAAATCGGCGCGGTGCTCGACCGCGTCGTGCACGACCGCTCGCGTCCCACCTGAGCGACCGGCATGGCGCACCCGTCATCCGCTGCGCCATTCGTACCGTCTGCACCACCCGCGGCCCTCGTCCTGCTCGGACACCCTGTCGCGCACTCGCTCTCGCCACAGTTCCAGAATGCCGCCCTCGAGGCGTGCCGCCTGCCGCAGCGCTACACCGCGGTGGACACTGCGCCCGACGCTCTCCCGGCACTGCTCGCGCAGCTCGCGCGCGACTCGCTGTCGGGGAGCGGGACTGCCGGCAATGTCACGCTGCCGCTGAAGGAACTCGTGTTCGGAGCGGCCGCACACACCAGCGCACTCGCGCAGCGCGTGGGTGCGGTCAACACCTTCTGGTTCGATGATGGTGCGCTGTACGGGCACAACACCGACGTGGCGGGCGTCGAACGCGCCATCCTGTCGCTCTGCCCCGACGGCATCGCTGGTGTGCCGTGCGCCGTACTTGGCGCCGGCGGTTCCGCAGCCGCCGTGCTGGTCGCGCTGCAGACCCTCGGCGCAGGGCCGATCACGATGTGGAGTCGCACGCCGGCACGCGTGCGCACGTTGTCCTCTCGCGTCGGTGTTGCGGTGACTGCCGTCCCCGATCTCGCCGACGCGCTCCGGCCGGCTCAACTCGTCGTGAATGCCACCCCGGTGGGGCTGCACGACGATGCGATGATCGTGCAGCCGCCCATGCTCCCGGCCGACTGTGCGGTGCTCGACCTAGTCTACCGGCGAGGAGAGACGGCATGGGTGCGCGCCTGTCGCGCCGCTGGAGTGCCTGCGCAGGATGGACTGCGCATGCTCGTCGAGCAGGGGGCCGCGGCCTTCGAATGCTGGTTCGGCATCGAGGCACCGCGGGACGTCATGTGGCGCGCACTCGAGAATCGGGTGTGAGGGCGCTCGCCGCCGGGCTTGCGCACAGCTTCGCGCTTCTCCTGTTCCCACCGGCATGTGCGATCTGCCGCAGACCGCATCAGCCGGGCGCCGACGGCATCGTGTGCGGTGCGTGCCTCGTTCGCCTCGTGCCACTGTCGCATCCGCTGTGCCCGCGATGCGGGCACCCGCGTCTCTCGCTCAGCGTGCCGACCCCCATGAGCCCGGACGGCAGCACCGGAGCGCCGCCCGTGGTGTCGCCGTGCCGCTGGTGCGACCGGTTGCCCCCGTTCGTACGCAGCGTGCGATCCGTCTGCCGCATGGACGAGGGAACGGGCGCCGCGCTCGTGCACGGGCTCAAGTACGGGAACTGGCCGGCGGTGGCGCTGCCGATGGCGCGTCGCATGGCACGGCTCGCCTTTCCGGACGACGTGATACGTGAACGGTCGGCCCTCGTGCCACTGCCACTGGCATCCGTCCGGCAACGCGAGCGCGGCTACAATCAGTCGGAGCGTCTGGCTCGCGCCATGGCGCCGCATTGGGCAATCCCCGTATGGGCCGATGTGCTCACGCGAACCCGCGAAACACAGTCGCAGGTCCGGTTGACACCATCCGAGAGGGCGACCAACGTTTCCGGCGCCTTCGCCGTGCGAAGCACGGCGCTACCGCGCCTGCACGGCGCGCACGTGATACTCGTGGACGATGTCATCACGACGGCGGCCTCGCTCAATGCCGCTGCAGCCGCCCTGATGCAGGGTGGGGCACGCATCATCAGCTATGTTACGTTCGGACGGGCGCCGGAGCCGGGCGACCGGACCGGTTCCGACCTCGACCTCGACACGGACTAATTCGAATGGCCATTCGCGTAGGCATCAACGGCTTCGGCCGCATCGGACGCCAGGTTCTGCGTGCCGCCAAGCAGCAGGGCGTCGCCGATCTCGACTTCGTCGCCGTCAACGACCTGACGGACACCGAAACGCTCGCGCACCTCTTCCAGTACGACTCCGTGCACGGGCAGTACGACGGTGACGTGAGCTTCGACAAGGACGGCATCACGATCGATGGCGATCGCGTGCAGATTCTCGCGGAAAAAGAACCCTCCAAGCTGCCGTGGAAGGATCTCGGCGTCGACATCGTGCTCGAGTCGACGGGCCGTTTCACGAAGGCGTCCGACGCGCGCAAGCACATCGAAGGCGGCGCGAAGAAAGTCATCATCTCGGCACCCGCCACGGACGAAGACATCACCATCGTAATGGGCGTCAACAGCGACAAGTACGATCCCGCCAATCATCACATCGTCTCCAACGCATCGTGCACGACGAACTGCCTGGTGCCGATGGTGAAGGTGATTCGCGATGCGTTCGGCTTCGTGCGCGGCTCGATGGTGACGATCCACAGCTACACGAACGACCAGAGCGTCCTCGACATGCCGCACAAGGACTTGCGTCGCGCACGCGCGGCCGCGGTCTCCATGATCCCGACGACGACGGGCGCCGCCAAGGCCACGTCGCTCGTGATTCCCGAGGTGAAGGGCAAGATCGACGGCATCGCGATCCGCGTGCCGACGCCGGACGTGTCGCTCACGGACCTGACGTGCATCGTCGACCGCCCGGTCACGCGTGACGAAGTCAACGCGGCGTTCAAGGCCGCGTCGGAAGGCGCGCTGGCGGGTGTGCTCGACTACTCCGAAGTGCCGCTCGTGTCGATCGACTACGTCGGCAACCCGAACTCCTGCACGCTCGATGCGCTGAGCACCATGGTCATCGACGGCACGATGGTGAAGGTGTCGGGCTGGTACGACAACGAGTGGGGCTACTCGTCGCGCTGCGTCGACCTGCTCCGTTTCATGGGCGCGCGGCTGTAGTCGGTTGCCCTGCAGCGCCTGATTTCTGCACGAGCCCCGGCACCCGTGTGCCGGGGCTCGTGCGCACCTCTCCCTGATGTTGCCCTTATTCCGTCATGACTACTCGTACCATCCGCGACCTGCAGGACGCCGACCTCGTGCGAAAGCGCGCGCTCGTTCGTGTCGACTTCAACGTGCCCGTCGACGATGCGGGGCAGGTGACCGACGATACCCGCATCACCGCGGCACTGCCCACCATCACGACCCTGCTCGAGCGCGGTGCGCGCGTCGTGCTGCTCGCGCATTTCGGACGACCGAAAGGCGCGCCCGACGCGAAGTACACGCTGGCGAAGGTCGCGGACCGTCTGCGCGAGCTGATGGGCCGCCCGGTGCGTTTTCTGAGTGAGACGGTCGGCCCGGCTGCCGTCGCGGCGACGCGCGCATTGAAGGAGGGCGAGACTCTCCTGCTCGAGAACACGCGCTTCCTTCCGGGCGAGGAAACCAACGATCGCGCGCTCGCGCAACAGCTCGCGGAGCTGGGCGACGTGTACGTGAACGACGCGTTCGGTGCGGCGCATCGCGCGCATGCGAGCACCGCCGGAGTGGCCGAGTTCTGCCGGCCGGCAGTGGCGGGGCTGTTGATGGAGAAGGAGCTCGCGTATCTCGGCGGCGCGCTCGCCGAGCCCGCGCGTCCGTTCGTCGCCATTCTTGGCGGTTCGAAGATCTCGGGCAAGATCGACGTCGTCGAAGCGCTGCTTCCCAAGGTCGATCATCTCCTGATCGGCGGCGCGATGGCGTGCACGTTCTTCCGCGCGATGGGGCTCGAGACGGGCAAGTCGCTCGTCGAACCCGACCGCATCGACATGGCGAAGGACCTCATGGCTCGTGCAGGCGACAAGCTGGTGCTGCCCGTGGATGCTGCCGTGGCCGCCGACATGAACGGTGGTGTGATGCAGGTGGTGTCGCGCGACGAGATACCCGCCGATCAGGCGATGTTCGACATCGGCCCGGCGACGATCCATCGCTACGGTGAACTCGTCAGGTCTGCCCGCACCGTGTTGTGGAATGGCCCGATGGGTGTGTTCGAAAAGCCGCCATTCGACGCCGGCACGCTGATCGTGGCCGCGGCAATGGCGGAAGCCACCGATCGCGGCGCAACGACCATCATCGGTGGTGGCGACTCTGCCGCCGCGGTCGCCGATGCAGGACTCGAGACCCGCATGTCGCATGTGTCCACCGGCGGCGGTGCCTCGCTCGAGTTCCTGGAAGGGAAGCCACTCCCCGGCGTGGAAGCGCTCGACACCGTCTGACCCGCACCCTCCGGTACTTCTGCCAGTCCGTTTGCACAGCGCGACTTCTCTGCTTCTCTGCTTCTCCGCCTCTCAACCTCTCCTCACATGCATCGCAAGCCTGTCATCGCGGCCAACTGGAAGATGAATCACGGTCCGACAGACGCCCGCTCGTTTCTCCAGCGCTTCCTGGCGCAAACGCCGCGGCAGCAGGACCGCACCGTGATCTTCTTTCCGTCCGCGTTGACGGTGCCGACCGTGGTCGAGATGCTGCGGGACCGTCCGGATCTGTGGGTGGGCGTGCAGAACGTGAGCGGTGAGGCGCAGGGCGCCTTCACCGGCGAGAACTCCGTGCTCATGGCTCGGGACGTCGGCGCACGCGTGGTGCTCGTGGGTCACTCGGAGCGGCGGCACGTGTTCGGGGAAACCGACGCGCAGACGACCAAGAAGTGCGCCATGGTCGCGCAGGCGCGACTCTGTCCGATGCTCTGCGTCGGAGAGACGCTCGAAGAGCGGGAGGCCGGGGCCACCGCGTCCGTGGTGGAGCGCCAGCTCGCTGCAGGGATCGCGGAGCTCGAGGACAGCCAGGTGGCCACGATGATGCTGGCCTACGAGCCGGTGTGGGCGATCGGCACCGGCCGCACCGCCACGCCGGACGACGCCAGCGACATCCACGGGGTGCTGCGGCGTGCGCTCGCGGCGCGCGTGGGCGACAAGGCGGCAGCGGCGATTCCGATCCTCTATGGCGGGTCCGTCAACCGCGGGAACGCCGCGACACTGCTGGCGTCATCCGATGTCGACGGACTGCTCGTCGGCGGCGCGTCCCTCGACCCGGATGGCTGGAGCAGCATCGTCCGCAGCTGAGTGGCCGCACGCTGGTCGCCAGTCCCACGCAGGCCTTCGCAACCCGATGGCTCGCCAGCACTTGAATCCGGTTCGCCAAGCCGTGATGTTTCAAGGCTGACGAACCGCTTTCCCTGTCCACAGGCTCCGCCCCATGTACACGTTCCTCCTCACGCTGCTCATCATCGACGCGCTGATTCTCGGCGTGGCCGTTCTGCTCCAGTCCGGCAAGGGTGGCGGGCTCGCCGCGAACTTCGGCGGCGCCAGCTCCTCCTCGGACTCCGTGATCGGCACGCGTCAGGCGGGTAACCTGCTCACGAAGGCGAGCTGGTGGTGCGGTGGAGTGTTCCTCGGCCTGTCGTTCATCCTGCAGCTGATGTCCTCGCGGTCGGCCGCTCCGAAGTCGGTCCTCGACCAGCTCCCGACGTCGACGGCACCCGCAGGCCCGGCCGGTTCCGGCGCACCGGCACCAGCCGCGCCGCTCACGTCGCAGCCCGCTGCGACCCCGACGACTCCGCCGGCGACGGCCCCGGCAGTGCCGCCGGCCAACCCGCCCGAGCAGTAACGCGTGGGAACGATCGCTCCACAGGGGTTCCTCCTCCTCGAGGACGGAACCCTTTTTCTTGGCCGGCTCGTGGGCGGGGCGCTCCCCACGGTCGCGGAGGTCGTGTTCACGACGAACATGACCGGATATCAGGAAGTGTTCACCGACCCGTCGTATCGCGGGCAGATCGTGGTGATGACCGCCCCCCAGATCGGGAACTACGGCATCAACACCGACGATCCCGAATCGGCGCGGCCGCAGGTCGCCGGCATCGTCGTGCGGGAGCTCTCACCCACGTTCTCGAACTGGCGCGCGTCCGGCGGATTGCGGGAGTGGCTCGAAGCGGGGCAGGTACCGGCGCTCACGGAAGTGGACACCCGTCGCCTCACCAAGCATCTCCGCTCGCGTGGTGTGATGCGCGGGGTGATCGCAGCCGGCACGACACCATCGGCCGAAGCGCTGGCGGCGCTCGACGCGTGCCCGAGCATGGACGGGCTCGACCTGGCGACCGTCGTGTCCACACGTGCACCATATGCGTGGGGAAATGCCCAGGCGACCTATCACGTCGTGGCATACGACTACGGCATCAAGCGCAACATCCTGCGTCTCCTCGAGGCGCACGATTGCCGGGTAACCGTGGTGCCGTCGGACACGTCGGCCGAAGCCGTCGCGGCCCTGAATCCGGACGGCGTGTTCCTCTCGAACGGGCCGGGTGATCCGGCGGCGGTGCTGTACGCGCCGGACACGATCCGCGCGATCGCCGCCAGCCAGACCCCGATGTTCGGCATCTGCCTCGGTCACCAACTGCTCGGCCTGTCATTCGGCGGTCGGACGGAGAAGATGCCGTACGGTCATCGTGGCGGAAATCAGCCGGTGAAGGATCTGGCCACCGGCCAGGTGCTCATCACCTCGCAGAACCACGGATTCTCCGTGGCAGGTTCAGTCGACGGGGTGGACGGGGCACCTGACCTTGCGGTCACCCATATCAACCTCAACGATGGGACGGTCGAAGGGTTGCGGCACCGCTCGCTTCCGATCTTCGCCGTGCAGTACCATCCGGAGGCCGCGCCGGGCCCGCACGATGCCGTCCCGCTGTTCGACCAGTTCCTCGACGCTCTGAAATCCAGGCGGGGTCAGGCGAGCCAACCGCTTGACTCATAAGCACTAAGGTCGTACGTTCGACCTTTGGACCCGATGCGTCTCGACTTTCCGGGACGTGCGCGGCAGCCCTTGGTAGACTCCATGACGAAAGCCGATCTGGTTGAGAACGTCACGGCGCGCATTGCGCGGACCGCCGGCCCAACCATTTCCAAGAAAGACTGCGCGCGTGTCGTCGATGCGTTTCTCGATGCCATCAAGGATGCGCTGCAGGAGCAGAAGAACATCGAAGTGCGCGGGTTCGGCACGTTCAAGATCCGCCAGCGCAAGACGCGCATGGCGCGCAACCCGCGCACCGGTTCACCCGTCGAAGTGTCGGCGCGGCCGGTACCGGTGTTCAAGCCGTCGAAGGAACTGCGTGCGATGGTCGCGGGCCTGGACATCAGCGCGTTCGACGACGAAGACGCCGAGGAGCTCTACGAAGCCTAGAGGTGCAGCACGGTAAGTGCTTGACGCCACATTGCTTGATACGCCCTGCGTTGCGCTGCATCGCAGGGCGTCTGCATTTCGCAGGGGAACTCTCGCGACGCAAACACGCTATGTTTCCCACAGCATGACTACCTCGAACAGCAATCACGCCGGGATCCCCGTGCTGCTCTTCGCGTCGTACGCCGACGCCTTCGGCGCGCGCACGGTGCAGGTGCCAGTGAGCGCGCCATGTCGCGCGAGCGTGTTGGTCGACGCGATGCGCGTCATGCCCGGCGGAGCCCGCTTGCCCGAGGTGCCCCTGCTGGCGGTGAACCAGACCTGGATCGACCTCGACGCCGTCGTGCAGCCGGGCGATGAAGTCGCCCTCATTCCGCCCGTGGCCGGTGGTTAGCGACGCGATGGGCGGTGTGGTGCACGTGGCGGTCGTTCACGATCCCATCGGCACCGCAGAGCTGATTGCCCGTGTGCAGCACGCCGGCATCGGCGCCGTGTCCCTGTTCCTCGGGACCGTGCGCGACCTGAACGACGGCCGTGCCGTATCCGGCATGGAGTACGAGGCCTATATGGGCATGGCCGATTCGGAGCTCCGCGCCATCGCCGGAGAGCCGTGCGCCTCAGACCCGGGCCTCGTCGTGGCCGTCGAGCACCGGGTCGGCACCCTCGCCATCGGCGATGTGAGCGTCGCGATCGCCTGCGCGCACGCGCATCGGGCGCCGGCGATGGACGCTGCCCGCTACATCATCGATGAGCTCAAGCGGCGCGTGCCCATCTGGAAGCAGGAGCATTATCTGGACGGAGAGCGGGTCTGGATCGATCCGACAGCGCCCGCCAGGACGCCCGCATGACAGCTCCGCAACCGGTGGAATCGCTCGATCAGTTCGGGCGGAAGATCGAGTACCTGCGGATTTCCGTCACCGATCGCTGCAACTTCCGCTGCCGCTACTGCATGCCGGCCGAAGGGCTGCCGTGGTTGCCGAAGAACGAGATCCTGAGCTACGAGGAGATCGCCGACGTCGTCGCGCAGCTCGCGCCGTTGGGTCTCCGGCGGCTCCGCATCACGGGCGGGGAGCCGACGATCCGCCCGCAGCTCGAGCGGCTGGTGGGCATGCTGCGAGCCGTGCCGGGCGTGGAGGATATCGCGCTGTCGACGAACGGCGTCCGGCTCCCGGACATGGCGCCGGCATTGGTCGCGGCCGGGCTCGATCGTGTGAACATCAGCGCGGACTCGTTGCGCCCTGACCGGGTCGTGGCCATTGCCCGTCGCGACCTCGGCTTCGATGTGGTGCGTTCCGCGACTGCCTCGGAGCAGGCCGGGCTTGGCCCGATCAAGATCAACGTCGTCGTGATGCGTGGCATCAACGACGACGAAGTGGAGGATTTCGCGGCGCTCACCCTGAAGCATCCATGGCACGTGCGCTTCATCGAGCTGATGCCCGTCGGCGAACTGCGTGAGCTGACCTGGGACCATGTCGTGCCGAGCGACGAGGTGCTCGCTCGAATTCGACGGATGGGAACGCTCGTCAGTGACGCCGGCCCGCCACGAGGAAATGGTCCGGCGGCGTACTGGCGGCTCGAGGGCGCGGCCGGCTCGATCGGCGTGATCACCCCGATGACGCACACGTACTGTGACACCTGCAACCGCGTGCGGCTCACCGCGGACGGGCGGCTGCGCACGTGCCTCTTCGGCGACCACGAGGTGCCGTTGCGCGACGCACTGAGACGTGGCGAGCCGCTGGCGCCCCTCTTCCGTCAGGCCCTGGCCGAGAAGCCGCGCGAGCATGCGTTGCTGCAGATGCAGACCGGCGGGTTGCGCGCGCTGAGTCAAGTCGGCGGCTGAGGCGCGCCACGGCATCGGTCACGCGGCGCGGAGTCAATGCGCAGGTGACGCGTTGCTCGCCTCTGTGCAGCGGCCTATGTTGCGATGGCTACCCCTCCGAGTGGGGGCGAGCCCGAACGTTCACAACATACGCCGCGCGGTACCCTGCGCCTGTTGCGCGGTCCGC
The DNA here is from genome assembly GCA_040387895.1 of Gemmatimonadota bacterium. Lineage (GTDB taxonomy): Bacteria > Gemmatimonadota > Gemmatimonadetes > Gemmatimonadales > Gemmatimonadaceae > Gemmatimonas. The sequence continues at coordinate 34,401 of JAZKCW010000002.1, forward strand.
TGCGCGCGCTGCGCGGTCCGCTGCGCTGACATCCGTCCGAGGAAGCGGCTTACATGGTCAACAAGATCACGGTGGTTGGAGCAGGCAACGTCGGCGCCACGACGGCACAGCGCATTGCCGAAAAGTCGCTCGGCCGGACAGTGGTGATGGTCGACGTGGTCGAGGGTATTCCCCAGGGCAAGGGACTCGACCAGTGGGAGTCGGCCCCGATCGAAGGCTTCGACAGCCGTGTCATCGGAACGAACGGCTATGAGGAAACCGCGGGCTCCGACATCGTCGTGATCACCGCCGGCATCGCGCGCAAGCCGGGCATGACGCGCGATGACCTCCTCAACACCAATGCCGGCATCGTCAAGGCGGTGTCCGAGCAGGTCAAGGCGACCTCGCCGAACGCGATCGTCATCGTGGTGTCGAATCCGCTCGACGTGATGTGCTACGTGGCGAAGCAGGTCACCGGCTTCCCGCGCGAGCGCGTGATCGGCATGGCCGGCGTGCTCGATACGGCGCGCTACCGGTCGTTCCTTGCCGAAGCGCTCGACGTCTCGGTGCGTGACATCCAGGCCATGGTGCTCGGCGGCCACGGTGACACGATGGTGCCGTTGATCTCGTACACGACCGTGAGCGGAATCCCGGTTACGCAGCTCATGCCGCGTCCACAGCTCGACGCCATCGTGCAGCGGGCACGCGACGGCGGCGCCGAGATCGTGAAGCATCTCAAGACCGGCTCCGCGTATTACGCACCATCGGCCGGCGCGGTGGAGATGGTCGAGGCCATCGTGCACGACCGCAAGCGCATCCTGCCATGCGCCGCGTGGCTGCAGGGCGAGTACGGGCTGAGCGATCTGTTCCTCGGCGTGCCCTGCAAGCTTGGGCGCAACGGGCTCGAGAAGATTCTCGAAATCGAGCTCACCGACGAGGAGCGTGCCGCGCTCGAGAAGTCGGCGCAGGCCGTCCGCGAGCCCATGTCGGTCCTGTCCATCTGAATTCGACCGGCGCGAACCTTTCGAGGGTCGCGCCGGTTCTTCCTTATACCCCGCCTATGTTCGGTCTCACGAGATTCTGGCGCAGCACCATCGGCAAGAAAGTGGTCATGGCCGTCACGGGGATCATCGGGATCCTGTTCGTGCTGGGCCACATGACCGGCAACCTGCTCATGTTCAAGGGGCAGGGGGCGATGCACGAGTATGCGCTGCTGCTGCGCACCAGCATGCCGCTACTGTATGCCGTCCGCGCGGTGTTGGTGATCGCGGTCGTGTTGCACGCCGTGGCCGCGTACCAGCTGACGATGCTCTCACGTGCTGCGCGTCCCGCGGATTACGCGCTGCGACGGCCGCAGGTCACGACGTTTGCGGCGCGCACGATTCGATGGGGCGGCGTGATCCTTCTGCTCTTCATCGTGTATCACATCCTGGATCTGACGCTCGGTGTTGTGCATCCGGACTTCACGCATCTCGATCCGTACAACAACGTGCGCATCGGGTTGAGCAATCCGCTCGTCGCCGGTTTCTATCTGCTGGCGATGGCGGCAGTCGGCCTGCACCTGTATCACGGCGCGTGGTCCGCGGTTCGGACTCTTGGTGCATCACGGCCGTCCACGCAGCCGCTGAAGCGAAAGATCGCGCTGGGGATCGCGCTGATCGTCACCGTGGGTTTCATGATCATTCCCATCGCGGCACTGATGGGTGCCTTTGCGCCAGCCGCTCCCATCGTCGAATCCACCGAGTCGGCGCAGGCGACGGCCATGGCGTCCCCGGAGAGTCACTAGCATGCTCGACCTGAACGCGAAGATTCCGGCCGGCCCCCTCGAAGCGAAGTGGGACCAGCATCGGTTCTCGATGAAGCTCGTCAACCCGGCGAACAAGCGGCGTCACCACGTGATCGTCGTGGGCGGCGGCCTGGCTGGTGCGTCCGCGGCCGCGTCGATGGCGGAGCTCGGATACCGCGTGTCGTGTTTCGTCTACCACGACTCGCCGCGCCGGGCGCATTCCATCGCGGCGCAGGGCGGCATCAATGCCGCCAAGAACTACCAGAATGACGGCGACAGCATCAAGCGCCTCTTCTACGACACGATCAAGGGTGGTGACTTCCGCGCACGTGAGGCCAACGTGTACCGGCTGGCGCAGGTGTCGGTGAACATCATCGACCAGTGCGTCGCGCAGGGCGTCCCGTTCGCGCGCGAGTACGGCGGGTTGCTGGCCAACCGGTCGTTCGGCGGTGCGCAGGTGTCGCGCACGTTCTACGCGCGCGGCCAGACCGGCCAGCAGCTGCTGATCGGTGCCTACCATTCGCTTGAGCGGCAGGTCGCGCTCGGCAACGTGCAGCAGCACACGTACGAGGAGATGCTCGACGTCGTGCTCGTCGATGGGCGCGCGCGTGGCATCGTCACGCGCAACCTGCAGACCGGTGCGATCACGTCGCACGCGGCCGATGCGGTGGTGCTCGCGACCGGTGGCTACGGCAACGTGTTCTACCTCAGCACGAACGCCCTGCTGTGCAATGCGACCGCCATCTGGCGCGCGCACAAGAAGGGGGCGGCGTTCGCGAACCCGTGCTACACGCAGATCCATCCGACGTGCATCCCGGTGAGCGGCGAGCATCAGTCGAAGCTCACGCTCATGTCCGAGTCGCTCCGCAACGACGGGCGCGTATGGGTGCCGCTCGCACGCGGGGACAACCGGGCGCCGGGCGCGATTCCGGAGGCGGAGCGCGACTATTTCCTCGAGCGCAAGTATCCGAGCTTCGGCAACCTCGCGCCGCGTGACATCGCGTCGCGCGCCGCCAAGGAAGCGTGCGACGACGGGCGCGGTGTCGGCCCGGGCGGGCTCGGCGTGTACCTCGACTTCGCCGACGCCATCAAGCGCCTCGGGCAGCAGGTCGTGGCGGAGCGCTATGGCAATCTGTTCGACATGTACCAGCGCATCACCGACGAGAATCCGTACAAGCAGCCGATGCGCATCTACCCCGCCGTGCATTACACGATGGGTGGATTGTGGGTCGACTACAACCTGATGAGCACCATTCCCGGCCTGCACGTGGCGGGTGAGGCGAACTTCTCGGATCACGGCGCCAACCGGCTTGGCGCGTCCGCGCTGATGCAGGGCCTCGCTGACGGCTACTTCGTCCTGCCGAACACCATCGGCGATTACATCGCGAGCAACAAGATGGCGCCCGTGGATGTGTCGCAGCCGGCGTTCAAGGAAGCGGAGGCAGACGTGCGCGCGGGCCAGCAGAAGCTGCTCGACATTCGCGGCAAGCGCACCGTCGACTCCATCCACAAGGAGCTCGGCCAGATCATGTGGAACAAGTGCGGCATGGCGCGCACGCGTGAAGGTCTGCAGGAGGCGTTGCAGCTGATTCCCGCACTGCGCGAGGAGTTCTGGAGCAACGTGAACGTGCCGGGCAGCGGCGACACGCTCAACCAGTCGCTCGAGAAGGCGGGCCGTGTGGCCGATTTCCTCGAGCTCGGTGAGCTGATGTGCCGCGACGCGCTGCATCGTGAAGAGTCGTGCGGTGGCCACTTCCGGGTGGAGTACCAGGAAGAGGGCGAAGCGAAGCGCAACGACGACGAGTTCGCATACGTGGCCGCGTGGGAGTATGCCGGCGCCGGTGCGACACCGATTCTCAACAAGGAGCCGCTCGTGTACGAAACCGTGCACCTGTCGACGCGGAGCTACAAGTAATGAAGCTGACCCTGAAGGTCTGGCGGCAGGCGGGGCCGAACGTGGCTGGCGCGCTTGAGTCGCATGTGCTCGACGGCGTCGAGGCGGACATGTCGTTCCTCGAGATGTTCGACATGCTGAACGAGGAGCTCACCATGGCCGGCAAGGAGCCGGTCGCGTTCTCGCACGATTGCCGAGAGGGCATCTGCGGCTCGTGCGCGATGATGATCAACGGGCAGGCACATGGGCCGTGGAAGGGTGCAGCGGCGTGCCAGCTGCACATGCGCGCATTCAAGGACGGCGACGAGATCGTGGTCGAGCCGTGGCGCGCGACCGCGTTTCCCATCGTCAAGGATCTCGTCGTCAACCGCGGCTCGTTCGACCGGATCATCCAGGCCGGCGGGTACATCTCGGTGAACACCGGCGGTGCGCGCGACGCCAACGAGATCCTGATCGGCAAGGATACGGTGGAGCACGCAATGGACGCGGCGGCATGCATCGCGTGCGGAGCGTGCGTGGCGGCGTGCCCGAATGCATCCGCCTCGTTGTTCACCGGCGCCAAGATCACGCACCTGGGTGACCTTCCGCAGGGGCAGCCGGAGCGTGACAAGCGCGCGCTGGCGATGGTCGAGCAGATGGACATCGAGGGTTTCGGGCATTGCACGCTGGTCGGTGAGTGCCAGGAAGCATGCCCGAAGGAGATCAGCATCGACGTGATCCGGCGCATGAACCGCGATTACATCGTGGCGAGTGCGAAGCGAGAGGAGCCGCGCGCGGTGGCCGGTTCGAGCTGATGACACGTGCCGGGGCGCGAACGCGGGCGGGTGCCGTGGTGATCGCGCTCGCGGCCATCGTGGTAGTCGCGGTCGTGATGATTTCGCGAGCCCGGGAGGCGCAGCAGGCACGTGCCGGTGCCGGCGCCGCCGTTACCGCCCAAGGGCGGGCGTTGACGGGCAGTGAACGCCGTGGGCTTGCCATGCTCACGGCGTTTCGTGACTCGCTACCTGCCTACAGCGGCAACGACCTGCGCTGCACGAGCTGTCATCTCGACAATGGCACGCGAGCCGCGTCGATGTCGTGGCATGGCGTGGCAGCGCGCTACCCTCGGTATCGCGCGCGACGTGGCGCAGAGGAAAACCTTACGCAGCGCGTCAACGAGTGCATCATCCGGAGCCTGGCCGGGCGCGCGCTGCCGGACACGGCCAGCGCGATGCGAGACATCCTGGCGTATCTCGAGACGACGCGCGACGTGCCTCGTCCCCCCGCGGTCGATACAGTCAAGCTGGTCGGGATGCCTGCGACCGGAGAACAGGTGTACGCGGCCCAGTGCGCGCGATGTCATGGTGGAAAGGGCGATGGCCTGACCGCGCCCGCCGTCTGGGGCAGCGGGAGCTACTCCATCGGCGCCGGCATGTCGCGCCAGTCGATGCTGGCGACGTTCGTGCGGCACAACATGCCGTATGACCGGCCAGGCATTCTGACGGCACAGCAGGCGGCGGACGTCGCAGCCTACGTGCTTGCTCAGCCGAGACAGGATTTCCCCGGAAAGGAACTCGACTGGCCGAAGGGCGATCCGCCAGCCGATGTCGCGTACCCGACCGTCGCCGCCCAGGCGAATGGCCGCGAGCAGCCGCCCGTTCGTCCTCTCCTGCCGAGACGTCTCCCATGATCGACAGCACATCGCCCCGCCGCGGATTTCTGGGTCGCCTCGTCGCACTGACCGCCGGACTGAGCCTGCCCGGTGCCGCGTACGCGGCCGAGCCGATCCCGGCGTCGCGATTCGACGATCCGTGGACCAAGCGGGTACGCGGCAAGCACCGCGTGATCTTTCACTCGCATGAGCCCACGGGGGGCATCTCGCTTCGCTGGGCACGCACGTTCCTGGACACGCAGAAGGCCTCGTACGGGCTGTCCGATGCGGATAGCACGGTGATGGTTGGACTCAATGGGAAGGCGATCGGGCTGCTGTTCAACGATCGCCTGTGGTCCAGGTATCCGATCGGGGCGACGCTCGGGATGCCGGGTGCGGTGAATCCCGCGGGACCGTCGGGCAGCAAGGACATTGCGGAGCTCGTCTCCCGGGGCACCATCCTGCTGGTGTGCCAGAACTCGCTGCGGGCGAGCGGGCAGCGCTTCCTTCCGGAAGCGGCGCGCGGGGACGCGGCGCAGCGGGCGGCATTCGCCGAGGAGGCCGCCGCGAATCTGCTGCCGGGAGTCGAGATCGTGCCCGCCATGATCGTCACCCTGCAGCAGGCCCAGGACCTGGGCTGCCGGTACGTCTACGGCGGTGCCTGACCGGGGCGGGACTGCTGAACAGCGAGCGTCAGCAATCCCGCGCCATCGGTCAGATGCGGGGGAGTGTGACCCCGTGCTGGCCCTGATACTTGCCCTTCTTGTCCCCGTAGCTGACCTCGGGCTCCTCGTCGCCGGTGAAGAACACGACCTGGGCGATGCCCTCGTTTGCGTAGATCTTGGCCGGAAGCGGGGTGGTGTTGGAGATCTCGAGCGTCACGTAGCCCTCCCACTCCGGCTCGAACGGCGTGACGTTCGTGATGATGCCGCACCGGGCGTACGTGCTCTTGCCCACGGTGAGGGTCAACACATTCCGCGGAATGCGGAAGTACTCGACGCTGCGGGCAAGCGCGAATGAATTCGGCGGCACGATGCAGACATCGCCATCGAACTCCACGAAACTCTTCGGGTCGAAGTTCTTCGGATCGACGATCGAGCTCAGGACATTCGTGAAGATCTTGAACTCGCGTGCCACCCGCATGTCGTAGCCGTATGAGCTGACGCCATACGAGATGACACCCTGACGGACCTGGCGGTCCTCGAACGGTTCGATCATGCCATGTTCGCGCGCCATGCGCGTGATCCAGC
>JAZKCW010000003.1:0-58862 GCA_040387895.1 Gemmatimonadota bacterium
GATGAGCGTGGCGGCGGCATCGAGGATCTGGGTGCGGCGGTCAGACGTCATGGGAATCATGTTAGGACCAAGTGGTCCTAAACACAACGGCATTGGCGCGTGTGCTATAAACCGTTACATTTCAACGTGTTACACAACCAGCGAGTTTAGACTATGAGTTCGGACCGGCAGTCCGATAGTGAGAGTGTTGTACCGGGCGGTCCTAGTCAGGAAAGGCGCCCGGTGCGGGTCGTCCGCACCCATCTGGAGCTCCCGTCCTTCGGGCATTTGCGCCGGGGGGAGAGGCCGAGCGTCGCGGCGCGACTGGTGCGGCTCTCACCCGACGCGGTTGGGGAGTGGCGAAGTCTGTATGCAACCATCGGGGGCCCGTACCACTGGCACGACCGCGATGCGTGGACGGACGCGAAGCTCGCGCAGCATCTCACCTCGCCGGGCGTTCGCGTCTTCCGGGTGCAGGCCCTGCTCCCGGATGCGCCACTGGACGCCGGCGGCTTTCTCGAGCTGGAGACGCACCACGACGGCAGCGTGGAGATCGTGTACCTGGGCCTCCACCAGCGTGCGCATGGCCACGGACTCGGACGATGGCTCGTTGCGGAGGCCGTCGAACAGGCGCGCATCATGGGCGCCTCGCGCGTCTGGTTGCACACGTGCACGCTCGATGGACCGGCGGCGCTACCGAACTATCTCGCGCGAGGGTTCGTGGTGACGCGCACGGAGGAGTACGAGGCGAACATCAGAGGCTGAACGGCAGAAGCCGAACGGCAGAAGCCGGGAGGAGATGCGTCAGCGACTGCCTCGTCCGCCGCCCTTGCTGCCGCCACTTCGGCCGCCTGACTTTCCGCCGCCCCGGCTTCCGCCGCGGCTGTCGCCTCGGCCATCGGCGCGTCCGCCGGTTCCTCCGCTTCCGCTGCCCCCTCTTCCCTGCCCGCGCGATGGCTTGCCGTGCCGGCGGAATTCACCGCGTACGTCGCGCACGTTGCGATCGCGACGCTTGCCATCGCTCGCCTCCTGCGACTCACGCCGGCGCTGGTCGCGTTCGCGCTCGTCGTCGGTGAACGGCTGGTCGAGCTTCTCGAGCAACTCGAACAGGTCGTGCGCGCGCACCGACCCACGTTGCCCGCGTGGCACGACGAAACGCACGGGCCGGTCGAATACCGGGATCTCTTCCTGCGCAAGCGAGCGGGCGAGCTTCTCCGGCAGCTTCAGGCGAATGACCGGCAGCAGCGTGTCGCCCTGCTGCTCGACGTCGTAGTCGATACCCACCGTGCGGTCGCGGATCTCCACCGCACCCGGCATCGCACGCGCTGTCTCCACCTGCTCGTCCCTCACGAAATCGCGGCGGTCGAGGCGCAACGGCATGTTGCGGATGCGCTCCCACTCCGTCGCCTCGCCCATCTGCTCCTTGTACCACGCCGCGAGCTCCGCCTGGCCGAGCCGCGGCGTTATGCCGCCAAGGCGGCGGTACACTTCGCGGATCTCGTCGACAATCGGCTGGTTGCGTCGCACTGCGGTATGACGCAACTCGCCGCGGGCCGCCGCGTCCGCGAGCAGTGATCGCGCGGCATCGGCAAACTCGCCATCGAAGACGGGCAGCGGTTCACTCTCGCGCGACAGCTCGAAGCCGTAGTACGTGACGCGTCGCTGCAGCAGCACGGGCGAATGCTTGCGATCGGCGTCCAGCACGAGCTCCGGCGCATGACGCTCCGCATACTGCCGGATGGTCTCGATCCGCAGCTGCGTCCCTTCGATGGACGCTCGCGGCACGCCGAAGCGGTCGGCGAAGTAGCGCAGCGATCCGGCCACCGCGCCCCAGCTGCCGCACACGCTGGTCTTGGAGACGCGTGCCTCCTGCCCATCGGCCGTCTGCTCCTCGATCACGAGGTCGAAGGGCATGAATCGGGCGAGCAGGTCGGAGAACTTGCGCAGTGCACTGTCACGCGCGATCGGCATCGAGGTCGGCAACGGGAGCCCGACGCTGCGGTACACACTCGCCATCGCGAGCGCGGCATCCTCGAGCGCCTTCACCAGCACCCCGCGACGCTCGGCCCACTCCGCAATGCGCTCGGCGTCGAACAGGTGACGCGGCAACCCGTACACGGCTCCCACGTACCCCGCCGCACTAAAGCCCTCGGCGTACAGGTTGTACGCGGTCAGGTGATCGCTGCCACGCACGACGAGCCCTTCGAGGTCGCGACCTTCCCGCGTCATGCGATGCAACGACTCCACGCCACTCATCACCGCGAGCAGCGGCAGCAGTTCGTCGTCGCCGTTCACGATGAGCTCGGCCCACGCACGATCCACCGGCAGCGCTTCCACCGCGCGGCCGTAGCGCGAGAGCCGGCCTTCCTCGATCAGGCCACGTGTCTCCAGGTGTGCGAGCGCGCGCCGGTACGCCACGCGATCGAGCGGCACCGGCAGTTCGAGTTCGTCGGCGCGCACACCGAGTCCGGCGCATGTGAGCGCGACGCGCTCGGAGTCACCAGCGAGCTGAAACTCGGGCTCCGTCGGGCGCAGCGTCTCGAACTTGATATCGCGATCGCTCAGGATGAACACGCGGCCGTTCTCGACGCGCCCATGCACGCGCCCCGCCATCTGCAGGATCTCGTTCGCGCCGAGATGCACGCGCGTGAGCACGTTGCGGCCGCGATCGATGACATTCGTGAAACGCGTGTCGTCGATGATCACCGTATCGAGCCCCGGCACGTTGAGCGCGCTCTGTCCGGCCGCTGTCATCGCGAGGAAGTAGGGCTTGGGAATCGTGCCCTCGAGGAACGGCCGGATCACGCGAATCGGTTCGCCGCCGTGATAATGTGCGGCGGCGACCAGGGGATAGCGCTCGCGCACCCACTGCGCCGCTTCCTCCACCGACGCGCGTGTCGGCAGGAACATCGCGACGCCACGCTCACCCTTGACGAGGGCGCGCAGGAACTTGTCGTCGAGAAACGCCAACGGCTGCTTGCGCTCCACCACGACCTTCGCCGCCTTCGCCGGATCGAACGACGACACCTGCAGCACGTCGCGGCTCTCGAGGTAGCGCGAGTAGAAGGCCGGATCGACGGTGGCCGAGAGCCAGATGAAGCGGCATCCCACACGCTTGCCGAGCGCGAGACACAGTTCGAGTTCGGCGCTGGTCTGGTGGATCTCGTCCACGATCAGCGTGTCCTGCGGGAGGATGTCGCCATCCTGGAACCAGCGGCGCGCGATGCCGGTGGTGACGATGATGACGTTCCACGAGGGCGTGTCCGGTGTCGCCTCGCGCTCCCGGTTGATCACCCCAACCCGCAGCGTATCGGTGCGGAGGATGGTCTCGGCGATCGGACGAATGGCGAGTGTCTTGCCGGTGCCGGTGCCCGCCACGATACCGAAGCCTTCCCCGCTGGCCGCGAGCTCGCGCAGTTCAGTGCCGTGCGTCCGTTCGAGGTAGGTGTCGAGATGCAGCCCCACCGCCAGCTCGATGGTCTCGCATGCCGCGCGCGTGGGCGCGATCACGATGACGCGACCGGTGGAGGGGTCGGCCGCGACAAAGGCGTCGTGGTCCGGCGGGAGATATCGATCGCGAGGATTGCGCACGGCGGTAAGCTAGTGGTGCGATTACGGCGCGGCGAACTGAAGTGATCGCCGCGTGTACGGGTGATGCCGGCATTCAACGAGGAGCAGCCATGACGGACGACGAGCGCGAGATCGAAAGCGGCAGCGACGAGGACACGTCCGCGCGGGCGGAGTGGGTCACCGTCGGCAGCTACCCCTCTGGTCTCGAAGCGGACATTGCACGAGCCGTGCTCGAAGCCGAGGGCATCCCGGTGTTCGTGCAGGGCAACAGTCCCGGAATCTTTGGCTTGGCCTTCCAGGGCACGATCGCAGGCGGCATCGAACTCCGGGTGCCGTCGCCGGAGTTGGACCGCGCAATGACGCTTCTCGATGACTCTGGGGAGATCGACCTGGTCGACGCCCCGGACGGCGACGTCCCGGACAGCGACACCCCGGACGACGGGCGGTAGCCGATGCCTGCCGCGCGCGACGACTACCTGCTTCGGCTGATCACGCAGGCCGCGGCGGCGCTGCGGCGGCTGCGCGAAAAGCTGGGCGGCGGCACGGCAGACGAAGTGGTACGCGAGGCCGGCGCCGCGATCGGCGCGCTGCTGGGCCCGCAACGCGACCTGCTGGAGCGCCTCGACGCGGCCTCGGCGCGTTCGATCGTCGGTAACCCTGACACGGTTCGTGCATGGAGTGAACTGCTCGTGCTCCAGGCCGATGCTGAACTCTTGCGAGGACAGCGCGAGTCGGCGGAGCGATTGCGTGCACGCGCCCGTGCGCTGTCCCCCGAAGTGGATCCGTCGCCCTCATGACCATTCCCGTGTCTCCGGACGTTCCGGATGTGAATCCGCCGAGTATCGATCCGGGCATCAATCCGCCGTCGATCGATCCCCCCACGGTCGATCCGCCGACGCTCGACCCGCCGATGCGCGACCCGTCGCCCGCGACGCCTCCGCATGGGGACCCGATTCCCGTCGAGCCACCGCGGAACGATCCGCCGGACGCCGTGCCGCCCGCGGTCGATCCACCGCTTCCTGACTACCTGCACTGAGCACGCTCTGAGGGTTGCGCGGAGCGTGCGCTAATTTCCGCGCATGCCCCGCTGCCCCTGGCCGACGAAACCGCTCGACATCGAATACCACGACCGTGAGTGGGGCGTGCCGGTGCACGACGACCGCACGCGCTTCGAGTTCATCACGCTCGAGGGCGCGCAGGCGGGCCTGAGCTGGAGCACGGTACTGGCCAAGCGCGACGGCTATCGCCGCCTGTTCGCGGACTGGGATGTGGACGCGATCGCAGCATTCACGGAGGCCGACGTGGAGCGGCTGGTGCTCGACGGGAGCATCGTGCGGCACCGCGGGAAGATCGTGAGCACGATCTCGAACGCCCGCGCATTCCTCGCGATACAGCAGGAGTTCGGCACGTTCGACGCGTACGTGTGGCGATTCGTCGGCGGCGCGCCACTCGACGGTCGCCGCGAATCGATGCTCGACGTTCCCGCCCGCACAGCGGAATCCGATGCGTTGAGCAAAGACCTGCTGTCACGCGGCTTCAAGTTCGTCGGTTCGACGATCTGCTATGCGTACATGCAGGCGACGGGCATGGTGAACGACCACCTGCTCTCCTGCGACTGGCACGACGCCGCCGCCGCCGCACGAGGAAAGAAGCCGTCGGTTTGAGACTGGAGCGATTGCGGCGGCAACCGGGAACCGCAACCGCATCGCACGCCGAGATTGGGGCGGACCACAGAGTGGCGCAGCGAAGCGCCGGTTTCTACAGCCTCACGCGGAGGCGCGGAGGACCAAGGAGCCGCGGAGGGGTGCATGCCGCGACCCCAGTGCAGATACTCTTTGGGGTGGCTCCGTGGCATGCCACAGACTCCCATCAAGAAAAGAAAAGGGGCATGCCGTGATCCTCTCGGCGTGCCCCGCTCCGCGTCTCTCCGCAGTTCTCCGCGCCTCCGCGTCAGGCGGTAGAAACCGGCGCTTCGCTGCGCCACTCCCTAGTCCGCCGCGATCTCCGCGTGAGACCCGGCCGCCGTTGCAGGCACCGATCAGCGGCCGCCCACCTCAGCGCTGGATCAGCTTCACCCGCTGCCCGTTGCGGAAGATCTCGACGCGATCCGCGCGGCCGTCGCGATTCGTGTCCGTCCACACCTGCAGCAGCTCGTTGCGCTGGTCGAGGAAGATCGCGCGCCAGGGCGTCCCGCCGCGGCCCTGATCCGGCACGCGGATCTGGAACTCGTTCGTGCCGAGCCACTGCATCACCTCCACGCTCGGGCGCCCCTGCACCACGTCGAGGACCGCGCGCATCGGTGGAAGCGTCTGCGGGTACGCCTGCGATGCGAACTCCGGCAGGTCGTCGCAGCGGCCGTCGTTGTCGCGATCGAGGCAGACCGGCGGCCCGAAGCGCGAATCGTCGCACCAGCCGTCGCCATCGCGGTCCAGACAGACTGATGAGCCGTAACCCGGCGGGCGCACGCCCGGCGCGTTGTTGAAATAGCGCGGGTCGTTCACCGGGCCCGTGCCGATCACGTTGCCATTCGGCCCGACGTACGCGCCATAGCTGCCCATCGGGCCCGGCCCAATCGGGCCCTGCCCGCCTGGCCCCTGTGACGATCCGGTCCCCTGTTGTGACCCAGCCGCTCCCGGATACGACGAAGCCGGCCCGAGGGCCGGCTTGTCGCCAAACAGCTGTTCATCCGTGATGCGCTTGCTCTCCCACGCCTCCCGACCACGCGGGTCGATGGAGGCCTGATCGGGCGGTATCAGCGGCGGCCCCTTCTTCTCACCAGGCCTCAGGAAGCTCTTCACCGGAAGCCGGTCCGTGCCCCCCTTGCCCTTGTCCTTCGTGCTCTCGCCGTACACGACCTTGCCGTTCGCCGGCTTGTTCTTCACCGCACTCGGGCAGTCCGTCGGCGCCGGCTGCTGGGCCGCCGGCACGCCCTCGATCCAGATACGGCACATGCCCGCAGGCGGGCGATACTCACGTGGAATGGAATCACTGGCCTTCGGCTTCGGCGGCTGTGCTCCTGACGCTTGCGCGCCAGCGACGCCGGCGCCCGGAAGGGCGCCAAGCACGGCTGCAGAAAGAAGGGCCAGAAGTGTTCGCTGAATCATGTCGACCTCCAACAGGGCATCACGCGCCGTCCACCACGGAGGGCAATCGAACGCCTGCCCACCGGAGAGGGGCAGGTGCCGTGCCATACCAGGCACAACCGGGACAATGGTCTGCGTGTGCTCGTAAGTATCGGTAGCATAGGACGATGGGAAGCGGGTAGAAGTTCCGCTCTCGCAACAACGACCGCCTGAACGCCGGATTCGTCACCCTCGAAGGACAAAGCCGTCCGCTGGGTGGGACGGACACTCGGCCCTCCGTTCAGCAGTTCAGTCGCCGCATCAGTCGCCGAAGCTGATTCCCATGCGACGAGCCGCCTGCACGACGTCGTGCCCCGGATCGACCCGCTTCGTCTCGGCCAGCACTGCCTCGATCGGCAGGCAGACCAGATGCGGCGACTGCAATGCCACCATCGTTCCCCACTTCTTGTCGGCGATCGCCTGTACGGCCGCCGCACCGAACCGCGTCGCCAGCAGGCGGTCATACCCTGTCGGCGCGCCGCCGCGCTGCAGGTGGCCCAACACCATCGCGCGCGTCTCTTTCCCCGTGATGCGCTGGATGTCGAAGCCGAGGCGCTCCGCGACGCCACCGAGCCGCCGCTCCTGCCCCGGCAGCGACGCGCCGATGATGCTCTCCTTCCCGCCCTTTGGCTTCGCACCCTCCGCCACCACAACGATGCTGAAGCGACGTCCCGCGGCATCGCGCGCGACGATTTTCTCGCACACCCGGTCGATGTCCCACTCGATCTCGGGAATGAGAATCACGTCCGCCGTACCCGCGACGCCCGCGTGCAGCGCGATGAACCCGGCATCGCGTCCCATGACCTCGAGCACCATCACCCGATCGTGCGACTCGGCCGTCGTGTGCAACTTGTCGATCGCCTCGAGCGCCGTGTTGACGGCGGTGTCGAAGCCGAACGTCGTGACGGTACCGGCAACGTCGTTGTCGATGGTCTTCGGCACGCAGACGATCCGCATCCCCTTCTCGGCGAGCTGCGACGCGATCTTGAGCGAGCCGTCGCCACCGATGGAAATGATCGCCTCGATCCCGAGATTGCGTGCGTTCTCGACGAGTTCATCGGAGCGGTCGACGTGGGTCCATGTCCCATCGGCCTGCTGCACCGGATACGCGAACGGACTGCCACGATTGGTCGTCCGCAGAATCGTCCCGCCGAGCCCCGCGATGCCGCGCACGGAGTCCGACGTGAGTGGCACCACCTCGTCTTCGCCGAGGAGGCCGGAGTAGCCACGTTTGATGCCAAGGACTTCCCATCCACGCGAGCGCGCAGACAGAACGGCAGCACGAATCACTGCATTGAGGCCGGGGGCATCACCGCCGCCGGTTGAAAGCGCAATGCGCATGGGTGTCGAGGACGATCGTGGAAGGACGGTCACGAAACGCGGTGCACGGAGATCATGTCAGGGCACCACGAGCGCCGGCGGGCGCATCTGCACGCCCGCGAGCCCTGCAAGCTGCCGGAGTACGGTGTCCTGGTACGCCACGGCGCCGCGCAGCGAATCCACCTGCGCCTGCAACGCCGCGTTCTCCTCGCGCACATCCACCAGGTTCTGCCCGAGGTCGAGCATGGCCTGTCGCGTGGAGATGTCCGTGCTCACCGATGGCACGCCGGCACTGCACGCGGCGACGCCGGTGGCCAGCACGATACCGGCAAGCACGCGCAGGCGGACGGGAACACGAACGCGGTCTCGCGCACGCACGCCGACACGCGAACGATCGCGACGACGGAACTGGACTGTCGGCACCGGCAGATCTCCTGACTGGGACCACATGGACTCTGCACGCACTCGGCGTTCGAACGCTGGGCGCCGCCATTGAATGATGACACGGTGCGGGGCCGCCCGTGTGATATAACGAGCGACCCCGACGGAGGGAACGCGTGAGCGAATCGACACTTGAATCAGCAGCGGGCAGGCTCCCACGGTCGTGTGCGCCGATACGAGCGCGACCCGGCAGCGCGCGACATGGCAGCGCGCGACGCAGCAGCGCTCGACGTGGCAGCGCACTGCTCGAGCAGATTGCCATGCTCGCCCTGCTCGGCATCCTCGCCACCATCACGGTGCGCGGTGGCGCGCGGCTCCTCGATGCGGTGCACGTGCATGGAGCAGCCCGGGCGGTCGGGGATCTCCTGGCGCTCGCACGCGAGGAGGCGTCGGCCACCGGCGTACGCACCGCGGTGCGATTCGAGGCGGCCGCCGGGCGCGTGGTGGTGCATGCGGGTACCGACACCATCGCCCGGTACGAACTCGCCCTGCATGGCGACGTGCGACTGGACGCGTCGCGCGACTCGATGGCCTACGCACCGTCCGGACTCGGCTACGGTGCCGCCAACACCCGCGTGATCCTGCACAAGGGCGCGAGCGCAGAGACGCTCACGGTGTCGCGGCTGGGTAGGGTCAGGCGGTGAGCGCGTCTGCGCTTACGCGACCGTGCCGAAGTCGAACCCCGGCACCGAGACCCGCGGGATCTCCTGCCCAATCGTGCGCTCGATCGTTCGCACCATGCCGATCTCCTCCGCCGACATGAACGTGTAGGCGTCGCCGGTCGCGGCCGCGCGGCCCGTACGCCCGATACGGTGCACGTAGTCTTCCGGCTGCTGCGGCACGTCGTAGTTGATGACGTGCGAGATGCCGGAGATGTCCAGGCCACGCTGTGCGATGTCGGTCGCGACGAGCACGCGCAGCTTGCCCGACTTGAAATCCTCGAGTGCCTTCATCCGCTGGATCTGCGACTTGTCGGCGTGCATGGCACCGGCGTCGATGCCGGCCTGCTCGAGATCACGCACCACCCGATCGGCGCCGGACTTCGTGCGCGTGAACACGAGCACCGAGTCGTGGTGCGAGGCGGTCAGCAGGTGCACCAGCAGCTCGTTCTTCCGCTGGCGTGGCACCGGGTACACCGCGTGTGTCACCGACGTCGCGGCGGACGAGCGACGCCCGACCTGCACGACCACGGGCTTCCGCAGGTATTTCCGCGACAGTGCCTCGACTTCGGGCGGCATCGTCGCGCTGAAGAGCAACGTCTGGCGGTAGCGCGGAATCTGGTCGACGATGCGATTGATCTGCGGGGCGAATCCCATGTCGAGCATGCGATCCGCCTCGTCGAGCACGAGCGTCTCGAGATACGAGAAGTCGACGTTGCGCTTCTCGAGATGATCGAGCAGACGGCCCGGCGTGGCGACGACGGCGTCGACGCCTGCGCGCAACGCCTTTTCCTGCGGCTCGTATCCGACGCCGCCGAACACCGGGATCGCATCCACGGGCGAGTACTTCGAGTACTTCTGGAAGCTCTCCTCCACCTGCAGGCAGAGTTCGCGAGTCGGCGTCAGGATCAGCACGCGCGTACGACGAGGCCCGCCCATGAGGCGATTGAGGATCGGCAGCGTGAAGCTCGCCGTCTTGCCGGTGCCCGTCTGCGCGAGACCGATCAGGTCACGCCCCTTGAGCGCGACCGGAATCGCTTCGCGCTGGATGGGCGTCGGGCGGAGGTAGCCTGCGTCGCGGATTGCGTCGAGCAGGGGCTGGGCGAGGCCCAGGTCGGCGAAGGTCATGTCCTCGCCGGCGATGCTTTCGAGAATGGACTCTGTCATGTGTATCCGTACAACCTAACCTGTCCGGCCCGCTGCTGTCCGATCCACCGAATCCCGCCGCCGTGAGAGCCGTTCAGGTCAGTTCAGGTCAGTTCAGGTCAGTTCGATCTGGCGGCCCGCCAGCCGTGCGATGAGGCCGAGCCGGAAGGTGACCTCCGCGGAGAGGGCCAGCGTCGTGCTCTCCGGAGCGTCGGTCGCCGGTGCGAGGGGCAGCGTTGGCCACGACCACGCGGGGATGCGTTCCGGCATCGCGACCGAGCGGGGCGGATGCCAGATCCCCTTGCGATCACGGTCGTCGAGCAGGCGATCGAACAGTCGCGTCCACCCCTCGTGGCGGCGCAGGAACCCAAGCCGGGCCATCGTCTCGAGCCACGTCAGCGCCGACGGCATGTCGGCATCCATCGCATTGCGGGTCGGCAGGAAGTCGCCCAGCACCAGATGCGGCTGCTCGATGAGATGCGAGCCGACCTGCTGGATGGGCTGCTGGCGCGGCCACGCCTGCGAGAGGTACGTGTACAGGCGGTCGACGACTTCGTGGTGCTCGCTGCGGAAGTGCGGCATGTGCGCGAGCATGATCAACGTATGGAAGGAGGGTGCGTGCACCTCCGCCGGCAGCACATGCTGGTTGCCGATGCGAATCCACGGCTTCCCCGCGAGTGCCGACTGCAGATACGCCCCGATCCGGTCGGTCAGGCGACGAGCCGCGCCGCGCAGTCGCGGATCCCCCTCGTAGCCCGCCTGGGCCAGCGCCGCGGCCGCCGCCTCCCGCAGCATGAAGCGCCCCCGCCTGATGAGATCCTCGTCCGGCGTGGACGGCGCGAGCTCGGCCAGATAGGACGGATCCTCGTCCTCCGCCAGCAGCCGGAAGAGCAGACGCTTCGTACTGGAGAGCGCCGGCGATTCGGGATCCCAACCGAGCTCGAGCATCCGACGGTATGCGACGATTGTCCCGACGCCCTGCAGCGGGCCCGCGTCCGGCACACCGAGCATGCCGCCGGGCCACGTCCCGTCTCCATCCTGCAACAGCAGAAGGTGCCACCCGTGACGGGACACGTACGGAATCCGGCGAAAGCGGGGGTCCGGCGAGGTGAAGCCGGCGACATCCCGCAAGGCACGGTACTGCACGGGCTGCGGCGCATTGCCGAGCAGCCAACCGATCGGCACCGTGACCGGCGAGGCCGGAGCCAGCAGCGACGTGGACATGGTCGGAGACGACAGAGGTGTCGTCAGCGGGAGCGAGGGCAGTGAGGTCGGTAGCACTTCCGGGCTATCATACGCCGCAGACTGGAATCCGCTAGAGGCTGGCGACCACGGCTTTAGGGCGGGTTTTACTGGCATTCAATGTGATACCCGTCGCTTTTGGGGCAGTTCGCCCCACCGTTCGCGAGTCTGCGAGTGGCGAAGCGGCGCAATATTGAACAAAATAGCCCCTTCGCGGTTAACGAATCCTCGCAGGTCTGCGTCTTACTCACAGCGTACGCCTGACAGGGCGCGAATGCCTCGTCGACCCGTGCGATCCCCATCCCCCCGGACACTCCCCATGAAGAACACTTTGCGAATTCTCGCCGCAGCTCTCGTCGTAGCAAGCGCCTCGGTCGCCCAGGCTCAGGGTGGCGGCGGTGGTGGTGGCGGCGGTCGCGCGATGGATCCGGCCGCGATGGCCGAGCGTCAGGCCGCAGCTCGCGCAGCCCTGTTCGAAGGCATCACGTTGACGGCTGAGCAGAAGGCCAAGATCGACACGATCTATGCGAACACCCAGAAGGAGCAGGCGGACATGCGTGCGAGCATGCAGGCCGCGGGTGCCGCTGGTGGCATGACGCCGGAAATGCGTGAGAAGATGACCGCGATCACGACCAAGCAGCAGGCGGCAATCAAGGCCGTGCTCACGAAGGAGCAGGTCGAAGTGTACGACAAGAACTATGCGGCCCGTCCGCAGGGCCGCCGCGGCGGCCTCTAAGCTTGTCGTCCGGCCGCTGACCCACGGTCGGCGGGCAAGTCAAGCGTGACGATGAAAACGGGAGCATCCACGGATGCTCCCGTTTTCTGTTCCGGTACTTCTCGGCCCTGCTCTGCTTGTACCCCGCATGACTGCCGCCGAGATTGCTCGGCAACCATGGCCTGCGCACCGTCCACCACCCGCAACCGCTGATGCGCGGCGAGTTCGTCGATCTGGGCGGAGTGCGCGTGTACTGCTACGCGTTCGGCTCCCGCGGGGTGGGAGAGCCGATCGTCCTGGTGCACGGGGCGTTCACGTCGTCGCACCTGTGGCAGGATCTGTTGCCCAGGCTGCCGAAGGGGCATCGCGTGCTCGTACTCGACCTGCTCGGGCACGGGCGCAGCGACCCGCCGCGTCACGCGGCGATGACGCTGGCCGCACACGCCGACCGCCTGGCCGCGCTGCTCGACGTGATGGGCGTGAACGTCGCCACACTCGTCGGACATGGATTCGGCGCCGCCATCGCTGCCCGCGTAGCGACCCTCCACCCGAGTCGGGTGACTCGGCTGGTGCTCGCGAACCCGACGATGCTTGCGCGCGACCCGCGTGATGCGCGCGTCAGCCGCCGCATTGCCCGTCTGGCCGCACTGGTTCCCGTCTGGCGACGGCTCGGGCCGGAATGGCTCGCGTCCGCACTGCATGGCGCGTTGCTTACGGCCTACGCACAGAAGTCGAGCGGTGCCCACTCGCTCGATCACTATCTCAAGTCGTTCCGCACGCGCGACGGGCGGGATGCCGCCTGCGCCCAGCTGGTGGCGTTCCGGGACTCGCGTGACGATGCGGGGGCCGCGCTGGTGCCCGGCGCCATCCGCTGCCCCGTCGCGCTGGCGTTGGGCGTGTCGGACCCGATGTTGCCGGCGGCCGTCGCAGCGCGCCTGGAAAGTGCGCTCGGTGAGGCATCGGGCGGGCGACTCGTCGTGCAGCGACTCTCCGGCGTCTCGCATGTCGCGCCGGAGGAGGCACCGGACCGCCTCGGTACGATCATCGCGGACTTCATGACGCAACAGCCACCGTTCACCGACTCTCCGAACCCATGACCGACCGACTGGAAACCATGCGCGCGATGGTGGCGCGTGCGCCGGAGAACGCGCTCGCGCGCTTCGGCCTCGCGAACGAACTCCTGAAGGCCGGCCTGCACCAGGAGGGTGCGGGGGAGCTGGCTGAATATCTCGCGCGCTACGACGACGAGGGCGCCGGATGGCTACGCTATGCGGACACGCTGTACACGCTTGGCCGCGAGGAGGACGCCCGCGCCGCGGTGGCGAAGGGCATGGATGCGGCGACGCGCTACGGGCACGGCGCACTCACGTCCGAGTTCGAGGCGCGGCTCGAAGACTGGGTGTGACGACCCGGCTCTAGATCCGGCGCACTTCGGCGGCGGCTTCCACGGCGCGTCCGATGTCGCGCGACAGCGCGCGTGCTTCCTGCGTGGCGTTGGTGACATCGTCGATGGCGGCCCCGACACCGAGCGTCCGCAGCTTCACCATGTCGAGTCGCAGCGAGCGCAGCGCCATCGATGCGCTCTCGAGCTGGCGCTGCATCGTCGCCTTTCGTTCGTCGAGTTCGGCGAGCGATGCACGCTGCCGTGTCAGCAGCGTCAACCGGCGCTCGCGATCTGGAGCATGCTCGGGTTCCGCTTCCACCGACGCAATGCGTGCATCGAGTTGCGGCAGTGCATTCCCGGGCAGATCGGCTTCGAGCCGCTCCAGCCCTGCGGCCAGCGCTCCGATGCGTTCGAGCAATGCGTCGGCGGTGGGCTCCACGTCCGGCACGAGCGCGCGATCCGCATCGGTGAGCCGCTCGGACGTCTCGCGGATCATCACGCGATCATCGGCCGCCGAACGCACGGTGTCGCCGAACTTCGAATCCAGCACGGACTTGCTCGCGATGCGGGCGATCTCGTCCCGGATCCGTATCTCGCGCGGCCGGTCGTCGGCACTCACCATGATCGCGCGCCACTTCTCGCTCAACGCCTCGCGCGCCGTGACGCCGAGTGACCGCAGGCGGAACCAGCTGCGCCCGGCGAGAAGGCCGCTCATGCCGGCGATGGCCGACGAGATGGCGAACGGCGGAATGAGCGCATCGATGTTCATGCTGGCGCCGACAGCGAGCGTGCCCGCGGCGACCGCAACGCTTCCGCCGAACCAGCGCATCCGGCGGCGGAACTCCTGCACGGTGAGCGCGATGCGTTGCGGCTTCGGCTCGTTCGGGACCGAGTCATCCTCAGCGGGACGCGACACACCGATGATCTGGCCCCACGTGATGCCGCGTGAACGCAGCCGCGCGTACTGACCGATCAACCCGGCGGTCATGCCGAAGGCCGGGAAGATCACCCATGGAAAGCCGCCGGTGTTCGCATTGATGATGAACAGCATGCCCACCATCGCCACGTTCATCGCAATGCGGCCGCGGTACCGGCTGATCCGCTCGGCGGCCGCGATCCCGCCTCCGTCGTAGGCCGCCACGTCGCGAATGCCCAGGCTGCGCGCTTCGCGATGGTCTTCCCGCTCGAGTTTCCAGCGGCGCTTGAGCTCCTGCCGCTGTTCCTTCATGCTGCGCTCCCACTGCCGCAGTTCCCGCTTGCTCGCGCCGACAGGCGGAGCCGGAATCGGCGGCAGCGCGTAGAAGGCACGGCCCATCTCGCCCGGGCGCGCGTCGGCGTTGCCGTGCTGCGAGCCATGCTGCACGCCGTGCTGTGCGCTACGCGGCGGATTCGGGACCTGGGTCGGCGCCGGTACCGGCGCCCAGTCATCGTGATGATGCCCGTACTTCCGTGAGCGCTCGATCAACCGCTCCGACGCAGTCTGCGCAGGACGGCGCGATCCGTTCTGCGACGGACGCTCTCCACCATTCTGCGAGCCGTTCCGCGCCCCATCCTGCGGCGAGGGCACCGCGTCACGCCTGATGGCCTGCACACCACCGGCGAATCGCGACCGCTGCGCGCCACGCAGCGCATCGCGCAGCTGCATCGCGTTCTCCCAGCGATCCTCGGGACGCTTCGCGAGGCAGCGCTCCAGGATGTCCGCGAGCATGCGCGGCGCGTCGGGGCGAATCCGCGTGATGGGCGGCGGTGTCTCGCTCAAGTGCTTCACCAGCATCGCGGGCGTCGTCGATGCTTCGAACGGCAAACGGCCTGCGAGCATGAGATAGCCGACGACGCCGAGTGAGTACACGTCGCTGCGGCCATCGACTTCGCGTTCGCCGGTGGCCTGCTCGGGGCTCATGAAGGCCGGTGTGCCGACCGCGATGCCGGTCTGCGTGAGGCGTGATCCACTCTCGGCCGCGCGCGCGATGCCGAAGTCGGTCACCATCACCCGGCCCGACTCACTGTCGAGCAGGATGTTGTCGGGCTTGATGTCCCGGTGCACCACACCCGCCGCGTGCGCATAAGCGAGTGCATCGGCCGCCTGCTCGAGCACCATGGCGACGTATTCGAACGCCGGCCGTGGCTCGCGCATCAGCCGAGCCCCGAGGCTCTCGCCGCGCACCAGGGACATCGCGAAGCAGACGAGCCCCTGCCCCTCGTGCACCGCGTAGATCGGCACGATGTGCGGATGGTTGAGGCGCGCCGACGTCTGTGCCTCACGCACGAACCGCTCGCGCACCTCGGCACGGAAGGCGAGATCCGGCGGCAACACCTTGAGTGCGACGATGCGCTGCAACCGCACGTCGGTGGCCGAATAGACGACGGCCATGCCGCCGCGTCCCACTTCGTCGCCCACGAGATACACATCGCCGAACGCCGCAGTCACGCGATCGCGCAGCATGCCCGCGTCACGCGCGTCCTCCGCAGCACGCTTGGCTGCGGACTCGTTGCCGAACCGGCGATCGGCGACCGGCGTGACGTCGCGCATCTGGATGACTAGCCGATGGCGCGGGCGGTCAGCCCGCCGCGCGTGGCATCCCGCATTTCCCCGGCAGCCGATACGGCGATCTCGACATCGCGCGCGAGTGCCATGGCCTGCTCGGCGACCTGTGTGACACTCTGGACCGAGCTGTTGCCGGTGCGCAGGCGCACGAGGTCGAGCCGCACGTTCTCGAGCGCGATGCGGCAGCTCTCGAGCTGTCCGCGGCGCGTCTCGAGCTTGCGGGAGGTGTCGACCATGGCGCGCCGGTCACGGCGCAACTGTGCCAGGCGGCGCACCCGTGTTTCGCTGCGCGTGGTCTCGAGCGGGTTCGCTTCGGCCTCCAGTCGGTGGATCTCTTCGTCGATCGCCTGCAGCGTGCCCGCGCCGTGCACAGACTCGATGCGGGCCAGGTCCGCCGCGATGATCTCGATCTTGTGCACGAGTTCCACGGCGGTGCCCTGCACGGCCGGAATACGCGCACGCTCGGCCTGCGGGATCGTGTTGAGCAACCGTACGATCTCGTCCCGGTCCGTGCGTGCGTGGCGCACGAGGTCGAGGTACGGGCCCAGCTCGTCGTCGCGCACCGGCTGCGCGCGCCCGGGCTGCGAGACGCCGGTGCCCGATGAGATGGCGCGCTCGCTGGACGGCTTGTTCGACAGTGCGCCGCGCAGGCGATCCTGTCGCCCCTGCGCGCGCAGCTCCGCGCGCTTCTTCGAACTGAAGATCGCGATGACGTTGTCCGTCACATCGGATACCACGTCCCCCAGCATGCGATCGTGCGGCTGCCGCAGTACGTGCCGCCAGTCGTATCCCTCCGACCAGAGCTTGGCGTACTTCCACGCGATGACGATGGTCCAGAGGAACGTGATGCCCTCCATGCCATTGCCACCGAAGATGCTGATCAGCGTGATCGGCACGTTCACGAACAGGTAGATCGCAAACCACTTCCGGAACTGCCGGACCATCGGGTGGTCCTGCTTCTCCCGCTCTTCCGGCGAGACGTCGTACGACTCCTGCTCCTGCTGCATCTCGTGACGCGGCCCGCGAGGCTCCGGGTACGTCACCTTGAGCATCGGATACTGGGTCGACTGACGGTACGGTGCCGCGCCGCCGGAGGAACCGGCTGCCGGAGCGCCCTGGTTGCCGAGCGGCATGCCGCCGATCGGGCCGCCACGGAAGTCGACCGAGACACCGAGGTTGCTGCTGGTGCGCACCGGCATCGGCGTGGGTGGCACGACGCCGGACCGGAGTGCCTGCACCAGGTCGCCGCCCGTCTGGAACCGCTGGTCGGGCGACTTCTCCAGCAGCCGCATCACGATGGCCGACAGGTCGGGTGGCACGTCCGCGCGGCGGTGCGACACCGGGACCGGTGCTTCGGCCAGGTGCTTCACGAGCAATGCCGGCGTGGTGTTGCCGACGAACGGCGGCTCGCCCACCAGCATCTGGTAGGCGACGATGCCCAGCGAGTAGAGATCGCTGCGCGCATCCAGGTCGCGGTCGCCGGACGCCTGCTCCGGGGACATGTACGCGGGCGTGCCGATCGCCATGCCGGTCGCGGTCAGGCGCGAGGCCTCACCACTGTCCATGGCGGCGCGCGCGATTCCAAAATCCGTGACGAGCGCGCGGCCATCGATCCCGTCGAGCAGGATGTTGTCCGGCTTGATGTCGCGATGGATGACGCCGCGCGAGTGCGCATACGCCAGCGCGTCGCCGACTTCCATGAGCCAGCGGCGGACGTCATCGGCGGGACACGGGCCGCGCTTCTTGAGGCGCACCGCCAGGTTGTCGCCTTCGATGCACGCCATGACGAAGAACACGAGATTCCCGACGTCGTCGACCGAGTAGATCGGGACGATGTTGGGATGGCTCAGCTGCGCGGCGGTCTCGGCTTCGCGCAGGAAACGCGAGCGGATATCACGCCGGAATGACAGCTCCGGTGGAAGGAGCTTGATCGCGACGTACCGCTTCAGGCGCTTGTCACGGGCTCGATAAACAATGCCCATGCCGCCACGCCCGATCTCCTGCTCCACCTCATAGGTGGCGCTCAGCGCCTGTTCGACATGCGCGCGAAGTTCGTCGTCCTGGACGGACGGGGCTGCGTTATCGGGCACTAGGAAGTATGAGGGTGACTGTACCCCGTAGTGTAGCACTACGGAGAGAAGCGGAGAAGCCGAGACCCGGAGAAGCTGAAACTTGGGCTGGGTTCGCCGTCCCTACGTGGGATGGGCCGCGAAAAGTTGCACCACGGGTTCAAACCCCGGAAGCAGGCCATGGTGTCAGGCCGCTGCCACAACGGGTGCGCTCGGCGACGGAAAACTGGCAAACCCTGCCGCGATGGCGTAATCACCGCGGTGTGGATCATGCCAAGTCAACCACCATCCTCATCCTCGACAAGGATTGACCGTATGGGCCAGCGCCAAACTCTTCCTGTTCTCCCGCTTCGCGGCACCGTGATCTTCCCTGGAATCACGGCTCCCATCGCGGCAGGACGCCCCGGCACTCTCCGGGCCATCGAAACTGCCCTCAAGGGCGACCGACTCGTCTTTGCAGTCGCCCAGCGCGACAACACGGAGGAGCCGACCTCGGACATCCTGTTCACCACCGGCGTGATCGCCCGCATCGGGCAGATCCAGCGCGGCCTGGGCGGCGTCCAGCTGCTCCTCCAGGGTGAACAGCGCGCGACGGCGCTGCAGTATGCGGAAGTCGACGGCTACCTCACGGCGGTGATCGTGCCCGCCGAGGAGATGATGCCGCTCGACCCGAAAGACCCGGCCTTCGAAGCACTGCACAAGGAGACGCGCGAGCGTGCGGCCGAACTGGGTGAGAAGCGCGGGTTGCCGGAGGAGGTCGTGCACCAGGTGCTCGACTCCGTCGACGACGCCGGCCGCTTCTCCGACCTCGTGGCCGGCTACATCGAACTGACGGTGCCGGAAAAGCAGGGGCTGCTGGAGACCCTCTCCGTTGAGGAGCGCCTTCGGCGGGTGCTCGTGCACGTCCAGCGGCAGATCGGGCTGCTGGAAGCGCAGGAGGACATCAAGTCACAGGTCCAGGAGGAGCTGGGCGAGCGGCAGCGCGAGATGTTCCTGCGCGAGCAGCTCAAAGCGATCCAGAAGGAGCTCGGCGACGACGACCAGAGCAAGGAGATCACCGAACTCCGCGAGAAGCTCACGAAGCTCGAGCTCTCGAAGGAAGCGCGCGCCGAAGTCGAGCGCGAGCTCGGACGCCTCGAGCGTGCGGGTCGCGAGAGCATGGAAGCGCAGGTCATCCGCACGTACCTCGAGTGGATCGCCGAACTGCCTTGGAACGAGCGCTCTGACGACCAGCTCGACCTCTCGGGTGCCGGCACGATCCTCGACGAGGATCACTATGGGCTCAAGGACGTGAAGGATCGCGTGCTCGAGTTCCTCGCGGTGCGCCAGCTGCGCGCCGAGCAGATCGCCGCCGAGCTCGAGACGACGGGCGAATTCCCGGTGTCCAAGCTCAAGGGCGAGGCGACGGACGCGACCCCTTCGCTGAACGCGGGCGACGAGGACCGGCAGATCACGGACAAGCGGGAAGCGAAGGCCCGTGCGATGGCACGCGGCCCGATCCTCCTGTTCAACGGCCCGCCGGGCGTCGGCAAGACGAGCATCGCCAAGTCGATCGCCCGCGCGCTCGGCCGCGAGTACGTACGCGTCGCCCTTGGCGGTGCGCGTGACGAGGCGGACATTCGCGGACATCGGCGCACGTACGTCGGCGCCATGCCCGGCCGCATCATCCAGGGCATGAAGCAGGCAGGCAGCAAGAACCCGGTGTTCCTGCTGGACGAAGTGGACAAGCTCGGCACGTCGTACCAGGGCGATCCGTCCAGCGCATTGCTGGAAGTGCTCGACCCGGCGCAGAACGACTCGTTCACCGATCACTACCTGGGCGTACCGTTCGACCTGAGCGAAGTGCTGTTCATCGCGACGTCGAACTTCATCCAGAACATTCCGGGTCCGTTGCTCGACCGTATGGAAGTCGTGGACTTCAGCGGCTACACGGAACAGGAGAAGGCGGAGATCGCGAAGAAGTACCTCATTCCGCGCCAGCTCGAGGAGTCAGGCCTTGGTGGCCGCGACCTCTCGTTCGATGACGACGCGGTGATGAGCGTGATCACGCAGTACACCCGCGAGAGCGGTGTGCGTCAGCTCGAGCGCCAGCTCGGCGCCGTTGCCCGCAAGGTGGCACGTCGTGTCGCCACGGGAGACACGCGCACGATCGACGACAAGGTCATCGACGTCGCCGAGGTGCGTGACCTGCTCGGGCGCCCGAAGGTGCATCCGGAGCGCGTGGGTGAAGCGGACGAGGTGGGCATCAGCACCGGCATGTATTACACGCCTATGGGTGGTGACATCATGTTCGTGGAAGCCAGCATCCGGCGCGGCCGCACGGCGACCATCAAGGAAGACGATGCGGAAGTGGTTCGTGTCGGACCGATCGCCCTGATCCTCACGGGCCAACTGGGCGACGTCATGAAGGAGAGTGCGCGCGCCGCGCTCACCTACGCGACGAACAATGCGGAAGCGTTGGGCATTCCGGGCGACCGGGTGAACTCGGCGAGCGAGGCGCACATCCACGTGCCGGCGGGCGCCATCCCCAAGGATGGCCCGAGTGCAGGCATCGCGATCGCCACGGCACTCGTGAGCGAGATGTCCAACCGCAAGGTGCGGCGCGACGTGTCGATGACGGGTGAGATCACGCTGCGCGGGCGTGTCCTGCCGATCGGTGGTCTCAAGGAGAAGGCGCTCGGTGCGCACCGCGCCGGTATCAAGCACGTCATCATCCCGAAGGCGAACGAGGCGGATATCGAGGACATTCCGGAAGAAGTGCGTGAGCAGCTCACCTTCTATCCGGTCGAGACGCTCAGGCAGGTGCTCGAGATCGCGCTCGTGAATGGCGGGCGCGTCGCCACTGATGCAGAAGTGGGTGAGCTGCTCGGCGTGTAACTACGTTGGCAACACGGTAAGCGAAAGAGGGGGCAGGCACTCAAGCCTGCCCCCTCTTTTGCACACGTCGCACTCTCGCTTCACGCGTCTGTGGGAACGCGGCCTCCGGACATCTGTGCCAGCCGGTGAAAATAGACGTCTTCGAGATCGGGATCGATCGGAGCGAATCCGTCACCGGGATCAGAGTCGGCGTAGACGTGAAGCACCACGCTGCCCGCGGCCAGTTTGCTGGAGATGACCTGATGGCGCTGGTGATAATCACCCGCAGCCTGACGGGGAACGGTGCGCCGCCAGACGCGTCCGCGCACCTCGTCGATGAGCTGCTCGGGTGTGCCCTGCACCACCACCTCTCCCTTGTTGATGATCGCCATGTGCGAGCACAGCTCGCGCACGTCCTCCACGATGTGCGTGGAGAGAATCACGACGACATCCTCGCCGATGTCGGCGAGCAGATTGAGAAATCGATGGCGTTCTGCGGGATCGAGTCCGGCGGTCGGCTCATCGACGATCATCAAGCTCGGACGGCCGGCGAGTGCGATCGCGATGCCGAGGCGCTGTTTCATGCCACCGGAATAACCGCCGACGCTCTGCCGGCGCACGTCGTGGAGATTCACCTGCTCCAGCAGGGCGTCCACCAGGTCCCCGCGCTCGCCGCGGTCCTTCACACCCTTGAGTGTGGCGAAGTGATCGAGGATCACTTCGGCGGACATGTTCGGATACAAGCCGAAATCCTGCGGCAGATAGCCAAGCACCGCTCGCAGCCGATCCGGTTGCGCGAGGGCATCGATGTCGCGGAACCGGATGCTGCCGCTGTCTGGCGGTTGCAGCGTGGCGAGCGTCCGCATCAGCGTGGACTTTCCCGCGCCATTCGGTCCCAGCAGTCCGAACATGCCGGGCGGTATCGTGAGCGAGATATCGTGCAGCGCACGAACCCCATTCGCGTATGTCTTCGACAGCCGGTCGATCTGCAGCGTCATGAATGCGTTGCAGACGACGCTGACCGTTCACGCAAGGCGATGACTATGCCCGCGTGCGCCGCCGACGCACGACCGCACCGAGCGCCAACAGGCCTGCTGCGCTGAGCACGACGGTGGATGGCTCCGGCACGACGTTCACGTTCGCCGGCGTGATCTGTCCGGGCACACAACCGGTGATGCTCCCGCGAACAGGACAGCTGATGACGTTGGTGAACGCGCCGCTGATGCCCGGGTCGAGCCCTTCCAGAAACGTCGACGTGACGAGCACATACGTGAAGGCGGGCTGCAGCACGAGGGAAAACGGAAGGCCCGGATTGCCTTCGAACGGCTCGGGCGACGCGCCAAACAGGATGTTCGTAAGCGGCGAAGACGGATTGAACGAGCCTTGATACAGAAACAGCGCCGGTGCGAAGGCGGCCGATGCATTGAACGTGTATGAGCCGCCTACACTGACATTGAACGCGAAGGCATCGAAATAGAACGCGTTGCCGAAGCCTGCCGTCGACGTCGGTGGCGCACCGAAGTTCGGGGAATCGAACAGTGGCCCCGTGCCGAGCGATCCGCTGCGTGTGAACGTCTGCGAGTCAGCCGTAGTCGAAGCGAGCGCAGCAAGAAACAGTGCAGCGACAGTTCTGGCTGCGATACGGCTGAGCGAATTGCGCATTTTGTTGGTCAGGTAGAAGGCGTGGGGAGAATGCCTTCGTTACTGATGCAACGTTCATGCTACGCACCGCACCCGAGTTCGTCGCATCCGGTAAAGAATGACGCGACTTGCCTGACACGATCGACGAGTCGCTCGTGCGTGGGCCTATGCGACGATCGTGACGCGCCGATCGGTGGCCGAGCGCTCGGTTGCGCCCATCTCGCGCAGGAGCAGGCGCGTCATGCGGCGCGCCACTTCCAGGGCAGCAGCGTCGAGCTCGGGAGTCAGGTCGCCAGCAGGGCGCGCACCCATCGACTGCCCGATCGAGTTACGCAGCTGTTGCACGGTGGCGCGTGCCACTTCACTCGCGATGCTTTCCATCGCCGGCAGACGCTCGGCCAGCGAGCGACGATGCAACTCCGTCGCGAAACGCGCGAGCTCATGTTGCAGCGCCGTGTGCGCAATGGCCGCGGCCTCGGCCGTCACGTCGACATCCTGCGGGAGCTCCGACAGCGACGACAGTTGCAAACCGGCGGACGCCGCACCCGCCTCGACATTCGGCGGAACCCCGAGGTCGAGCCAGATCGCGGGCATTCCCGCACGCGCAGACATGATGTCGGTCGCGTCCTGAGCCTTCAGCACGTGCGACTTGCTCCGCGTCGCGAACACCACCACGTCCGAACGCACGAGAGCGGCGTGCCGGTCGTTCCACGCCATCGCGTCGGCACCCACCGTCGCGGCGAGCACCGCTGCACGATCGTCGGTGCGGCTGATGATGGTCATGGCGCCGGGCCCGCGACCCGCGATTGCGACGGCAGCACTTTCCGCAGCAGCGCCGGTGCCGACGATCAGCACGCGACGCGTCGACCACGCAGTCTCGCCCGCGAACTGTTCACCGATGAATGCCGCAGACGCCTCACCGAGTGAGCGTCCCCAGTCGAACTCCTCGGCGCGCGCCCGGATGCGCCGCGCGGCCTGGATACCACGCTGGAAGACGGCGTCGAGCGCCGAAACCGTCACGCCTGCCTCGCGGGCCTCGAGCCACGCACGGCGCAGCTGTCCGAGGATCTCCGGCTCGCCAAGACGCTGGGAACGCAGGCCGGCCGCGACGGCGAACAGGTGTCGCACCGCGAGGTCGGCATCACGTCGTTCGATGGCGCGGGGCGGTACGGTGCCGAGGCGACCAGTGACCCAGGCCCGGAAGATCGGGGCCGCATCGAGCGGGCCCCACCAGTACAATTCCGTGCGGTTGCACGTGCTGAGCAGCACGCACGGAATGCCCGCGGCGAACACGTCGCGCGAGAGCGCAGCGCGCTCGGGCTCCGCGATGGCGAGACGACCGATGATGCCGACGTCCGTGCTCTCGTGGGAGCAGCCGACGACGTGAAACGGAAGCGTGAACACGTGCGTACCGTTCAGCCGATCGCGACGCCGCTGGGCAAAGCTCCGACGTCGTCGGTCGCAACCACCGCGTCCGGGACCGACCGCGACGGCGCGCATGCAACGCGACTCGGCACCGGGCGGCACATCGGGTTGATGCACCCCGCACACTTGGTCGTGTACTGCGTGCTGTATGGCTTGCCTGCTCGCATGTGGTCCACGACGATCGCGGCCAGCGCGTCGAGAAACTCCGGACGTGCGTTGAGCGACGGCGAGCGCTTGAAGCCTGTCATGCCGAGCGAATGGGCGAGCTCCGCGTACTCGAGGTCGATTTCCGACAGCGTCTCGATGTGATCGCTGGTGAATGCGATCGGCACCGCCATCATGTTCTTGCGTCCCTGCGCCGCCATCTGCTTGATGACCGTTTCGGTCGCCGCGCCGAGCCACTTCACCGGGCCGACGTCCGACTGGTACGTCAGCACATACGGGTTCGTGAGGCCTGACGCCTGATGCACGCGGCTCACCGAGGACGCCACTTCGGCCGGATACGCATCACCGCGATCGATCACCGACAGCGGCAGCGAATGCGCGCTGTACATGACGAGGACGTCGTCCCGCACGTCTTCCGGATACTGCTCCAGTCCTTCCACGACCGCCTGCGCCATGGCCGACACGAACCGGCCGTGGTCCCCCCAGCGGTCGACGATGCTCCACTGGAACGCGTTCTCGAGCCCCGTGCGCGCGAGTGCGCGCCATAGGTCGTTCAGGCTCGAGCCGGTGGTGGTGCACGACCACTGCGGGTACTGCGTGAATGCGATCGCACGCTCGATGCCGTCCGCCTTCATCGCGAGCAGGGCGTCGTCGGCAAAGGGCTTCGTGTAACGAAAGGCGACGTAGAACCGGTGCGGTGCCGTCTCGGGCGACAGCTCGTCGAGCCGTGCGCACATGCCTTCACCCTGCGCGCGCGTCCAGCGCAGGATGGGCGAGCCGCCACCGATGTTGTCGTACAGCGCGCGAACCTTCGGCGTGCGGCGCTTGGCGATGAACTTTCCGAGCACATCCTGCATCGGGAGCTTGAGCAGCTCGCGATCCGCGAAGAGGCGCAGCAGGAACGGCTCGACGTCGTCCAGCGTCTCCGGGCCGCCAAGATTCATCATGACGATGCCGGTGCCGCCCGACGGACGGTCGGCCGGATTGTCGCTGCCCGAACGGGCGCCACGCTTGAACGGGAGGACGGCAGTGTCGCGGTTCATCATGAGGAGCAGAATCGGTCCGTGAGGGGCTACGGCGCTATTGGTGGAGATACGGCGGGCTACGCTCCGTAGTACTACGGAGCGTAGCCCGGGACGAAAGGAGACAGCGCTAGCGGATCGCGCCGAACTTGAAGATCGACCACGGCCAGACCGGCGCGCCGGGCTCGGTGCCTTCGAGGTACCACTCCGTGTAGCGCTGTGCCGGAGGGGTCACGGCGGTGGCGACGGCGCCGGTCACGCGATCGAGCTCGACGCCGACCATGCCGGGCGGAGGCTGCCATCCGGCACTGCCGCGGCTTCCGTACGCTGCCGCGATGATCTGCCCGGCGATCGGAGCCGCATAGGTGCCGCCCACGGCGCCCGGTGCGATCATGGCGGGCTTGTCGAAGCCGATCCATACGCCAGTAACGAGCTCAGGCGTCATTCCCACGAACCAGACATCGGTATTGTCATTCGTGGTGCCGGTCTTTCCGGCCACAGGAATCCGCGCCGGCACGATGCGGCGCAGTGACGTCGCCGTCCCGCGATCCACGACGTCTTCCATCATGTTGCGGACGATGAACGCCACCCGCGGGTCCATTGCGGCCCGGGCCGGCGCGCCCTGCGGCGTCAGGACCGCGCGCCCTGCACGGTCGTCGACCCGGGTGATGAAGCGAGGCTCGACCGCGACACCGCCGTTGTCGAACGCCGCATACGCCGCGATGAAGTCGAGCGGCTGCACGACGGACGCGCCGAGTGCGCTCGAGGGATAGAGTGCGATCGGGGCCCGCAGCCCCGCCCGCCCGGCGAGCGCCGCCACGGAATCCATGCTCACCGCCATCGCGAGCTGCACCGCTACCGGATTGCGCGAGCGGGTGAGCGCCTCCCGCATGGTCACGGGGCCGAGGAACTCACCATCGGAGTTCTCCGGGCTGTAGATGCGGCCATTGTCCAGCACGACCCGCAGGGCCGTATCGGCGACCGTGCTGCTCGCCGTGAGTCCTGTCGCGATGGCCTGCGCATACACGAACGCCTTGAACGCCGAGCCGGGCTGGCGGTTGCCGTCGACCGCCCGGTTGAACGACGACCGCGCGTAATCACGCCCGCCGACGAGCGCGCGCACGTCGCCATTGCTCGGGTCGAGCACGACGGCGGCACCCTCGAGGCACGCGGCCACCCTCGGCGCCTTCGCCTTGGCCTTGGTGGTGGTGTCAGCACGCGCGGCACGCGCGCAGGCCTGGCCGCGAAATCCGGGGCGCGTCTCGACGTCGTCGAGCCCGCGCGCGACAGCCAGCTGCGCCGCCGTCTGCAGCGCCGCGTCGATGGTCGTGTGGATGCGATACCCGCCCTGCGTGACCGGAATGCCCGCGCGCTCCGCCTGCACCCGCACCACATCGGTCACCCACGGCGCAGTGCTGCCACCCGACACCGTGCGCACGGGCTCGCGCTGTGCGGCCTGCGACTGCGCGGCGGTGATGTAGCCCTGCTGCGCCATCAATGCGAGCACCGTGTTGCGGCGGGTCCGATTGCGCTCGGCGTACCGCGCGGGATCGTACTGCACGGGGCTCTTGGGCATGGCCGCCAGCGAGGCCGCTTCCGCGAGCGTCAGTTCGCTCGCGCCCTTGCCGAAGTACTGGCGCGCCGCCATCTCGATGCCGTACGCGCCACGCCCGAAGGAAATCTGGTTGAGGAAGGCCTCGAGGATCTGCTCCTTGTTGTGGCGCTTTTCCATCTCGAGTGCCGCCTGCTGTTCGCGCAGCTTGCGAACCGGCGAGCGGTCGCGGCGATCGATGATGTCGGGGTGCATGTTGCCCACGAGCAGCTGCGTGATCGTGCTCGCGCCCCGGATGTCACCCTGCACGGCGTCCTTGAGGGCACCGGCGATGCCCACCAGGTCGACGCCGTTATGCTGGTAGAAGCGCTTGTCCTCGACCGCGACGAACGCCTGCCCGACATACTTGGGCAGCGTGCGAAGGGCGATGCTGAGGCGGCGCTCACGGCCCATCTCGCCGATCATCGTGCCGTCGCGCGCGAGCACGACGGTCGCCTGCGGTGGCGTGATGATGCGCCACGCATCGTTGGACTGCGATGCGGACGGTGCGGGTGCGCCCTGCGCGCCGGCCGGTTCGGCGGCCTGCAATCCACCGATTGTGACGAGCGTAGCCGCCAGAAGTAGTCGTGCGTGCATTTGCGTCAAAAATACACCAGACCGGCGTTGAAGAGTCGTGTTCTGTGACGCAGCTTGCACGCATGCCTCCTGACTCGCTCCGCCCGCTCACCGTCGCGATCTGCCAGTTCGCCCCTCGCAAGGGCGACACGACCGCCAACATGCGCCGCCTCGGCACGCTGTGCGCCCAGGCCGCCACGCTGGAGCCGCGGCCGCAGGTGGTGCAGTTCCCCGAGACGGCGCTCTCCGGATACTTCGTCGAGGGTGGCGTCCGGGAGGTCGCAATGACCGCCGGCGCCGTGGCCTACGATCTCGATGAGGCCTACCGCACCGCGTGCTCCGTTGCCGGCATCACGTGCGGGGCGATCGACGTCGTGGTGGGCTTCTACGAGCGCTGGCGCGACACGCTGCACAACAGTGCGGCCTACATTACGATCGGTCTCGATGACGGCCCGCCCGTGCTGCGGCATGTGCACCGGAAAAACTTCCTTCCGACCTACGGACTGTTCGACGAGGAGCGTTTCGTGGAGCGCGGCGACGACATCCGCGCTTTCGAAACGCCCTGGGGCCGCGCGGCGATCCTCGTCTGCGAGGATGCCTGGCATTCGCTTGCGGGCACGATCGCCGCGCTCGATGGCGCACAGGTGGTGTTCGTCTCGTCGGCGGCCCCTGCGCGTGGCATCTGGCCGCGCGAGGACGGCATTCCGGGGCCGTACAGCGCGTCGCGCTGGGAACGCCTGATGCGCGACATCGCCGAAGAGCACGGCATGTACGCGAGCTTCTCGAATCTCGTCGGCACGGAAGGCGGCAAGCGTTTCTTCGGCACGTCGCAGCTCGTGGGACCAGGAGGCGACGTGCGTGCACGTGCGCCGGTGTGGGACGAGTGCCTGCTGTCGGTGACACTCGATCTCGACGACCTCGTGCGCGCCCGCGCGGACTCTCCGCTGCTGAGCGACCTGCGCGTGGCGCTGCCGCATGTGCTGGACACGCTGCGTCGCGTCCGTGAAGGAGTGCCGGGATCCTGCTCGTACGACGGCCCCGAGCCGGCCGCGGCGGACCTGATCCGCGGTGCGCACGGATTCACGACGGGGGAATACGCCGTTCCTGATGGTGCGGTGGCCGAGACGCCGTCAATCTCGGGAATTCGCGATGCGATTCCGGTGGTGCGCCATTCGATGCGCGAGCATGGCGGTCCGCCGCCGCTCGCGATCGACGCCGCGCTCACGGAAGGGTGGCTCGTGGGTTTCCTGCGCGACGAGTTCTCGCGCCGCGGCTTCGGCAAGGCTGTGGTCGGACTGAGCGGTGGTGTGGACTCGGCCGTCACCGCCGCACTGGCCGTGCGCGCGCTGGGGCCGAACAACGTGATCGGCGTGCGCCTTCCCTATCGCACGTCGAGCAGCGAGTCACTCGACCACGCGTCGCTCGTGGTCAATGCGCTGGGAATCGAGGCGCGCACGATCGAGATCAGCGCCGCAGTCGACGGCTACCTGTCGTCGGAACCCGAGGCGGACAACGGACGCCGCGGCAACGTCATGGCGCGCACGCGCATGATCGCGCTCTTCGACCTGTCGGCCCGCTATCGCGCCCTGCCGCTCGGCACGGGCAACAAGACGGAACGATTGCTCGGCTACTTCACTTGGCACGCCGATGATTCACCGCCGATCAATCCGATCGGCGACCTGTACAAGACGCAGGTCTGGGCACTCGCTCGGCACCTGGGGGTGCCCGACGTGATCGTGTCGAAGCCGGCGACGGCCGACCTGATCGTCGGCCAGACGGATGAAGTGGACCTGGGTATCAGCTATGCGCGCGCCGACGACATTCTGAATGGGCTGCTGCATGGATTCACGCATGAAGCGATGCGCGCGCGCGGGTTCTCGGCGGAGGAGCTGGAACTCGTGCGAAAGCGGCTGGATGGAACGCACTGGAAGCGGCGGCCGCCAGCGACGGCGCTGGTGAGTCATTCGGGGATTGGAGAATCGTACTTGCGGCCGGTGGATTACTGACGGCGAATCGAGGCAGCCGACCGCGCTGGATTCATATTGATGCTACTCTGTCGCAGTTCTACTAGCAGCCATCAACTATCAACCATCAACTGGCAGCTATCAGCCATCAGCTAGCAGTTCGGTTTCCGTGCACAAAACGCAGATGATAGCTGATGGCTATCAGATGATAGTCGATGGTTGATAGCTGATAGACGTTCTACGAGATCGCAGACGCTAGACGCCAGTAGCGAGTAGTCAGTATTCAGTAGTCAGACTACATGCTTCCAGTTGTTCCCGCCGAGCGTGCGGCGCCAACGTCACTCGTACAGCGCCTGCTGGTCCGCCGTCGCGAGCTGTTCGCACAGTGCACTGATGCGTTCGACCGCACTGGCGACGAACGCTGCTCCCTTCTCGGCGGTCGCCAGGCGCGGATCGCCCACGCCGGTATCCGCGGTCACCTGCGTCCAGCGTCGGGGAATCCATGCCCACCCCGCGCGCACGCCCTCGAACCGGCTGCGGCGCACCGCGCCGTCGCCCCAGCTCTTGCGTGGTCCCACCAGTTCCGGCGCCACGTGCAGCATGGCGGCCGTCTCGAGTTCACCTGCGTGATCGCCGGGGTCGTCGAGCGTCGACGCGTCACCCGCCTGCCACCAGTTCACGATCGCCAGCAGCATCGTCGTCGACGGCTGCAGCTCCCGCACCAATGCACGCAGCTCGTTGCCCCCATGCGCATTGAGGAGCACCAGCACAAGTGTGCCGTGCGGCTCCAGACTGCGGATCACGTCGCGCAACAGTGCGAGCTGCGTACTGGGCATCACGTTGATCGTGAGCGGCAGGTCGAGCTGCGTCGTGTTCACCCCGTATGGAATCGCCGGCAGCGCCGCCACGCGCAGTCCGCGCGCCATGCACGCTGCGGCGACGCGCGCGGCGACCGCGCTCCCGAGGATCGTGTCCGTGCCATACGGCAGGTGCGTGTTGTGCGGCTCCGTCGCGCCGAACGGCAGCAGCGCGACGGGCCACGGGGACTCGCGGACATCAGGCCAGCGGTCGTGCGCGATCGTACCGGTGGGCGTGCCCGTCATCGCCGCGTCGGGCACACGCCACGACTGCACGCCATCAGCGCTGTCCCGCGAACGTGTCGCACTGATTCGGATTGCCGGAGTCGAAGCCGCGCCGGAACCACGTGCGCCGTTCCGCCGATGATCCGTGCGTGAAGGACTCCGGATTCACGCGGCCGGTGGACGCCTTCTGCAGGCGATCGTCGCCGACGGCAGCCGCCGCGCCGAGTCCCTCGTCGATATCGCCCGGGTCGAGGTAGCCGCCTTTTGCGGCCGCGTTCGCCCACACGCCGGCATAGCAGTCGGCCTGCAGCTCCATCGCGACGGATAGTGCGTTCGCCTGCCCCGGATTCTGTCCCTGCGCCCGGCGAAGCTCGCGTTCGGTGCCCGTGAGGTTCTGCACGTGGTGCCCGATCTCATGGGCGATCACGTATGCCTGCGCAAAGTCGCCCGGTGCACCGAACTGCCGGTCGAGCTGGTCGAAGAACGACAGATCCACGTACACCTTCTGGTCACCCGGGCAATAGAATGGGCCGGACGCCGCCTGGCCGAAGCCGCAGGCCGTCTCGGTGGCGTCGCGGAAGAGCACCAGCTTGGCGGGGGTGTACTGCGGCAACAGGCGACTCCAGGTACCCTGCGCACTGTCGAGAACGGCCGACATGAATTGCACCATCGTCTCTTCCGACGGATCGGTGATAGCACCACCCTCGGCCGGAGCAACCGCTGAGGTCGGCGCTCCGCCATCTGTTGCTCCACCCACGAAGTCGCGTCCGAACACGGCGCTCAGAATCGCCAGAATGATGACGCCGCCGATCCCGAGACGCGCGCCGCCTCCACCACCGCCACCAAAGCCGAACCCACCACCGCCGAGCCCGCCACCGGACGAGCCGCGACGGTCTTCGAGATTCGAGCTACGTCCACCAGGATTCCAACGCATCAGCGTACCGGCGCAGGGCGCAATGAGAGAAAGTCATAGTCGTCGGAGCCCACGGCGTTGAGCCAGACGATCACCTCAGCGATCCTCTCTGGAGGAACGATGCCACGACCGCCCTGAACCCGGCGCACGAGCCGGATTTCCCGCCCATTTGTCGTCCAGGTGGACTCATAGGACCCGAAGAACGTGGTCGCGAGCACATTTCGGGGCAGTTCGGCCTCCCAACCGGGCGGGAGCATAATGGACAATTCCATCACCGACACGCCGATCGGAACGATGGTGCTGGCGTCGATCGGGAACTGGCGGCGGGGCTGGCTCTCGAGTTCGCGCGCCAGTCCCTTGAAGTTCCGTCCCGGCGCACTGATCACGTTGTTCATCGACAGCAGTCGCTGCGTGCCGACCGGTCGCAGCGCGTTGTCCGCCCCCACACGGAAGCTGATGCGGGCCGGTGCCGACAGGTCGCGCCCGTTGAATGTCACCAGCGAATCCGCAATCGCGTTCGACGGGAATGCCCGCGCGGCCAGCCCGCGAAGCATCGTCGCACGCGCCTCCCCGTCGACGGGTGCAACGAACGCACTGCGGAGCGTCACGGCAAGCGCACCCCGTCCCTCCTCGTCCACGTGTGCGACGACGCGGCCGGTGGTGTCCAGCACCATGCGCACGCGCGTCGTGTACACGTTCTCCGTGACCGGCGCGACGGGGAAGCTCACTTCCTCCGCGCGTCCGTCGGGCAAGACGAGTACGCCGAATGCGCCCTGAAAGGCCGGCGGAAGTTCGCCGTACGGAATGAGGTCGGCGGTGAGGTCGGTGAACGTCGTGGTGCCACCTTCGCGCACTGCCGCGATCGCATGATTGAACTGGAAGATCGACGGCATCGTGCGATCGGGCCGGCCCGTGCTCGCGAGCAGCACCGGACTGGCGTCGATGCGGTAGCGACGCAATGCCGCCACGAACAGCGTCGCCTTGTCCTTGCAGTCACCGAAGCCGGTGGCGAGTGTCTCCGCCGGGCGCCGCGGCTGGTACCCGCCGATGCCGAGCGCCACGGAGACGTAGCGGATGTCCTGCGCCGCGAGCCGGTGGACTGCACGAATCGTGTCGACGCGCGAGCGGGCATTGGCCGCACGCACGACCGCATCGACGCGCGCCGCATCCTCGGCAGACAGCGCGTATCGGTCACGCGCCAGTCCGTCGTACCAGCGCGCGATGTCGCTCCACGACGATGGTGCGGCGACCGTGATCGACATGGCGACGCCGTTGCTGTCGGCAGCGAATCGCTCGGGCCGGAACGCTTCGACGTTGCGCGCGGTCCACTCCCAGGTCCGGCGTCCATCACGCGCGCCCTCGTCGCGCCGCACGAGCGGTGCGCGGATGTTGCGCTCCGCGAACCTGGGCGTGAAGCCGTCCGGTGCATCGACGAGCAACCGCGACTGCACCACCGGAATGCTGCCGTTCATGCTCCAGCGCAGCAGGAAGTCGCCGCTCCGTGCCGGTGCGCGCTCCTCCATCGTCCACGCCATGTCGATGATCGTGCCGGGTGCAACGCCCGCCAGCGACAACCGCCGCACCTTCTGGTCACCGTACACGGGAGTGGCGAGTGCCGCCGGCACGTCCGACTCCTGGTCCTGCGCCGCGCGATCGCTCACCACCTCGCCATTCGGCCGCAGCACCCGCACCCAGTCGATCCGCAGCGTCTGATGCGAGCCCGCATAGGACAGCGAGCGCTCCGACACGGTGCGCACCGCGCCCCCGTCGACGACCTGCAACACCTGCCGGGTGCGCTGCGTACTGCGCCCATCCGGCTCCACCCGAAAGTGGAGCTCGTCCAGCAGTGTGATGTATGGAAGTCCCGTCGCGCGCGCGGGATCGATGGCGAGGCGCACGACCGTATCCGATGGTGCGGCAGCCGGCGCGCCCGTTCGCGGCAGCGGCGCACCGGGACGAGCAGGTTGGGCGCCGACCGAATGGCCGACGCCCAACGATGTTGCGAGAACGCATAGCAACCTTCGCGCGATCCGGATGATCACGCGGCTAGTCCTGACACGGATTCATGTCAGCTATGCTGCCATCTCGTCCCTCGCAAAAGCAAGGCTCACGGCCCGGCGCGCACCGCGTTTCAGTGCGCGATGCACGGAGCGCGCGTAGCGCACGAAGTTGGCGCCAGCCCACGGATTGCGGGCGAAGAACTCGAACGGCAACCGGTCGCCCTTGAGACGATTGCATGGGCCACACGCGACCACGAGGTTGCCGGGATCATGCAGACCGCCGCGCGCCAGGGGCACGACGTGGTCGAGCGTGGCCGTGTGCTGGTCGAGACGCGTCGCGCAGTACACGCAACGCTGTCCGCAGTCGCGGAGCGCCACCTTGCGCATCACGCGTTTCATGGCCACGCCTGCTACGGAGCGCGGACGGGCAGCCTGCCGGCGTGCGCCCGCCGACGGTGTACTGCCCCGGGAGCGCACGGCCGAGCGCCGCGACGGGCGCACACCACGAGCCGCATCACCTTTGGAAAGCCGGAGCGACGAATGGCGAGCCATCTCAACCGTCCCGAACGGACATCGCCCCGTCCGAGAGGACGACTCTCGTGACGGGGCGATGAAGAAACAGCGATGGCAGCAGCGAGTGAAACAGCGACGGTGCGAGGGGTCGCCGGGCTGCGCGACCGGAGCGGTGTCGAACAGGGCGGGCAAAACCGCCGTGCCTGCGAAGGCGACGGACCGGCGCTGAGCAGCGCACACGAGACAGACCGCGAGTGGAGCGCATCATCCTCCTGGTGAACACCGGATGGAGAGGGCGCAGCAGAAACAACGCGAATCACGACAGATGTAAACGCCTGCAAACGCACAGTACGTCGCGTTTCACCTGATGGTCAAGAGTGCATACACCATGCCGGTGAAACAGTTACGAACACCGGCATGGACGCAGCGTGGCAGCCGCGCAACACGTCTGTCGAACGTCCGCCTAATCGAGGTCGCTCGCGCGACGCCGCTCCTTCTTCGAATCACGATCGGACAACGGATCGCGCAACAGGCTGCCGATGTGGGCCGCCATGGCGTCGAGCTGCTGGCGGTGGGGCATCTGTGAGCCCGGGAACGGGAGCGGCACGTCGAAGCCGTCGCCCTGACGGCGCGGAATCAGATGGATGTGATAGTGCATGACGTTCTGTCCGGCAGCGGCGCCTGAGTTCACCACGATGTTCATGTCGTCTGCGCCAGACGCCGCCTGGACGACCGGCACGAGCTTCGCCGCGACCTGGTACAGGTGCATGCCCACGTGCCCCGGGATGTCCTGCAGCACTTCGTAGTGCTCGCGCGGCACGACGAGCACGTGACCGGCATTGACCGGCTGGATATCCAGGAACGCGATCGCCGTCGCATCCTCATAACAGATGGACACCTCGGCGGCGCCGCGGATGAGATCGCAGAAAATGCAGTGGCCGCTGCTGGGGGTCATTGGTGCCGTGGGTGCGTGCATACAGAGGATGAAGGGTGAAGAACGAACGTTGTGCGCGGTCGCAATGCCCGGCAAGGCGGGTTTTTCCCGCCCGGGAACTACCTCCGATCGGTCAGAGCACTAACTTCCGGTTTCGACCCGACCCCGAGATCCGAGACTGATGGCGACATCGACCCGTCCTGCCCGTGCCCGCAAGGGTTCCTCTGCCGACTCAGCCTCGGAGCTTCCGCTGACGCGGGAGCAACTGCTGCACGCGTATCGTGTGATGTACACGTCGCGCCGACTCGACGACAAGGAGATCGGGCTCAAGCGGCAGAACAAGATCTTCTTCCAGATTTCCGGCGCCGGTCACGAGGCGATCCTCACGGCCGCCGGCATGGTGCTGCGCCCGGCGCACGACTGGTTCTACCTCTATTACCGGGACCGCGCGCTCTGCCTGATGCTCGGCATGACGCCGGCCGAGATGCTGTACAGCGCAGTCGGCGCCGCCATCGACCCGAACTCCGGCGGCCGGCAGATGCCGAGCCACTGGGGGCACAAGGCGCTCAACATCACGTCGGTGTCGTCTCCGACCGGCACGCAGTTCCTGCAGGCTGTCGGTGCGGCCGAGGCGTCGATGCGCGCTGGACTGACCGGTACAACCGAGGGCTTCGCGGGCGACGAGGTCGTGCTCGTGACGACGGGCGACGGCACGACGAGCGAGGGCGAGTTCTGGGAGTCGCTCAACACCGCGTGCAATCTGAAGCTTCCGGTCGTGTATCTCGTCGAGGA
The DNA here is from genome assembly GCA_040387895.1 of Gemmatimonadota bacterium. Lineage (GTDB taxonomy): Bacteria > Gemmatimonadota > Gemmatimonadetes > Gemmatimonadales > Gemmatimonadaceae > Gemmatimonas. The sequence continues at coordinate 35,667 of JAZKCW010000003.1, forward strand.
CAACGGCTACGCGATCTCGGTGCCGGTCGAGGTCGGGACGGCGGGTGGCTCGATCTCGAAGCTCGTGGCGTCGTTCCCGGGGCTCTACATCCAGGAAGTCGACGGCTGCGACCTGCTGGCGTCGTATGCCACGATGGAGCGTGCGGTGGCGTACGCGCGCGAGCGGAAGGGCCCCGCGTTCGTGCATGCGAAGGTGATCCGGCCGTACTCGCACTCGCTGTCGGACGACGAAGTGTTCTACCGTCCGAGCGAGGAGCGCGAGGCGGATGCGGTGCGCGATCCGCTCACGACGTTCCCGGCCTGGCTGATCGCCGAGGAGCTGGCGACGGAGGCCGAGCTCGAGGCGATGCGCGCGGAAGTCGACGAGGGCATTCTCGTCGCGACGGACGACGCACTGGGGCAGCCGCAGCCCGACCCGAGCACGGTGCACTACGGCGTGTACTCGCCCGACGTCGACCCGACCGGCGAGAGCTTCGACACGGAAGACGATCCGCAGTTCACCGGCGAGCCCACCACGATGGTGGACCTGCTCAACGTGTGCATGAAGGACGAGATGGCGCGCGACCCGCGCATCCTCGTCTTCGGTGAGGATGTCGCCGACGTGTCGCGCGAGGAGCACCTGGGCAAGGTCAAGGGCAAGGGCGGCGTCTTCAAGGTGACGTGGGGGCTGCAGAAGCAGTTCGGCAGCGCACGCGTGTTCAACTCGCCGCTCGCCGAGGCCAACATCATCGGCCGCGCGATCGGTCTCGCGCACCGCGGCTTCAAGCCGGTCGTCGAGATCCAGTTCTTCGACTACATCTGGCCCGCGTACATGCAGCTGCGCGATGAGCTGGCGACGATGCGGTGGCGCAGCAACAACGCGTTCTCGTCGCCGATCGTGGTGCGCACGACGTACGGCGGCTACATCCGCGGCGCGCTGTACCACTCCCAGACGGGTGCGTCGCTGTTCACGCACTGCCCCGGCCTGCGTGTGGTGTGCCCGAGCAATGCGCTCGACGCAAACGGATTGCTGCGCACGGCCATCCGGTGTGACGATCCCGTGATCTTCCTCGAGCACAAGCACCTGTACCGGCAGACGTACAACAAGGGTCGCTATCCGGGCCCGAACTTCATGATCCCGTTCGGGAAGGCCGCCGTGCTGCGCGAGGGCGCGGACATCACGCTCGTGACGTACGGCGCGACGGTGCAGCGCGCGCTCGTCGCCGCGAATCAGATCGCGGAGGAGGGTGGGCCGTCGGTGGAAGTGATCGACCTGCGCACGCTCTCGCCGTGGGACCAGGAGACGGTCTACGCGAGCGTCAAGAAGACGGGACGCGTGATCGTGGCGTACGAGGACAGCATCTCGTGGGGCTACGGCGCGGAGATCGCGGCGCGCGTTGCGGACGATTGCTTCGCGTGGCTCGACGCACCGGTCAAGCGTGTGGCGAGCACGGACACGTTCGTGGGTTATGCGCCGAGCCTCGAGGATGCGATCCTGCCGCAGATCGAGACGTTCCGGACGGCGTACGCGGAGTTGATGGCGTATTGAAGGGGAGCGCGGCGCCTGCCGGCGCCGCGCGTGACCGACCGCGTGACCGACCGCGTGACCGACCGCGTGACCGACCTGGTGCTCGACTAACGACTGCGCGTGGCGCTCGGCAGCGAGCGCACCGGCACGTTGGGTACCGTTCGGCGCTCCTGCATGTCGAACGCGGGCAAGATCTCCTGCAGGGACACCGGATACGTTGCTCGTGGCACCCATTGGTGAATCACCAGCTCGGCGTCCTGCAGCCACGCGCTGGTGATGCGCGCGCCGACCTCCGCGGACAATGCAGGTCGTGGCAGGGTCGTCACGCGCGAGCGAGTCCGCGTGACGGTCGGAAGCACCGCGAGAATGGTTCTCGCCCGGCTCTCGAAGCGCTCGAAGGGGGTGCCGTACGCGGCGAGCTGGATCGCTTCCCCTGCCTTCCGGTTCACGAGCGTGAACGAATGTCTCCGGCTGAACAACGTGGAGAAGCGCTCCCCGGTCTCGGCGGTCACCAGCGAGATCGACACCCACGTCGAGTCGTTCAGTGCGGCCTCGGTCACCGTGAGGCGCACTCCGGAGTGCGCGGCACTGCGCCCGCCTACGACGGGAATACGGAAGCGCTCGAGGGCCTCCACTTCCACCACCACGCCCGCGGCCACGATGCTCGCCACACCCTGACGGATCGCAGGGTAGTGGCTCGGACGGATATGAAACCGCGCACGGCCCGCCTCATCGTCATCATCATCGACCTCCCCCGCCAGCCATCGCACCCGCTCGGGTAGCACAGGTCGATCACTGCCGATCGTGAATTGCATGCTGTGCGCTGGCATTGACTCACCACGACGTGTGGCGCCGGCCATTTCGACCGACGTGAGATTCACTTCGAGTCGCTCGTTGCCGGCCAGGCCCTCGGAATACGCGTCGACTCCGATCTCGTGCAATGCGAGGTCTGATCGCACGTCACCCAGTAGCAGCCGCACTCGCGTGGTCGGTGTCCCGGTGATCCGCACGGGTTGCTTTCGCGGCATGAACTGAAGGTGTGCAACGGTAAAGGCAAGCGCGAAGATGCTTCCGACAATACCGACCCACACCACCTTTCCCGCGTCGCGTACCCGGTACATGCAGCCGATGGTCACCGCGACGAGCACGGTGCTCGCGAGGAGGGACCACGACAGTGTCGCGGGAAGTCGAACGCGCATGGGAAACGGCATGAAGCGGCTGATCGCGACATCCGTGACCACGAGCGCGACCGGAACGAGCAACGCCGCTCCCACCAGCGTGCGAACGTCGCGTACGCGGGCAGCGAGCAGGTATGCGCACGCCAGCAGAGCAGCGAATGCGGCGAGTGGCCGCGCGATGAGGCGCCATGCCAGACCCGCATCGATGCCAAGCAGCTGCAGCGCCAGCCACTCCCCGAGCATGGCTGGGACGACCACGAGCGTCAGCGCGAGCAGCAGCTTTGCCACGAGGACTGCCGATGCACGCTGTGATGTGCTCACCCAGTAGGAGTCGATCCGGCTCGGCGAATCGTCCTGCACACTCATCGCGAAAACGAACAAACCGATTGCCCACACGATCACCGGGCCGACCTGCAGCGCGTTGGCCGGTGGGATGATCACGCCCGAAGACATCATCACGACCAGCACGACGCCGGCTACATAAGCCAGCAGCAGCCAGCGCGCGCGCACCACGTCCTTGCGAAAGACGTGCAGAATCTGCGAGACGAAGCTCATGACATTACTTCCATTGCATTCAATTCCCTGGACCCGCGCGCCATCGCGATGAACACCTCGCGCAGCGAAGCTTCCCGGACCTCCACATGTACCGCATCGGGAAACCGTGCCTGCAGTCCCCCCTGCTCGAGTGCCCCTGCACCGTCGTCCACCACGAAGCTGAGCCGTCTGCCCGCCTGCTCGACCGCGAGCCACCGAACGTCACGCGCGGCATGGTTGTCACGCACCGAATCGGCAATCACATCGACATGCCGAAACCGCGCCTGCAGCGACTCCATCGATTCCGACAGCCGCATTTCCCCGTGCTGCAGAAAGCCCACCCAGTCCGCAAGCATCTCGAGCTCCGCGATGTCGTGCGAGCTGATCACCACCGTCCACCCCTCATCGTTCGCCGAATCGAGCAATCCGCGCACGAGCTCATCGCGCACGCTCACATCCATGCCGGTGAACGGCTCGTCCATCAGCAGCACCTTCGGGCGCGGTGCGAGCGCGCAGAGCAGCGCCGCCTTCATGTACTCGCCGCGTGAGAGTGAGCCGATCTTGCGGCGACGGTCGAGCGCGAACCGCTCACGCAGCCCAGTGGCGAGCGTCGCATCCCAGCGCGGGTAGAGCGGCGCGAGATACGCCTCGAGCTGCTCGAGGCGCATCCACCCCGGCAGCCGCTGCCCTTCGGCCACGTAGCCGATCTGCTGACGATCCTGCACCGTGAGCCTCGCGCTGTCGCGACCGAGCACGGTGCAGCTGCCACGCGACGCGCGGCGGAGCCCGGCGAGCAGGTGCAGCAGCGTGGTCTTGCCGGCGCCGTTGGGGCCCAACAGCGCGTAGACCGCGCCGTCGGGGATGCTCAACGTGACACCGCGCAGCGAGTCTGTGCGCCCATACCGGTAGTGCACGTCGTGCGCGGTGACTGCGTCGACTGCGGTGGATGCTCCCCGCCTTTCATTCATCATTGGCATCGCCGTGTGTGGCATCAGCATGTCTGTCATCACCAGTCGTGCGGGAGGGGTCGGCGTCGTCGCCGAAGAGCTGCGTCCATCTGGTCTCGATTGCGTCGAGCACGTCCTGCCGGGCGAGGCCCACTCGGCGGGCCTCCACGACCAGCTGCTCCACCGGGTCGGCGAGCAGCGCCGCCCGCTCGCTCCGGCTGGCCGTGCGCGGTGCGGCGACCACCGTACCGAGCCCGGGCATGACCTGCAGCAGGCCATCGCGCACCAGCTCCGCCACGACCTTGTGTGCGGTGTTCGGATTGATCTTGAGCGACTGGCTCAGCTCACGAACCGACGGGAAGGGCGATCCTGCCGGGAGCATGCCGGACAGGACCGCCTTCGTCGCCGCGAAGACGACCTGACGGTACGGGGATTCGCCCGCCTTGAGCGCAATCGGAAACGGAAGCATTTAGTGTACTATGCACACTAGTACACCTAGGAGTCAAGCGCTTCGGAGTGCACCCGGCCACTGAGAACGGATGAACGGCTCCCCCGTTTTGGCGAGCCCGGCAGTCAGAGCGGTTCGATCCGTGCAAGGCAATCGCCTCATCAAGACCACCGGCGGGCCTGAATTTCTGGCCCCGCTGGCGGTGCCCGTTTCCGCAGCTACTGCAGTTTTCCGCCGTTCGGAGCCGCCCGTGCCACTGACCAAGTCCCAACTCAAGACCATCGAGAAGCGCCTTCACGAGGAGCGCGCACGCCTCACGGATCATCTGCGCGAGTTCACCGACAGTGAGTCGACCGAGGAAAACCGCGATCTGGCGGGAGCCATCTCACGGGCGCCGTTCCACCCGGCCGATCTGGGCACCGACGTCGCGAACGAAGAGCTCGAAGCATCCGTTGCGACCCGTCGATCTGCCGAGCTCGCCGAAATCGATGCCGCCCTCGAGCGTCTCGTGCAATCGCCGGAGTCGTTCGGGATCGACGAGAACACGGGTGAGGACATTACCTTCGAGCGCCTCGAGATCATTCCGTGGGCGCGCACCGCGGTGAACCGGTGACTTCGATGGCTGACCAAGACAAGGCGAAGCGCGACGAGCGGTCGAATCCGGGTCCGAGCACCAACCGGGACCCGGTGCCCGACGGCCTCGAGGGCTCGATCATGGAGCCCGGGAAGGGTCAGGGACAGACGCAGAAAGGCCCGGACCGTGCGGAAGGGAACGAGCGCCGCAGCGACGAGAACTAGCCGGGCTCGCATCGCGTCCGCAGCGGGGCTTCGTGTGCTCCAAGGCACACGATTTGCTGGGCTCGTCGAGTCTGCCGTTCCTGAATCCCGTACTCCCTCGTGCACTGAACCAATCGATGAGCCCCGTTCCGGGGACCGCGTTACTGGAACGGCTCCGGTGTGAGACGGCCGACGCGCACCTGCGGCTCGAGTCCGGTCTCGACCTCACCGGTGACTCGATCGACCACGCGCGCTACGTCGCCCTCCTCGCCGCGTTCCACGGCTTCCTCGAGCCGTGGGAGGCCCTGCTGCGCGCCGCACTGCCGCCCGACGAGCGCGCCTTCTTCGATGACCGGCAGCACGCGCCGCGTGCCTGGAACGACCTCGGCATTGTAGCGACCGCCACCTGCCCCACGCCTGCCGTCAGGCTGGCGCACGTGGCCGATCTGCCGGTGCTGGAAAGCGCCGCCGCCGCATGGGGAAGTGCCTACGTCATCGAGGGCTCGACGCTTGGCGGGCGCTTCATCTCCGCGGCCATCAACAAGCGACTCGGCTACACCCCGACCTCTGGCGGCAGCTACTTCGCGGGATACGGTGCGGAGAACGGTCGCCGCTGGAACGAGTTCCGGCAGGCACTCGAGACATACGTGTCGCCGGCGTCGCATGACCGCGCGGTGCAGGCAGCACATGACACTTTCGAGAGCCTGCACCGCTGGATGGTGCACCGGGCGGTCGTCACATGAGCCACACGCTGAACGCGAAAGCGGACGTGGAGGCGAACGCGGGTGCGAGACTGAACGCGAGCCTCGATGACCAGCTCGCCGCGCAGTTCGAGGCGTGTTCCACGGAGCCGATCCACACGCCCGGGGCCATCCAGCCGCACGGGTTCCTGTTCACGATCGCCGAGCCGTCGTTCGAGATCTTGCAGTACAGCGCCAACGCCCTCGACCTGCTGGAACCGCGCACGGGTCACTCGTCACCCGCGGGGAGTTCGCCGCAGCCGGGAGACGATCCTCGCGCGATGCTGCGCGACGCACTCGATCAAATCATCGCAGCAGCCAGGGTCGAGTGCGAACGTGCACAAGACCTCGCGCGACCGACGCTGATGGGAATATTCGAGCTGGGGGACACCCGGTTCGACGCGATGCTGCATCGGTCTCGCGACGTGCTCGTGCTCGAACTGGAGCGCGCGGAGCGCTCGACCGGCGAGGGATTCGCGGCGATGCAATCGCTGGTGCGTGCACTCGGCGAGGGGACGCACCGATCGGCACCGCTGTCGTCGCTGTGCGAGACCGCGGCGCGCGAGATGCACCGCATCACAGGCTTCGGCCGCACGCTCGTGTACCGCTTCGACGCCGATGGTCATGGGGAAGTGCTCGCGGAGTGCATCGACGGCGAGTACGAGTCCTACATGGGGCACCGCTTCCCGGCGTCCGACATTCCGTCGCAGGCCCGCGACCTCTACCTGCGCAACCCGATCCGCATCATACCGGATGCGAACTACACCCCCGCCGAGCTGCAGCCGACAAGCGCGCGCGGGGTTCGTGCGACCGACCTGACGTTCGCCGGCCTGCGCAGCGTCTCGCCGGTGCACCTGGAGTACATGCGCAACATGGGGACACTGGCGTCGATGTCGGTGTCGATCATCGTGAAGGATCGGTTGTGGGGGCTCATCTCGTGCCACCATGCCGGGCCGCGATACCTCCCCTACTCGCTGCGTCTCGCCGCCGAGCATCTCGGACAGATCCTCGCGCTGCAGATCGAATCGCGCGAGAGCCTGCGCGAGGCGGAACACGGCCTGACCCTGCGACGCCTGCTGGTCTCGCTGGTGACCTCGACGGCCGAGAGCGGGGGTGCGGTGGAGTCGCTGGCCGACGCGCCCGAGGACCTGATGCGTTTCGGCTCCGCGACCGGCGCCGCCGTGATTTCGGAAGGCCGTTTGCGTCTCGTGGGCGACACCCCTCCGCCGGCGCAGGTGACGGCGCTCGCCGAGTGGGTCGCCCTTCAGGCGCGCGATGTCGTGACGACGGACCGCCTGGGTGAGGTGTACCCGCCGGCGCGCGCGTACGCGCATCAGGTGAGCGGACTGCTCGCGATCTCGGTGTCGCAGTTGCATCGCAACTTCGTGCTCTGGTTTCGTCCGGAGGTGTCGCGCACGGTCCTCTGGGCGGGCAACCCCAACAAGTCCGCGACGCGTGACGAGGGCGACGGCATGCGCCTGCATCCCCGGCGCAGCTTCGCGACGTGGCGGGAAGACATTGGCGGTCGTGCCGAGCCGTGGCGTGCGAGCGAGGAAGCGGTGGCCGCCGAGTTTCGCCATGCGATGCTCAACATCGTGCTGCGACGTGCGGAAGAGGTTGCATCGCTGGCGGGTGAGCTCGGACGCATCAACAAGGAGCTCGAGGCGTTCTCGTACAGCGTGTCGCACGACCTGCGCGCTCCGCTGCGCCATATCACCGGCTACGCCGACCTGGTGCGCGACTACGACGGCGCCAAGCTCAGTGAACGCGGCGTCAGGTTTTTGCAGAACATCAAGGATTCCGCGAAATTTGCCGGTACGCTCGTCGACGACCTGCTGGCGTTCTCGCAGATGGGGCGCACGACGTTGCGCCCGACTCGCGTCGCGATGTCGGAGCTCGTGCAGAGTATCGTGCGCGACCGACGAATGGATCCCGCGTCCGCCAGCATCGAGTGGGAGATCGGGCCGCTCCCGGAGCTGATCGCCGACCCGGTGTTCATGCAGGTCGTCATGCAGAACCTCATCGACAATGCCGTCAAGTACAGCTCGACACGTGAGCACCCGCGCGTGGAGATCAGCAGCGAGGACACCGACGAGGCGCACCTCGTGCGCGTTTCTGACAACGGTGTCGGGTTCGACATGCGCTACGTGAACAAGCTGTTCGGCGTCTTCCAGCGCCTGCATGGCATGGAGGAGTTCAGCGGAACCGGCATCGGCCTCGCCAGTGTGCGCCGCGCTATCGAGCGCCATGGCGGCACGGTGCACGCCCAGGGCGAGCTTGACCGCGGAGCGACCTTCTCCTTTGCTCTTCCAAAGGCTGCGCGTGCGACCGCGGCCGGCACACCCCACAACGAGGCGTGAACGCGCGTCAGATGCTCAAGCCGATCCTGCTGGTCGAAGACAACCCGAACGATCTCGAGCTCACGCTCATCGCACTCGAACGCACCCACCTCGCCAACGACGTGGTGGTCGTGCGCGATGGCGAGGATGCGCTCGACTACCTGTTCTCCCGCGGACGCCACAGTGACCGCGGCACGGGCAACCCCGCCGTCGTGCTGCTCGACCTGAAGCTGCCGAAAGTGAATGGGCTCGAGGTCCTGCGCGAGATTCGCGGAGACCCGCAGATCAAGAGCACACCGGTGGTCATGCTCACCTCGTCGAAGGAAGAGTCCGACCTCGTACGCAGCTACGAACTCGGCGCCAATGCGTTCGTCGTCAAGCCCGTCGAGTTCACGCACTTCGTCGAGGCCATTTCCGATCTCGGCGTCTTCTGGGCAGTCCTGAACGAGCCGCCGCCAGGTTCGATGCGATCACACCGGAAGCATGGCTAGCGCCAGCGCGAAGAAGGCCCGAGCGGTGCCCGGCGTGCGGGAACACGCGCTCCGCGTACTGCTGCTCGAGGACAGCCGCTTCGATGCGGAACTGACGTCCGAGATGCTGACACGCGACCGGCGCTGCGACATCACGCACGTCGACAGTGGCGACGCATTCCGCAGGGCGCTGGTGCGCGGCCGCTACGACATCGTGCTGTCCGACTTCTCCATCCCGGGCTTCTCCGGCACGGAAGCGCTCGAGGCCGTGCTGCAGCAGTGCCCCGACACGCCGTTCGTCTTCATCTCCGGTGTGCTCGGCGAAGAACATGCGGTCGACATGCTGAAGCGTGGCGCAACGGACTATGTCGTGAAGTCGCGCCTGTCCCGACTGCCGCTGGTCGTGGACCGGGCCATCGCCGAATCGCGCGAGCGCAAGCAGCGTGAAGCGGCGGAACGTGCGCTGCGCGAGTCGGAAAGCATCTTCAGCCGGGTCATCGAGTCGCTGCAGGACTATGCGGTGATCCTGCTCTCACCCGATGGCGCGATCCGCTCGTGGAACAGTGCCTCCGAGAAGGCCTTTGGCTATGTCCTTTCCGACGTGCAGGGCAAGTCGGCCCGCTTGCTGTTTCGTGCCGAGGATCGCGCGAGCGGTGCATTCGAGGACGAGCTGCAGACGGCCGCGGACAAGGGAAGTGCGCCCGATGACCGGTGGCTGATGCGGCGCGACGGGTCCACGTTCTTCGCGAATGGCGTGACGACCGCGATCTTCGACGAACAGGGTACGCTGTCGGGATTCTCGAAGATCGTGCGTGACACCACCGAAGCGCGGTGGGCCGCGGAGGCGCTGCAGACCGCGAAGCTCGAAGCGGAACGGGCGAGCCAGGCCAAGGACCGGTTCATCGCGGTGCTGTCGCACGAGTTGCGCACACCGCTGGTGCCGATCATGTCCGGCGCGCAGCTGCTCGAGCTTCACGAGGGCATGCCACCCGATGCCGCCGGCATCGTGGCGATGATCCGGCGCAATGCCGCGCTCGAGGCACGACTGATCGAGGACCTGCTCGACGTGACGAGCATCGAGCGGGGCAAGCTCACGCTCGACATGCGCGCCATGGATGCACGGGACGCACTGAATGGCGCACTGGAAACGACGCGGGAGGAGCTCGAACGCCGGCGCATGGCGCTCGAGGTGCGCGTCGACGCCGAGACCACGCTGGTATTCGGTGACGAGGCGCGCCTGCAGCAGATTCTCTGGAACCTGATCCGCAACGCCGTGAAGTTCACGCGCGTGGGCGGCGAGCTGCGCATCCTGGTGGACAACCCGACGAGCGAGTCGCTGCGCATTCGCGTGCGGGACAACGGCATCGGCATCAGTCCGGCAACGCTCCCCAAGATCTTCTCGCCATTCGAGCAGGCAGACCCGGGCAAGCCGTCGTCGTTCGGCGGCCTTGGTCTCGGACTCGCCATCGCGCGTGGTCTTGCTCTCAAGCACGGCGGCGAACTCACGGCGGCGAGCGACGGGCTGGGTCTCGGTGCCACGTTCGAGCTGACCCTGCGTACCGCGGGCGCGGCCGAGCGCGAGCGCGATCTCGCGCACTCCGGCAATTACGAGGCGACGTACACGGGCAACGCGACATACTCGGTGCTGCTCGTGGAGGACAACGTCGATGCAGAGACCGTCTTGCGTCTCGGGCTCGAGGGCCACGGGCACACCGTCGTCTCCGCGCGCTCAGTCGCGGAGGCGCGCGCGGCACTCGACGCGCACTCGCACTTCGACATCCTCGTCAGCGACATCGGGCTGCCGGACGGGTCGGGGCTCGACGTGATCGCCGCGGTCAACGGACGTTTTCCGGCGATCGCGCTGAGCGGCTACGGCATGGAGGAGAACCTGCGCGCGAGTCGCGAGGCGGGCTTCGTCGACCATCTCATCAAGCCGGTGGACGGCAGCCGGTTGCTCACGCTGATTGCGGCAACGATGCAGCGGGAACGACAGCGCGGCTGACGTCCCCTTCCCTCACGCGGTGGCGTCAGGCCGCTGCAGGACGCTCGCCGAGTTCGTACACGGTGCCGGCTTCGAGGACATGCACCGTCATGCCAGGCAGCGTGAGTGGTGCCCCGGGCAGCGCTTCGAGAATCGCGGAGTTGTCGAGGTCGACGGGATCGACGACCGTGACGGAACCCGAGCCGACGACATGCATGACGTCGTCCGGGCTGATGAAAGCCGCCGTATCCTCGTCGACACCCAGGCCCATCATCACCGGGTTGTACGCGATGGCGGTCACGAGACGACCAAGGCGATCGCGCTCGCGAAAGTGCTGATCGATGATGTAGCGCTCCGTGAGTCCGAGGCCCGCCACCGTGGTCACCATCGCGACGCGCGGCGCCTTCCCTTCCTCGCCGAATGCGATCATGTGGTCGCTGAGGAACGCTGCGCCGGCACTGGTACCCGCGACCGGCATACCGGCCGAGTAGCGCGCGCGCAGCAGGGCGGCCATCGGGGTGCCGCCGAGCATGGTCGCGAGCTTGAGCTGGTTGCCACCTGTGAAGAACACACCGGTCGCATCCGTGACGGCCTTGAGCAACACCGGGTTCGCCGCATCCTGCCGGGTGAGCAGCGGAATCACCCGTGCGGACTGCTGGTGAAATGGTGCGAAGACGCCGTGATAATAGGTCGCACAGTCCGCTTCGTTGGAAGCGGTGGGCACGATCACGATGCGCGCGTCGGATCCGCCGCACAGGTCGATGAAGCGTGTGAGTATCTCGGGCGACTGCATGCGTCCACCAATCGGGACCAGCCATCCGCGCGCACTGACCGGGGGCGGCAGGTGCGACGGTACAGACTGTTCATTTGGCATGTCACCGAAAGACTCCATGTACTTCACTCCTGTCGGAAAAACTTCCGCAAACTGGCTGGCGTGCCGATGGGTGGCACGCTGGAACGCAACGTGCCGCGCCAGCTTGCATGCTCACACTTATCGAGAACGGTGAAATCTACGCACCTCAGCCGTTGGGGCGGGGGAGCGTGCTGTTGCTGGACGGTCGGATTGGCAAGGTTGGCACCGTCGACCGGCGGGCGGTTGAGGCGCTGGACCTCGAATGCCGGGTCATCGACGCCGGTGGATGCATCGTCACCCCGGGCCTCATCGACCCGCACGAGCACCTCCTCGGGGGGAGCGGTGAAGAGGGCTTCAGCACCCAGACGCCCGAGATCACCCTCAGCGAGATCGTGACGGCCGGGATCACGAGCGTGGTGGGGACGCTCGGGGTCGATACGACCATGAAGACCATGGCGGGGCTGCTGGCCCGGGTGAAGGGGCTCAAGGAGGAGGGGCTGTCGGCCTTTGTCTGGAGTGGCGGCTACAACGTGCCGCCCAGCACCGTGACGCAGTCGATCCGGAACGACATGATGTTCGTCGACGAGGTCGTGGGGGCCGGAGAGATCGCCATTGCCGACGAACGTGGCCTGTGCCCCCAGGCACCTGAGCTGGCGAAGCTGGTGCTCGATACTCACGTCGGCGGCATGCTGAGCGGGAAGGCGGGCGTGACGCACTTCCACGTCGGCAAGGACGACCAGCGGCTGAAGCGGTTGCGCGAGCTGCTCGACGGTGATTTCTCCATCACGGCGAACATGCTGTATCCGACCCACGTCAACCGCAACGAAGCACTGATGGACGAGGCCATCGCGCTCGCCGAGCGGGGTGCCCATGTCGACATCGACACGGTGGATGGTGGGCTCGCGCGCTGGGTCCAGTACTACCTGGAGCACGGCGGGAAGCCGGAACAGCTCACGATTTCATCGGACTCCGGCACGAGCAGCCCGCGCAAGCTGTTCGACGAGTTCTGTCACGCGGTCGTCCACGCGCGGATCCCGCTGGAGACCATCCTGCCGATGCTGACGTCGAACACCGCTGGGGTGCTGCGGCTCAAGACAAAGGGGCAGCTGGCCGCAGGCTTCGACGGCGACGTACTCGTCCTGCGGAGTGGTTCGCTCGACATCGCGCATGTGCTTGCACGCGGTGTGCAGATGGTGGAGGACGGCGCACTGGTTGCGCGTGAGGGATTTCTCGACACCACCGAACGCACCATCGAACTCGTGGGGCAGAAATGATCCGCAAGCGGAACGGCCGACTGATCGCCATCGGCGGGCACGAGGACAAGGAGAACGAGCGCGTCATCCTCCGCGCCGTGGCGAACGAAGCGAAGCGCGGCGCTCTCGTCGTAGTTACGGCCGCCAGTGACATGCCGGACGAGGTCTGGGCCGACTACGAGCCCATCTTCCGCGATCTTGGCGTGGAGGATGTTCGCCACCTGCACGTCAACAACCGTGAGCAGGCACTCGATGCGTCGGTACATGGTGTGCTCGACGGCGCCAGGGTGGTCTTCTTCACGGGGGGCGACCAGCTCAAGCTGACGAGCCAGCTCGGCGACACACCGGTGTACCAGAAGACGCGCGCCATCTACGAGTCGGGTGGGTGCATTGCCGGCACCTCGGCCGGCGCCTCGGTCGTGTGCGAGACGATGCTCGTGTCGGGCGACAGTTCGTCTTCGCCGCGGGTGGGGGACACCCTGCGCATGGCGCCGGGCTTCGGCTTCGTGAGCGGGGTGATCATCGACCAGCATTTCGCCGAACGCGGCCGCATCGGACGGCTCATCGGCGCGGTGGCGCAGAATCCGCGCATCCTGGGCATCGGCATCGACGAGAACACCGCGTTGTACTTCGACAACGGCTTCTCGTTCAGCGTACTGGGTGAAGGCGGGGTCTACGTCGTCGACGCTCGCGACGTGACGAACAGCAACGTCGTGGAAGACGCGACGGACCGCACCTTGTCGGTTTTCAACATCCGGCTGCACCTGCTCAACATGGGCGACGAGTTCGACCTCGAATCGCGCCTGCCATCGTGTCACTCCACCGAGGAGGCAGAAGAGCGAGCCGGCGTCAGCTAGCCTACGCCCAGCTACGGATTGGGCTGCAACGCGCGCACGGCCAGCGCTGCTGCAGCCTGCGCTGCGGGCGACACGTCATCGTGCAGCGGCTCCCGCGACACGACACGACCGCGATGTTCGACGACCACGTGTCCATCGTCGACCCACGCTGCCGACCGCGCGCGGGCCCGGTCGCGCCCCGTCACGTCGTTGCGCCCCGAGAACACGGCGACACTGCACCCTTCGTCGCGCGCGTAGTCCTGCACCTCCCAGAGCTTGGCCGGTGCGATCAGCAGGCCGCGACGAGGCAAGGCGTCGGCGAGCACTGACACCAGCCGCGCCGCACGCTCCTCGTCCTGGTAGCGTTCCGGCACGTCGGTGAGGTCGGCATCGATCACGACGGCAACGTCGCTCGCGGCATACGGGAGGCCAGCCTGCAGGATATAGGCGGGACTCACGTCGATGATGAGTGCGCTTTCGTCACCATGCCGCCGTGCGATCTCGGTGCGGAGTTCGGCGCGTGCACTGCCACCAGTGACCCCACAGAGCACATGGGGCGTAACCCGCGGCACGTCGGGCGTCTCCGCGATTCCGCGCAGCTCGGCGACCGCGTGATCGATCGTCGAGAGCGAACCGGCGAAGGCCTGCTGCACGATGTCGAGCGCAAGCGCTGCTGCGCGCAGCCCCGTCGCCTCGTGCACGTGCTCGAAGATCACCGTGTACTCGCCCTCGGCGTCGCCGCCACGCGAGCGGCCGTAGCCGACACGGTGTCCGACGAGGGTCTGCAGCTCGAGCGCGACGTGCTCGATGATGTGCGGGGCGTAGGTGCCCCGGTTGAGGCGCGTGATGAAGCCGCCACGCTCTCCGATGCTGCATCGATGCTCCTCGAGCCCCGGCAATGCGGTCACCAGCCGGTCGGTGAACCCCTCGGACATCTCGGAGCTGATGTCGTCGAAGGCGCCGACCACGAGGTCCAGCCGCGTGACCGGCTTTCGCGACCAGTAGTTGGCACCGCGCGTGGCACTCAGCGCGCGCAACCGGATCTCCGAGAACGGATCGGCGGACGCGTCGACACTTCCCTGCACTGCGGCCTCAGGAACGAGCGCCACGATCCCTCAGGAGCTTGAGCACGCCTTGCACGTCGTTCACGAGGACGATCGCGAGGTCGCCGTCATCGAGCATGTCCACCACATGATTCACGGCATCGAACTCGTCGAGCTCCACGGCGATCGCACTGTCGGGCAGCCCGCCATCGTGCAAACCCTGCCGGATGAGATCCGCGATCTGCCCTTTCGGACGGCCGCGACCGTTCTCGTCCTCCTTGATCACGACATGATCGAGGCGCGCGACGAGCCGCCCGAGGGTGCGCAGGTCGTCATCGCGCCGGTCACCGGGCCCCGTGACGACAGCAATACGACGGCGCGCATCGAGCCCGCGCACGAATTCCACGAGTCCTTCGACGGCAGCCGCGTTGTGCGCGTAGTCGACCAGGATGCGTCCCTTCCCTACCCGCATGAGATTCATGCGGCCGGGCGTGAGCGTGGGCGACGGGAAGAAGCTCATCAGCCCGGTGCGGATGTCATCGTACCGTACGCCGCGCACGAAGGCGGCTAGCATCGCCGCGAGCACGTTGGGCGCCTGGAAGCGTGCCGCACCACCGATCATCAGGGGGACGTCGCGCGTGCTGGCGATGGGAATGCGCAACCGTCCGCGGTAGATGACGAACGTGTCGTTCTCCACGCGCGCCGCGATGCCGCCCTTCTCGAGGTGCGACTCGACCGCCGGGTTCGTACCCGGCGCGCGTGTGGAGAAGAGCACGATGTCGGCACCCGTACGTTCGCGCATGGCCAGCACGAGCGGATCGTCCGCATTGAGAATTGCGTGCCCATCACGTTTCGTCACGGCGGGAATGACGCCCTTCACATCCGCGAGCTGTTCGACAGTGTGAATGCCGCGCAACCCCAGGTGATCCGCCGTCACGTTCATCACGACGCCGACATCACACTCGTCGAAGCCAAGCCCGGCGCGCAGGATGCCGCCGCGCGCCGTCTCGAGCACAGCGACATCGACCGTCGGATTCGACAGGATGACGTTGGCCGAGAACGGACCCGTCATGTCACCTTCGATGACGAGGCGGTTGCCGAGGTAGATGCCGTCGGTGGTGGTGAAGCCGACATTGCCGCCGGTGTGCCGGAACAGGTGCGCGATGAGCCGTGTGGTCGTCGTCTTTCCGTTGGTGCCCGTCACCGCGATCACGGGAATCGTCGGACTCTGTCCGGGCGCATAGAGCATGTCGATGATCGCTGCGCCCACGTTGCGCGGCTTGCCCTCGGTCGGGTGCGTATGCATGCGCACGCCCGGCCCCGCGTTCACCTCGATGATCACCGCGCCATTCTCCCGGAACGGCACGCTGATGTCGGGCGTGAGCACGTCGATGCCGGCGATGTCGAGTCCGATGATTCCCGCTGCCATCTCGCACGCGGTGACGTTGTCGGGATGCATTTCTTCCGTGCGATCGATCGACGTGCCACCGGTGCTGAGGTTGGCCGTCGCGCGGAGGAACACCGTCTCGCCAGCCGCCGGGACGGTGTCGAGCGTGCGCTCACCCTTCGCGAGGAAATCTTCCGTCTGCTCGTCCAGCGGCAGCCAGGTCAGCACCTTGGTGTGCCCGCGTCCACGACGCGGATCCCTGTTGGCGATCTGTACCAGTTCGCGGACCGTCGACGTTCCATCGCCGACGACATGCGCCGGAACCCGTTCGGCGCACGCGACCACCTTGCCGTCCACCACCAGGACACGATGGTCGCGGCCGGTCACGAACCGTTCGACGATCACACGTCCGGGTCGTCGCGTCGATTCCTCCCACGCCCCCCGGATGTCATCCGGCGAGTCCAGCCGGCCGGAGATACCGCGGCCGTGATTCAGGTTGAGCGGCTTGAGGATCACCGGAAATCCGATCCGCTCGGCCGCTTGGATGGCACCGTCGACCGTGCCAACGAGCTTGCCCGACGGGACGGGCAGCCCGACGCTCTCGAGCGTGCGCTTCGTGTCCTCCTTGTCCTGCGCGATCTCGGCCGCGATGGAGCTGGTGTTACCCGTGACGGTGGCCTGGATGCGCCGCAGGTTGCGGCCGAGCCCAAGCTGCACGAGCGACCGCGAGTTGAGGCGGCGCACCGGAATCCCACGGCGGCGTGCCTCCTTCACGATGCTCCACGTGGAGGGGCCGAGGCGCACGTCCTCGCGCAGCCGGCAGAGGTCCTGGACCATCTCGTTCGTGTCGAGAGGCTCGCCCGAGATCGCGTGGCGGACGATGCGGGCGCCCTCGTGCATGCTGGCGATGCCGACGTCCTCCTCCTCATAGGCCACGATCACCCACCACACCCCGGGGTCGCCGCTCTGGACGACCCGGCCGAAGTGCACGTCGCTTCCGGCGAGGGTCTGCAGCTCGAGCGCAACGTGTTCGAGGATGTGCGGGAGGTACGTGCCCTGATGCAGCCGTTCGACGAACCCGCCGGGCCGATTGAGCGAGCACGGGTGCTCTCGCAATGTCGGCATGGCGGCCAGGAGCCGCTCGGTGAAGTCGGGCATTTCGGCCGACGACACGGTCTCGAGCGCGCCGAGCTCGATATCGGCCGTGATGACCGGCGCGAGCCGCCAGTAGTTGGGACCGCGCATCGCGCGTACACGCGTGAGCTTCAGGTCCGAGGGATCGAGATCGACGAGTGTCGCGGACGCTGATGGCTGTGTCATATGTCGCCTACGGGAGTGCGCCGCGCGGCGTGCGCGGGTTCGCCCGGAGGCGAAGGGCAAGAGACGTACCGGAGGTGTGGCCCGTCAGGCGCCGTGCCCGTTGCCAAACGGGTGTCTCCGGCGGCAAGCTAGAGAGCTGAGACCGACGAAGCGCCACACCGCCGGCCCTCGCCTCGATCCACGCCCTCCTTCCACTCCGAGAATCCCCGATGTCTCGTGTCCCCTCTGCCCTGGCGGCAGCGTGCGCACTCGCCTGCGTAGTCGCCTCGATCGCTCCCGGCGCCGCGCTCGTCGCGCAGGACCGGCCGAAGCCGACGACGGCGCCCGTCATGCCGAAGCCGACCCCGGGGCAGGTCTTTCCGAAGGACCCGCTGGCCTCGGTGCCGAAGCTGGCCAGCCTGGGCGAGACGACGAGCGAACTTGCCGAAGTCGTGGAACGCTTCTCGGCAGACCAGGGAGTGCTCAACCGGCGCTACGACGCGAGTGATTCGCCAGCGCAGCGTGCCCGGATGCGCGCCTTCTACGCCGCGTGGCGTGACCGGCTGAAGGAGTACGACTTCAACAAGCTGTCGCAGGAGGGCAAGGTCGACTACGTCCTCCTGAACGATCAGGTGCAGTACGCGCTGGAGCTGTCTGCGCGCGCGGACAAGCAGCGCGCGGAGACGGCGGCGCTGCTGCCATTTCGCGACAAGCTGCTCGCGCTGCATGATGCACGACGCGACCTCGTGACGATCGAGCCGGCGACGGTGGCCCGTACGATCTCCACGACGACGCGCGAGATCGACAGTCTCCGTGCGCGGATCGAATCGCAACGCGGCCGCGACAGCAGCACGGGGCTCGCCCGTACGATCGCCAACCGCGCCGCGGAGAATGTAGACGCGCTCAAGGGCACGCTGGGCAGCTGGAACCGCTTCTATGCCGGCTTCGATCCGATGTTCACCTGGTGGGTCGCCAATCCGTACCAGAAGCTCGACGAGTCACTCACCCGCTACGCGTCGACGATCCGCACGCGTCTGGTGGGGTTGCCGGCAACGGGCGGTGGCGCGGGTGCAGCGGCGGCGGGTGGCGCGGCCGGGGGACGTGGTGGCGGAGGTGGCGGTGCGGGCGGAGCCGGCGGCGCCGGAGCGGCGAACGCGAACACCAACACCGGCGCCAACAGCGGCCCGATCATCGGCGATCCCGTTGGCGCGGACGGTCTCGCGGCGGACCTCAAGCACTCGATGATTCCGTACACGCCGGAAGAGCTCATCGTGATCGCCGAGAAGGAGTACGCATTCTCGCTGAGCGAGGCGAAGAAGGCCGCGCGCGAGATGGGCTTCGGCGACAACTGGAAGGCCGCGATGGAGAAGGTGAAGGACACCTACGTCGAACCCGGCAAGCAGCCCGACCTGATCCGCGATCTTGCGCGTCAGGCCGAAGAGTTCTTCGACAAGCACGACTGGGTGACCATCCCGGCGCTGGCGCGCGAGGACTGGCGCATGGAGATGATGTCGCCCGACCGGCAGCGCGTGAATCCGTTCTTCCTCGGCGGCGACATGATCCAGGTGTCGTATCCCACTGCCGACATGACGGACGACGAGAAGCTCATGAGCCTGCGCGGCAACAACCCGCATTTCTCCAAGGCCGTCGTGTTTCACGAGTTGAACCCGGGGCATCACCTGCAGGGCTTCATGCAGGCGCGCTACAACTCGCATCGCCGTCTCTTCAGCACGCCGTTCT
Source organism: Gemmatimonadota bacterium (assembly GCA_040387895.1). Lineage (GTDB taxonomy): Bacteria > Gemmatimonadota > Gemmatimonadetes > Gemmatimonadales > Gemmatimonadaceae > Gemmatimonas. The sequence goes on from JAZKCW010000003.1 coordinate 54,999, forward strand.
GGAACGAGGGCCAGGCGCTGTACTGGGAGATGTTCCTGTGGGACAACGATTTTCACGTGACGCCGGAAGATCGCATGGGCGCGCTGTTCTGGCGGATGCACCGCAGCGCGCGCATCATGTTCTCGCTCAACTTCCACCTCGGCAAGATGACGCCGGAGCAGGCGGTGCAGTTCCTCGTCGATACCGTGAACTTCGAGCGGGCGAATGCGGAAGGTGAAGTGCGCCGCTCGTTCAACGGGAGCTACTCACCGCTCTACCAGGCCGCGTACATGCTCGGTGGCCTGCAGATGCGCGCACTGTATGCAGAAACCGTGGGCGCGAAGAAGATGTCGACGCGCGCGTTCCATGACGCCGTGCTGCAGGGCGGACCGATGCCGATGGCGATGGTGCGCGCGCGCCTCCTCAAGCTCCCGCTGACGCGCGAAGGGGCGGCAGACTGGCGATTTGCCGATCGTCTGCCACCCCCTCGTCCGTTTCCGACTCGCTAGGGCATGAACTGACGCCGCGTGCGTCAGTTCATTGCACCACCACTACTTGGCGGGCTTGCAGCCCTCTTCGAGGACTTCGAACTTCTCGTGCAGTCCGCCAAGGGCCGTCTTGAGCTGTGCATCGGTCGCCTTGCTGGCGATCATCGCCGCGGCGCTCGACGTTGCAGGCAGGAGATCCGCGGCCGCCTTCTTCAGCGCCGGCGTGTCGCAACCCTTCGGTGGCGTGGACGCCGACAGCAGCTTCGCGCTCGCCACCATGTCCGCCGCCTTCGCGCGGAACGGCGCCATGTCGCTCTTCTCCTTGGCGGGATGCCACGTGGCCATCATGAGCATGTGGTAGGAGTCCAGCTCCTTCCAGCCGCTCACCGCGTGGTTGCCCTCGGCGTGCCCGGCTTCCTTCGCATGCATCTTGTCATGATCGGCCCCATGGTCCATGGCCGGCTTGGCGGGCGCCTTGACCGGAGCCTTGGGCGGGGCAGCCTGCGCGCCCAGTGCGCCGGCCGATAGAACGAATGAGGCGGCGACAACGGCCGCGCGAAGACGATTGGTCATGATGGATTGGGTTCGGGTGGTATCCCTGAACAATCCATGGTCCGGGTCCGGGAAGCAAGGCGCGACTGGCGTGCCAGCGCCTAGCGCGCCAGCGCCCTCGACATGATGCGACGGATGATCGCCGAATCCGCCGGCTTCGTGAGGTGGAAGTCGAACCCGGCTTCGACAGAGCGCCGGCGATGCTCTTCACTGCCCCACCCCGTCAGCGCAACGAGCAGCACGTTCGTCATGCCCAGCTCGCCGCGAATGTGCGAGGCGAGTTCATAGCCACTGGTATCCGGCAGTCCGATGTCGAGAATGACGACATCCGGTTCGATGCTCTCGAGCAGCTCGATGGCCTGCGCCCCGGTAAATGCGCAGCAGGCGTCATGGCCCATCATGGTGAGAATCGTCTCGAGACTGCGCGCGGCATCGGCGTTGTCGTCCACCACGAGCACGGTGCGTCGGCCCGCCGGAGTGCTCTCCCAGCTCGGTGCGACGGCGGACGGCCGCCCCGGTGCGCTCGCTGATGCGAGTGGCAGGCGCACGGTGAACGTGCTCCCGGTGCCGGCGCCGTCACTGTCCGCACGCACGGTCCCGCCGTGCATCTCCACGAGCTGGCGCACGAGCGCGAGTCCGATGCCGAGGCCACCCTTCGACTTCGCCCGCGGATGGTCGACCTGCGTGAACATCTCGAAGACGTGCGAGAGCATGGCACGTTCGATCCCGATGCCCGTGTCCGACACGCGGATCACGACATCGTCCCCGTCGCGGAGTGCCTCGAGGGTGATCTGCCCGCCGTCGGGCGTGTACTTGGCCGCATTCTGCAGCAGGTTCCCCACGACCTGCGCCATGCGTGTGGCGTCGGCATCGAGCAGCATCGGCTCGTCGGGCTGGCGCACCGCGATGTTGTGACCCGCGGCCGTGATGGCGGGCCGGCTCACCTCGAGCGCACCGTGAAACACCGACGCGACACTCACCACGCCACGCTGCAGTTCGACCTTGCCCAGGCTGATGCGGGAGATGTCGAGCAGGTCGTCGATGAGGCGCGACATGTTGACGATCTGCCGCTCCATGATCTCGCGGATCGCCGCCGTGCGCTCGTCGCCATTCGACGCGAGACGGAGGATCTCGAGTCCGTTTCGCACCGGTGCGAGCGGGTTGCGCAGCTCGTGCGCGAGCGTCGCCAGGAAGACGTCCTTGCGTCGGTTGGCCTCCTGCAACGCCAGTTCTGCGTCACGTTCCGCGGTCCGGTCACGCGTCACGCCGAGCGCGAACTGCACGTTGCCGTCGTCACCGAGCTCCGGCACGAAACGACCGGAGTAGTAGCGTGGGCCCTCCGGCGTCTCGAACTCGAACTCCACGGTCACCGTGTCGGCGGTGTCGAATACCCTGCGGATCGCGGCCTCCCACACGTCGCACTGCACCTCGGGCATCCCGAGGTCCCGGTTGGTGCGACCGATGAACTCCGACGCCGCAAGCCCCGTCGCGCGTTCGACGGCGGAATTCACGAACACGTGCCGGCATTCCGCATCGAAGCGGGTGAGGATGTCGGGGGAATTGTCGGCGAGCGTCTGCAGCTCGCGCGTGCGGCGCCGAAGCGCCTCGCCCTTGACCCGCTCCCGTGTGACATCGCGCACTTCGAGCACGAGACCGCTCGACCCGACGGAGCGCGCATTGCAGACCACGGGGAAGAACGAGCCGTCCTTGCGCATGAACGTGTCCGCGTGCTCGCGCATGTCTTCTCCCGCCGCGAGCGCATGACGGATCGCACAGTCCGCGGCGTCGAACTCCGAGCCGTCAGCCCGGTGATGGTGGATGCGGTCGTGCAGCACGGCCCCCACCAGCTCGTCGACGCGGTAGCCTGTCATTGTTTCCGATGCCGGATTCGCGTAGGTGCAGCGCCCCTCCGCATCGAGCAGCAGGATCGCGGTCGTGGCGTTGTCCGTGATCGTCGCGGTCAGGTCGCGCTGCTGCCGGAGCTCACGCTCGGTGTTCACCCGGTGCGTGACGTCCACACCCGACGGAATGACGAACTGCAGCACGCCGTCGCGGAAGACCGGCTGCAGCATGAAGTCGATCGTGATCCGGTCGTCGCCCGCAATGCGGACCACCTCGTCGTAGCGCACCGCTTCGCCCGTCACCGCACGCCCGAACGCCTCGCGCAGTCGCTCGCGCACCGCCTCGTCGTGCGTCCACCATGCACAGTCCCAAAGCGCACGCCCGATCGTCTCCTCGCGCGTCAGGCCGCCGACCTCGAGCGGCCCGCGGTTCACCTCCAGCAGCGTGCCGTCGATGTCGGCCACGGCCACGAAGGCGAACATCGAGTCGATCACGTCGCGCAGGCGCGCCTCGCGCTCGCGGATCTCGTCGGCGTACCGGCGGCGCTCGGTGATGTCGGTGAACGTCACGACGATGCCCTCGTGCTCCCCGGCCGGTGTCACGTAGGGCAGCACGCGGCGCACGTACCAGCTGCCGTCCTGCAGCTCGATCTCGTGCTCGATGGCGCCACGGCCGGCATGCACCTGTGCCGATGGCGGCAGCGCGGGCATCGCGAGCGCCTTGCTCGTGAAGTGTGCGAGCGGGCGACCGACGTCCTCGACCTGCAGGTTGTAGATGCGCCCCGCCGTCGGCGTCACACGCCGGACGTTACCGGCGTCATCGAGGAACAGCGTCGGAATGCCGGTGCTGGCCAGCAGGTTCTCGAGATCGGCGTTCGTATCCTCGAGCTGGACGTTCGTCGCCTGCAGCTCGTCCTTCGACGACTCGAGCTCCTCGTTCGCGGACTGCAGCTCCTCGTTCATCGAGAGGAGCTCCTCGTTCGACGACTTGAGCTCCTCGTTGA
>JAZKCW010000004.1:0-4155 GCA_040387895.1 Gemmatimonadota bacterium
GATTGCCTGCAGGCACTCGGGCTCGCGGAGGCCGCCAAGAAGGAAATCGCGACGGCACTCGAACTGGCCGAGGGGCTCGGGCAGCTCCCGATGCTCGCGCGTGCGCATCACGCGCTGCTGATGCTCCACATCTGGACGGGCCCCGCGCATCGGGCTTGGTCGCATGCACGCAGCGCCGTGGAGCTCGCGGAGCGCAGCGGTGAGCGCATCCTCGCATGGTCCGCGCACTGGTCGGCCGCGGTGCTCGGTGCGCTCACGGCCAACACGTCGTCGCTGCAACGCCACCTCGCGGAAGCGTCGAGACTCGCGGATGAACTGCGCTCGCCGTTCCTGCAGCTGCGCGTCGCCGAGATCGCGATCGAGTATCGCGGCGCCTGCGGCGAGTGGGATCGCGCCATCGTCGAAGGAGAAAAGGCAATCGCCGCCGCTCGCGCCTACGATCAGAACGTCATGCTCTCCCGGCTGCTGCACTGGGTGAGCGCAGTGTACATCAATCGGGGCGAGCTGGCCGACTCGGCACGCATGTCGGACGAGGCGTGGCGCGCGTCAGGCGCCGATGCGGCTGACCTCAAGACACCCTTCGACGTGCACGGCGTGCTGCCGGCCTACGTGACTCGGGTGACGCACCTGCGCGCGGTCGGAGAGCTGCAGCGATCGATCGAGCTCGGAAAGGAAGCTCTCGCGATCGCCGACCGGACGGGATACATCGCTTGGTCCGTGTATCGACTCCTGCCCGCGATCGCGGCATCGGCCATCGACCTGCGCGACGATGCGACGCTGACGGTCGTGCGTGAACGGCTCGCGCACGGCGCCTCGTTGCTGGCCCATCCGATCGGCATGGCGTGGGTGTCGGTCATCGACGGGGAAACGGAGCTGCACGCGGGGAATGCCGGGGAGGCCATTCCGCTCTTTCAGCGGGCCGTCTCGGCGCTGGAAGCAGTCCCCTATCCATTCGACGCGGCGTGCACCCGCGTGCGACTGGCCCGTGCGCTGCAGGCAACCGGTGAGACCGACGAGGCAGTACGCGAGGCGCGCGCCGGCCTGCAGGTGCTCGACGCACTCGGTGCGCGTCCGGCGGCCGATGCGGCACGCGCGCTCCTCCGTGAACTCGGCGCCCGCGTGCCATCCGCGCAGCAGCAGCATATCGGTCTCGACGGGCTGACGGATCGCGAACGCGAGATCGTGAGCTACGTGGCGCGCCGCCTCAGCAACAAGGAGATCGGCGCGGAGCTCGACATCAGTGCGCGGACGGTGAGCACGCACCTCGCCAACATCTTCGACAAGACCGGCGTGCGCGATCGCGCGGTGTTGGGCGACCTCGCACGCGAGCAGGGGATGCACCGGTAGCCTGCGCCGGCAGTGACCTAGCGCTTGCGCGGGAAAAAGTAGCTCGCGCCCACACCGATGTTCGACGCACCGACCGTACCGACGCCGTTCGAGATCTCGTACTCCAATGCCGTGTATCGCAGGTCGATCCCCCACTCGTTCTTCAGGTACTCGGCCTGCAGCAGCACACCGGGCTTCGTCTTGAAGTCGATGCGCCCGTTCGCCACGTCACCGCTGGCCTTGAGACTGTTGGCAAGGTGCACCGTCGTGCCGACGCCGACGCGGAACGAGGATGGAGCGCGGAAGAAGACCAGCGCCTCGACCGGGTAACGCAGCCAGTTCGCACTCTGGTTCGTCGCTGCCGGAATCGTGCGGTACTTGAGACCGACACTCGCCTGCGCTTCGATGGCGCTGCGCCCCACGTCGGCGACGCGGTACACGCCGCCGACCGTCAGCAGCAGGCCGCCGCCTGCCGTCACGTCCGGGGTGCTGCCGTCCTCATACTCGAACTGCACGACCTTTTCGCCACCGTATTCGAGGCCAAGCCGGGCAACGCCACGAAGGCGTGACTGCGAGTGCAACAGGGCGGGAGAGAGTGCGACGCACGCACACGCGAGCGTTGCGGACAGAATGACGCTATGGATGGACGAGAGCATGAAGGGGGATTGCGTGAAATGATGACGTGCGACCGCGACGGCAGCGATGTATTGACCATTCGTTCAGCTCCCGATCCAGCTTTTCCACTCCGTTTCCTGGGTGCCGATGCTGACCTTGTGCTGCATGCGGACCAGCGGCTGCTTGAGCAGCAATGGTTCGTCAGCGAGGATCGTGAGCCATCGCTCCTCACCGTACAGCGCAGCGCGCAGTCCGAGTTCAGCGAAGCGCTTCGAATCGCGATCGATGAGTGCTTCCACGCCGAACTTTTGCGAGAACCGTCGCAGCTCGCCAAGGGCCGCGGCGCGTTCCATGAGATCGACGAAGTGCGTCTTCACGCGACGTTCCGCGAAGAATCGCAGCGCCTTCCGCGTGTCGGCATTCTTCTTCGTGCCGAAGATCTGGACCTGAATGTCTGGTGCGGGCATGCGAGGCGTCGTGTGAACGGGTGAGCCTCCAATGTACCCGTCGGAGCAGGCCCTTTCAGCCCGCTCCGGCGCGCATCGGGTCAGTCCCGCGCAGACCCCTGGAGGCGGCGCTTCAGGACAGCCTCGCGCTCATCCGACATGCGGGCATAGCAGGGGATCCGGATCGCGCCCCACAGAGGGCCGCGCAACTTCCTGCACGCGCGATCGCGCTGGGCAATCCACGCGCGCTGTTCGACACGCAGCCGCTCCACGGACGAGGGCTCCTTCACCCCACCGGCTTGCCGGCGCAGGCGCGCGATGTTCTCCTGGTAGATGCGATTGAGATCGCCGTCGTTGCGATCGATGGCCGCCAGCAGGCAGGAACGCTGCGAGCTATAGGCCGTCGAGCTGCAACGCGCATCGGTGCCTGGCGCCGTTCGTGATGCAGCCTTCGGTGCGGGACTCGGTGACGGAGCTTTCGGTGCGGGAGGCCGTGCGACCGGAGGCCGTGCGACCGGGGGCCGTGCCACTGGAGGTGCGACTGGTGGCGTGGATGATCTGGCTGGCACGCCTGCGGGCGAATTCGTCGCAGGGGGAGTGCGCCCAGCGGTCGACGGGGTCCCGCGCGCGCGCTCGGCGATCCGCGCGTTGCTCGAGTCCCGGACTGCCACCTCATCGCGAGTCGACGCGTCGGCTCGCGCACGGGGCGCCTCTGTCGCAGGTGCATTCGCGATCGGCGCATCCGCAGTCGGCGTTTCCCTTTGCGGCGAATCCGGGCGCGCCCACGGAAATGCGGACGTGATGGCATCAACGCTGCGCCGTAGATCGGTGCCGGTCAACACGACCATCGCGCCTGCCGAGGCCAGCGCGGCAACGAGCAGCGGCCCTGCGAGTCGCGGCATCGTGCGCCTGCGTCTTGCCGTCACGGGCGGTGGTGCCACTGCCGGTGGTGCCACTGCCGGTGGTGCCACTGCCGGTGTTGCCGCGTGTGCACGGGTATCGTCGGAGGCTGCAGCCAGCCGCTCGACACGAATCTCCAGGCCACGATCGCGTCGATCCGATTCGGGCAGTGCTTGCGGACGCGACGCAAAATCTGGCTCCCGACCCGCATGGAGCGGCGCATCACCCGGCGCATCAGTCTGCGCATCACCCGGCGCGACACTCGCTCCGGAATGCGCATCGATCCTCATCGTGGGTTCGTCGTCTGGTTCCCCGGCTGCGCGCGACCGTTCCTGCGCGCGTTGCCGATCCGCGCCCCGCAGGTCGACGACGCTCTCGTTCCACGGCTTTGCGCCCGGCACCCGACGTGTCGGCAACGTGGCCGGCACCGGGCTGAGACGCTCCAGCAACGCGGCGCCGTCCGCCCACCGGTCCTCCGGCGCCTTGGCGAGCGCGCCCTCGATGGCGACCAGCAGGTACGACGGAATGTCGGGACGCAGAGCCGCGAGCGAAGGCAACGGCTCGTGCTGCTGCTTGTGCAGCACGTCGTACAGCGTCTCTCCCTCCCACGGTCGCGCGCCCGTGAGCATCTCCCAACCCACCAGGCCCAGCGAGTACACATCCGCGCGCTCGTCGAGCGCGGCGCCCTTCACCTGTTCGGGAGCCATGTACGATGGCGTACCGAACGACCCACCGGCCATCGTGAGCTGCGTGTCTGCATCGAGCGGCCGCGCGATACCGAAGTCGGACAGCAAGGGGCGACCGGAGGCGGCCTCGATGAAGATGTTCTCGGGCTTCACGTCACGGTGCACGATGCGGCGCTCGTGCG
>JAZKCW010000005.1:0-42849 GCA_040387895.1 Gemmatimonadota bacterium
TCAACCTGATCGGCGACCTCACGGTCTTCGAGAACGTCGAGCTGCCGCTCACGTACCGCGACATGGACGCGGCCGAGCGGAAGCGTCGCGTGCAGTCGGCGCTCGAGCGCGTGGGCATGTCGCATCGCGCCAAGCATTACCCGGCACAGCTCTCGGGCGGTCAGCAGCAGCGTGTCGCCGTCGCGCGCGCCGTGGCGGGCGACCCGGCGATCCTGCTGGCGGACGAGCCGACGGGTAACCTCGATTCGGCCAACGGCGAAGCGGTGATGGAGCTGCTGCGCGAGCTCAATCGCAACGGCGCGACGATCTGCATGGTGACGCACGACCAGCGGTATGCGGAGCACGCGGATCGCACGGTGAACCTGTTCGACGGCCGCGTGGTCGACGAAACGTCGCACGTGCTGACGGGCGTCTGACGCGACTGACGTTCGTGCGATTCGTGAACTGCAACTGCAGGTAAACGGATACAAACAGAAAAGACCTGAAACGAAACGGATCTGTCCCGTGCATCGGACAGATCCGTTTCGTTTTGTTTTTGTTTCTGTTTATATCCGTTTACCTGCAGTTCAAAGTCGCACGACCATTGCGTGCGCCGCGTCACCGGTTGCGCGGGTACTCCTGAATCCAGTGAAAGCCGCGGCTCACCAGCTCCATCTTGCTCAGGTCACGTCGCACCAGCACTGCGCGCACCGAGTCGTTTCCCTGCACGCCGCGTACGAGCATCGTGTCCGCCTCACGCCGCACGATGTCGGCGCCCATGCGTGCGCCGCGTAGCTCGCCGACCAGGTCCAGTCGCTTGCTCGTTCCGCCCACGCCCGCGTTGTTCGGGCTTGCCATGCGAAACGACGTCGAATCCACGCGCGCGAGCGTCAGCCACAGCGCGTCGTCCAGTGAGCGCTTGAACCGTACGCGTCGCCGGTCGATGACCAGGGATTCCCACTGCCCGCGGCCTATGGGGCCATCGAAGCTCGCTATCCGCCATGCTCCGTCTTCGGCCGCAGCGACGGGTTGCTTTCGAGAACCCACTGCCATCGTCGCCCCGGCGGCCAGGACGAGCACCATCATGATTCCCTGCACGACCTTGCCCAGAGTCAGCAGTCGCCCGTCGGTGACGAGTGGAGCCACGTGGGCCGGTTGCACGACGGTGTTGGCCCAGACCAGCCCATACAACCTGCGCGCCTGCGGTGCGAGCAACGCGATCGACATCACGAGCAGGTGCGTCGAGAAGAGCTTGACCGGCACGTCGTACGAAAAATTGAGCAGGACCACATTCACCAGTACCGGTACCGCCAGCAACGCGCCCAGCAGTGCCGAGCGTCGGAAGATCAGCAACACACCCGGAATGAGCTCGGCAAGGCCGCCGAAGATCTCGTACGGGCGAGACGCGCCGGTGAACGCCCACAACAGGCCCATGGGCGACAGGTCGCCGAACGTCTGCGTGAGCCGGAATGCGTCGGGCGGTGGCATCTGCGACATGAACACCTTGGCCAGTCCATAGATCATCAGTGCCATCGCCAGGAAATACCGCATCAGCAGCAGCAGCCAGGCCGCCACACGCGGATGCGACTTCGCATCGCGACGCAGCGTCCACACGGCCGCTCCCACGAGCGACAGCACGGCAAAGAGGAACATCAGCAGGTAGTCCGCGAGCGTATCGCCGCTTCCCGACTGCACGGCAACCGGGACTGGCCCCGTGCTGAACACGGTGCGGCCCACCCACGGCAGCACCAGTTTCCGGAGCGCGTCCCACGCGGAGCTGATCCCCGGGAGCAGGAGTGGAAACTGGAGCAGGTAGAGCGTGAAGTAGCACGCGAACCGGCGGAAACCGACACGAGCCGCGAACGGCCAGGGCCGATCGGCATCCATGGTCATCCGATGCTGCGGCGATACATCCGAGACCGGTGAAGCGGGCAGGTCGGTAGTCATGCGGGAGTATGCGGCAGGTGTTGAAAGCCGCTACTCCGGCATCCGGATTCCGGCGTTACTTTCCGTCCCCATGCCACCTACTGCCAGCCGCCTGCACACGTTCAAGGAATCGGTCATTCGCGGCACGAGCCGCCTCGCTGCCCAATACGGCGCGATCAACCTCGCACAGGGGTTTCCCGATTTCGATCCGCCCGAGGAGCTGCTCGCCGCCCTCGAACGCGCCACTCGCGGGCCGCACCATCAGTACGCCGTCACGTGGGGCGCGCCGCGCTTCCGCAACGCGCTGGCCGCGAAGATCTCGCATTTCTCGGGCATGGACGTAAATCCCGACGAGCATCTCGTCGTGACGTGCGGCAGCACCGAGGCGATGATGGTCGCGATGATGACGGCCTGCAATCCCGGCGACAAGGTCGTCGTGTTCTCGCCGTTCTACGAGAACTACGCGGCGGACGCCATTCTCTCGGGCGCCGAGCCGATCTACGTGCCGCTCCATCCGCCGGACTTCGGCTTCGACCCGCAGGAGCTCGAGCGTGCCTTCATGCAGGGCGCGAAGGCGATCGTGCTGTGCAACCCGTCGAATCCGACGGGCAAGGTATTCACGCGCGACGAACTGCTCACGATCCTCGCGCTGGCCGAGAAGTACGATGCGTGGGTGATCACCGATGAGCCGTACGAGCACATCACCTTCGCCCCGTACGAGCACGTCTACTTTGCATCGCTGCCGGGCGCGTTCGAGCGCACGATTACGTGCAACTCGCTCTCCAAGACGTACTCCATCACTGGCTGGCGCCTGGGCTACGTGCATGCCGCACCCGCAGTGATTCATCAGGCGCGCAAGGTGCACGACTTTCTCACGGTGGGTGCCGCGGCGCCATTGCAGGAGGCCGCCGTTGCCGGGCTCGAGCTACCGGACAGCTACTACACGGGCATGCGCGAGATGTACACGGCGAAGCGCGAGCTCTTCCTCGGGTATCTCAAGCAGACCGGGTTGCCGTTCACCGAACCGCAGGGCGCCTATTACGTGATGCTGGACATCGGTGCGCTCGGCTTCAGCGACGACACGGCGGCGGCCGAGTGGTTCGTGCGGCACATCGGCGTGGCCGGCGTGCCGGGGTCGAGCTTCTTCCGGGAGCCCGTGCACAACTTCATCCGCTTCCACTTCGCGAAGAAGGAAGAGACGTTGCGCGCCGCAGGTGAGAAGCTCGTGAAGCTTCGGGACGGCCGGCCGGACTGAGGATGCGTGCACTAGCTTTCCTCCGGTGACCACCCCCACCAGATCAGGCGACGCCGCAGGATTGGCGCCCGTGCTGCTTCCCGCCAATCAACTCCCCGACCGGCGCGGAGTTTTCGCGTTCTTCTCGAACATCGAGCGCAAGGGCCGCTGGGCGCTGCCTCGCCGCTTCCGCACGCTGTCCGTGTTCGGCAGCGTGACGCTCGACCTGACGGCGGTCGAGCTCGGGCCGGAGACGGACATCGAGATCCGCTGCTTCTTCGCCAGCGTCGAAGTGATCGTGCCGCCGAGTGTGCGGCTCGAGGTCGATGGCGACGCGACCCTCGGCAACTTCGAAGTCGCGCGGCAGGTGCCGAGCACCGACTCTCCGGATGCACCATTCGTGCGGATCCGCGCCGGCGTGCTGCTGGGCAATATCGAGGTGTCGGTAGTGAATCCCGACGAGAAGAGTTTCTTCCAGAAGTTCAAGGCGCGCTGGAAGCTGCGCGACACGGACCCGACATGAGCGATCACGCCGACGACAGTGTGGACCACGAGCCGCCGATCGACCAACGGAAGCAGGACGAGAAGCGCACCAACCCGCTGCACGGCGTCACGCTCGAACGCATGCTGAACGAGCTGGTCGACGGGATGGGATGGGAGGCGATGGCCGACCGCGTGCCGGTACGCTGCTTCGAGAGTGACCCGAGTGTGTCATCGAGTCTCAAGTTCCTGCGGAAGACGCCGTGGGCGCGCGAGAAGGTCGAAGGCCTCTACCTGTCGATGGTGCGGCGGCGCGACCGGAAGAGGCAGTGATGCGGCGCTGATCCGGCACTGCGGCCGCAATCGCGCGTGTGGCGGTGACGGCGGGCTGGTATACGGGGTTTAGCAGGTATGACGACCGCACTGCGCACCACCCAGCTTGCTGCCCTCGCTGTTTTCGCAGCCTGCTCGAATACGACCGAGCCGGCCGGCGGCAATGGCGTCACGGCGGTCTACCGAAATGAGCGCATTGCCGTGACGAACCGGCGCGACGCGCCCGTCTACACCTTCGTCATCGGTCGGAACGCGGCCGCGGTCACCGATTGGATCCCGTGCGTGCAGGACGCCGTGTGCCCGCCCATCCAGCCGGGGACGACCCGCGAGATCAATCCGATCATCTCGCTGCAGGGTGAGAGCGAAGTGCTGGTGTACTGGTGGCAGCGCACCTTCGGACCGGAAGGCGGGCAGCGGGACAGCATTCGCAACTTCGTGGTCAAGCTCCCGGGCAGGCGGTAGAGCAGGCGGTAGAGCAGGCGGTGGTCGGGAATGGGCCCGACTGCGACAACGTGACGTCCGTGCGCTGCCTACGTGAGAGACTCGTGCAGCAGCGAATGAAAGTGATGCACACCGTTCTCCCGCTTCGCTGAGTACCGGCCCCGGTCGTACACGCGCGAGCGCAGGTTGCGCTGCACCGCCTCGCAGATCTCGATGTCCTCGTCCTGGATCACGTCGCTGAAGCTCGTGAGCTTCGCCCACTCGTCGCGTTCGGCGTCCGTGGCGGGCGGCGTGCTGGTGTACCAGTCGAAGACCACGCGCGTGCGGTCGTGGGCCAGCGGAATCACGACATTCGTCTGCATCTGTCCCATGTACACGTTGAGCATCGTGTTGGGAAACATCCACACATACACCGCCTCACCGACCGCCGCCTTCGCCGGGTCGTACAAGCGGCCGGACGCGCCCCCGTGCACGGGCCGCAGCGGCGCATGCTGCACTGAAAAGAAGCGTCGCGGCTCGACCCGGTAGTTGTCGTAGTCGAGTTCCTTGTGCAGGCCGGGATGCACCACGGGCAGGTGATACCCCTCGAGATAGTTGTCGACGTACACCTTCCAGTTGCACACGATGTCCCACGCCTTGGACGCCACCCAGCGCATGCGCTCGCACTCGAAGCCCGCAACGCGCGCTGGAATGTCCTCCATGACCTCGGCCAGCGGTGGCGCCTTGCCATCGACGTTGACGAACACGAGCGGCCCCCATGTCGCGGTCGGGACGGGGCGCAGGCGCATGTCCGCCGGCGTGAAGGCGCAGGTGCCCTCCATCTCCGGTGCGTGCATGAGGTCACCGGCGAGCGTGTACGTCCACCCGTGATACTTGCACTGCATGGTGTTGCGCTTCCCGCACCCGGACGCAACGGGCCCCGCGCGATGCAGGCACACGTTGTGGAATGCGCGGATTGCCTCGCCGTCACGCACCACGACGATGCTGTCGTTGCCGACTGTCGTCGTGAAGAACTTGCCGTGTTCGTCCACCTGCTCGGCGCGGCCCGCGAGCTGCCACGTGTGTGCGAACACCCGCTCGCGTTCGAGCTCGAGATAGACGGGATCGTTGTACAGGCGCGCCGGGATGGTGCTGGCGTGCTCGATGCGCGGATCGAACGGGAAGATGAGGGACATGGGGAGAATATGCAGCTCAACCCCGCGGCGTGAAACGCCGCCAGCATACTGTCTACTGACTACTGATTACTCGTACTGTAGTCTCGCTTCTGAATACTTCGGGTGTACTGTCCTCTGCTTTTCCCAGCCGAGACAACAGTATTCGAGTAATCAGAAGCGAGACCCAAGTACTAGTAGTCGGTAGTCAGTAATCAGACGACTGGCATCTCGCGACCAACCGGCGTCTCACGCCTGGCGTCTGGGGTCTGCAGTCCCAATCCACCGCTCCACCGCCTGCGCCCCACCATGGCGCACCAGCCACGCGAGCCCAAGGGTGCGCGTCAATCGTCCTGCCGCCAACGCCGCCACGAACTCCGCCCACGGCACCCCGACGGCACCCGATGCGATGCTCGTGAGCTTGGTCGACAACGGCGACATCGTGCTCGCGAAGATCGCCCAGCCTCCCCACCGCGCGAGCGCCGCGCGCGACTCCTCCAGCCTTGCCGGCGACACGCTGAACAGGCTCGCCACAGGCCCCTGGAGCCACTCCAGGGCCTCTGCGCCCAGCACGTACAGCACGACACTCCCGATGATCGTGCCGGCGCTCGCGACGAGTGCCAACCGGTATGCACGCGCTGGCTGCGCGATCGCGAGCGGCAGGAAGAACAGGTCGGCGAGTCCCGGCAGGACGAGCCCCTGCAGCAGACCCCACCCGAGCACCACGGAATTCGACCAGCCGGCGTCGGCCCACCGCCGCAGTGTCGCATGCATCCGCCCCAGGCGGGACGGCGACGGCCGCACCGGCGGTGCGGGCTCGACCGGCACTACCGGCGAGGAGCCCACCGGTGACGTCAGATCCTGTCCAGGTGCTCTTTGCCCATGACCGGCGCCCATGGCAGGATCTCGTACTGGGCGAGTTGCCGCTTCGTGAAGGGATCACCGTCGCGGATCGCGTCCAGCGCGCCGATCACGTCGTCGTCCGGCACGCGGAAGATCACGCCGCCGCCGTTGCGCGGGTCGAAGGGGCCGGAGACGAGCAGGATGCCCTTGTCCTGCAGCTCGCGAAGGTACGCACGGTGCTCGTCGACATGCGGCGCAACTTCATCGAACGGACGGCGGTAGCGGATGATGGCGATTGCGTACATGGGGGCGGAAAGAGGGTGAAGGGTCGGCTCCGGTCGCGGCCGACCGGTCACGACAGGTCAGCCGAGCGCGTCGCGCAATGCGGCCCACGGCATGGTCGCACAGCCGTGCCGTGCAGGGAAGGGCGCGACGCCACGGAGCGCGTTCAGCGCTGGCGGCAGCTCGGCCACGCTGCCGTGCAGCATCTCCTCGACCTGCGCGCACAACGCAACGGCATTGGCCGGCGAGAGCCCACGCACCACGTCCGTCAGCATCGATGCCGATGCCGTGGCAATGGAGCACCCGCGTCCGCCAAATGCGACATCCACGACGCGACCGGCCCGTACCTCGACCTCGACGCGGATCTCGTCGCCGCAGAGCGGATTCTTGCGCGCGCCCTGGCTCGTCGGGGCAGTCAGCGCGCGGCGGTTGTGCGGCGCGCGATGGTGCGCGAGCAGCGTCTCCTGGTACATCGCCGACAACGTGGCACCGGAGCTGCCCGCGTGTTCGCTGCTCACCCGGCGAACATCAGCTGCGCGGCCTCGAGCGCGCTGCCGAGCGCGTCGACGTCGGCGCCGTCGCTGTACACGTAGAAGCTCGCGCGCGCGGTGGCCGGCATGCCGATGCGCCGCATGAGCGGCTGGGCGCAGTGGTGCCCGGCTCGCACGCACACGCCGTGCTGGTCGAGAATCGTGGCCAGATCGTGCGGGTGCACGTCCGGAAACGAGAAGCTGATCACGCCGCTGCGCTGGGCGGGCGGCGGGCCGTACACGGTGCAACCCGGCAGCGCACGCAGGCGGGTCTCTGCCGCCTCAAGCAGGGCGAGTTCATGTGCGCGGACGTTCGCCATGCCGAGCCCGTCGAGGTACCGTGTCGCCGCCGCGAGTCCCACCGCGTCCGCGGCGTTCGGTGTGCCCGCCTCGAACTTGTGCGGCAAGACGTTCCAGGTGCTGTCGAAATCGTGCACCCACTCGATCATGTCACCGCCGAACGTCGCGGGCGGCATCGCCTCCAGCAACGCGCGACGGCCCACCAGCGCACCGATCCCCATGGGGCCCAGCAGCTTGTGGCCGCTGAAGGCGTAGAAATCCACACCGAGCGAGTCGAACTGCACGGGGAGATGCGGCACCGCCTGCGCGCCGTCAGCGACGATCACCGCCGAGGAGCGCTCGCGGACCATGCGCACGACTTCGTGCAGCGGCGTGATCGCACCGACGGCGTTCGAGACATGCGAGATGGCGACGAGCTTCGTCCGCGCGTTGAGGGCGTCGCGCAGCCCGTCGAGGTCGATCTCCTGGCGGGTCGTGAGCTCCACGATGCGGAGCGTCGCGCCGGTGCTTCGTGCGAGCTGCTGCCACGGGACGAAGTTCGCGTGATGCTCGATGGCGGTGATGACGATCTCGTCGCCCGCGCCGATGTTCGCACGCCCCCACGATGACGCCACGAGGTTGATGGCCTCCGTGGTACCGCGCGTGAAGATCAGGCAGTCGCTGTCGGCAACGCCGAGGAACCGCGCGATCGTCGCCCGCGCGTCGTGGTATGCATCGGTGGCTGCGGCCGAGAGCGCATATGCGCCGCGGTGCGGGTTCGCGTTGGCCGTTTCGTAGAACCCGCGGATCGCGTCGAGCACGACGGCCGGTTTCTGCGACGTCGCAGCCGAATCGAGATAGTGCAGGGCAGGGTTCGCGGCCAGCAGCGGAAAGTCCGCGCGCGGCGCAAGCGACTGCAGGGATTCAGCACCCAACATGACACACCTCGATCAAATCGTAGACCTGCTTCAGCTTCTCGGCTTCACGAGAATGTCGTCCCCCTCGATCCGCACCTCGTACAACGCAAGGGGATCCGTCGCCGGCCCCTGTACGACCTCCCCCGTGCGCACGTCGAATTGTGCACCGTGCCACGGGCACTCGAGGATGCACGGAGCGATCACGTCACCACCCGACAGCGGGAAATCCCGATGCGGGCACCGGTCGGCTGCGGCAAACACGTCGGCACCATCCTGCACCAGCACCACACGCCGGCCATCGGGGAGAGTCACCGCGAGTGGCAATCCGGGTT
This sequence comes from Gemmatimonadota bacterium, assembly GCA_040387895.1. Lineage (GTDB taxonomy): Bacteria > Gemmatimonadota > Gemmatimonadetes > Gemmatimonadales > Gemmatimonadaceae > Gemmatimonas. The sequence continues at coordinate 8,728 of JAZKCW010000005.1, forward strand.
CGATGTCCGAACGCAGCGCGGCATGCTGAAACGCGCGATCCTCATCGGAGTGCCCGGCGGGGCTCACTCCGTGGAGACCATCGCTGCCGCGCCTTCACTCGCGAGCGCCGCCTTGAGCGTGTGCCACGCAAGCGACGCGCACTTGACCCGCACCGGAAACCGCGACACGCCGGAGAACACGACGAGCTGCCCCAATTCTTCCTTCGTGCCTTCCGCCTGGCCCAGCACCATCGCGTGGAAGCGGCCGAACAGCGCCTCCGCCTCCGCGCGCGTCTTGCCCTTCACCGCTGCCGTCATGAGCGACGCCGAGGCCTTGCTGATCGCGCACCCCTGCCCGGTGAACTTCACGTCGCTGATCGTGTCGTTCTCCACCTGCAGCTCCACCGTGACCGTGTCGCCGCACAACGGATTCTTCCCGTCCGCGTGCCGGTTCGCGCCCTGGAGTGCGCCGAAGTTGCGTGGCTTGCGGTTGTGGTCGAGAATGACCGACTGGTACAGATCCGTGAGATCCGACATGCGTGCTACGCCTTCGCCCCGGTGAAGCGCGCGAGAGTCATGCGCTCGAGATCCGCCACGACGGCCGGGTTCTCGATGGTTTCCAGCACGTCGGCCGCGAAGGCGTACATCAGCAGCTGCTTCGCGAGCACGGCGCCCACGCCGCGGCTCTTCAGGTAAAACAGGCTCGTCTCGTCCATGCGCCCGACGGTCGCGCCGTGCGTGCACTTGACGTCGTCGGCAAAGATCTCGAGCTGCGGCTTGGTGTCGATCTGCGCGCCATCCGAGAGCAGCAACGTGTTGTTCGTCTGCTTGCCGTCGGTCTTCTGCGCCTCGGGATGCACGTACACCTTGCCGTTGAACACGCCGTGCGACTTGCCGTCGAGCAGGCCCTTGTACATCTCGCGGCTGAAGCAGTTGGGCGCCACGTGCTCGACGCGCGTCTGGTGGTCGCCATGCTGCGACCCGTCGAGCATGTACAGGCCGTTGATGGTCGTGCCGCAGCCTTCGCCCGCCAGGACCGTGTACACGTTGCTGCGCGACAGCTCGGCGCCCGTCTGGAACGTGAACGCCTGGAAGTGACTGTCCCGCCCCTGGCGTGCCTCGGTCGTGTTCACGTGGAACGCCCGCGTCGACTCGCGCTGGATGTGCATCAGGTTGAGCGTCGCGCCATCCTCGATGTACACCTCGGTGACCGCATTCGTGAAATACGGCACCTCGTCGAGCCCTGCATGACTCACGATCACGCTGGCCTTGGCATGCCGCTCCACGACCATCACATGGCGCGGATGCGACATCGTGGCGGCGCCCTGTGCATCCGTCACGTGCAGCAGGTGCACCGGCGTGTCGCTCACCATCTCCTTGCTCACGTGGATGAGCGTGCCTTCGCCGGCGAACGCGGCGTTGAGCGCGCTGAACCCGTCACGGTCGGCCGGCACGGCCTGCCCGAGCGCGCGCGCCAGCAACTCCGGCTCACGCTCGGCCGCATCGGCGAGCGTCACGACGCGCACGCCATCCGGCAGCACGTCGAACGACGACAGCGACGGCGTGAACCGGCCGTTCACCCACACCAGCAGCGGCCACTCGGCGCCGAAGGTGAATGGCGCCAGTGCCTCCGCCGAAGGCAGCGTACCGGGTGCGCGCTCGGACGAGGGAGTAAACGACGCGTCGGCCAGCCCGCTGGTGCTCGTGTAGTGCCAGTCCTCGTTGCGACGTGTCGGGAAACCCAGCGTGCGGAAGGCGGCCGCACCGGCCACGCGCAGCGCCTGCAGCGGCGCCGGAGCAGCAGCTGCAGCAGCGGCGTCCGCCTGCTCACGAAATCGCGGTGCCACGATGCGGTCGGCGCGTGACGTCGTGCCCGCGTCGAGGCTCGTGCCCGCGTTCGTGCCCGTGGTGTCCGTCCCGGCGCTCACGCGGCCTCCAGAACCCAGTCGTAGCCGCGGGCTTCGAGTTCGAGCGCGAGCCCCTTGTCGCCGGACTTCACGATGCGTCCACCCGCCAGTACGTGCACGTAGTCGGGCACGATGTAGTTGAGCAGGCGCTGGTAATGCGTCACCACGATCGTCGCGTTGTCCGGACGCTTGAGTGCATTCACGCCGTTGGCGACGATGCGCAGCGCATCGATGTCGAGGCCCGAGTCCGTCTCGTCGAGCACGGCAAGCGTCGGCTCGAGCACGGCCATCTGCAGGATCTCGTTGCGCTTCTTCTCACCACCCGAGAAGCCCATGTTGACGGAGCGATTGATCATCGACACGTCCATGTCCACGAGCTTGAGCTTCTCTTCCACCAGGTCGAGGAACTCCATCGGGTCGACGTCCTCGAGCCCCTTCGCCTTGCGGATGGCGTTGTACGCCTCGCGCAGCAGGAGCGCGTTGGTCACGCCCGGAATCTCGACGGGATACTGGAACGCGAGGAACACGCCGTTCTGCGCGCGGACTTCCGGCGCCATCTCGAGCAGGTTCTCCCCGCGGTAGAGCACTTCGCCGCCAGTGATCTCGTACGCCGGATGGCCCGCCAGCACCTGCGCGAGCGTGCTCTTGCCGGAGCCGTTCGGCCCCATCACGGCGTGCGTCTCACCCGCGTTGACGGTGAGCGAGATACCCTTGAGAATGGGCTTGCCGTCGATGGCGGCGTGGAGGTCGCGAATAACGAGCATGTTATATGAGTACAGTGAATGAGAACGGATTGACCGGGCGGTTTGGCCGGCGGCCTAGCCGACGCTGCCTTCGAGCGTGATGCCCAACAGCTGCTGCGCCTCGAGGGCGAATTCCATCGGGAGTTCCTTGAACACTTCCCGGCAGAACCCGCTCACGATCATCGAGACCGCCTGCTCGGCATCGAGCCCGCGCGCCTTCAGGTAGAAGATCTGGTCTTCACCGATCTTGCTGGTGCTCGCCTCGTGCTCGAGCGTCGCGCTGTTGTTGCCGACCTCGACGTACGGGAACGTGTGTGCACCGCACTGGTTGCCGACGAGCATCGAGTCGCACTGCGTGTAATTGCGCGCGCCCTCGGCCTTCGGCAGGATCTGCACCTTGCCGCGGTAGCTGTTCTGGCCCTTCATGGCCGAGATGCCCTTCGACACGATGGTGCTCTTCGTGTTGCGGCCGATGTGGATCATCTTCGTGCCGGTGTCGGCCTGCTGCATCTTGCTCGCGACCGCCACCGAGTAGAACTCGCCGACGCTATTGTCGCCCTGCAGGATGACGCTCGGATACTTCCACGTGATCGCCGAGCCGGTCTCGACCTGCGTCCACGAGATCTTGGCGTTCTTCATCGCCTTGCCGCGCTTGGTGACGAAGTTGTAGATGCCACCCAAGCCGTTCTCGTCGCCAGCGTACCAGTTCTGCACCGTGCTGTACTTCACGGTGGCGCCATCGAGCGCGACGATCTCCACGACGGCCGCGTGCAGCTGGTTCGTGTCGCGCTTGGGTGCCGTGCACCCTTCGAGATAGCTCACGTACGAGCCCTCGTCGGCGACGATCAGCGTGCGCTCGAACTGGCCCGTCTCCGCCGCGTTGATGCGGAAATACGTGCTCAGCTCCATCGGGCAGCGCACCCCCTTCGGGATGTAGCAGAACGATCCGTCGGAGAACACGGCGCTGTTGAGCGCAGCGAAGAAGTTGTCGCTGTACGGCACCACCGACCCGAGATACTTCTTGATCAGCTCGGGATGCTCGCGCACGGCTTCGCCGAACGACATGAAGATCACGCCGTGCTTGCCCAGCTCCTCCTTGTAGCTCGTGCCGACCGACACCGAGTCGAACACGGCGTCGACGGCCACGCCCGAGAGGCGCTTCTGCTCGTTGAGCGAGATGCCGAGCTTGGCATACGTCTCGAGCAGCTTGGGGTCGATCTCGTCGAGCGACCCGACCGGCTTCGACGACTTGGGCGCGGAGTAGTAGCTCGCTGCCTGGTAGTCGATCGGCGGGTACTGCACGTTGGACCAGTGCGGCTCCGTCATGGTCTGCCAGCGACGGAACGCCTTGAGGCGCCAGTCGAGCAGCCACTCCGGCTCACCCTTCTTGGCCGAAATGAAGCGGACCGTCTCCTCGGAAAGACCCGGTGCCAGCGTCTCCGTCTCGATGTCCGTCGAAAAACCGTATTGGTACTCGCGATTGACCAGCGCGTCGATGGTCGAACTCATGCCTGCTCCCGTGCCCGCTTCATGAAGAAGTCACTGCGTATTCGCACCTGCCACAACCTTCCAGACGGTGTGCACCACGAACGAGTGGCACACCCAGCAAACGTTCCACGAACTTCGCCTCGGCCGCGCAGGCCTCGGGGAAGCGGTTCACGATCTCCCGCATCGCGCAGTTGTTGATGCGCAGCGTGAGCGCCTTCGGACCCTCCGGCGGGCCCGTCTCCAGGGCCTCGGCCATGTACCCCTTGGCCGTGAGCAGCTCGGCCACCAGCGGCACCCGCTCCGACAGCGGCAGGCCTTCCAGCACCGGCCCGGCTTCCTCGGCGAGGTCCCGCCAGGTCCGCTCGAGCACCGCATCCAGCGCCGCCGTGCCGCCACTCTCGCGAATGGCGTCCAGTGCGACCGTCAGGACCGCGATATAGCCCCGCGGAAAGAGCGCCTCGCCCGCGGCGGTGAGTGAGAACCGGTAGACCGGCGCACCGACCCCGCGTACTTCGCGTTCGTGCCGGACGAGCCCGTCGTCCTCCAACGCCTTGAGATGTCGCCGCAGTGCATTCGCGGTGAGGCCGAATGTCTCGCCAAGCTCGTGCGCCGTCAGCGGCTGCGCCTTGCGCAGCGCGACCAGCAGATCGGCACGAACGCCGCGAAACCCTCCCAGTGCCCCAATGACATCCTCCATGAGGGATAATATACGTCGGATTTGAGCTTTACGTCAACGAAACCGTTGACGAATTCACCCTTCGTTCGCAAAGTGTAGCACCGCTGCGCTTTGCGGGGCGGATCCGTTCGCGCTGACGGTCACAACGATGTACCATTGGACGCGTATTGAATGTTTGCAGCCGCGCGGTTTGCCCGCACGGTGCGTGTGCAGGACCGCATCGACTGTCCGGCACCCCTTCGACAGTCCAGCACTTCCGACCCGCAGCCGGAGCTTTCGCCTTTTCGTGCGTACGACCGTCCTCGTTGTCCTCATCGTGCTCGTGGTCAGCCTGCTTGCCCTGTTCAGGGCGCGCCGGATGGATCGCGCATCCCACGAGCGTGACGGTCTCTCGCGATTCCGCGACAGCTTCCGCGGGCGCTATCCCGAGATCCTGCTCTCCCAGGCGTACGGCTACCTGGCGGAGCGGCACGGGGTGGTCGGGCCGCACTACATCGTCAATCCCGGCGACGATCTCGAGCGGGAGTTCGGTCTCGCCGACCTCGATCTCGAGGATGCCGTGCTGGTGATCGCCGATCGCGCGGGCGCACGGCTGCCGCGGGCGAACGAGCTCGACGAGCTCAAGACCCGTGGCGTGCGCACCGTGGACGACCTGCTGCGCTTTCTCGAACCGTTCTTCCGTCCGGAAGTGGTGAAGGGCTGATCATCGTGCGTGTTCTCATGCTGGCGCTGCTCGCGGCGCCCGCATTCGTGCTTGCGGCGTGCAGTCGTGGTTCGAGTGCTCCAGCTCCCGTGGTGGCCGCGCGTCCCGAACCGGCACTACCCGCCCCGCCCGCCCGCCGCGCGCCCGCGTCGCCGCGCCCCAAGTACATCGGAACCCTCGATCCTGCAGTCTCGCAGGCCGATCTCGATTCGCTCTGGGTGCACCAGCTCATGGTTCCGGTCGAGGGCGTCCTGCGCAAGTCGATCAAGGACGACTTCAACGCGAAGCGGGGCGGAGGCACGCATGCGGCGCTCGACATTCCCGCGCCGCGCTCGACGCCGGTGCTGGCGGCGGACGACCTCGTGATCGGGCGGCTGGTGACCGGGCCTGTCGGCGGGATCACGGTGTACGCGACCGATCCCTCGGGCCAGTTCGTGTACTACTACGCACATCTCGAACGCTACCGGCGCGGGCTCGCCATCGGCGACCGAGTCGCAAAAGGCTCCATGATCGGCTACGTTGGCACCACGGGGAATGCGCCACCCAATACGCCGCACCTGCACTTTCAGGTGATGAAGCGCGGGGCGGGGCAGGCGTGGTGGAGCGGCCCACCGATCAACCCCTATTTCATTCTTGCGGTGGACGGACGTCGATGAGCGACCAGTGGCCATGACCGGAAAGGAGCGCGCTGCCCTGCGGGCGGAAGCGCATCATCTCACGGTGAAAGTCCATATCGGGCACCAAGGCGCGACTCCTGCGTTGATCTCGAGCGTGGACGACGTGCTTCGCACGCACGAACTGGTCAAGCTGCAGACCGCGAAGGCCGGAGAGCTGAGCGCCAGGGAAGCGGCGCAGGAACTGGCGGAGACGCTCGGCGCGGAAGTCATCCAGGTCATCGGCCGCACGTTCACCCTGTATCGCGAAAACCCCGACCTCAAGCGCGGCGAGCTGCCGCCTTGGCGCTAAACTTTCCCGAGATTCCACCATGCCTTACGTCATCACCGAAGCCTGCATTTCCGTCAAGGACAAGTCCTGCGTGGACGTCTGCCCCGTCGACTGCATCTACGAAGGGGAAGACCAGCTCTACATCCATCCCGACGAGTGCATCGACTGCGGTGCGTGCGAGCCGGAGTGCCCGGTGACGGCGATCTTCCCGGAAGAGGACGTGCCGGTGCAGCTCAAGAGCTTCGTCGGGAAGAACAAGGAAGTGTTCAACGGACCGACGCCGCCGGGACGCCCCACGCGCTGACGCGCGGGACTAGACGTCCCAGTACTTGGCCTTGGCGATGAACAGGGCCACCAGTGCGACGTACTGCATGATCGTGCTGCGCTCGGACCACATCGCCTCGGCCCAGTCATGTTGCCCCTGCTCGCGCACGGCGGGCGGGCGGGGAAACCAGCGCGGCACCCGCGCCTTGTAGGCGAGATACTCCTCGCCGAAGATCGACTCCAGCACGCCTTCCTCGTAGCGCACGATGAGCGTGTACTCGATCGCGAAGACCAGGATCGCCACCGGAATGAACCAGAACACGCCCGAGATCACGGTGAAGCCGATCCACGCGAACAGGTTGCCGACGTACAACGGATTGCGGCACCACGCGAACGCCCCGTAGGTCACGAGCCGCTGCACGTCGCGCGAGCGTCGGCGCGTCACGGTACCTGCTGCCGCGACTCCGGCCGTGCGAATCGCCTCACCGATCAGCACGAGCAGCAGCCCCGCGATCCACGTCTCCTTCGTCTGGTGACCGCGCACGAGCAGCGGCACGGCGAGGAACGGGACCGGCAGCCACCCGCGATTCTTGAAGAGGACCTGCCCGATGCGGGCAGCGGTGGAGCGTTCGGATTCCGAGACGGTTGCGGTCATGTGCCTGCGTGGAGCCTGCGTGGAGCCTGCGTGGAGCCCGCCAGTGGCTCGTGACGGGAGATTCAGCCCGGCATGCTGAAGGTCGCCAGGAAGTCTGCCAGCGCATGCGTCACGGCCGCCGGCCGCTCCACACACGATGCGTGACCCGCACCCGCGATCGTTTCCAGCCGGCCGCCGGCCTGCGCCGGGAGCAGTGCCAACAACTCCTCCGCTTCGGCGGGGGGAGTCAGCACATCGTGCTCACCAACGAGCACGAGTGTCGGAACGCTAATCGAGGCCACGGTTTCGCGTGAGTCCGGCCGGTCGCGCAGGGCCTGCAGCGCGCCGGTGATGGCCGGCACCGATTGTCGCGCCATCATGCGCTGCACCGTCTCCACCACATCCGGACGGCTGGCGTGCGTGTCCTCGCCCACCATCTTCCCGATCTGCGCCTCGGCGATGGCGGCGGCTCCCTCGTCGCGTGCCTTGGCGATCATCGTGTTGCGCGCCGCACGGCCGTCGGCGCTGTCCGCGCCCGCTCGCGTATCACAGAAGACGAGGCCGCGAACGCGCGACGGATGCCTGCGCCACATCGCCATCGCGATGTAGCCGCCCATCGACAGGCCGCACACGACCGCATCGTCCACGCCCAATTCGTCCATGAGCGCGACGGTGTCGTCGGCGAACGTGTCCATGTCGTGCGCCACGCCATCCGATTCGCCGAAACCGCGCAGGTCGGGCACGATGCACCGCACACGCGACGACAGGGCAATGCGCTGGTGTGTCCAGAGCGAGCGCTCGTGCGGAAAGCCATGCAGGAACAGCACGGGCAATCCACGACCCGCGTCGTCATAGCCCACGCAGCGACCCTCGATCTCGATCTGCATCAGGTGCTCTCCGAGTCGGGCGCTTCACCGGCGGCGGTCATGACGTCCACCGGCTTCTCCTCCTCGTCCTTGTCGTTCGCGGCCAATCGCGCCGGGCCGCGATCGGCCTTGTCGACGGTCTTCGCCACCGGCGTATCCAGATGCAGCGTGGATTGCGGTGCGTCGGACTGCAGCTTCGTGAGCTTCACGATCGCCTTCTCACGCGCGTTCTCCCGCTCCGCCAGCATGCGCAGCGGCACGAGCACGGTCGCCGTGAGTGGCACCGCGACCAGCAGGCCGACGAACCCGAACAGCAGCGTCATCAACGCCTGCGCGACCAGCGTGATCGCCGGCGGCAGGTCCATCTCGCCGCGCATGAGGTACGGGATCAGCAGGTTGTTCTCGACGAACTGGATCGCCCAGTACGCGAGACCGACCTTGAGTGCGAGCGACGGGGAATCGGTGAATCCCATGATGATCGCCGGCACGGCGCTCATGATCGGGCCCACGGTCGGGATGAACTCCAGCAACCCGGCGAGGAATCCGAGCGCATACGGTGCCTGCACGCCGAGTGCGAGCAGCACGACGGTGCTCATCACGCCGATGATGACCATGGCGACGAGCTGCGTGACGAGCCACTTGCGCAGCACCTTCGACACTTCGGCAAGCACGAGTCGCATGTGCGGACGCGACGTCGCAGGAATCGTGGCAAGCAGCCAGCCGCGGTACACCTCGGGTTCAGCACCGATGTAGATGGCCATGAAGATGAGCAGTACCAGCGCCGCCGCGATCGCGAGCGTACTGCTCACCGCCGAGAAGACGTAGCGCGTGGCCTTGGATAGCTGCTCGGTGATGCGATCCTTCAGCTGTTCGCTTGGCCGCGGTTGTGCTGCTGCGGGCGCTGCAGTCTGCGAAGCGTTGCGGCCACGCGCGTTCGCGGCGGGAGCGGGTGGCAGCGTCTGTGGCTGCGCGACCGGCACCGGATTGGAGACGATGACGGCGGTGCTGCCATCCGCGGTCGGCACGGTCGTAACCGAAGGTGTCGCCGCCGGCTTCGCCGCCTGCTTGATGAGACTTCCCCAGACGCCACTGCCCTTGGAGTCGACCCAGTTCTGCAGCTTGGTGAGCGCGGCAGGGAACTGCGTCTGCAGCTCGCGCCCGGACTCGATGAGTGTCGGCGCCGAGAGTGCGAGCCCCCCGCCGATCAGGCCCAGCGTCCCGAAGACGATGATGGCGGACGCCACGCCCCGCCGGATCTTGTACTTCTCGAAGTAGTCCACGCCGCGCGCGACGGCGAGGCCGAAGAGCGTCGCCAGAAACACCAGGAAGACGAGGGAGCTCACCGTCCAGAGCATCTTGAGCCCAAACCAGACGGCCAGGGCGACGATGGCGGCGCGCGCGAGGTCCGCAGTCCGCCATCCCCTTCGTTCCGGCGGCAGCGGTTCTGGAATGAGATCCTGGTCGATACTGGTCATCAGCGCGAACTCTCTTGAGTTGGGGCAAGCGAGGTGCAGGGCATTCGGTGTAGGTTACGCGAAGCCATGTCCGCACCCGCTCCGTTGTATCTCGACACGGTCGAGTCCGTCGATCGTTTTCTCGCCGAACTGTCTGAAGTGCGTGCCATCGCGCTCGACACCGAAGGCGCGAGCTTTCACAAGTTCGTCGATCGAATCTACCTGCTTCAGCTCTCCACGGAGCGGCATGAAGCCGTCATCGACCCCCTGCCTATCGGCACGCCGGAACGACTCGGCACGCTGCTGGAGGATCGCCGGGTAGAGGTCGTGCTGCACGACGCCGACTACGACCTGCGGTTGCTGCATCAGGACTATGGCTGGCGCGTGACGAATCTGTTCGACACGCGTGTCGCCGCGCAGCTGCTTGGCATTCGCGCGTTCGGTCTGGCCGCCCTGCTGGAGCAGTTCTTCGGATTGAAGCTGGACAAGAAGCATCAGCGCGCCGACTGGAGCATGCGTCCGCTCACCCCGGACATGCTCGACTACGCAGCGCAAGACACACGCCACCTGCTGGGCCTGCGTGACCGCCTGCGCGCGGAGCTCGAGGCCAAGGGTCGCATGAGTTGGGCGCAGGAGGAATTCCAGCGCGCCGAGGGCACGCGGTGGGATGTCGAGCTTCCGGACACGAGCTTCCTCCGCCTCAAGGGCGCGCGCGATCTCACGCGCCGCGAGTTGGCGCGTCTGCGGGAGCTGGTGCGGTGGCGCGACGGCATCGCCGCCGAACTGGATCGCGCGACGTTCCGCGTCGCCGGCAACGAAGTGCTGTTCGATCTTGCCCGCTCTGCGCCACTCACACGCGAGGGTCTGTTCGCGGTGAAAGGCTTCCCGCGCGGCATGAGTGAGGCGCGCGTCGCGGAAGCGATCCAGGCGATCGCGCGCGGCAACCTGGTGCCGGATGCCGACCTGCCGCGTTTTGCGAAATCGGTGCGCTGGGATCGCGATCCCGACTTCGACGATCGCGTCGCGCGGCTCAAGACGTTTCGCGATGCGACGGCGGTGAAGCTCGACCTCGACCCGGGCGTGCTCTGCTCGCGCGATCGCATGGAAGCCGTGGCCCGCCGCAATCCGCAGTCGGTCGAGGAGCTCGCCGAGGTGACGGAGCTGCGTCGCTGGCAGGCGGAGACGCTCGGCGAGGGGTTCGTGCGCGCGCTCGCGAACGGCGGGGGTGCCGCGAAGCCGGGCGTGTCAGCGGCAGTGTCGTCACCGGTGCCCCCGACGGCCAAGCCGGCCGGGAAGGCCGCGGACGACTCTCCGTACAAAACGGAAGTCTGAGCCCGGAAAGTGTAGGAGTGTCGCAACGTTCGCCGCGCGCGTTGCGACAATGCGACAACGTTTTCCGGGAAGTGACTGATGCAGGGAGTGGCGGTGAAATGCCCGGTGGCGTAGCAAATCATTGCCACGCAAGCGGTTGCAATCGATCGCATCCCGGGTGGAGGTTCGCGGTACGATGCCGGTGCCTCGGCATGATGACTGCTCTTGAGGTTGCCGTCCCCGGGTTCGGATCCACGACCCGACGCTGACAGGCCCTCCGCGATGGTGCATCATGCCCAGCTCTCCGCGAACCGAGAAGCACACGCTCATGCCACACGCCAGCACGCATCCGGCGCAGTCCCCCCAGTCAGGCGCGAGAAGCAGCTTCACCGTGTACGTGCTGGTGGCCCTCACCACGTTGCTGGCCGACCTGGTGTCGAAGGAGGCGGCGACGGTTGCCCTGGGGAGCGATCGCGTGGTGCCGCTGCTCGAGCGCCTGTCGCTGATGCTGGTCTACAACACGGGCAGTGCGGGCGGCGTCATGATCGGCCCCTACACGTGGCACGTGAACGTGCTGGCGACGGCGGCGGCGATCCTGCTGATCACGAGCGCGGCGAAGGCACTGATTGCAGTCGACCGGCGCGCAACGCTGGCCCTGGGCCTGGTGGCCGGCGGTGCAGCGGGCAACCTGGCGAGCATGCTGCTCGGACCCGAGGGCGTAGCAGATTTTCTCGCGATCGCGCTGGGTGCGGACACGACGATCGTGGTGAACGGCGCGGACCTGGCCTTGTGGGCGGGCGCGCTGCTGCTGATGCCGGTCGGGGTATCGCTGGTGAACGCGATTCGCGCCGAGCACCGGGGAGTGCGCCGAGTGGAGCGTCGCGGCACCGGACGGGCACACACGTACGGCGGCGTGGAGCGACGCGCACTGGCTGCCTGATCGAAGTCGGCACGGGGACGGCGACGGCGAACTGCAACCGCGTCTCACGCGGTGCTGATCGCGGACCACGGAGTGGCGCAGCGAACCGCCGGTTTCTACAGCCGCACGCGGAGGCGCGGAGAACAGCGCGCGGAGGCGCGGAGGGGTGCAGGCCGCGAGACTAGTGCAGCGACTCTTTTGAGGTGGTTCCGTGGCATGCCACAGACTCCATCAAGAAAAAACAGGGGCATGCCGCGATCCTGCCGGCGTGCCCCTCTCCGCGCCTCCTTGGTCCTCCGCGCCTCCGCGTGCGGCTGTAGAAACCGGCGGTTCGCTGCGCCCCTCCGTAGTCCGCCCCAATCTTCGTGTGAGACGCGGTTGCCGTTGCTGTATGCAGTTCGCCGCTTCAGAACCCCATGTACGCGCGGACGCGTGGTTCGATGCGGTCCGGCGTCCAGGGTGGTGACCAGATCAGGTTCACCGTTACTGCGCCGACACCCGGGATCGTCTTGAGCTGTTGCTCCGCCTCGCCCATGATCTCTGGGCCCGAGGGGCATCCCGGAGACGTGAGGCTCATGTCGATGCGCACGTCGTTGTCCTCGACGATGACGTCGTAGACGAGACCCAGATCGACGATGTTGAGGTTGAGCTCCGGGTCCTTCACCCGGCGAAGCACCAGCTTCGCCTGATCGGCCGTGATCGTTCCAGTGGTGGTCGACTCTTCGGGCGTCGGGGTCGGCTCTTCGGGCATGTTGTCCATCCCGGAATCTAACTGGTGCCGAAGCGGAACCGCGGCGTCAGCCTTTCTTGCGGTTGGCGCCCATCGTACTCACCGGCGCCTTCTTGATCGGCGCTTTCTTGAGTGTCGTCGTCTTCTTCGCGGCTGAGCTTTTCGACGCGGAGCTCTTGCTCGACGAGCTCTTCGCCGACGAGCTCTTTGAACTCTTCGCGGAGGCGCTCTTGCTGGACGAGCCCTTCGACGCGCTCGTTCTCGTGCTGGCCGCCTTTGCGACTGCCACCTTGGACGAGCTCTTCTTCGCCGAGGCCTTGCTGGCCGACTTCTTCTTGGCGCGCAGGGCAGCGGCACGCTTGGCCGCCGAAGCCTTGCGGCGCGAGGCGGCCGAGGAGCGGCTCGAGACGAGCGGGCGGTTCCAGTCGCGCGCCACGTCGGCGCGGAAGTTCGCCGGCATGTCCAGCACCCCGCTCGGCGCGTCCATCACCGCGAGTGCCGCGGCATCGGCGAGGTCGTTCCGGACGTCGGAGATCACAGTCGACGGACGGCGCGCCTTGGCTGCGTGTACCCGATTGGTCAGCAGGATGACGAACATCTGCCGGTCGGGATCGATCCAGAGTGACGTGCCCGTGAAGCCCGTGTGGCCGTACGCGCGCTCCGAGAGATAGCTGCCGCAGCCGCCGTTGCCGTCGCAGGTGTCCCAGCCCAGGCCGCGCGTGCCCGCCGCGCGCCGCGTGAACAGGGCGACCGCGGTGTCGGACACCACGCGGACACCATCGTAGGTGCCACCGTCCAGGAGCATCTGCGCGAACACCGACAGATCGGACGCGGTGCTGAACAGGCCTGCATGTCCGGCCACGCCACCGAGCGCGTATGCGTTCTCGTCGTGGACTTCGCCCCGCAGCGGGTAGCCGCGCGGGGGTGCGATTTCCGTCGGGGCAGTGCGAACGGCGTCCGCGGCATCAGGACTGAAATGCGTGTCCGTCATGCCGAGCTTCTCGAACACGTTGGCGTCGAGGAAGGTGTCGAGACGCTGCCCGCTGGCGGCCTCCACGACGAAGCCGAGAATGTCGGCACCGAGGTCGGAGTATTCGAAGCAGCGCCCTGGTGCGCAGGCGACCGGCGTCGCGAGCACGGCGGCGCGAGCCTGCGCCGGGGTGCTGGCGATACGCCACAGCTCCCGGCCGGCCGGAAGGCCGGCGCGGTGGGTGAGCAGGTGCCGGATGGTGACCTGATCCTTCAGGCCGCCGGAATACGAGGGGATGTACCGCGACACCGGGGCGTCGAGCTCGACCTTGCCCTGGTCGAACAGCACCATGACTGCCGTGGTGGTCGCAACGACCTTGGTAAGGGATGCCAGGTCGTACACGCTCTCCTGCGCGGTCACCTTGCGGCGGCCGGTCCAATCGAGCGCACCGAAGCCCTTCGACCACACCGCATAGCCCTTTCGTCCCACGACAACCGACGCGCCGGGGAAGCCGCCCGCGTCGATTCCGCGCTGGACGACCCGATCGATGGTCGTCAAACGGGTGGCGGACATGCCCACGGCTGACGGCTCACGCTCAGGAAGGCCCGCAGAGCGGAAGCCGGCCGAGGTCGAGGTTGCGTCGGCAGCGGCGACGGCAACGAAAAGGAGGGCGGGGAGAAACACCGGGGCGACCAGCCTGCGTAGGGAGGCGTACGGGGGCGACTGATGCATTTAAGACGAACTGCACCGTCAGTCAAGCTTTATAACCCAGATCACCGAAAGGAGTTGCATGAACCGGGCCTCACGCCTGAGCTCGTGCGGTTTCCCTTCCTCTTTCAACGATCTTTCGGCCAGAAGGCAACCCTCCCGGGTCCTTTCGTGACAGATTCGACAGAACACATGGATACCGACGCCGCCATCGTACGCCGGGCGATCGAAGGAGATGAACGCGCCATGCGGCTGCTGTGGAACCAGCATGCCCCACACGTGGATGCGGTCGTCCGACGACTCGCCGGTGATCCGGACCTCGCCGAGGACATCGCGCAGGAGGTCTGGATCCAGATCTTCCGTGCCCTGCCATCGTGGCGGGGTGACGCGAAGTTCAGCACGTGGGTACACCGGGTGGCCATCAACCGGGCCCTGAACGCATTGCGCCGCACACGCCGGCTGGCGTCGATCGAAACAGGCATCGAGGAGGACTCCGCCTCGGTGGAGCAGGACGGGGATCGGACGATGCTGGCCGCCACGATCGAAGCGGCGGCGCGGAAGTTGTCACCCGGGGCACGAACGGTGTTCCTGTTGCACGATGTGGAAGGGTACACGCACGAGGAGATTGCAGCCGAGCTCGGCATCACGGCCGGTGGCTCCAAGTCACAGCTGTTCAAGGCACGCGCAAAGCTCCGAACGCTCCTCGCGCCCTTCGACCCGAACGTTTCCAGAGCCAACGACACTCCATACCGCGGCAGTTACGCAGGTGGTTATGCAACATCTTGAAGCCGAGCGGCTTGCCGCTCTCGACCATGACGCTCCGACCGCCGAAGAGCTCGCGCATCTGGCGGCCTGCGCCGGCTGCCGGGCAGAGTGGGATGCTTTCGGCGATCTCCGGCTCCGGGCGCAGGAAGCAGCCGCTCAGGATCTGCCGGACGGTGCACGACTCACGTCATGGGACTCGCTCTCTCGCGCGCTTCGGACCGAAGGGCTGCTCACGAGCACCTTCGAGATCACGCCGGTCCGCACACCGCTCGTGGTGCGCTCGCTGCATGGCGCAGCCGTGGATTCCGATTCCGCAATCGATGCGACCGTTGCGACGACAACCGACGGTGTCCGTCCCGCCCGCGACAGGCGCACGGCATCCGTGAAGTCGCGCGGGTGGGCCGGCACATGGACCCGTGCCGCGGCGGCGATGCTGCTCGTGATCGGCGGGGCGATGGCGGGCCGCGTGTCGGCCGGCGGCAGCGCACTGCCGATCGCGATCGCTGGCGGCGCCGACATGACGAGCGACGCGTCGAACACCTCGATGGGCGTGGCGCTGCAGGGTACATCGTTCGGCGGGCGTGACGCATTCTCCTCGGTCGAGGACGCCAACGACGCGCTGTCCGACGCGCAGCGTGTGTACGAGCGCGCGTCGCTCTGGCTCGCCAGCAACGACACCACGACACGTTCCTCGGACGTGTATCGCGCACGGCTGGCCGCGCTCGACCAGATGATGGCTGCATCGCGCTCGGCGCTGCGCGATGCACCGCAGGATCCCGTGTTGAATCACTACTTCCTCGCGGCCTACACGGCCCGCGAAGCGACACTGCAGCAGATGACCAGTGCGTTGCCGGTCGACAAGACCCTCGAGAGCTACTGACACCCATGAAGACGCAGCAGAGCAGTCCGTTCGGTTTGCCACGGCGCGAGCGACGCGCATCGATCACCGCGCTGCTCGTCGGCGCCGTGCTTGCCGGGCCGCTTGCGGCCTCGCCGGTGCTCGCGCAGACGAAGCCACCGACGCCTCCGGCCACCAGCACGGCAACGGTGCGCACGCCGCTGCGGATGCCGATGCGCACACCCTCGCGGGCGGTTTCACGGAATCCGTCGCTCAACCCGGTGTGCGCCGAGCTTGCATCGATGCCGAGCACGCTGGTGCATGCGCCGGAAGGCCGGGCGCTGCTCAAGTTCAAGCGCGACCTCGAGGGAGCAGCCGCGGTGCTCGAGAGCCGTGGCGAGACGCCGGAACGGATCGAAGTCCGTCGCATGGCGGAAGTGAACCGGAACGTCGATTCACTGATGCAGTTCGTCGTGCAAGGCATGAAGACCGCCGACGGAAAGGAGCTGTCGATCGTGACGGTGCGGGGGCGCGACGGTGCTCGTTCCGCTGGGCACCTCGAGCCGCTCCGGCAGATGGATCCGCAACAGCGCGAGCAGCTCACGGCGACGATCCGTTCGCTCGAGCCGCAGATTGCCCGGGTGACCTACGAGATCGCCGCGCGCGGCGCAGTGCGCATCCCGATGCCGACCGGCTGGATGGGCGTGACGTTCTCCCAGGCGACCCTCGACGTGCCGTCGCCGTCAGGTCTGCTGACGCACTACTGCGAGTACCCCGTGATCGAGGTCGTGCATTCCAATTCACCGGCGGCGCGTGCGGGGCTGCTGGCCGGTGACACCGTGGTGGCGTTCAACCGGAAGGACCTGCGTGCAGCGGCCGTGAACATGACGGCGCTGCTCGTGCCGAACCGGACGCTGCAGGTCGACTACAAGCGCGACGGGCGTGCTGGCCAGGCATCGTTGCGAATCACCGAGCGTCCCGACAATCAGACCACGACATTCTTTCGCCGGACGTGCGCGCCGGGCATCCAATGCGATGGGCCCATGATTTCGCTCACCATCGACTCGCTGCGGCCGTCCCGCACGCCCGTCGCGGCGGGTGGGCCCCCATCGAGTCAGGGGACGCGGGTGTTCGTGCGGACTGCACCGACACCCTCTGGCGGATCCATGTCCCCGTCGATGGCGCCCTCGATGTCCGCAATGACACCGACTGCGCGAGCGGCCGCCGTGGCGTCGGCGACTTCATCGGCAAATGTCGGCATCGCGATGCTCGCCGGCGCGCAGTTCGCCGAGATCGACGATGGGTTCGCGGCGGAGATGGGTGTGGAGCGCGGCGTGCTTGCCCTGCTGGTGCCCCCCAACTCGGCGGCCTGGCGTTCCGGGCTGCGTTCGGGCGAGATGATTCTCGCAGTCAACGGCGTGCCGCTGCGCGAGGTGCGCCCGCTTCGGCGCGCGTTCGAAGCGCAGGGTGCACGCGAGGTGCGATTGACCGTCACGCGGCGCGATACACCGGCACGCATCGTCACCATACGGTGGTGATGGCGGCAGTGATGGCGATGACGATGTCTGCAGCATGACGAAGCGCCCGTGCACTCTCAGAGTGGACGGGCGCTCTTCACATCGCGGTATCGACCGACGACGCTTCGTTTCCCCGCCTACTTGATGGAGCCCGCCGGCATCGAGTACAGCAGACGCACCGTGGCGCGGTCGGTGTCGGAGATCTCGCGCACCCGCACGCGTGCCGACATGATGTCCTCGACGGAAGCGGAGTGGTCGAGACCCAGCAGGTGCCCGACTTCGTGCAGGGCAATGGCGCGCATCTGCGAGCCGCTCACCGTGCCGCCACTCGGGTGCTCGACGGCGAGGTGAATGTCACCAGCGACGAGCCACCACGCGGAGTCGCGGCTCCAGACGGTCTTGCCGCTGATTCCATTCGCCAGCCTGTTCGTGAAGCGCACCTGCACATCGGCCGACGCCGAGTCGACCACGTAATCGAAGCGGATGGGAATGCCCGCGGCCGACCAGCTGTCGAAGGCATCGCGCACGGCCGGCACGAAGTCGTCGCTCCATCCCTCGACCGCCCCCGATTCGTCCACCCAGACACGCAGCGGGCGCACAAGGCGGTCCGGCCAGCGCGCGAGCGCCGAGTCGCGGGAGACGAGCAGTTCACCGATGTATGTGCCCTCGGCGCCCGCCGTGATTCGGCGGCGCATCT
The DNA here is from genome assembly GCA_040387895.1 of Gemmatimonadota bacterium. GTDB lineage: Bacteria > Gemmatimonadota > Gemmatimonadetes > Gemmatimonadales > Gemmatimonadaceae > Gemmatimonas. The sequence continues at coordinate 26,842 of JAZKCW010000005.1, forward strand.
CCCGCACGGTGCCCGCGTCGGAGAGGATGCGAGTGGCGGGCAGGCGCATGACCACTGCGCGAGGTTCGTCGGCACCACCTTCCAGGCCGGTGCCATCGTCGCCGGTCGGTGCGGACGACGGGGCGACACCCTGCGCCGAAGCCAGTGTGCCTGCGAGCTGCGGCTGTCCATCCTTCGGGACTCGGGTCCCTGTGGGTCGCGTCCCTGCAGGTGCGGCAATCGTCGCCGCAATCGCACCCGCCGCCTCACCGTGTGCGGTGGTCCCGCGCACGGTGAGCATCTGCGTACCGATGAATCCTGCGAGCGCCGCGACGCAGCCCGCCAGCAGGATTTCGGCAGCCTTACCCGCAAGTTTCTCCGCACCTTTCATCGACGGCATCGCATCGGCGGTGGTGGCGATGCAACGTCCGTCGCATGCCGTGCTGCGCGGCAGAGGAGGCCGCGGAGCACGACGATCACTCGGTGGCGCTGGTCACGCAAGACAGCCCCACGTGAAGCAGAATTAGTGCATCAGGCGGGTGCGCTGGATGTTCTCCCCCGGCGTGCCGAGTGTCAGCGACTGGTCAGGTAATCACGGTCGGCGCATCGCGGCCCGTTCGTTCGCGAAGTCCCGACAGCTCCAGTGCGGCGAGCACCAGCGGACGGAGCGCCTCCTGCACGTCCTGATCGAGATGGCCGGGGCGCGATTCGAAGCCCTCGACGTACAACCGGAGCGTGGCGCCGGCCGTGCCGGTGCCCGAGAGCCGGAAGACGATGCGTGCTCCGTCGCCGAAAAGGATGCGGAGCCCCTGGGCCGTGCTGGTCGACCCGTCCACCGGGTCGGTGTACGCGAAATCGTCCGCCGTGACGACCGTACGCCCGGCGAGCTCGGTGCCCGGCAGCGCGGGCAGCAGGTCGCGCACGTGCGTCATCAACCCGCGCGCTGCATCGGACGGGATCTCCTCGTAGTCGTAGCGCGTGTAGTAGTTGCGCCCGAACCGGGTCCAGTGCTCGCGTACGATGGCTTCCACGGACACGCCTCGCGCGGCCACGATGTTGAGCCAGAAGAGCACCGCCCAGAGGCCGTCCTTCTCGCGCACGTGATCCGAGCCGGTGCCGAAGCTCTCCTCGCCGCAGAGGGTGATCCGCCCCTCATCGAGCAGCGTGCCGAAGAACTTCCATCCGGTCGGGGTCTCCCAGCAGGGGATGCCGAGCGATGCCGCCACCCGGTCGACGGCAGCACTGGTCGGCATCGAGCGCGCAACGCCGGACACGCCTCGCCGGTAGCCCGGTGCAAGCGTCGCGTTGGCTGCGAGAATCGCCAGGCTGTCGGATGGCGTGACGAAGAAGTGTCGGCCGAGGATCATGTTGCGGTCACCGTCGCCATCGGATGCTGCGCCGAAGTCGGGGGCGTTCGACCCGAAGAGCTCTTCGACGAGTTCGTGTGCGTAGGTGAGGTTGGGATCCGGATGTCCGCCGCCAAAGTCGGGGAGTGGCACGCCGTTGATCACGGTGCCGTTCGGCGCACCGAGCCGACGCTCAAGGATCTCGTGCGCATACGGACCGGTGATCGCGTGCATGCCATCGAAGCGTACGCGGAAACCGCTCTGGATCAGCGCGCGGATGGCGTCGAAATCGAACAGCGATTCCATGAGCGCCGCGTACGCGTGCACCGGATCGACGACATCGACGGTCATCGCACCGACATGCTGCACACCGACGCTGTCGAGGGACACATCGGGCAGGTCGGCGATGCGGTACGAGGTGTTCGCCGCGGCACGCGCCGCGATCGCATCGGTGAATGCCTCGGGCGCGGGTCCGCCATTCGCGCTGTTGTACTTGATGCCGAAATCGCCGTCGGGCCCACCGGGATTGTGACTCGCCGACAGGATGATTCCGCCCGATCCGCCGGTGCGGATCAGGTGCGATGCCGCAGGTGTGGACAGCAGGCCGCGCTGCCCGACGACCAACCGGGTGACGCCATTTGCAGCCGCCATGCGGATGATGGTTCCGATGGCCTCGCGATTGTGGAATCGTCCATCGCCGCCGATGACGAGCGTCGCATCCGCTGGTAGTGCGGCGACGTCGAACAGCGCCTGCACGAAGTGTTCGAGGTAGCGCGGCTGCTGGAAGACGGCCGTGCGCTTGCGCAGCCCCGACGTGCCGGGCCGCTGGTCGCCGAATGGCGGCGACGGGATGGTGCGAACCGTGAAAGTCATGCCGGAAGATACGGCCTGAATCCTCCGGTCGCCGACCACGGCGGCGCTTGTCAAGGATTGATTATCGGGTCACATCGGGTAACCCTTAATGCTTAGTGCAGGCGGATACGCCGAGCGGATACGCCGAACAGTTGCGCGGGATGTGAGTGCATGACGCTCCGACGCACGGTGTCAGTCCGAATCACCGCAGGGATCAGGAGCTTCGCGTGGCCAATGTCGTCCAGGATTTCTCGTTCGTCGATCGCGGAAACGAGTTCGAGTGCACACTCGAAATGGCCCGGTCGGCGGATCGCCCGTCCTGGTGGTGGTTCACGGTCTCGAGCGACACGCGTCGCCAGCGGTACGCGCCGTTCCAGATGCAGCCGACGGATACCGAGCACAACGTGAAGCAGCGGATCCTCGAGTACTACGATCGCCTGCTGGAGAGCCGCGCGACGCCGACGCAGTCGCACTGGCAGCAGCGCCGCGCACAGCGCCCGGCAGCGGCCCCGGCCGCTACTGCCGCTCCGACGGACGAGCCTGCCCCGACGCCAGCGCCGTAGTCGCGGGATCTGCCCCACTTCCAGCGGGAACGGCGGAAGCGGACTGGAAAGGTGGTTGAAGCGCGGAACTGCGAATAGCAACCGCGTCTCCCGCGGAGTTCGCGGCGGACCACGGAGTGGCGCAGCGCACCGCCGGTTTCTACAGCCTCACGCGGAGGCGCGGAGAACAGCGCGCGGAGACGCGGAGAGGGGCACGCCGGCAGGATCGCGGCATGTCCCTCTTTTTCTTTTTTGGAGTCTGTGGCATTCCGCGGAGCCAGCTCAAAAGTCGTTGCACGGGTATCGCGGCATGCGACCCTCCGCGGCTCCCCGGTCCTCCGCGCCTCCGCGTGCGGCTGTAGACACCGGCGGTGCGCTGCGCCACCCCGTAGTCCGCCGCGATCTCGGCGTGAGAGGCGGTCGCCGTTGCAGTTGCCACTGGCCCAATCACACGCCAGATCGCATTCGACCCTCGGCGCTCGCGTTTACGCGCGTGTCGACGGCTCGGCGTCCGTGACGGTCACCCGATACTGCGCCAGCCAGCGCGTATCGATGTACCGCTTGAGCTTCATTGCCCACGTGGAGTAGCTCGACCAACCGCGCCAGTAGAGCAGCGCCTTTCCGTCGCCCGTGTCGAGAATCGAGAGCACGTGTGCCTGCGCATCGTACAGGCGAGGCTCCGCCGGTGGGCTGCGCAGCACCGCGCGCAGGTTCGCCGTCAGAATCGGGGCCTGACGCACTGCGTACACGCCCGCCTTGGCGGCCCATGGTGATTCCACCAGTGTCACGCAGTCGCCCGCGCCGAACACCGCGTCGCCCGTGACGCAGCGGAGCGATGCATCGACGCGCAGGTAACCCTCGTGATCGACCGGCAGGCCTGACGTTCGCAGCAGCGGCGGTGCCGCGCTGCCCGTCGCCCACAGCGTCAGCGCGGACTCGACACGGGAGCCGTCGGCGAGCTCGATGTGATCCGCTGCAACACGTGTCACCGCATGGCCAGTGCGGATCGTCACCCCGCGGGCGCGCAGCACACCGCGGGCGCGTGCCGCGAATCGCGGCCCGAGATCCTCCACGATGTCGTCGCCTCCCGTGACCAGCGTGCACGTGACCGTCTGGCCCGCCCCGCGCGCGCGCGCCACGAGCGCCAGCATCAGCTCGACGCCGCTCGCGCCGCCACCGACCACCGTCAACGCGAATGGAGCCGTGCCGCCCGCGCGCATCACCTCGTGCACCAGACTCACGAGCGTCCGCCACCGCGCGAGTGGACGCACCGTGTACGCGAATTCCTGTACGCCCGGCACGTCGCCTCCCGCCGCGACGCTTCCGATGTCCAGCGAGCAGACGTCGCCCGTCACCGGCTCACCCGCGGTGTGGACTACCACACCATCTCGTGATGCCTGGACGCGAACCGCGGCCGCTTCCACGAAACGCGCACCCGCTTCCACGCACAGCGCGCGCAGATCGATCGAGAGGTCACGCTCCTCCACCGCACCGCGCAACTGCGCGGAGAGCATGCCCGTGTAGAACTGCTCCGGGTATGGTGACACCAGCACGATCTCGCCGCCGAGCGGCTGCCTTGCCGCTCGGCGCAGCACTTCCACGTGGGCGTGACCGCCACCGACGAGTACGAGACGACGGCTGCGCGGCATGCTAGCCCAGCACGCGGAAGTATCGCGCGAACAACGCCTTCACCGTCGGCGTGAGCTTCCGGCGGCGCCATCCGTCGGCCGCCTTGCGGAGCATCTCGCCCTGCGTCGGATACGGGTGCATCGTGCGACCGAACGCGCCGAGCCCGAGACCATTCGTCATCGCCAGGGCGACGGCGCTGATGTGCTCACCTGCATGCGCGGACACGATGCTGGCGCCGACGATCCGCTCCGTACCCTTCGCAACCAGGATGCGACAGAAGCCGTCCGTCGCTCCGTCGAGACGGGCGCGGTCGACCTCGTGCATCGGCACCTCGATCACGTCGACCGCTTCACCGTGCTCCCGCGCGGACTCCACGGTGCGCCCCACACCAGCGATTTCGGGGTCGGTGTACGTCACCCACGGCGTCACCAGCGCACTCGCCTTTCCCCGCCCGAAGAACAGCGCATTCTGCACCACCAGTCGCGCCTGGAAGTCGGCCGCGTGCGTAAGCTTGTGCGCCGAACAGACGTCACCGACGGCGTATACCCACCGGTTGGTGGTGCGCAGCCGGTCGTCGACTGTCACGCCGCGCCGAGTGTCGAACCGCACGCCTGCGGCGTCGAGCCCCATGCTCTCCACATTGGGCGATCGGCCGACCGCCACGAGCAGCACGTCACCGCTGATGGACGATTCGCGTCCGTCACGCTTCACGGTGAGCGTGAGGCGATCGGCACCACCGGACGCGTCGGCGCCGCCGACATCCGGACGACGCTGTACATGCGTCACCTCGGCGTTGCGCAGGATGGAGACACCCTCGCGCTCGAGCGCGGATGCCACGATCGCCGATGCATCCGCCGTATCCCGCGGCAGCACCCGATCCTCGCGCGCAACCAGCGTAACGGGCGTCCCGAGTCGAGCGAACGCCTGCGCGAGCTCGCAGCCGATCGGCCCTGCACCGAGAATCAGCAGACCCTTCGGCCGCGCACGCAGCGAGAAGATGGTCTCGTTGGTGTGAAAACCCGACTCGGCCAGGCCTGGGATGTCCGGCACCGCCGCACGTGCTCCTGTCGCAATCACCGCGCGACGAAAGAGCAGACGCTGGCCACCGACCTCGATCGCGTCGTCGCCGACAAAGCGCGCATCGCCCAGAAACACGTCGACGCCCAATCCCTTGAACCGTTCGGCGCTGTCGACGGGCGCGAGATCGGCGCGCAGCCGGCGCATGCGCGCGAACGCCTCGGCGAAATCACCGTCGCCCGTGGTAGCCGGGCCGCCAAATCGCTCCGCCGCGTGTCGCGCCTCGTGCCATGCGCGGGACGCCCGGATGATCGCCTTGGATGGCACGCAACCGACGTTGAGACAGTCACCACCCATGAGATGCCGCTCGACCAACGCGACGCGTGCTCCCAGTCCGGCCGCGGCGGCCGCCGTGACGAGGCCACCTGTTCCGGCACCGATCACGACGAGATGGTACCGAGAGCGCGGCGCCGGGTTCTTCCAGCCCTCCGGGTGCACCAGCGCCGCGAGCCGCTGGTCGTCCGCATCATCCTGCAGGATGGTGCCGGCTGGCATCGGATGGGTGGGTGCGGTCATGGGTGGAGCAGCGGAAGGCGAGTGCAGGGCGACTGCGGCACGAGGTGCTGGCTCATGAGAGTTCGGGGGAACCAGCCTGCAGGGCACGTTTCGCCGCGCGCGTGATGACGACCGTAACGAGGATGGTGGCGGCCAGACCAAGGCCGAGCAACGCGTAGTAGCCGGCGCCGCGCGCCGGCGCAGCACCACCGGCAACGGCGGCCACGTCGCCGGCCAGCTTGCCATAGTACACGAAGAGCACGGTGCCGGGGAGCATGCCGACGGACGCCACCACGAAGTCGATGAATCGGACCCGAGACAGGCCGAGTGCGTAGTTGAGCAGCGTGAACGGGAAGACCGGCGACAGTCGCAGCAGGAAGACGATGCGGCGGCCGTCCTCGGCGATGCTGCGATCGATCGCCTGGAAACGTGGATTGCCCGAGATGCGCCGCTCGATCGCCGATCGCGCGACGTAGCGCGACACGAGGAAGGCTGCCGACGCGCCGAGTGTCGCACCGACGAAGACGTACGCCACGCCAGCCCAGAGGCCGAAGATGGCGCCTGCCGCGAGCGTCAGGAGCGAGCCTGGAATGCCCGCGACCGTCGCCACGATGTAGCCGGCAATGAAGAGCGCCGGCCCGAGTGGGCCCAGGCCGCCGATCCACGCGGTGAATCGGGGGACATACTGCCCGCCCCACCGCCCCAGCACGAGCAGCAGCGAGAGCGCCGCGAGTGCGAGGAGGGCAGTGCGGAGCCAGGTGGAACGCCGGGTGGCGGGATCATTGCGGGACATGGAGCCGTTGTGCGATGGTCAAGGTCGTGGCGCATGTCCGCACGCGATGCGCGGCCGGCGCCCCCGCGAATCCGGGCGCGCGCTGGAGACGTAACACAGGCAAATGCTACCTCATCGTCGTCTGTTTCGTGGGCGCCTGCTGGCGCCGATCGTCACCGCCATGGCTCCGGCCGCATTCCTGCTGGCCTTGCCGATCGCGGCGGCGGCCGTGGAGCCGACTGCGTCCCCTGTGCCGGCGCTGACTGCGCCGACGCCGGCATCCACGCCGAGCATCGTGAGTCAATCGTCCACTTCCCGTACGTTCGACCACGCGCTCTTGGATGCGCTCCTGCGCGCGCATGTGACGCGTGGCATGGTCGATTACGACGCGTTCGCGCGTTCGGCGCCGTTTGCGCGGTATCTCGCGGCCCTGGCATCCGCGGACGTGGCGTCGCTGCCCAAAAACGAACGATTGGCATTCTGGATCAATGCGTACAACGCGTACACGATCCAGCTGATCAACAAGCACGGTGAGCGGAAGTCGATCCGCAACATCAACAAGACGGGCGGCTTCATCAAGGCGTACGGGCCGTGGAAGGAGAAGCTTGCGATCGTCGGTGGGCGCGCGTACGGACTGGACGAGATCGAGCAGGACATCATCCGCCCGGAGTTCAAGGAACCGCGCATCCATTTCGCGCTCGTGTGTGCAGCGATCGGATGTCCGCCACTTCGCAGCGAGGCGTATACCGGCGTCGCCCTCGAGATGCAGCTCGACGATCAGGCGCGCCAGTTCCTGCTGCAGGCGCCGACCAAGAACCGGGTGGACGTCGCGAAGCGCACGGTGTACCTGAGCCCGATCTTCGTGGAGTTTCGCGACTACATCATGGACTTCGGTGGGTCGAACGCTGCCGTCGGCAAGTACATCGCCCGGTATTTCCCGCCTGGTGCGGAGCGAGACCTGCTGCAGCGTGGCGACTTCAAGGTCGTTGTGACGGAATACGACTGGGCGCTCAATCACCGCGCAGGAGCACGGAAGTGAACGACTCGCGCACCGCGTCACCCGAACACGGACTTCGGCACCTGCTGAACATCGTGCGGACGCCGGTGGGTAGCGAAGCACGGGAGCTGCTATCCGGAAATTGGGCGACGTTGTCGGATCGAATGAAGGTGCCGCAGCAGATGTTCGGACGGCAGGGGAATGGTTGCAGTGCGACCATCGGCGCGATGCCGCGCTGCGACTTCGCCTGCCGTGGCTGCTACCTCAACGCCGATGCGAACCGCATTCCGGCAGAGTCGGTCGAGGCGATCAAGGGACAGATGCGCGCGTTGCGGCCATTGATGGGGCATGCGGGCAACCTGCAGCTCACCGACGGCGAAGTCACGCTGCGTCCGGTGGCCGAAGTGGTGGAGCTGCTGCAGTACGCCCGCTCCCTGGGGCTCATCCCGATGCTCATGACACATGGCGACTCGTTCCGCCGCCGTCCGGGATTGCTGGAGCAGCTGATGGTGGAGGGTGGGCTCACGGAAGTGAGCATCCACGTGGATACCACGCAGCGCGGCCGGCAGGGTGACCGGTGGCGGAAGGCCACCACCGAAGCGGAGCTCAATCCGCTGCGGCAGGAGTTTGCCGACATGATCCGCGCGGCGGAGCGTTCCACGGGCTTGCGGCTGCGGGCGGCGACGACGATGACCGTCACGCGCGACAACCTCGACGGCGTGACCGATGTCGTGCGCTGGTTGACCAAGAACACCGACGCGTTCCGCATGATCAGCTTCCAGCCTATCGCCCAGGTCGGCCGGACGGAGGACGGATTTGGTGGTGGCGTCAGTGTCGAGGCGCTGTGGGACCGCATCGCGGATGGCGCCGGCGTGCCCGGTGGCGATGCGCGCATGAAGGAGCTGGGCGTCTGGTTCGGTCACGAGGCATGCAACCGCATGATCAACGGCGTGCTGCTCAATCACGACGACGGCCGCACGGACTTTCATGCGCTGCGTGACGCCCGGAATCCCCTCGACACGCGCGTCGTCGACGGATTCCTCCAACGCTTCGGCGGGATCTCGTTCCGGCTCGATTCTCCGGTTGAATCGGTGGCGCGTGGCATCGGCGTGCTGGCGGGCGCACCGGCGTTCATCACGCGGAGCGTGCTCGCGTGGGCACGGCAGTGGGCAGCACGCGCTGGCGGTGGCAGCGCACTCCGCGGTGCCCTGCGGCTCGCCCAGGGCAAGACGCGCATGACACCGCTCGTGCTCGTGAGCCATCACTTCATGAGCCGAGCGGAGATCGAGAGCGCGCTCGGCCAGGAGCGGATTGCACACTGCGTGTTCACGGTGCCGATCAATGGGCAGATGATGTCGATGTGCGAGGTGAACGCGCTCGGTATCCGCGAGGAGTACTACGCCGGGCTCGCGCGAGCCCGGCGGTCGCCGGCGGACCCCGTCGACGATGCGCCGGCACGGGAAGTGGAAGTGTTGGTGTAACCCGGGCCGAGGCGCGCCGCCGATGATACGTTCATCGGGAGAGTCGCGCCGAACCGACGCCCTGGTTGTAACGGTCATACGCGCGCGGCGGGTCGACGCATGACCGGAGATGCGTGCGTATCACTAAACATGATTGCGCGCGGATGAAACAAGTCGCGTCGTTTCATGGAACAGCGGGCGACTTTGGAGCGGATCTGGCACCTGCAATTGGACGCGCTGCTACACGGACGTGGCCCCGGGCGGAGCATCCTACCCGCGCCGAGCAGTCGCGCGCGGCTTGACCGCGGTGCATGTCGCCCGCACTGTAATGCAGATCGAGGCAGCGTAGCGTTTCACCCATCGCGCGGCGTGTCGCCGTGCCCTACGAATCCGGAGACGAGATGGCACGGCGCACGTTGGCGGTGTTGACGGCGTGGTTCATTGTTGCGTGCGCGCCCGCTGCACCCAGACGGAGTTCCGTCTTCACGTCGGACCGCATCAGCGTCACAACGTCGGGCGCTGGCCCCGACGTCGTGCTCATTCCCGGTCTCGCATCCTCTCCCCAGGATGTGTGGGGCGGCACGGTGGCCGCCGTGCCGGGCTATCGGTACCACCTCGTGCAGGTGGCTGGATTCGCGGGATTGCCGTCAGGCGCCAATGGGAGCAGCGGACCCGTAGTGCAGCCGGTAGCCGACGAAATCGTCCGTTACATGAAAGAGCGTGGTCTTCGGCGCCCGGCGATGGTCGGCTTATCGATGGGTGGAAGTCTTGCCATGTTGATTGCGGCGCGACACCCGGACGCGCTGTCGAAGCTGATGGTAGTCGACATGGTGCCATCCATGGGAGTCTTCTTCGGGCCGCCCGGCGTCACGACGGAGGGTCTGCGCCCGGTGGCTGAGCGGGTTCAAAGCGAGATGTCCGCGTCGCCGGACGCGTGGCGGCGGAGCGTGGAGCACAGCGTGTCCACGATGATCCGCACGGAGAGCGAACGTGCCCGCGCGGTCAGTGCCGGTCTCGCGAGCGATCGCGCTGTTGCCGGACGCGCAATGTACGACCTGATCCTGCAGGACCTGCGAGGTGAGATGTCCGGTGTCACCGTTCCCGTCACGGTGTTGTATGTGCACGGCCCGCATGTGCCCATCAGCGTGGATGCAACGGATGCGGTCTACCGCGAGGCCTTCGCGAACACTCCGAAGGTGACCCTGAAACGCATACCGAACGCCTACCATTTCATCATGCTCGATGAACCGCAGCGATTTGCCGAAGAGCTGCGCATCTTTCTGCGCTAGCGAATGCGGCGGAGTCATCACCCTCGGAACAGTGGATCACCGGCTCGATCGCGGTTACATCCGAAGCGATCGCTCCGGGTGCACGCCGTAACGCTCCAGCCGCCGGTACAACGTGCTGCGATTGACGCCAAGCCGTGATGCGGCCTCACTCATGCTTAGCGAGGTGGCGAGCGTCTCGAGGGTATGTGCGCGCAGCAGGTCCTTCTCGCCGGACTGCGCTGCGCCCGCGGTTGCCACCGCTGATGTGCCGACCGGCGCGTGCACGGACGGGCGGATGCTTCCCAGCAGTTCGGTCGGGAGCTGTCCGATCGTGATGCAGGTGCCCACGCACATCGAGGCCATGCGGCGCACGACGTTGCGCAGCTCGCGCACGTTGCCGGGCCAATCCTGCCGCGAGAGGGCGTCGAGAACAGCGGGCGCGAACGTGAGTGCCGGCCGCCCCACCTCCACCGCAGCCGCTGCAAGAAAGTGCGTGGCGAGCGCCGGCACGTCAGCCAGCCGTTCACGCAGTGGAGGCAACGCGAGCTCGAGGACGTTCAGCCGGTAGTACAGGTCGCGCCGCAGAGCGCCGGATTCCACCGCCTGCTTCACATCGCGGTTCGTCGCGGCGATGACACGTACGTCGATCGCGCGGCTGGTGCTGCTGCCGACCGCAGTGACCTCCTGCTCCTGCAGCACGCGCAACAGCGATGCCTGCGCCGACGGCGGGAGTTCACTGATTTCGTCGAGGAAGATCGTGCCGCCGTGAGCGGCGAGAAACCGACCCTCACTTCCTTCACGCCGTGCACCGGTGAATGCACCCTCCACGTAGCCGAACAGCTCGGCCTCCACGAGTTCGCCGGGAAGTGCAGCGCAGTTCACCGCGATGAACGGCTGTCCCTGTCGATCGCTCGCCCTGTGGATGGCCTGGGCGAACACTTCCTTGCCCGTGCCGGACTCGCCGCTGATCAGCACCGGGAGTGCATTCAGCGCGGCAACGCTCGCGATCTCGAGCGCGCTCTCGAGCCGCGCGTGCCCACCGATGATGTCGTCGAAGCTGTAGCGGGTCCCGGTCACGGCCGGCCGTACCCCCACGGCCGGCGTACGACGATCGGTGGCGGGAGTCCGCGCCCACATCGCCGCGCGTTGCTCGCCTGTGGTCGTGACGGCGCGTGCGTTCCCGGGCAGATCGCTCTGGCGCTCGGCACCGCGCGTGTTGCGCGTGTTGCGCGTGCTGGCAGCGCCGCGGAGCAGCAGGCAGGCACCGACCACTGCCTTGCCGTCGTGCACGGGATAACTCACTGCCGTAACCCCGATGTCCTCACGCAACGACAGGAACACGTCTTCCGAGAGCAGATCACGACGGGCGCCCTGCTGGCTTCCTCGGGCGCCGCCGGGTGCGACGACTCCCTGCACATGCGCGGCAATGGAATCGCGCAGCGCCTGCGGGGTGACGGTGCCCGGTCGCAGCCCTGCCGGCGTGGACGGCGTCGCGTGCAGCACCATGCCGCGCCGGTCGACGGCGATCACCGCATCCTGGCCGTACTGCACCGCAAGCTCGGTGAAGCGATGCAGCAGCGTGTACCGGCGCTCCGTCTCTCGATTCACGAGCATCTGCTGCACGCTCGAGACGAGCGCCTTGGCCAACTCGAGCGTGTGCGGGTGTGCGCGGCTCCGGAAACCCGAGATGTCGACGACGCCCAGCACATCTCCGCTCAGCGTATCGACCAGCGGGACGGCGGCGCAGTGCCAGTCGTGCCACGACTGGCAGAAGTGTTCGGCGCCCACAATGTGGACGGGGCGGCGCAACGTCAGGGCCGTGCCCGGGCCGTTCGTGCCGACCGCGAGTTCCGACCACAGCCCACCGGGCCGGAAGTTGATCGCGCCCAGCCCTTCGACGACCGCGGCGTCGCCATCCACACAAAGCATGCGGCCTTCGGCGTCGAACAGGCTGAGTACGTGACCCTCCGTGAAGGATCCGTTCAGCCGTTGCGCTGCCTGCAGCGCGTACGGCACCCAGTCCGCTCGCTCCCGCGCAACGCGCAACGCGTCGTCATCGAGCACCATCGGTGCGTGCGGAAGATCGGCCGGGATCGCCGAAAGCATCGAACGACGCCACGAGTCGATGACGTCGGGTCGTACCGGGCGGTAGTCATCGTGTCGTGCACCGACCAGCTCAGTGCGTCCCTCGATGGTGCGAGCCCACTGCCGGGCCACCTGGCGCTGCTGCCGACCGTCGAACGGCAGGTCCATCGGCACGTGCTCGTGTCCGACCATGGCGACGCTCCGCTGGGTGCAAACCGCGCACGCCCAAGGGGAAGGGGAGGGGGGAAGGAGTGTGACGATGGGGAGGGGCCCCCCGGCACGCAAGTGACGCGGGACCGTTCCCGGTCCGGCGCTCGTCGTCGCGCAACACAGTGTCGCGCGACATTCCGTCGCGAACTGCACCGCGCACCAACGCCGGACAGTCCAGCCGGATTCTCAATGCGATGCCACGCAACGAGTTCCCACCTAGCAGACCCGTCCGTTGTAACCGGTGCGCGAGTTGCCCGCAGGGCCGGTGTGGCGCCGGACGTCCGGTCGCCCGAACCCTCCTTCCTCCAGTCTGTTTCCCGCCTCCGAGGATCGCGCATGTCCGCAACCGTACCCCCGCAGTCGACGCACGCAGCCCTGCCCGATGCTGCTCGCCACTACGCGATCGGCATCCCGATCAAGTCACGTTACGAGAACTGGATCGGCGGCGAGTTCCGTGCACCCGTGCGTGGACAGTACTTCTCGAATCCGACTCCGGTCACCGGCCAGCACCTCTGCGATGTCGCGCGTTCGACCGCCGAAGACGTGGAGCTCGCGCTCGACGCGGCGCATGCAGCGGCCCCAGGATGGGGGCGTACCTCGGCAGGCGATCGCGCGCGGATCCTCAATCGCATCGCCGACCGGCTCGAGGAAAATCTCGAATCCATCGCCGTGATCGAGACGATCGACAACGGCAAGGCGGTGCGGGAGACGATGGCCGCCGACCTCCCGCTTGCCATCGATCACTTCCGCTACTTCGCCGGAGTGTTGCGGTCGCAGGAGGGCACGGCCGGCGAGTTGGACAACGACACGGTCGCCTATCACTTCTACGAGCCGCTTGGCGTCGTCGCGCAGATCATTCCATGGAATTTCCCGCTGCTCATGGCGGTGTGGAAGCTTGCACCGGCGCTCGCGGCCGGCAACGCCGTCGTGCTCAAGCCTGCCGAGCAGACGCCGGTGTCGATAATGGCATTCATGGAGCTCATCGCAGACATCCTGCCGGCGGGCGTGGTGAATGTCGTGCAGGGCTTCGGTGTGGAAGCGGGAAAGCCGCTCGCGTCGAGCCCACGCGTGGCGAAGGTGGCATTCACGGGAGAGACGACCACAGGGCGTCTCATCATGCAGTACGCTTCGGAGAACCTCATCCCGGTGACGCTGGAGCTCGGCGGCAAGTCGCCCAACATCTTCTTCGCCGATGTCATGGAAGAGGACGACGCGTACTTCGACAAGGCGCTCGAAGGGTTCGCGATGTTCGCGCTCAACCAGGGCGAAGTGTGCACGTGCCCCTCGCGCGCACTGGTGCAGGAATCGATCTACGACCGATTCATGGAGCGCGCCGTGAAGCGCGTGGAGGCGATCAAGCTCGGCCATCCGCTCGATCAGGCGACGATGATGGGCGCGCAGGCATCGAACGACCAGCTCGAAAAGATCCTGAGCTATCTCGACATCGGGAAGCAGGAAGGCGCGAAGGTCCTGACGGGAGGTGCGCGCGCCGTGCACGACGGTGAGCTCAAGGACGGCTACTACGTGCAGCCCACGATCTTCGAGGGGCACAACCGCATGCGCGTCTTCCAGGAGGAGATCTTCGGCCCCGTCGTGAGCGTCACGACCTTCAAGGATCATGACGACGCGCTGGCCCTGGCGAACGACACGCTGTACGGCCTTGGCGCCGGTGTGTGGTCACGCGACGCGAACACGTGCTATCGCATGGGCCGCGGCATCAAGGCCGGGCGCGTGTGGACCAACTGCTATCACCTCTATCCGGCGCACGCAGCATTCGGCGGCTACAAGCAGAGCGGCATCGGGCGGGAAAATCACAAGATGATGCTGAACCACTACCAGCAGACCAAGAACCTGCTGGTGTCGTACAGCCCGAACAAGCTCGGCTTCTTTTGAGCGCCGATCTCCGAGGGCCCGCCGTGCGGCGCGTCGATGTGACTCCGGATGCCGCCGCACTCCTGCGCAAGCTGCAGGCAGCGCACGGGGACCTCGTCTTTCATCAGTCGGGGGGCTGCTGCGATGGCAGCTCCCCGATGTGCTACCCACGGGGCGAGTTCCGCATCGGCCAGCGCGACGTGTACCTCGGCACCATCGCGGACACGCCGTTCTACATCGGCGAGCAGCAGTTCGAATACTGGCAACACACGCATCTCACGATCGACGTCGTGCCCGGGCGCGGTGGTGGATTCTCACTGGAGACACCGGAAGGCATGCGCTTCCTCGTACGGTCGCGTCTGTTTGACGACGCCGAGTACGCCGCCATGCAGGCGGAGGGTCCGGCCCCGCGCGGGGAGCAGGCGGGCTAGCCGTGCCGGCATAGTCGCAGCGGCATGGACGCAGCGGCGTAGCCGCAGCAGGGACCGGTCGGTTAGCGTAGGAGATGCCCCGACCGGTTCCCCCGCGCCCAGAGCTCAGGACCGTCCGCGAGCGCTTCGGCGCCATGCGGCATGTCCTGCCGTTGTTCAAGCTCGTGTGGCGCACCAACCGGCTGCTGACATTCGGGACGATGATCGTGCGCCTCGTGCGCGCGTTGCTGCCGGTGATCACGCTCTATATCGGCAAGCTCATCATCGACGAGGTAATCGCCAAGGCGGCACTTCCGGTCAAGCCGAGTACGTTCATCGAGTGGCGTGACAGCGGGTTACTCGATCGCGCGATGTGGTTGATCGGCGCCGAGCTCGCGCTCGCCATCATCGCCGACCTCACCGGACGCATCGGTGCGCTGCTCGACATGATGCTCGGCGCGCAGCTGTCCATCTCGACGAGCGTCCGGCTGATGGAGCATGCGGCGACGCTCGACCTCGAACAGTTCGAGGACAGCGAGTTGCAGGACCGACTCGAGCGGGCACGACAGCAGGCCGCGTCGGGACTTGGCGTGATGGGACAGGTATTCAGCCAGGTGCAGAACCTGATCACCATCATCAGCTTCGGCGCCGGTCTCGCGGCTTATGCGCCGTGGTTGATCCTGCTGCTGTTCGTCGCGCTCGTGCCGGCGTTCCTCGGCGAGGCGCACTTCAACGCGCGCGAGTACGCCCTGCAATGGTCGCGCACGCAGGAACGGCGGCAGCTCGAATACCTGCGGCAGACCGGCGCAAGCGTGGAGTCCGCGAAGGAAGTGAAGATCTTCGGGCTCAACCCATTCCTGATCGACCGCTTCCGCACACTGTCGAACGACTTCTATCTTGTGCGGCGCGCGCTCTCCTCGCGCCGCGCAACGGTGATGGGCGGGCTGACGGCGATCGGCACGATGGGCTACTACGCGGCGTACGCGTACATCACGTGGCGCACGCTGCTCGGAC
>JAZKCW010000006.1:0-6201 GCA_040387895.1 Gemmatimonadota bacterium
CTCACCGTCGCGCCGCACTGGTCCGGCACTGTCACCGGAAAAGATGGCTCCAAGACCACCGGTTCGGCCATGATGATGGCGACCGCCGATGGTGCCGGTACCGAAGTGACCCTGACGCTCAAGGGCGAGACCGCGTCGGTGACACGCCCGTGGCACGTGCATGTGGGCAGCTGCACGAAGTCCGGTGGCGTGTTCGGTGGCGGGCGGTCGTACACGCCGATCACGGTCGACGACAAGGGCAATGGCACGAGCAAGGCGACGTTGGCCGTCGCCGTTCCGGATACCGGCAGCTACTACGTGAACGTGCACGAGTCGGCCGCCAACATGAGCAACATCGTCGCCTGCGGCGATCTCACGGCAGGGAAGTAGTTCGCACTCCCGGCTCCGGTACGGAAACCGGTACCGGTACCGGGGCTGCAATGTGGGACGAGTGGTGGTAAGCTAGGGCGTCCGGTCTCCTCTGTCTTCCGTTCCACCGGAGGCCGGCGCTCCTCTTCCGTCCACACAATGCGCGCTCCCCGGTTGTCCCCCCTCGTGGCGCTGGCTGCCCTGTCCCTCGCGTCGCCAGCTCTCGCCCAGTCCACGACGCGCCTGCTGCGCACGCCCAGCGTCAGCGCCTCCCACATAACGTTTGCCTACGCCAACAACGTCTGGGTCGTTGAACGCGCCGGCGGTTCGGCGCGCCGGCTTACGTCGTTTCAGGGGCAAACCCAGAACCCCAAACTCTCGCCCGACGGAAAGCTGATCGCGTTCAGCGCCGAGTATGGTGGGAACACGGACGTCTACACCGTGCCGGTGGAAGGCGGACAGCCGACACGCGTGACCTGGCACCCGTCGGCGGACATGGTGCAGGGCTGGACGCCGGATGGGCGCACGATCGTGTTCGCGTCGTCACGTGCCTCCGCCGCACCGTCGGCGACGCAGCGTTTCTGGACGATCTCGGCGACGGGTGGCGTGGAGCAGCCGATGCCGATGCCGCGCGCCTATCAGGGCAAGATCTCGCCGGACGGAAAGCGCATCGCGTATCGGATGCCAAGTTCGTGGGATGAGGAGCGCCGCAACTATCGCGGTGGGCAGAACCGTCCGATCTGGATTCTCGACCTCACGACGTTCGCGCTCGACACCACGCCATTCGCCGGCACGAAGGAGATGGACCCGGTGTGGGTCGGCGACGTGGTGTACTTCCTGTCGGACCGCGACGGTGTCTCCAACGTGTGGTCGTACGACTCGAAGTCGAAGCGCATCGCACAGGCGACGAAGTTCACGGACTTCGACGTCAAGTCGCTCGATGCGGGTGGCGGCGTGCTGGTGTTCGAGCAGGCGGGATACGTGCATGAGATGGATCCCGCTTCATCGCGCTCGAAGATCGTGAACATCACCGCGGCGGGCGACTTCCCGTGGATGATGGCCGGATGGAAGGACGTCACGAGTCGCGTGACCAGTCTCTCGCTCTCGAACACCGGCAAGCGCGTGGCAGTGGAGGCACGGGGTGAGGTCTTCACGGTGCCGGCGGAGAAGGGCGATGTGCGCAACCTGACCGCGTCGGGCGGCGCCGCCGACATCCTGCCGGTCTGGGGGCCCGACGGACGTTCGATCGCGTACTTCAGCGATCGCAGCGGCGAGTACCGGTTGTACATCGCCGGGCAGGATGGCCTCGCGGCGCCGCGCGAGATTCCGTGGCCCGAGTCGAGCCGCCCGTACGCGCCGGTCTGGTCGCCGGATGGCCGACGGATCGCGTTTCAGGATTCGCACTTTCAGCTCTGGCTCGTCGATGTCGCCGCGGGGACGGTGAAGGTCGCGGACAACGATCCGTACTTCATGTCCGATCGCTCTCTCGTCCCGGTGTGGAGCCCCGACTCGCGATGGATCGTGTATCCGAAGCGCCTCAAGTCGCTCTATCGTGCGCTCTACATGTACGACACGCAGAACGGCCAGAAGCGCCAGATCACCGACGGCATGGCGGACGTCGCCTCGCCGGCGTGGGATGCAAGCGGCAAGTACGTCTGGTTCTTCGCGAGCACCAATGTCGCGCTCAACACGTCGCTGCTCGACATGTCGGCGTACGACAAGCCGCCCACGCGTTCGCTGTACATGGCGGTGCTGAGCAAGGCCGATCCGTCGCCGCTGCTGCCGGAGAGCGACGAGGAGGCGGCACGCGCCGGCGCGGCTCCACGTGACCCTCGTGATCCGAGCCCGCGCGATTCGACCCCGCCGCGCGCGGACAGCAACGCGGCACGCGCCGGAGGCGCTGGTGCTCGCGCCAACGACAGCACGCCGGTCCCCGCAGCCCGCGCCGGTGCGGCGACGCGCATCGATTTCGACGGCATACAGGGCCGCGTGATCGCGGTGCCGGGCATCGCCGATCGCAACTATTCGTCGCTCAAGTCGGGTCCGCCGGGTACGGTGTTCTTCCTCGAACCGTCACCGCCAAGCGGTACGGGCGGCGGTGGTGGCGGTGGTGGTGGCGCCACGCTTCACCGCTATCAACTCAGCACTCGGCGCGCCACGCCGTTCGTGCAGGGCACCGACGGCTACACGCTCAGTGGCGACGGCCGCAAGCTGCTCTATCGCACCGGAGGTGCCGGTGGCGCACTGTACATCGTCGATGCCGACCGCGCCGTGCCGGCGGCAGGCACGGGCCGGCTGAACGTGACGCTTCGCGCCTACATCGACCCGAAGGACGAGTTCCGCCAGATCTTCAACGAAGGCTGGCGCAACCAGCGCAACAACCTGTACGTGAAGAACTCGCACGGCAGCGACTGGCCGGCCGTGAAGAAGATGTACGAGCCGCTGCTCGCGCACGTGATGCATCGCGCGGATCTCAACTACCTCATGGACAACATGGGTGCGGAGATCGCGATCGGACACTCGTACGTGCGCGGCGGTGACATGCCGGAAGTGCCGACGGCCAACGGGGGTCTCCTCGGCGCCGACCTCGCGGTGGAGAACGGGCGCTATCGCATCGGGAAGATCTACGAGACGGAGACGTGGAACCCCGAGCTCCGTGCGCCGCTGTCGTCGCCGGGCGTGAACGTGAGCACCGGTGATTACATCCTGGCGATCAATGGCGTCGAGTTGCGCGCACCGGACAACGTGTATCGCCTGCTCGACGGCACGGCGAACCGCCAGACGGTGCTGACCGTCAACAGTCGCCCCGCCATGGACGGTGCGCGGCAGATCACGGTGCTCCCGGTCGCGAACGAACAGGGACTGCGCACACGGGCCTGGGTGGAGCGCAACCGGCGCATCGTCGATTCGATGTCGGGTGGCAAGATTGCGTACGTGTACGTGCCGAACACGGGGCAGCCGGGATTCACGAGCTTCAACCGGTACTACTTCGCACAGCAGGACCGCGAAGGCGTGGTCGTGGACGAGCGCTACAATGGCGGTGGTTCGGCCGCCGACTACATCGTCGACCTGCTGGGCCGCGATTACGACGGCTACTTCAACAACCCGGTTGGCGAGCGCTACCCGTTCACGAGCCCCGCGAACGGGATCTGGGGCCCGAAGGTCATGATCATCAACGAAATGGCCGGCTCCGGCGGTGACCTGATGCCGTACATGTTCCAGCGCCGGAAGATCGGCCCGCTGGTGGGCAAGCGGACGTGGGGCGGCTTGGTTGCGACGACGGACACGCCGGGCTTCGTGGACGGTGGCTCGATGATCGCGCCACGCTTCGGCTTCTTCTCGCGCGACGACAAGTTCGCGGTCGAGAACGAGGGTGTCGCGCCGGACATCGACGTCGAGAACTTCCCGAAGGACGTCATCGCGGGGCGCGATCCGCAGCTCGAGCGCGCAGTGGCGGAGGCGATGCGCATGCTCAAGGAGAAGCCGACGGGCCGAGCGACGAAGGAGCCTGCGCCGCCGGTGTGGGGCAAGCGGGGGAAGAACGACTAGGTCGCGTAAAACAACGAACAGCGACCGCGTCTCACGCGGAGGTTGCGGAGGAGCGGAGGAACGCGGAGCGGGGCACGCCGGAGAGATCTCGGCGTGCCCCTTTTCTTTTCTTGATGGGGGTTTGTGGCATGCCACGGAGCCACCCCAGAAGAGTCGCTGCACTGTTTTCGCCGACAGCACCCCTCCGCGGCTCCTTGGTCCTCCGCGCCTCCGCGTGAGGCTGTAGAAACCGGCGGTTCGCTGCGCAGCTCCGTGGTCCACCGCGAACTCCGCCTGAGACGCAGTTGCAGTTGCTTCTGCTGTCTGCAGGTGCCCGTGCGCCCCGCACTGGGTCGACTGACCCATGCCGCGCATCGCGAGTGACAGCAGCTTGCCTGTGCAGGTACAGCAGAAGAGAGCCGGAACCGACCCCGCCATGAGGGCAGTGTCGCCGGTCGAACGCGCGTCAACTGTGCCGACAGGGAGCATGTCATGAGAATGCAGACAATCCTTCGCCCGATCGTTCTCGTCGGGATCATCCTCACCGCCGCCTGCAGCGATTCATCCACCGCGCCGGGACCCGTGCCCGGTGCGCGCGTGAGCATCGCCGCGCCCGCCGTCGTCGTGTACGAAACCGATGCCGCGCAGTTCACCGCGACCGTTCGTGATGCCGCCGGAAGCAGTCTGCCCGGTGCCGTCGTGAGCTGGACCGTCAGCGACCCCACGCGGGCCGAGTTCGGCGCGAATGGTGTCATGACCGCCCTGCGTCCTGACCCCGTGAGCATAACCGCGAGCAGTGAAGGTGCGTCGTCCACCTTTCACCTCACCATCGCACCCCTCACCGTCGAGCGGGTCATCGTGATGTCCGCCATGAGTGAGCTCGCGATCGGCGACATCACCCCCATCGGCGTGAAAGTCGAAGGTCCCGGCGAGCGTGTCGTGCCCGGGCGCCTCGTCGCCATCACGTCCGACAATCCCGCCGTCGCCACCATCGATGCCGCCGGACGTGTGCGCGCCGTGGGTGTCGGCGAGGCGACCATCCGTGCCGTCGCCGATGGCGTCACCGGCACCAAGGTCGTGAAGGTGGTCGGCGAGCCCGCGCTGTTCGAACTGCGCCGCCTGAGTGGTGCGCAGCTCCCGTTGCTCGTCGCGACCGACACCGTCCAGTGGAACGGCGTCACCGAGTATCACGAGGTGTACATGGAGAGCGGGCAGCTGCGTCTCACCGGTGGCGCGCAGCCGCGCTACGAGATGGACATCCGCTATGCGGAGTACAACGTCGTCCTGCAGAACGGGCAGCGGAACCTGCAGCTCCGCACCACGCAGCGTTCGTACGATCGTGGTGTCGTCGCGTACGACAGTCGCGGCGACCTGCAGATGACGTCCGAGTACATCTCGCCACTGTCCCACACCGCGGCTCCTGTGACCGGCGGCATGCAGGTACGGTTCCGCGTACCTGGCGACGACGACGTGCTCGAGCTGTTCTACCGGCGCGAACCCCTGTGACCCGACGGTGGTGCCGCCACGGGCTGCATGCGCGTGCTAGACCAGTACGCGCATGTAGTGGCACCCGTGATCCTGCGCGGCGGACACCGCGAAAATGCCGTTGGGCATCACGTACGCGCCCGGAATGACATTCTTGCGAAGCTCGGCGTGCGCCTGCGCGCTCGTGAGCCCCGTGCGCTTCTGGCGCAGCAGGTTCGATGCACCGCGCAGGCCGTTGTTGCACGCGAGCACGATCGCGCCCTTCGACATCAGCGTATCCAGCCCCGACTCCGCATCGACCAGCGACTTCTGGTCCTTCACGAAGTTGATGAACGGGTTGCGGACCGCGAACTCGCCAGTCTGCGGGTCCTTGAGCGAGCGTGACTTGCCGATCTCGAGCAGCTCCCACATCGCGTCGTTGAGCACCATGACCGCCGCTGCGTGCCGCAGCACCAGCACCGGCGTGACGTCGGAATCCTTCACGCCCAGCGCCGCCTTGTAGCCGGCGGCCGCCGCCTGCGCATAAAAAAGCGCGGCGCCGCTGTAGATCTCGGGCGAGTCGTACGCTGTCCGATACTTGCCGAGTCGCTTGGTCCAGCTCATGTCCCATGACTCGGCGGGTGCGGCTGGCCGAGGCGCGGCTGCACTGGATGCCGTCGCGCCGGCACCACCCGAGGGTGACGGCGACGCCGTGGCAGCGCCACCTCCCGCCGACGCGGTCGCGCATCCGCTCAGCAGTGATGCGCCCGTCGTGAGCGCGCCGACCGCGAGCAGCTGATGCAGGAATTCACGTCGTGGCGTTTCCATCGATCCGGGAGGCAGGATGTGGCGGGCGGCACC
>JAZKCW010000007.1:0-68884 GCA_040387895.1 Gemmatimonadota bacterium
TCGCCTTCAGGAAGCGGGATGACCGGATAGATGTACGCCTGCATGAAGGCGAAGAAGCCGGCACTGACGGCGATCGCGACGGCCATGCCGATGCCGCTGACGAGGGACATCGCGGGATACTTGCGCAACATCCGCAGGCCGAGCTTGACGTCGAGCCAGGAGGGGGCGGAGAACATGGGGTGGGGCAGTCGGAGGGCGGGACGAGGGTCAGTCGAAGCTCCCTCCCTTTCGTTGCGGGGGCGGGTTCGGTTTCACGACCGATGGTAAAGCTTCCCATACTTTCTGTAAAGGAACCTTGACTTTTGGTGCTCGTCATGTAGTGTGCATTGAACCCGCAGCCCATTCACCACCGGAGACCGAATGTCTTCTGCATCCTCCGCCGCCCGCTCACGCGCGATGTCTGGCAAGGGCATTCTTGCCTTGCTGCTGCTCTGGCTGGTGCTGCTCTTCGCGATCCGTTTCTACCTCGAGGCACACCCGGAGCTGGCGTCGGGCATTCGACTCGCCCTGGCGTTCGTGCCGGTCCCGGTCTTTGCACTCGCGCTCTGGAAATTCATGGGCGCCATCCGTGAAGCGGACGAACTCGAACGCCGCATCCAGCTCGAGGCGTTGGGGCTCGCATTTCCGCTTGGGCTGCTGCTTCTCACGACGCTTGGACTGGTACAGCGAGCCGTCGAGCTGAACTTCCAGGATTGGAGCTACGCGCACGTGTCCTGGATGTTCTTCGTGCTGTACCTGGGCAGCCTGGTCGTGGCGCGCCGGCGATACGCGTGAACAACCGGCTCAAGGTGCTGCGCGCCGAACGCAACTGGTCGCAGGCCGACCTCGCCGATCGCCTCGGCGTGTCGCGGCAGACAGTCAATGCGATCGAGACGGGCAAGTACGATCCGTCTCTGCCGCTGGCGTTCACCATTGCGTCGGTGTTCGAGCAGGCGATCGAGTCGATCTTCTTCCCGTCCGCCTGAAAGCTGCGCAAGATTGAAGCAGCCAGTGCGCACCCGCCGCCTTCCCCTTGCCATTCCCTGCCATGCGCTCGTCTGCCGCCTTCGCCTGCGTCCTCCTGGCGCTCATCGCCCCTCACACAACGCCCGCGCAGGGCACGACGGCCGAAGCGTCTCGATCCTCACAGAGCTCGAGCAGCACGCCACGCGCCGCCAACACCTTCGCCGCCGAAGACGCGCTCGGCATCGTGAGCTACACCGTCGGTGACCTCACCGACGATGGCCGCTACATCGCCGCGACCTCGTCGACACGTCGCGACGCGTTCGGCCAGGACTACCGGCGCGATGGCGATCCCACCTACGTGCGCGGCGCACTCACCCGCGTGCTGCTGATCGACACGAAGAACGGTCAGGCGACGCCGATCTATCCGGGCCAGAAGAGCGTGCGCGCCATGCGCTGGTCGCGCGACGGTGCACGGCTCGCCATGCTCGTCTACAACGGCGACGTCCACGAGCCGGTCGTATGGACGAAGGCGACGAAGGCGTTCGCCACGCTCAAGCTGCCGGCGGGCAAGTACGTCGCCGAGAACAGTGAGCTGCGCTGGACGCCGGACGGCAAGGGATTGGTGTTCACGACACACACCACGGAATGGCGGAAGAAGACGCGCGAAACATTCGCCGCGATGACCGGTGAGACCCCGGTGTTCGTGCAGTCGAGCACCGACCCGTTCCTGGCATGGGACGACATGCGCCGGGCGGGCAATGTGCGTGGCCTGATGGCAATCGACATCGCGAGCGGTGCAACGCGCGATCTTCTGCCGGAGGTCGCATTGAGCAGCTACACGCTCGCGGAAGACGGCAGCGCCGTCACGTACGCGCAGGACATGCTGAAGAAGACGGACTACGAGGGCGGCGGCGCCGAGGCGACGCTCAGGACCCGCGATGCCGCGGGCACCGAACGCGTGCTGCATCCGAGCACGCGCGGCATGCAGCTGCAGTGGGCAGAGGACGGCCGCCGCTACGCATACTCGACTGGCGGGCGCGTGTACCTGGCCTCCGTCGGCGACACCGCGCGCAAGCTGCTCGCGGGTGCCCCCGAGCCGCGGCGTGGCGAAACACCCGATACCTCGAAGGCCGCGCGCGACAAGGCGGCACTCGAGCGATTCAGCGTCGTGCGCTACAGCCCAGCGGGTGACGCGGTGCTCGTGTCGAACCGCGAAGGCATGTGGCTCGCCGACATCAGCACGGGCGCGCGAGAGAAGGTCGTGGCCGCGAGTGACTCCAACGAGTCGCTGCCGCGCGTCACGATGGCCGGCTGGAGCCCCGATGGGCAGCAGCTGTACTTCACGTTCGCGTCACGCCAGAAGTGGGAGCGCGGCATCCTGCGCTACGACCGCCCGACGAAGGGATTGAAGGAGCTCGTCAAGGACGGGCGTTCGTACTCGGGGCTGCGCCTCTCGAAGGACGGCAAGACGGTCGTGATGAACATCGCGAACGGCAACCGCCCCGCAGACCTGTACGCCGCGAACGCCGACCTCAGCGACCTGCGCCGGCTGGTCGAGACCAACCCGCAGCTCGCGAGCCGGAAGATCGGCCCGACAGAGCTCATCTCGTTCCTGAATGCAGACGGTCACGTGAAGAAGGCGGTCGTCTACTACCCCGCGGACTATGACCGCACGCGGACGTATCCGACGGTGTTCGAGATCTACGAGGATTACTTCGACGACAACTTCGACGTGCGCGCCAACGTACTGACGGGCGCAGGCTACGTGTTCGTGAAGCCGTCCGTCGACTTCGACATCGGCTATCCCGGCGAAGCATGGGTGAAAGGCGTGACCGCCGCCGCCAACAAGCTGATCGAGATGGGCGTGGCCGACTCCGCGCGACTGGGCGTGCAGGGGCAGAGCTACGGCGGCTACGCCACGAACCTGCTGATCACGCAGACCAATCGCTTCAAGGCGGCGATCAACATCTCCGGCAAGGTCGACATGATCAGCTTCTACACCGACAGCCCACGGCTCGGCGTGCGCAATGTGAACGCTGCGGAGAAGACGCAGGACCGCATCGGTGCGTCCCTCTGGGCGCAGCCGCAGAAGTACATCGCGCACTCGGCCGTCATGTTCGCGGACCGCATCACGACACCGCTCATGCTGGTCACGGGTGAACTGGACTCGAACGTGCCTGCGCTCAACACGCGCGAGATGTATTACGCGCTGCGACGCCTGGGCAAGGAGTGCATCTGGGTGAACTACGCGAACGGCGGCCACGGTGGCGGCACCCACAGCGCCAACGACTTCCTCGACATGCAGCGGCGCATCGTGGAGTTCTACGACGCGCGCCTGAAGAGCCCCAAGGCGAAGGTGGCGTCCGAATGACGCGCGCACTGCTGGTCCTCACGCTTGCCGGGCTCACTTCACTCGGCTGCCGCAAACCCGAACCGGTGTCCCCGGATGGCGAGGGAGTACTCGATCCGTCCGTCCTGCCCGCCCAACCGCTGGTGATCACGCGGCTGCGTTCGGGGCCCGAGTCGTTCACGTACAGCAGCGGCATCACCGATGCTCGTCGCACCGTGATCCGGGACGATGCCGCGTGGCGTTCCGCGTGGGCCGAGATCTGGGCGCGCACGGGGCCGACGCCGCCACCATTGCCGGCGATCGACTTCACGCGCGACATGATCGTGCTCGCCTCTCTCGGCCAGCGGAACAGCGGCGGCTACAGCATCACGGTGGATTCCGCGTCGCGCTCCGCGGGCGGAATCGTCGTATGGGTGACGAAGCTGACTCCCGGCAAGTGCGGCACCACGGGTGCGCTCACGCAACCCGTCGATCTGGCGAGCATGGCGAAGGTCGAAGGAACCGTGACGTTCCGCGAGCGCGAGGCCATCAGTCCGGGCTGCATGTAGCGCCCGGCTCCGGCCGACACATCACTGGTGCCGGTACGCGAGCTAGCGTGCTGGCACCGGCTTGAACAGCGTGCGAAACGCGCGCAGCGCTGCCGGGTGGTAGATCGTCGCGTGCGATTCCTCGGGCATCGGTTCGTGGATGACGCGCAGCCCGCGGCTCGCCGCCTTGTCGAGATCCGCGGCGATCCCCTGCACCACTTCCTCGAGGCCGGCGTCACCGCTGCTCGCGAGAAACAGTGACTTCCCCTCGAGTGGAAGCGTGACGAGTTGCATCGCCGCACCCTTGGCGAGCTCCTTGTCGTTCCACCAGAGGCTCGGGTCCAACGCGATGTAGCTGTCGAACAGCGCAGGCTCGGTGAAAAACGTCTCCATCACGAACAGGCCCGCGAGCGACTCGCCGACGATCGCCGTCTCCGCCGTCGTGCGATAGCGCGCTCGAACTGTCGGCATCAGTTCGGTGCGCAGGAAGGTCCTGAATGCGGCGGACCCTCCCACACGCGGGGCTATGCGCCGGTCTTCCTCGACGGTGGTCGGCCCGGTCATGTCACGCCGACGCTCGGTGTTCTCGATGCCGACGAGGATGAACGGCCGCATGGTGCCGTTGCCGACCGACACCTGCACAAGCCCCGCCACATGTAGAAAATCTTCGGCCATGCCGCCGTCGGGCATGTAGAGGACCGGGAAACGGCGCGCCGCGGAGTCGGCGTATCCCGACGGGAGGTACACGTTGATGCGCCGCCGCTCGGCGAGCCCGCGCGAGAGAATGGTGAACGTTTCGCCCATCACCAGCGGAGCAGCGCTACCGACCGGTGACGGGCCGCGTGTCTGCGCGGACAACGATTCGGCGCCAGGTACCGTCACAGGTATCAGCAGCAGTGCGGCCAGGATCGTTCGCGTCATGTTGCTCACTTTGCGCACTCGAGGTGATGGGACCGTCGTACCTCGAACCGTGAAGGCAAACGGGGCTGCTGGGAGAAGCCGGAAAAATCGAGCGGCGTCGTGCTTCTCGCCAGAGCACAGGGACGCAGCCGCCGGTGTCCGCTACGTGCCCGTCGGCAGCGAAAGCGTGAACCGGGAGCCGACGCCGATCGTGCTCGTCACCGTCAGGTCCCCTCCCATTCCGCGGGCCAGGTCGCGGCTGATCGCGAGCCCAAGTCCCGCACCCTCACCGGTGCGGGTCAGACTCGAATTCACCTGCACGAACGGCTCGAACACGTGCTCCAGCTCCTCGCCGGCGATGCCCATGCCCGTGTCCTCCACGTGCAGCAGCACGCTGCGGTCACTCCGCTCGCACGCGATCGCGACTCTGCCTCCGGCACCCGTGAACTTGATCGCGTTGGAGAGGAGATTCATGATCACCTGCCGTGTCTTCTCCTCATCGGCGCGCACGGTCAGCGAGTCGTCGACACAACTGTCGTGCGAGAACGTGAGGCCCTTGGACGCGAGCTGCGGCGCAATCAGCGGCTCCACCGAGGCGACGACGTTCGCGAGCAGCACATCGGAGAGTACATAGTGCACCTTCGCCGTCTCGAGACGGACGTAGTTCAGCACATCGTTCACGAGTCCGAGCAGGTGAAGCTGGCTGAATTGAATACGGCGCAGGTCCTCGATCTGCGATGGTGACACCGGGCCGCGCACGCCCATCTCCAGCATGGCGGCGTACCCGCCGATCGCGTTGAGCGGCGTCCGGAGTTCGTGACTCATCGTGGCGAGAAACTCTGCCTTTGCCTGATTCGCTTTCTCCGCTTCCCCGCGCGCCTTGCGCTCTGCTTCGAAGAGACGCGCGCGTTCGACGGCGAGCGCTGATTGCCGACCGAGCGCCAGGAAGAAGTCGCGATCGAGTGCGTCGAAGGTGCGCTCGTCCTCGAACGAGAACGAGATCACGCCCACTGTCTCACCCGCCGCGACGAGCGGCACGAATGCGGCCGAACGCACACCAAGCGCGTCCCACACGGGAGCGATCGGTGGGTAGCGAACACCGAGTCCATCCGGGCCGTCGCGTGTTTCGATCCAGACGGGCGCCTGCGTACGGAAACACTCGGTAAGGGGGCTCGCGAGATCGAGCGGCTGTCGCCGCACGCCGGCCGCCACACTTTCCGGAAAACCGACTTCGCGAAAGAGTATCAGTCCGTTACCGTCGGGTGCGCGCCGAGCGAGTGCACCGGTGCGGGCACCGAGCGCCACGACCATGTCGGCCACCACTACGGTCGCGACATCGTCGATGCTGCGTGCTCCGGCGAGTGCCGCGGTGAGCGACTGCAGGCGCGCACTGCGGTCGTATGCCCGCTCGGCCGCCAACGTGGCCTCGCCCTGTCGCACGAGCGCCGTCACATCGGCGACATGATGCACGATGTACCGGATGTCTCCGTTCGGCCCGAGTACCGGAACGTTACGCGGTGCCCAGTGACGCACCTCCCAGGTGCCGTCAGGCGTCTGCAGGTCGTAGCGCTGGATCGGCATGGAATGCGATTCGCGGGTGCGCACCACGGTTTCCAGCGATGCGCGGAGGTTCGCGACGCCGCTGCGTTCGACGTTGTCGGGATTGGCGTCTGCAAACACCTGAAACAGCGGCCGCCCGATCGTTGCGCCACGCGTCGTGAGCGTTGCGGCGAGTCGTTCATCACTCGCGGCCACCATCGTGAAGTGCGGCACATCCGGAAGCAGCACGAGATTCACGCCCGGGCTCGCCTCGAATACGGCCTTGAAGTCGAGATCGCCGGTCGAAGGCGCGATGACTCTGCCGGGCGTGAATGCTGCGCCGACACCGTCGTGCGGTTGGGATGTGCGATCCGGTTTCATGAGCCTCTGCAATGACGTGCAGACAGTACGCCCCGGACGCAGCCGCAGATTGCGGAGCCACGGGAGTGCCCAGCAGTATTGCAAAGGTCGTGCGCTGCCGTCGGGGTCGCCCCGCGTTCATGGGTACGTCAGGCGCGAGGCAATGCCATCACCCGAATCGGCTGAAACCACCGCCTACAAATCGTCCCGCGCCGCAAGTGAGGCGCGCACTCGTGGAATGACTTCGCGCCCATACAGGGCGATGCTGCGCATCATCGCCGCGTGCGAGAGCGAGCCCGCGCTGTACTTCATGTCGAAACGCGAAATACCGAGCGCCGACGCGGTCGCGGCGATCTTGCGCGCCACCGTGTCCGGGGCGCCGACATACAGCGAGCCCACTTCGATCTCGCGATCGAACTCCTCACGGCTTGTCGGGGGCCATCCACGTTCGGCGCCGATGCGGTTGCGCATGTCGCGATAGGCCGGCCACATCTCCTCGCGCGCCTGCGTGTCCGTCTCCGCGATGTGCCCCGGCGAGTGCACGCCGATCGGAAGCCGCTCTGCTCCGCGCTCCGCGAGCTCCTGATGATACAGGTCGACGTATGTGCGGAATCGCTTCGGTGGGCCACCGATGATGGCGAGCATGAGCGGCATGCCGAGGCGCGCCGCTCGCGCAACAGACTCCGGGCTGCCGCCCACGCCGATCCACGTGGTGAGCCGCCCGTGCTCCGTCGTCGGGAACACACGTTGTCCGATCAACGGTGCGCGCGTCGTGCCGCTGACGCTCCGCCACGTGATCGCGCTGCCCGTGCGGTCCGCTTCGAGCAGCTGGGCGAACAGCTCGAGCTTCTCCTCGAAGAGCACCTCGTAGTGCTGCAGCGAGAAGCCGAAGAGCGGAAACGACTCGGTGAACGAGCCGCGGCCCAGGATGAGCTCCGCACGACCAGTCGACACGGCGTCCAGCGTCGAGAACCGCTGGAAGACACGCACCGGATCGTCGGAGCTGAGCACCGTGACGGCCGAGCCGAGCCGGATGCGTTCCGTGCGACCGGCGATGGCGGCGAGCACCATCTCCGGCGACGAGACGGCAAAGTCATCGCGGTGATGCTCGCCGACGCCGATGAAGTCGACTCCTGTCTGGTCAGCGAGTGTCGCCTCGGCGACGACATCGCGAAGCACCTGTGCGTGGGAGACGGGCTGTCCATCGGCGGTGCGGGTCACGTCGCCGAAGGTGTCGAGGCCGAGTTCGAGCGTGGTCATGGGAGCGGTCCTGCCATTGAGTCGTGAACGGAGCAACTATCTTAGTACTGAGAAATATAACCGGTCATTCATGACTTCTCTACTGGGCGGGGCCCAGTAGAGCGCACCGCGCTAGCACAACGGCGGCGACGGCACGTAGAAGGCGCCCACGGACCCGTACTTCATCAGCCGCTTGCAGTCCGCTCCCATGCGCTGATCGTACCCGCTGTCCGCGCGCCCTCCGTGCACCTCGATCAGGATCCAGAGGTTGCTCATCGATGTGTTGACCAGCGGCGCATTCCGGGCCGCTGCCGGTCGGGGGTCGATGGAATCCAGTGCTGTCGTCCAGCCCATTATCGCATAGTACCCGGGCTCCGCGAACACGATGGTGTCGCGGTGGATGACCTGCGCACCGGCGGCGAGTGGGTGCTGGTGCTCCACCCGTGAGGAGCTGCGTGCAGGAAGGAACGGGCCATGCTCGGAGTGCACCCGAACCCGCGTGCGCTCAGAGCTCACGATGCCAGTCACCGTGGTCGTGATCACCACCGGCGTACCAGGGGTGAATGCCCCGGAAGCAGAGAGGCGCATCGCTGACTGCAGCTGCATCTCGGCTGCAGACGTGCCGACGGATGTATCGGACGTGCTGCTGCGCTCCTTCGCACAAGCAATGGACGCGAGCACGACGCCGAGTAACCACCATTGACCATTGTTTGTCATGCCCTATCCTACCAAGCCTGCCAGTGTTGCACAAACGTTCTGCTGTCGTCCCCGAGAGCGAGACCTTGCTCCGGGTGCGTCGTTCACGCCGCTCGCAATCGCCCGCATCTGCGCGGGAACTACCACGATTCCATTTGTTGGCGTGTGGAGATCATCGGACAGTGCCGTGGCAGCCGTCGATGCCGCGTCCGGCCGCATCACCGCGGTGGCGATCGGTACCGCATTCGTGCATGCCGAATACAGGACGTCTGGCAGCATCACCCCCGGCACCCGCGACTCACTCCGCGTGACTGTGCGCTGAGTGATAGCACGCTGAGTTTACGGGCGCACGCGCACGCGCACGCACGCGCAAGCGGCCACCGTGCACTGACCCGCCCTACTTGGCGTCCACCACACCGCGCTCCACGGTCCACCCACCGTTCGCCTCGCGCGACATCAGGTACACCACACCGTTCCGTCCAAACCCTGCGACCGATCGCCCGGCCGGTACCCGCACGCGCCGGCGAAGCACACCCTTGTCGTCGATCACGTCGTACACGAGCCCACCACCGCTCGCGGTCGTCGTCGTCGAGGGCAACACCCACACGTTGTTGTCCTGGTCCGCACGCACCGCACCCGCGCGGAACGCCGGGTAGTAATCGGGCAGCGTCGCTGCGTCGACGAAGGTGATCGCCATCGGGAGCGGAGGCGCCGCATTCGGAGCGCGCGGCGCGGATGGCTGCGGCGCCGGCATCGTTGCCGCGATCGCGCCGCTCACGCCCCGTAGCAAGCGGATCACTTCGCGCGTCGGATCTTCGCCACGCTCGTCGGCGACACGGCGCGCGGTCTCCATCGTCGTGCGCACGGAGTCGACATAACGCCGCTTGTCGTCGTCGCTCAACTTGCGCCACGCGAAGGGCACCTTGGGCCCAATGGTCGGTGGTGCGCCGGTTCTATGGATCTCGACGTGGTAGTCCGACCCACGCACCACCGCGAGCGATCCGTCGGCGAGCACGGCCCACTCGTCGACGGTCGCGAGTGGATTGATCTCGTACGTCATCGACCGCTTCCCCTCCATGTCGAGGGACGCGATCATGCGCGTGCGACCTTCCTGGGCGATCTGCACCAGCGTGTCGACGCGGCGGGCGTCGACGGCGAACCGCACGAGCGCGGACGAGTCGGGGATCTGCTGGATCTGCTGGCTGCCCGGGCCACGTTCGCCCGGCGGGTTCGAGCTCGTGCGCACGTTCATCACACGATACATGAAGTTGCCCTTCGCATCGGCGCCCCAGTAACCACCGGCAAGAAATCGAAAGTCAGGGCCGGACGGGCCGGCGATCACGCTGCCCGTCTTCCCGGTGCGATCGATCACGAGCAGCGAGCGCGATGCGCCGTCCACCAACAGCAGCGAGTCGCGACCATACGCGATCATCGGCGTGGCGACGGGGCCGTAGCTCCCCGGCACGCCGGAAACCGAGTCCAGCAGCACCGTGACGTTCGCGAGTGCACTGTCGAGTATGACGACCCGTCGCGCTGCGCCATCATTGACGATCACGCGGCCGCGTTCGAGCTCGAAGAGATTCAGGACGCTGCCGAGTCCGACGGCGGCGCGCGTCACGGTGCGCACGGTCGCGACCGGCACACCCGTGGTGGCCTGCGCAAGGAGGTCGTCCGCAAGAAAGCACGCGGCGATCGCGATCGAGAGTATGTGTCGCAAGCGGTCACTCATCTGGTGGAGGTCTGCGCGAATACTACGTCGTGCACGGTCGCGATGCGTCGTTCCGGTTCTTGTTCGTCCCCATTCCGTCGTCGCACTGGGACGAGCTGTTCACGAGCTGTTCACGACCTGTTCACTAGCGCACCACGAACTGCAGTTGGCACACTCTTGACCGTTCAATCGGCTTGCCGGCCGCGCGAGCGTGTTGCACCTTCTGCGCATGTTCAGCAATCCACCATTGCCAAGTGACCGCCTGCGGAGCAGTTGGGATGACAACGCAAAGGCGTGGACCACCGCGGTACGCGAAGGGCGCATCCCGAGCCGACGTGCCGGAACCGACGCCGCCATCGTCGCGGCGTGCAACCGATATCAGGCTCAGCGGGTGCTCGATGTCGGTTGCGGCGAGGGATGGCTGGCGCGTGCGCTTGCGGCACCGGGCCGCCACGTACTTGGGGTCGACGGAAGCGCAGGCCTCGTCGACGCCGCGAACGCGCTCGCGCGGCAGGATGAGTCCGCTGCCTCCGCGCAATTCGAGGTGGCCGGCTACGAGACCATCGCCGCGAACGACGCTGCAGCGCATGGCCCATTCGATCTCATCGTCTGCAATTTCGCGCTGCTCGACGAAGATCTCGTGCCGTTGTTGCGGGCGCTTGCACGCCGGCTCGACCGCGGTGGCACACTGCTGATTCAGACGGTGCACTCATGGATGGTCATGGGCGACGCGCCGTACCGCAGCGGGTGGCGCGAGGAGTCGTTTGCGGCGTTCGACGTGCCGTTTCCGACACCGATGCCATGGTACTACCGCACACTTGGCGCGTGGACGGAGGCACTGCACGAGGCTGGGCTCGCCGTACGATTGATCGAGGAGCCGGTGCACCCGGAAACCGGCCGGCCACTGTCGCTGTTGCTGCACTGCACCCACGCGTGATCGTGCGACGAAACACCCTTGAACACGTCCCAATTTCGCCGATTACAACGCCACGGAGTACACGGAGTACACATGAATCATCGAGCAGGCCTGCGTGACGGATTGCTCCGCGCACGACGGGGCGCGGGCGTTCTCCTATTGCTCCTCATGCCGGCGCTCCTGTCGGCACAGGGGACACCGGCCACCGGCACGGTGCGAGGGCGCGTAACTGACGCGGGCAACGGACGCGGCCTCGCGGAAGCGCAGGTCACCGTCGTCGGTACGCGCATCGGTGCAGTCAGCGGGGCGAACGGCGAGTACACGCTCGTCGCCGTGCCCGCCGGTGCCCGCGACATCAACGTCCGACGCATCGGGTATTCACAGGTCACCCGGTCGACGACCGTCGTTGCCGGCGGCACCGCCACTGTGGATGCAGCGTTGCAGGTGAGCGCGGTCAATCTCACCGAGGTCGTCGTCACCGGTTCGGCGGCACCGACGGAGCGACGCCGGGTCGGCACGAGCATCGCCTCGGTCGATTCCGCCGTGATCGGCCGAGCGCTTGCCGTGACACTCGACCAGGCACTCCAAGGCAAGGTTGCCGGCGCGCAGATCTCGCAGAACTCCGGCGGCCCGGGCGGCGGCGGCATCTCCGTACGGCTGCGTGGCACCAACTCGTTCATCTCGGGCTCCGACCCGCTCTACATCATCGATGGCGTCATCATCGACAACGGGTCCGCGCAGCTCACCGATCTTGGCGGACGGTCCAACCCGCAGAATCGCCTCGCCGACCTCAACCCGGCCGACATCGATCGAGTCGAGATCATTCGCGGCGCCGCCGCCGCGGCGCTGTACGGATCACGTGCGAACAACGGGGTCGTGCAGATCTTCACGAAACGGGGCAGCCTGGGCAAGCCGCGTTTCACCTTCTCGAGCCGCTACTCCTCGAGCGAACTGCGTGAGCAGCAGCCGTTCAACCTGTATCCGTTCGACGCGAACGGCCGGCCGATCCCGCGGTTCAATTACCAGGACGACATCTTCGCGCGCGCAGGCGGCACCGAACAGAATCTCACGGTCGAGGGTGGCAGCGAGGGCACCCGCTACTACCTGAGCGCAAATGCGCTCGCGGAAGACGGCATCCTCCGCAGCACGTCGTCGGAACGCCGTGGCGCGCGGCTCAACCTGCAGCAGACGCTCGCACCCCGGCTCATCGCGAACGTGTCGGCGAACTACGTCAACACCCAGAACCAGTTCCAGGCCTTCGGCGAGCAGAACGACTATGGCATCATGGGCTCGCTCTTCTTCGCGCCCACGAGTGTCGACTTCCGCCCGGTCAACGGCATCTATCCGCTGCCGCCGGCGCTCGGCACCAACCCATTGCTCGCCATCGATCGCATCCGCAACCCGCAGATCATCGACCGGTTCATCGGGAGCACCAAGCTGACCTGGACGCCGGTCGAGCCGCTCGTGCTCGACTACACGGTGGGTATCGACAACACGGGCTTCGAGCAGCGCCAGTTCCTGCCGCGCAACGCCGTTCTCGGCACTGCACCCAACGTCACGGGACGCTCGCAGTCGGTGTTCCAGGCCAATCGCATCGTCAACCAGGACGGCATCGCGACGTATTCGTGGAGCCCGGTGGGTCGCTTCGAGTTCCGCACCACGGGCGGGTTCAACTACACGAGCCAGCGCGCCCGCACCACGAGCGCCGTCGCCAACGGCCTGGCACCAGTCGGGGAGCTCGTCGGCGCCGGATCCGTGTTCAATGCCGCGCAGACCGATGTGGAGCTGCGCACACTCGGATTCTTCGCCCAGCAGGAAGTTGCGATCAGCGATCGCCTGTTCCTCTCGGGCGCCGTGCGCTACGACGCCTCGAGCACGTTCGCGCCGGCCGAGCGCTGGCAGGCGTTCCCCAAGCTCTCGGCCTCCTACGTCGTGCGCACTGGCCAGGAGGGAGTGCTCAACAACCTGCGTGTCCGAAGCGCCCTCGGATGGGCGGGCAGCCAGCCGGGCATCGTCAACGCGTATTCGCAGTACATCGCCTTCACGCAGCTGCCGTTCGCCGGCCGTCCGGGATTCGTGAACGACATCACGTTCGGCAACCCGACACTTCGCAACGAGCGCGCGCGTGAATGGGAAGTCGGCGCCGAAGCCGGTGTGCTGAACGGGCGCGTCTCGCTCGACGCGACGTACTACGACCGCCTGGTCTCCGATCTGCTCTTCTTCCGGCCGCTCGCCACGAGCACCGGCTTCTCGCGGCAGTTCTCCCCGATCGGCAGCATGTCCAACAAGGGCCTGGAACTCCTGGTCCGCACGACCAACATCGACCGTCCACGGTTCAAGTGGTCGTCGACGGCCACGTACTCGACCAACAGGAACAACGTCGAGAGCCTCGACATCCTCGACTTCCAGTCGGCCGGCGGCTATCCGAATCGCATTCGCGTGGGAGAGCCTGCGGGCGTCTTCTACGGCTCGTACGCCGCGCGCAACTGTGCGACCGGCGCGCTGCTGCTCGACTCGCTCGGCCGCTACCGCCGCAGCAACCAGACCGTCGACATGGGCACGACCATCGAGCAGCGACGGGCGCTCGGCGGCGGCACCTGCAACGACTCCGCAAACGCCGTCATCGGCGACCCGAACCCGTCGTGGATGGGTTCACTGCTCAACGAGGTCACACTCGGCAAGCGCCTGCGCTTCCGCATGCTGCTCGACGGCGTCTTCGGCAACGATGTCATGAACCTCTCCACGCGCGCGCAGAATGCCGGCGTCGCCAGCAACTCCAGGGAATACGAGCGCGAGCTGCTCCCCTACGGCGATCCGCGCAAGCTTCCACCCGGCTTCAATGCCCGCACCCAGGGGGTCTTCGAGTACTGGGTCGAGGACGGGTCGTTCGTGAAGCTGCGGGAGCTGTCGGCGACGTACACGCTCGACGTGCCGGCGGTGCGACGGCTCTTCAAGGATGGCCTCGACGTGACCGTCTCCGGCCGCAACATCGCCGTGTGGACCAAGTACAGTGGCTACGATCCCGAGATCAACCTGTTCGGCACCAACGCCGGCGGTCTCAACTCGCTGCAGACCACCGCAGCCGATCGTGGCTTCGATTTCGGCGGCTATCCCATTCCGCGCGTGTGGTCGGTCAGTGCGCGTTTCTCCTACTGACCCGCGGAGACGACCTTCCATGCGCACGATTTCCATGCACACGCTCGCGCGGAACGGGGTGCTCGTTGCCGTCGCTGCGGCCCTCGGCGGCTGCAACCTCGATCTGCAGAACCCCAACGCGCCGACCGAAGAGCAGGTCATCACGAACGTCGACGGCGTGATCGCGCTGGCGACCGGTCTGCAGTCGCGCTTCGCGACCTCGTACGGCAACTTCGCGTACACTGCCGGACTCGTGACCGACGAGTTCGCGGCGACCAGTGCGGCGCTCATCTCCATCAGCGACGCCGAGCAGGGCGCGGTCGCGCCGGGGACGGCGATCGCCGACAACGTGTTCAACTCGATCTACCGCACCGTGCGGACGGCAGACGACCTGCTCGCCGGTGCGGACGCCTTGTCGTCGTCCTTCGACGCCGGGACCCGCAGCGGGCTCAAGGCGCTCGCGTACGCGATCAAGGCCGAATCGCTGGGCGAAGCGCTGCAGTCCTACCAGCGGATTCCGGTGGAGACGTTCGGCGTGACCGCGCCGGAATACGTCAGCCGGGCCGAAGCGCTGCCGGTCGTGCGGGCACTGCTCGACTCCGCGGCGACCGCCATCGCGACGACGCCGCCGAGCGCGTTCTTCAACAACAACATCCTCACGCCGGGCGTCAGCCTGCCGAACATGATCCAGCTGTTCCGCGCACGCTATGCACGGATCGCGGGTGATCAGACCAACGCCCTCGCCGCCGCGAACCTGGTGGCGCGCACGGGCCCGGCAGCGTTCTCGCAGCTCACGTTCCCGGCACCGACGGTGAACCCGTTCGCGAACGTCACCGGCGGAACGCAGGGCATCGCGGTGCGACGGCAGTTCCGCCTGTCGATGCAGCCGCAGGACCAGCGATTCACTTACTTCGTGACACCGTCCGATACGCTCACCGGTCGCGTGGGTGCCCTGCTCGATCGGTTCAACCGGTGGGGGAACCCGCAGGCGCCGTACCCGGTGTACATGCCCGACGAAGCGCTGCTCATCAAGGCCGAGGCACTGGCGTCACAGGGCAATGCACCCGCGGCGCAGGCGGTGCTCGACAGCGTGCGCACCGACTGCACGGGCGGTCGCGGCATCGACGATCCGAAGGCGTGTCTGGCGCCGTTGGGCGCGCAGCTCTCGAACGCCGATCTGCTGAGCGAGATCTACTCGCAACGCCGCTACGAGCTGTTCGGCACCGGTCTCCGGTGGGAGGATGCGCGTCGCCGCAACGCCGTGCGCGGGCCCGTCGCGGCACCGGCCGTACCCGTCGACGCACAACGCTGCTGGCTGCCGTACGCGTTCGGCGAGCGCAACGCCAATCCGAACGCCACCTTCGCGGCGCTGCCCGATCCCACGGAGCCATCGACATTCCCGTCGGGCTGCCAGGTCCAGTGATCATTTCCTCCATGACCATCGACGCCATGAAGCAAACGCGGACGCAGACGCTGCTCGTCGCGGGGCTCGTGCTCACCGCTGCTGCGTGCGGCACCAAGGACGCGCCGGACCCACTCAGCCCGTCCGGCGCGCAGGGGCGCGTGCGGTTCGTGAACGTCATCACGGACACCACCCGTGGCCGCGTGAACGCCATTCTCGAAGGCGTGCCGTTCGGCGTGAACCTCACGTACACGCAGGCCACGCCGGCGATCCTGCCTGCGCCGTCGACTGCGTCCTACGCGGCCATCCTTGCGGGACAGCGCACGCTTCTCCTCAAGCGCACCGCCGACACCAACACCGTCGTTGCGACCATCCCGCTCACGGTCGCCGAGGGACAGGATCGCACGGTGTATGCGATCGGTGGTGCCGCCAACAGTCCCGTGACGGGGTTGATCACAAACGACGACAACACCGCGCCGGCGGCCGGGCAGACACGGGTGCGTGTGGTGCATCTGAGCCCGAGCGCCGGCCCGGTGGACATCTTCGTCACGGCCGTCGACGCCGATCTGTTGACGGCGACTCCCACCCTCGCGAACGTGGCCTATCAGGCTGCCTCGCAGTACCTCACGGTTCCCACGGGGACGTATCAGGTGCGTGTCGTCCCTGCGGGTACCTCACCAGCGGCGCGTGCCGGCGCTGTGGCCATCAACGTCGCGAGTCTCGTGCTGCCGGCGAACGGTGTTCGCACCATCGTGGCGGCCGACAACAACGTGGGCGGAGCGCCGTTGCGCGCGTTCGTGCTGGTGGATCAGTAGAGCGAGGGCGACTGGCCTCTTACCAACAGCCTCCTACCGGCCGTAGCTTCGCCGAACGTAGCCGGTCAGGCGATCAAGGTAGAGAGACAGTCCGCCCTTCCACAGGCAGGCGTGCCGATGATGGCTGTTCGTCCTCTCAGGATCCGCACCCTCGTCGCGTGCGCGACCGTTGCAGCCCTCGCGACGGGCGCCCGCGCCGGGGCACAGAATGCCCGCGCTGCGCCGAATGCCGCTGACGTCGCGCGCGTACGGAGCCAGTACGTCAAGCGCGAGACCGTCATCCCGATGCGCGACGGCACGAGGCTGCACACCGCCGTCTACACGCCACGCGACACGAGCAGGCGTGTCCCCATCCTCCTCATGCGCACGCCGTACGGCATCGCGCCCTACGGGGACAACGAATATCCGGCGCAACTCGGGCCCTTCCCCGGGCTCGATGCCGAAGGCTGGATCTTCGTCTATCAGGACGTGCGCGGCCGGTACATGAGCGAAGGCACATACAGCTTCATGACACCGAACAAGGGGCCGAACCGCAAGGCCGGCGACGTCGATGAGTCCACCGACTCGTACGACACCATCGACTGGGTGCTCCGCAACGTCGCTCATCACAACGGTCGCGTCGGTTCGTGGGGCAATTCGGCGCCCGGCTTCTTCGTGGCCGCTGGCATGATCGACGCGCACCCCGCGCTTGCCCTCGCCTATCCGTCCGCACCGATGATCGACTGGTGGCTCGGCGACGATCGGCACATGAACGGACTGTTCAAGCTGTCGCAGACCTACAACTTCCTGAAGAACTTCGATCAGCCGCGCGCCGGACCAGTCACCAGCTATCCAGCGGGCCCCAACCCTGGCACCACCGACGGGTACGCGTGGCATCTCGGCATCGGTGCGTTCTCCAACTACGGGCCGGGGCCGCTGGGGAATCGTGTTGCCTTCTGGGACTCGGTGACCGCGCACCCGGACTACGACGCGTTCTGGCAGGCGCGCTCGCTCTGGAAGCATGCGAAGAACATCAAACCTGCCGTGCTGCTGGTGGGCGGGTGGTACGACGTGGAGGATCCGTATGGGTTCCTTCGTCTGAATCGCAGCATGGGGGAGAGCAGCCGCGATACGAAGCTGATGTTCGTCGTGGGGCCGTGGTCGCACGGCGGATGGAATCGCGCCGACTTTCCGACGTTCGGCGCGTTCACCAATGGTGGCCCGACCGGCAAGTTCTTTCGCGACTCGGTGGGCGCACCGGCGTTCCGTTGTCTGCTCAAGGATCAATGCAACGGAGCGACGTTCGGCGGTGCGCTGGTGTTCGAAGCCGGCGCGAACCAGTGGCGCCGCTTCGACGCATGGCCACCCAAGGCCGCCACGCCGCGCGCACTCTACCTGCGCGAGGGCGCGCGTGTGGCGTTCGATCCGCCCGCGGCGGGTGCAGCGTCCCAGGCCGCCGATCGCTATGTGAGCGACCCCGCGAAGCCGGTGCCGTACACGATGGGTGTGACGTTCGGGTTCAACTCGCAATACCCCACCGAAGACCAGCGCTTCGCCTCCCGTCGGCCCGACGTGCTCACCTATCGCTCCGAGCCGCTGGTCGCCGACGTCACCGTGGCCGGCCCGGTCTCGGCGCTCCTGCACGTTGCGAGCACCGGCACCGACGCCGACTTCATCGTGAAGCTCATCGATCAGTATCCGAACGATGCCCCGCCGGAATACGAAGGTGGCCCACGCCTCGACGGGTACGAGCGGCTCGTGCGGCCCGGCGCCGCGCGCGCACGATGGCGCAAGGGCTTCGACCGGAACGTGCCGCTGGTTGCCGGCCAGGCCGACAGCATCCGCGTGCCGCTCGACGATGTGTTCCACACGTTCAGGAAGGGGCACCGCATCGTGGTGCAGGTGCAGAGCACGTGGTACCCCGCAGTCGATCGCAACCCGCAGCGTTTCGTACCCAACATCTACAAGGCCGTGGACGCCGACTTCCAATCCGCCACGATGACCGTGTTTCGATCGCCCGCTCGCCCGTCCCAGCTCACGCTCAGCATCCTGCCGCAGTGACGATCAACCCACGCCGGAGGAGTTCCTGATGATCGCAGTACTCGTGCGTCGAACGCTGCTTGCCGCAGCCATGGCGCTCTGCGCCGCCCCCCTGGGTGCCCCTCTGGGTGCGCAGACGCGTACGATCAACGGCAAGGTGCTGGAGGAGGGATCGCGCGCACCGATCGCCGACGCCCAGTTGCAGGTCGTAGGCACCGCGCTCGGAGCACGTTCACGGGAGGACGGAGCGTTCACGATCCTGAATGTCCCCGCGGGCGACGTCACGCTGCTGGTGCGACGCCTTGGCTATCCGATGACGCGGATCGCCGTCGAGGCGTCGCGCAACACGGTCGAGATCGTGCTGGGCAAGGACCCGCTCAATCTCGACCAGGTCGTCGTCACCGGGCAGGCCACCGGCATCTCGCGCCGGAACCTCGCCAACGACGTCGCCACCGTGAGCGGTGCCGACGTGAACAAGGTGTCGGCGCAGTCCATCGAGAATGCGTTTCAGGGCAAGGTCGCCGGCGCGCAGATCTCGCAATCCACCGGCGCACCCGGTGGTGGCAATCGCATCCGCATCCGCGGCATCTCCTCCATTCTCGGCTCGGCCCAACCGCTGTACGTCATCGACGGTGTCATCGTCTCCGACGTCTCCATCGGCTCCGGCACCAACAAGGTGACGCGCGCCGCCGGTACCAACATTTCCGTCGGCAACCAGGAGAATCCGGTCAACCGCATCGCCGACCTGAACCCGAACGACATCGAGAACGTCGACATCCTCAAGGGATCGGCGGCGGCAGCGATCTACGGCTCGAAGGCGTCGGGTGGTGTCATCATCATCACCACCAAGCGCGGCAAGGCCGGCAAACCCACGTTCTCGCTGCGCATGGGCGGTGGCACCTCCGAGCTCGCCTACCGGAACGGCTCGCGCAGGTTCGGTTCGCTGGCCGATGCCGTGACCGTCTTCGGCGCCGGCATCACGCCGTTCTACGACGCCAACCGCAATCTCGACTACGAATCGCTGGCCTACGGCAACAGGCCGTTCAACTCCGACGTTTCGCTGAACGTCAGCGGCGGCAGCGAGGACACCAAGTACTTCCTCTCGATCAGCCGTCGAAATGAAGACGGCATCGTGGAGAACACGTTCGCTCGCAAGACGAGCGCGCGCATCAACATCGATCAGCGGGTCGCGAGGTGGCTCAACCTGCAGGTCGGCAACGAGATCCTCAACAACGCCAGCGACCGTGGCCTGTTCGGCAACGACAACGCCGGCAACTCGATCGCGTACGCGCTCACCAAGATCCCGGGCTTCCTCGACCTCCGACGCAACGCCGACGGATCGTGGCCGGTGAACCAGTTCTATCCGTCGAACCCGTTGCAGACGATCGACCAGTTCACGAACGACGAGAACGTGTGGCGAAACATCACCACCGCTCGCATGACGGCCGACGTGCTCACGGGCGAGAAGAACACACTGCAGTTCATCGCGTACGGCGGCGTCGACCTGCTCAACCAGTCGAACCTGATCTTCTCGCCACCTACGCTGCAGTTCGAGCCGGTCGACGGGCTCCCGGGCACCTCCGCCAACAGCAAGACCACGAACATCCAGCGCAACCTGAACCTGAATCTCGTGCACGGGTGGGCGCCACGGTCATCGCTCACGATCACCTCGCAGCTCGGCACCCAGTTCGAGGAGCGTGACCTCAACCAGACGCGCGCGTCGGCGCAGAATCTCCTGGGTGGGCTCGAGGTCGTGACCTCCGGTACCGTGCGCGATGTCGACGAGTCTCGTCTGCGCGTGAAGGACTTCGGCGTGTTCGCGCAGACGGAAATGCTCTGGCGCGAGAAGCTCCTGTTCACGGTCGGTGCCCGCGCAGACCGCAGCAGCAACAACGGTGACGTCAAGAAATTCTTCATCTTCCCGAAAGCCGCCACATCGTACCGCTTCCCTGATCTCCTGCCGGGACTCGTGGACGAGGCCAAGCTTCGCGTGGCCTATGGCGAAACCGGCAACCAGCCGCTGTACGGGCAGAAGTTCACCAATCTCGAACTGTCGAGCGTCGGCGGGCTCGGTGCGTTCCGCGTCGGTACCGTGCGCGCCGCCTCCGACCTGCGTCCCGAGCGGCAGCGGGAAATCGAAGCCGGTATCGATCTGAACGTGCTCCGCAATCGCGGCACGTTCGCCGTGACGGGCTTCCGTCGCAACATCTCCGACCTGCTCATCACGCGTACCCTGGCTCCCACGACCGGATTCAACAGCGAGACGTCGAACGGCGCCGAGATGCAGGTCACGGGTGCGGAAGTCTCGATCAACGCGTTTCCGGTGCAGACCCCGACGTGGGGGTGGAATGCACGCCTCAACTGGGGCACGAGCCGGTCGAAGGTCACCAGCCTGCCCGTTCCGGCGTTCCTGCTTGGTACGCTGCAAACGGGCGCCGTCCGAATCGAGCAGGGCAAGTCGGCCACGCAGCTGTTCGGCAACGACACGCTGCCGCAGGCGGGTGGGCGCGTCGTGGTGCCGGTGCTCATGGGCGACGGCAACCCGCTCTGGAGCGCGGGTCTCAGCAACGACGTGCGGTTCAAGAGTCTGTCGCTGTATGCCCTGCTCGACCAGCAGAAAGGCGGCATGCTCGCCAACGGTACGTGGCGTCACTACGACCTCGGCCAGAACTCCCGCGACTACGACGAGCTCGATGCAGCCGGCCGCAAGCTCGGCGAGGTGCGGCGCACCACTTATCTGCAGGTGACGCGCATCTTCTATCAGGACGCGTCATACGTGAAGCTGCGTGAGGTGACGCTCTCCTGGGATATTCCGCAGCGGTGGGTCACCCGCACATGGGCCGGCGCCAACGGGGCCAAGCTGTCACTCAGCGGACGCAATCTCTACTGGTGGACGAAGTTCCGCGGCGGCGATCCGGAAGCGCAGAACTTCGGCGCGGGCGGTGTGCCCGACGCCATTCAGCGTAACCGTGAACTCGCGGCCTACCCCGCCAGCCGTAGCTACTGGCTCAACTTCAGCCTGAACTTCTGACCATGCGCCCATCCCGTTTGCATCCGGCGCGTCGCCTGTTCCTTGGGGCGGTCTGCGCCAGCATTGTTTCCGGCGCGGTTGCCTGCAACGCCGCCGACATTGGGAATTACAACAATCCCAACACGTCACAGCTCGAAGGCGCTCCGAACGCGGCGACGGTGAACACCACCGTCGCCGGTGTGGTCGCCGGCTCCCGCGCCGGCGCGGGCGCCTGGGCCAGCACGCTCGGCGTATTCGGCCGCGAAATCATGAATCTGGATGGCGCCGAGCCGAGAAACGTACTCGCGCTGCTCATCGGGCCGCTCGAGCCCGGCGGCTTCGGTACTGACGTGGGTTGGTCGAACTCGTACCGGAATCTCCGCACCGCGTACACGATTCTCAACGTGGTCGATGCGGTGCCCGACTACACCGCTGCCCAGAAGAGCGGCGTGAAGGGATTCGTGAAGACGTTCATCGCGCTCGAGTACATGAACCAGCTGCGTG
This sequence comes from Gemmatimonadota bacterium, assembly GCA_040387895.1. Taxonomy (GTDB): domain Bacteria; phylum Gemmatimonadota; class Gemmatimonadetes; order Gemmatimonadales; family Gemmatimonadaceae; genus Gemmatimonas. The sequence goes on from JAZKCW010000007.1 coordinate 22,066, forward strand.
TGCGCGACACCTTCGGACTCGTGTTCGACATACCGAAGGATCCCATCGCACAGGGTGCATTCGTCACGCGCGATGAAGCATATACGAAGACTGCCGCGCTGTTCGACGAAGCGAAGACCGATCTCGCAGCGGCTGGCACCGCGTTTCCGTTCACGCTGACGAGCGGGTTCGCCGGATTCAACACGCCGGTCACTTTCCTACGCGTCAACCGTGGCCTGAAGGCGCGGCTCGAGGTGTACCGCGGTCGCTGGACAGACGCGCTGGCTGCGTTGAACGAGTCTTTCATCAACACGGCGGCGCCCACCACCGCGAGCTTCGCGACCGGCGTGTACCACGTATTCAGCACCGCATCGGGCGACGCAGTCAATCCGCTTTTCGACCCAACGCCACGCGCCCTCGTGGTGGTGCCGGAGTTTCTCACCGAAGCACGCCTTCGCGCTGATGGTTCGCGCGACCTGCGCGCGACCAGCAAGGCCGTGGTCGGCACCGTCACGCTGGCGACACAGGGCATCAGCTCGAACGTGCGGCCCACGGTGTACCCGACGAACGTCTCGCCGATCGCGATCATCCGGAACGAGGAGTTGATCCTGCTGCGCGCCGAGGCCAACATCGGCCTCGGCAACCGTGCTGCAGCGATCGCCGATCTCAACGTCGTGCGCACCACTGCGGGTGGCCTGCCTCCGCTGGCGTCGGACTTTGCCGGCGATCTGGTCACCGAGCTGCTCTACGATCGGCGCTACTCGCTGTTCTTCGAGTACGGCCATCGCTGGGTCGACTCGCGTCGGTACGGCCGTCTTGGCGACCTCAGGAAGCAGCTCGCCACGCACCGCGTGTTCCCGCTGGTGCCGATCCCGGTCGACGAATGCAGCCAGCGTACAGCCGCACCGCCGAGAGGGTGCGTGAACGTGTTGGGGCAGTAGGGGTGAGAAGAGGCTGGAGCCGAGGGCCGGGCCCGTGGTTCGGGCAGGTGGTGGGAGGACGTCAACGATCCATCGGCTCCTTGCGTCGTCCACGTATGCACGCTCAACTCTCCCGCGCCGTCGCGGCCGTAGTGGCCGCGCTGGTCCTCACCTCCTGTGCTTCTGCGTCCGGCACCCGCGCAATCGCGGGTGCGGGTGCGCGCACTCCTGCAGAGCAGGCGCGCGTCGACGGTGGCCGGCCAGCGTATACACGGTCCGACGTCGCATTCATGCAGGGCATGATCGGCCATCACGCGCAGGCACTCGTGATGGCCGGGCTCGCCGCGAAGAACGAGGCTGGAAGCGCGGTGCGGGTCCTCGCCGAACGTATCGACGTGTCGCAGCGCGACGAGATTCTTTTCATGCAGCGGTGGCTCCGCGAGCGCTCCGAAACCGTGCCGGCGGTCGCTGATACGCACGCGCCGCACGCGGCGCATGCGATGCCGGCCACCAGCCCGACCGATCACTCCTCCCACATGCCGGGCATGCTCACCGCGGAGCAGCTCGCGGGGCTGACCGCTGCCCGTGGAGCAGAATTCGACCGGCTGTTCCTCACCTACATGATCCAGCACCACGAAGGTGCGATCGTGATGGTGCGGCAGCTCTTCGGCAGTCCGGGCTCGGGACAGGAGGTCAACGTCTTTCTCTTCGCGTCCGAAGTCGAGGCCGATCAGACTGCCGAGATCGACCGGATGCGCCGCATGTTGTTGAACAAGGCCCCGTAGCGAACGGACCCTTCACCGGTATCAGCCATGTCCCACCAGTCACGTCGTCGCAATTCGGGCGCACTCGATGGCGTGGCCCGCCTCGGGACGCGAGTGCGACCGCTCGCCATCGTGTTGTTCGCCGCATGCGCCACCTCGCCTGCAGCCTCCACCTCGGCGCGCCGGGTGGCCGACCCTGGCACTGGCACCGCGAGCATGTCGATGTCGCCGCCAAGCCCTGACCCGCGCGTCGGACTGCGTGCCGGCTGGTTCGACGCGGGCGTCGCGAGCTGGAACATGCGCCTCGTCTCCGCCACGAAGCCGTCCCCGAGCTTCACCAACCCCAGTACGCCCGGTGACGCGCGCCTCAAGAACTCGGATCTCGCGTTCAAGGGCACCACAGTCTTCCAGGGCAACTACAGCGGCTGGCAGGCCTGGGACGTCTCCGACCCGCGCGCGCCGCGATTGCGTGCGGCGTACGTGTGTCCCGGTTCGCAGAGCGACGTGAGCGTGTATGGCAACCTGCTGTTCGTGTCGGCCGAGGCGACGAGTGGTCGCGTCGATTGCGGCATGGAGGGAGTGCCCGACACCGTGAGCGCCGCGCGTGCACGCGGCATTCGCATCATCGACATCAGCGACCTCGCGAAGCCGAAGTACGTGACGACCGTGCAGACGTGTCGCGGGTCGCACACCAACACGCTCGTCACCAGCCCCAACGATCGCGCGAATGTCTACATCTACGTCTCCGGTTCGTCGGGGGTGCGGTCGAGCAACGAACTGGCCGGCTGTTCGGGGAGCCCGCTCGAGACCGATCCCAACACCGCACTGTTCCGGATCGAAGTGATCCAGGTTCCGCTCGCGAATCCGGCGGCGGCGCGCATCGTGAGCTCACCTCGCATCTTTGCCGGCCTGCAAGCTGCCCCGCGTCATGGTGAGCAGGCCGCGGATCTGGAGGCGCGTCCGGCGCGCGAGCCCCGCGCCGAGCGTGGTCCCACGCAGTGTCACGACATCACGGTCTACCCGGCCATCGGGCTCGCCGGTGGCGCCTGCAGCGGGTACGGTGTACTGCTCGACATCAGCGATGTCGCGAATCCGCGCCGCATCGATGCCGTCGCCGACACGAACTTCGCGGCGTGGCATTCGGCCACGTTCAGCAACGACGGCAGCAAGGTGCTCTTTTCCGACGAGTGGGGCGGTGGCACGCAGCCGCGCTGCCGTGCAACGGACAACCCGATCTGGGGCGCCGACGCGATCTTCGACCTGCGCGACCGGAAGATGGCGTTCCGCAAGTACTACAAGATGCCCGCCGCGCAGACGGCGCTCGAGAATTGCGTCGCGCACAACGGATCGCTGATCCCCGTGCCGGGTCGCGACATCATGGTGCAGTCGTGGTATCAGGGCGGCATCAACGTCATCGACTGGACCGATCCCGACAAGGTGCATGAGATCGCGTTCTTCGATCGCGGCCCGATGGATGGTGCGAAGCTGAGCAGCGCCGGACACTGGTCCGCGTACTGGTACAACGGCCACATCTACGGATCGGAGATCGCGCGCGGTCTCGATATCCTCGAGCTCAGCCCGAGTGCACATCTGTCGCAGAACGAGCTCGATGCGGCGAAGACAGTGCGCTTCGAGCAGTTCAATCCGCAGGAGCAACCGAAGCTGGTGTGGCCCCCGAGCTTCGTCGTCGCGCGCGCGTATCTCGATCAGCTCGCGCGCGGCAGTGGGCTGGGCACGGAGCGGGTCACGGCGTTGCGCGGCGAGCTCGCGGCTGCCGAGCGTGCGAGTGGGGCCTCGCGTCGAACGGCGTTGACGGGCCTCGCGGTGCAGCTCGATCGTGATGCCGGCGCCGCAGCCGATGCCAGGCGGGTGCGGATGCTCGCCGGTGTGCTTCGGGAGCTCGCGGCGCAGTAGCGCGTCACGTGCCCGTTCGGGTGCCCGTTCGGGTGCCCGTTCGGGTGCCCGTTCGGGTGCCCGTTCGGGTGCCCGTTCGGGTGCTACGAACTCACCACGTCCCGCGATCCCCGACCTGATCGATCGCGTTGGCGAGTCGGTCGGCACCGTTCCACCAGTTCGCGCGCAGCGCCACTTCCGCCGCGTCGGGATCACCGGCGCGCAGCCCCTGAATGACGGCGATGTGCTCGTTGATGCTGACTTCCAGGTTCGACCCGGCGAGCGGCGCGTAGAACCACTCGTAGCGATCCACGAGTGGCCGGATCACGGTGAGCTGGCGCTGGAGCTGGGTGCCGGCGCCACGCTCGATCAGCAGCGCGTGAAACGCCTGATGACTCTCGAACAGCGTATCGAGGTTCCGGTCCGCGAGCGAACGCCGCGCCTCGGTCGCGAAGCTGTCATTCCGCCCCTGGAGCTCCGCCACGAAATCGCGGAGCGCGTCTCCCGTCTGTCGCGCGAGCAACCGGACGGCGATGCCCTCCAGCGCTGCCGCGATGTGATACAGCTCCACCATCTCGTCGCGTTCCAGGGGCGCCACGACGAGGCGAGTGCGGCTCGAGGTCGCGACCGGCACCGAGGACGGCACGAGCAACCCGTCCTGCTGCAACCGGTGGAGCGCCTCCCTCACCGGGGTCCGTGAGACACCGAGTCGTTCGGCGACGCCGACCTCCGTGAGGCGCGCTCCCGGCAGGAGCCGACCGCGAACGATCAGCCGTTGCAGGCGGTCGTACACGTCGGCGGGGCGCGGGCGTCCGGCCGGAGGCGGCGCTGCGGGGGCGGCTGGCTGGGGTGAGCTCACGGGAAGTGTAAGGGAATTGTTCGACGACACTAGCTGGGCTTCCGGCACGGTAAACCATATGTCAGATTCCCGTGCCGAACATTTATGTATACATATTAGTATACGCAAGCACATCCCGCCGTTCGATGTCGCTCGACTCCGCCGCCTTTCCAACACCGAGGTTCCCCATGCGCCGCTTGCTTGCACTCCTGGCCGTCGCTGCAGTGCCCCTTTTCTGGCCGGTCACCGACGTCGGCGCGCAGGAATCCCTCACCCCGCGACCGATCGACGCGGCAGCCCCGTCCGCCCAGCGCGCACGTGCCGTGGCCGACCTGGCCCTTGCCGGGGACCAGGGGAAGCTGGAGACCTACCTGAAGGAGCACGCGGCTCCGGCCTACGCGAGCACCCCAACGTTTGCGACTGACGTGACGGCACTGCTCGACGCATTGAAGACGGGGGCGCGCGTCGTCGCCCGCATCGACGGACTCGAGAAGGTCGGCGTCGGCATCGCCCTCGCGAAGGCGAGCGGCGCGCAGCTGGAGCGGGCCATCGTGGTCCGCATGGAGCCCGAGGCGCCGCACCGTATCACCGGCCTGCTGGTCGTGCCCATCGGAGGCGGTGGCGGCGAGTGACGAAGGCTCCCTACGCTGCGGCGGCGCTGGCGGCGTCCGCGCTGCTCTGGGCAGCCTCCACGCCCGGCGCGCAGTCCGCCCAGACACGGCCGAGCATGGATGCCGACGACATCGCCGGTGTCGTGACGGGAGCCAAGGGTCCCGAGGCGGGCGTGTGGGTCATCGCCGAGACATCGGACCTCCCGACGAAATTCGCGAAGATCGTCGTCACCGACGCGCAGGGGCGCTACCTCCTCCCCGACCTGCCGAAGGCCAACTATTCCGTCTGGGTGCGAGGGTATGGCCTGGTCGACGGGCCGAAGCAGCCGGGAAAGCCGGGCACGCCCCTGAACCTGCGCGCGACACCCGCGCCCAACGCGCGCGCCGCGGCGGAGTACTACCCGGCCGGCTACTGGTACTCGCTCCTGCAGGTACCGGCGGCGAGTGAGTTCCCGGGCACGGGCGCACAGGGCAACGGCATCGACCCAAACATCAGGAGTCAGCCGGAGTACGTCCGGATGGTGAAGAACAACGCCTGCCTGGGTTGTCACCAGATGGGCAGCAAGGGCACGCGCGAGTTGCACCCCGCGCTCGGCACCCACGAGTCGTCCGTGAAGGCGTGGGAGCGGCGGCTCGCCTCCGGACAGGCGGGAGGGGGCATGGTGGGCACCGTTGCCGCGATGGGAGCGCCGCGCACGCTCAAGATGTTCGCGGACTGGACCGACCGGATTGCGGCAGGCGCTGTCCCGCCGACTCCACCACGGCCGCAGGGGATCGAGCGAAACGTCGTCATCACCATGTGGGACTGGGCCGATCCGAAGGCGTACCTGCACGATCTCGTGTCGACCGACCGCCGCAATCCCACGCTCAACGCGAACGGGCCGCTCTACGCCGTGCTCGAGGCGAGCGCCGACTACATGCCGACGCTCGACCCGAAGACCCATACGGCGAGCAAGATCCCGGTGACGCTCCGCGATCCGAGCACCCCGCCGTCGTCGGGGCCCGTCGCCGCCCCCTCGCCCCACTGGGGCACCGAGCAGATCTGGACCAGCCGCGCGAACGTGCACAACCCGATGCTCGACGAGAAGGGACGCGTCTGGATCACGTCCAAGATTCGTCCGCCGGCCAACCCCGACTTCTGCAAGGCGGGGTCGAGTCATCCATCGGCCAAGGCGTTCCCGCTCAACATGTCGAACCGCCACCTGGCGGTATACGATCCGAAGACGAAGGCGATGAAGCACGTCGGCACCTGCTTCGGCACGCATCACCTGATGTTCGCCGAGGACGCCAACAGCACGCTCTGGATGAGTGGCGGCGGGCCGGTGGTGGGGTGGTTCAACACGAAGCTGTGGGACCAGACCGGCGACGAGGAAAAGGCGCAGGGCTGGACCGCGCTGGTGCTCGACATGAATGGCAACGGCCGCCGCGACGAGTACGTGGAGCCGAACGTTCCCGTCGATCCCGCCAAGGACAAGCGTATCAACACGGGACAGTACGGCAGCGTGTACGCGCTGTCGCCGGCACCGGACGGATCGGTGTGGGGCACCCTGTTCGGATTCCCTGGCGCAGTGATCCGGTTGACTCCCGGCGCGAACCCGCCGGAGACCGCGCTCACCGAAATCTTCGAGGTGCCCTGGAACAACTCCGCCGTCGCGAACGTGGGCTTCTCTCCGCGCGGCGGTGACGTCGATCGCAACGGCGTGTACTGGGCCGCGATGGGAAGTGGACACATGGCCAGCTTCGACCGTCGCAAGTGCAAGGGCCCGCTCAACGGTCCAACGGCCACCGGCAAGCATTGTCCCGAGGGCTGGAGTTTCTACGCCGAGCCGCTGCCGCAGCTTGGCAACGTCACCGGGTCGGGCAGCGGCGAAGGCAGCTACTACACGTGGGTCGATCAGTTCAACACGCTCGGCTTGGGCGCGAACGTGCCGATCAACACCGGCAACCAGTCCGAGGGACTGCTCGCGCTCAAGGACGGGAAGTTCGTGACGCTGCGGGTGCCGTATCCGATGGGGTTCTACACCAAGTGGATGGACGGCCGCATCGACGATCCGAACGCCGGATGGAAAGGGCGCGGACTCTGGGCGGCCGTCAGCACTCGCGCACCGTTTCACATGGAAGGCGGGAAGGGGCAGACGAGCAAGGCGCTGCACTTCCAGCTGCGGCCGGATCCGTTGGCGAAGTAGGAGCTGAAAGATGATCAAACCGAAAATCGCGCTGGCTGCATTGGGCATGCTCCTGTTCGTCGCGGCATGCTCAGGCTCACCCGAGGAGCCGCTGCCGAAGGACGACACGAACAAGCCGGTCATACCGGTCGACGGCGGCGAGTGGGGGCTTCGCGCCGATCTGATCGACAACAACTCCGAGTTCGCCCTCGCCGAAGCGAACGGCCGGATCTACGTCCTCGGCGGGTATCCTCCGGCCATGGGCCCGGACCGGACGAAGCGCACGGTGCAGGTCTACGACATCGCGACCGACGAGTGGACGCTCGGACCGCAGCTCCCGCAGCCCAACAATCACGGGATGGCCGCCGCCGTCAACGGGAAGATCTACATCATCGGCGGCCAGACCACCGATGATCAAAACGGTCTTACGGCCGTCAACTCGGTGTACGAGCTCGATCCCGCGATCGGCGAATGGGTCGCGAAAGCGCCGATGCCCACGGCGCGCAGCGGCGGGGTTGCGGTCGTGCACGCGGGCAAGATCTACGTCGCCGGTGGACGCGTGCCGCGCGGAAACGACTTCGCCGTTTACGACCCCGCGGCCAACAGCTGGGATGAGTTGCCGCCTCTGCCGAGTCAGCGCAATCACATCGTCGGTGCGGCGATCAACGGACGCATTCACATCGCCGGCGGGCGACTCGGCAACGGCCTGTCACCCGTCAAGTCGGATGCGAACGAAGCGTTCGACCCGGCAACGCGGACGTGGACGACCGCAGCGCCGATGCTGCGCGGTCGCAGCGGCATGAACAGCGTGATGGCGCGTGGCTGCTGGCATGTCTGGGGCGGCGAGTCGCCGACCGGCATGACGCCGGATCATGACTACTACGACCATCGGACGAACAAGTGGTCGAGCCTGAGCAACATGCCCATCCCCGTGCACGGCGTGGTCGGGGCAGCATTCGTCGACGGCCTTATTCGGGCAGTCGGCGGCGGCACGAATGTCGGCGGCGCCTTCGGCAGCCGGCTCAACCAGACGTACAAACCGGCAGTGAGCTGCGAATGATCCGGCTGCAGTTCGGCGCATGCCGCACGCGGGTGCATGCACGAACTGCAGCGATCGTTGCCGTGTGGGGTGCGCTTGGCGCAGCAGTCACACCGGCGGCGGCACAGCACGAACAGCACCAGCATCACGGGGCGCCGCGCGCGCTCGACACGCTCACGGTGCGTGCGGACCGTGACGCGGTCCAGCTTCGCAGCGGCGCCACCATCGTCGACACGCGTGCATCGCAGGCCGCGGGCGGCAGCATCGCGGACATCCTGCGCACGGTGCCAGGCATCGAGCTCGACGCGAACGGACGCATCGCCATGCGCGGCAGCGCGAGCGTGCTCGTGATGATGAACGGGCGGCGTATCCCACTGACCGGTGATGCGCTCGTCGCGTTCCTTCGGGGGATGCCGGCCACGTCGCTGGAACGCATCGAGGCAGGCACCGCCACATCCGCGCGACATGATGCGAATGGCGCCGGTGTGGTGAACCTCGTCTTCCGTGACGATGTCGCACCCCGCACCGGGCTTCGATCGGTGGCGGGATCGATGGCGACGGCGGATCACTACATGGGCTCCGTCGCCGCCACTGGCAACGCCGGAGCCCGCGTGAACTGGGATGCGATGTACTCGCTGTCCGGCATGCGGCCGCGCACCCATTCGCAGTCGGCGCGCTGGGGCGTGGTACCCGGCGACCTTCCGCTGCAGACGGACGAAGACAGTCGCGCGCGCGCCGAGCATCGGCTGCACTCCGTGACGGCGGGTGTCGTTGCGACGCCCACACCGGCCACGTCCCTCGCGCTCCGCGGCAGGTACGGGTGGATGCACGGCGCGTACCGGAACGGCACCTCGTTCGTGTACACGAATGCAGCAGGCGACCGGTCGACGAGCGCGATCGGCAGCCTGCTGGCGCACACCATCCCGTCGGCCGAGGTGAGCGCGGTCGGGAGCGTGGAACGCGGGCGCGTGCGTCTGACGTCCGAGGCGCGCACGGGCTTCGTGCATGAAGACGTCGGCGGCGACTACGATGATGCGGATGCAGGCTACCGCTACATGACGGTCGCGATGGCCTCGCGTCAGCGTGAGGGTGTGATTCGGAACGACGTCGGCGTGCGCTTCTCGCGAGCCGACGTCGACATGGGGCAGGAGTCGCAATTGCGCACGATGGTCGCGGCGCACGATGCGGCCCATTTCGACGTGACGCGGTCGCAGCGCTATCGCTACGCGACGGCGACCCACGCCGGGTATCTCACCGCGCGGAAGTCCGCCGGCAGCGTGCGTGCGGAGGCAGGCCTGCGCGTGGAAGCGGACCGCACCAGCATACAGCTCGCGACCGGGAGCGTCCAATCAGCAGTGCGATCGGCCGTGCGCGTCTTCCCGAGCATCAGCGGCGAATGGACCGACGCGCGACGCGCATTCGTCTATCGCCTTGCATACGGCCGCCGCATCAACCGGCCGGGTTCGGAGATGCTGAACCCGTTCTCCATGGGCGAGGACGACGCCAACGAAATCATCGGCAATCCGTCGCTGTTGCCGGAGGTCTCCGACCAGGTCGAACTCGGCATGGAACGGCGCGGGGCGCGGTCGACGCTGCAGCTGACGCCCTTCGTGCGCTGGACACGAGACCCGATCCGCCCGCTCAAGGCCGTGACGGCAACCGGCAGCTCGACGACCACGCTGACGAACCTGATCGGTGCGCGCGCGGCGGGTGCCGACTTCAGCGTGCGCGCACGCCCGACGGGTCGCACCGTCGTGACGCTGGCGGGCAGCGTTGCGCACACCGAGACGACGGCCGCTGCGTTCAGCAGCGGCGGCGTGTACGCCACGGGGCGACTCACCGTCGATCATCAGGTGGCGGAGAACACTACGGCACAGCTCTACGGGTATCGCCGGAGCGCGCAGGCCATCGAACAGGGCGAGATCCTGCCCGCGTTCACGAGCGAGCTGGCGCTGACGCAGCGGCTCGCCGGCAACCGCGCGCGCGTGACGCTACGCCTCAACGACCCGTTGCGGAGTGACCGGCTCGCGTTCCGGATCGGCGATGCGACCTTCACGCAGGAGAGTCGGCGGCGCACGGCACGGCCGCTGTTGTCGCTCTTCGCGTCGTATGCAGTGGGAGGCGCTCCGCGTGACGATGTACCAGTCCGAACGGCGCGTCCTGCCCGGATCTTCTGATGCAGTGCACCCGCCGTCATCTGAATCAACGGGCCCTGTTCCGCCGTCATGATTGGCTGCAGGAGCCAATCGGTTTCCACGCCAGGCGATAGCGTCGCCGCGGCAGTGCAGTCAGTGTCGTCCATCCACGCAGTCGCCTCCACACAGTCGCCTCCACGCAGTTCCCTCCACGAAGTCGTCTCTGCGCAGTCCCTCCTCCGAACCCCTCCCCAGCCTCACATGGTCAACCGCCGCGATTTTTTGGGTACTTCCCTTGGCGCCAGCGCTGCGCTGGCGCTCTCGCCGTCGCTGCTCCGCGCCCTCGAGGGGACGGACCTGCTCCAGCCGGGCAAGAAGCTTCTCCAGCGGGCCATTCCATCGACTGGTGAGATGGTCCCGGTCATCAGCTTCGCGCCTCGACCGACGGTGCGCGTGTCCGGGCCGGGTGAGACGAAGCCCGCGCCCACGGATGTCCCGGTGGCCAAGGAGGTCCTGAAGGCGTTCGCCGACAACGGCGGCAAGGTCGTCGACGTGCTGCACGGTGGGCCGATCGGCGAGAACGCCGCCCGCACCGCCGCCGCCGAACTCGGGATGCAGGACAAGTTCTTCTGGACCACGCCACTCTCCGTGAACGTGCCGGTCCTGCCGGGCTACAACGGTCCGCCGCCCAAGCCATCGCCGGCTGCGGTGCGCGCGGTGATGGAGGAGAAGTTCGCCGCGTTCAAGGTGTCCAAGATCGATCTCGTCATGGTGGGATCGGGCGGCGACGTCGTGACGCAGCTCGGCGTGCTGAAAGAGATGAAGAAGGAAGGCAAGGTCCGGTACATCGGCGTGCATCACCTCGCGTTCCCGGCGAACGCACCGATGCCGACGTTCGGCAACCTCGATGAAATCATGCGCACCGAGCCGATCGACTTCATCGGCACCGACTATTCCGTCGGCGACCGCCGCGTCGAAGAGAAGCTCCTGCCGCTCGCGATGGAGCGAAAGATCGGCTTCATGGCGTACTTCCCGTTCGACCGCGCGCGCTTCTTCAATCGCGCGAAGGAGATGCCGCTGCCTGCCTGGGCGTCCGAGTTCGATGCGAAGACGTGGGCGCAGTTCTCCCTCAAGTACGTGCTGAGCCACCCGGCCGTCACCATGGCCCGCACGGGAACGACCAACCCCGCGCACATGCTCGAGAACATCGGCGGCGGCATCGGCCGCCTGCCGAACGAGGCGATGCGCAAGCGCATGGCAGCGTTCGTGGATGCGCTCCCGCCGACGCCGGTGCCAGCGCCGCAGCAGATCAACATGCAAGGGCCGCCAGGGGCGCCCCAGGCGCCGCCGATGGTGCTCGCTGCGGCAGTGCTGGATCGCTACGTCGGCGAGTACACGTATGCCGCAACGGGGCAGACCGTGACGGTGCGCCGCGATGGGGACCGCCTGTTCATGAAGATCACCGGCAACGCGCCGGAAGGCGTGTTGATCCCGCGTTCGGAGCAGCGCTTCCAGGGTCCCTTTGGACTCGTCTTCGATTTCAAGTCCGACAGTCAGGGCAAGACTACGTCTGCCATGGTCGAGCAGGGCCCGAATCGCATCCCACTGGAGAAGAAGTAAGATGACCAACCGTCGCGAATTCCTCGGACTCACCCTCGGCGCGGGCGCCACGCTGGCGTTCACGCCGCAGCTGCTCCGCGCACTGCAGGGGCTGCAACCGGGCGGCAAGCTCATTCAGCGGGCCATCCCGTCCACCGGCGAGATGCTTCCGGCCGTCGGCATCTCGTTCTCGAACCATGTGTCGTGCGCTGATCCCGCTGCACTCAGGGCGGTCTTCAAGACGTACATCGACGGCGGCGGAAAGCTCGTCGACGCGATGCACGGCAACGTCGGCTCAGAGCAGTTCCACGCCACCATCGCGACCGAACTCGGTGTCCAGAACAAGGTGTTCTGGTCGACGAAGGCCATGGCACCGGGCAACGGTGGCCCGCCGCAACCCGGGGCTGCCACCGTGAACGCGCACGTCGACACGTGGCTCGCGCGGACGAAGGCGCCGAAGATGGACCTGATGATGCTCCCGGTCAATGCCGACCCGACGTGGCTGGCTGCGCTCAAGGAGGAGAAGAAGGCGGGACGCGTCCGGTACATCGGCGTGTCGACGATCGTCGTGAAGAATCAGTCGGCGCAGCTCGAGGCCCTCATGCGCAACGAGCCGCTCGACTTCATCGGCGTCGACTACGACATCGGCAACCGCCACGTCGAGGAAACGATCCTGCCGCTCGCGCGGGAGCGAAAGATCGGCGTGATCGCGTACTTCCCGTTCGGCAACAACGGCGGCATGAGCTGCACCGGTGGCACGACGCTCTTCTCGCGCGTCGCGAAGACTCCCTTTCCGGAATGGGCCGCCGAGTTCGACGCGAAGACGTGGGCGCAGTTCTTCACGAAGTATGTCATCAGCCATCCGGCCGTCACCATCGCGCGCGCGACGACGACGAAGCCCGCGCACATGGTCGACAACATGGGCGGCGGTATCGGCCGGTTGCCGAACGAAGCGACACGGAAGCGCATGGCGGCGTTGATCGATGCACTGCCGGTCGTGGCGCCGCCGACACCACCGTCACAGGGGGCGCCGCCTCCCAATGCGGCAGCAGCAGCACCCGGGATCGCGCTGTCGGCGGCGGTGCTGGACCGCTACGTCGGCGAGTGGAAGTCGCCGGGGGGCACGGTGATCATCTTCCGGCGTGAGGGCGACAAGCTCGTCGTGAAGCCAGGCAACAATCCGGAGGTCCCGCTCAACGCCCGGTCGCAGACGCGCCTGCAGGACCCGCGGGGCCCGGTGTTCGAGTGGCAGCTCGACGCCTCGGGTGCGGTGACCGGTCTCATTCTCGAGCAGGGCACTCCCACGCAGCGCCTTACGATGACACGCGTCCGCTGACGCGCATCCCCTGAGGCGCATCCGCTGAACCATCGGCTTCCTCGACGCACCGGTCGCACATCATGTCACTCTCCAGGCAGTTCCCGATGTTCGCTGCACTGACACTCCTCGTGTGCGTCGCGTGCGCTGCCGGCGCGCCCGCCGCGCCCGGGGACGCTGTCACGCAGGCGGTGGCGTCCGACTCGGCGTTCGTGACTGCGCTTCGCGCGCAGCTCACGGCCGCCACGGCGGCCGACGAGTTCTCGGGCGCCGTGCTCGTCGCACGTGACGGGCGCACGGTGTTCGAGGGCGCGTATGGTCTTGCCGATCGCGAGAAGGGGGTCGCGAACACACCCGCCACGCAGTTCCGCGTCGGGTCGATGAACAAGATGATCACGGCGGTCGCGGCACTGCAGCTCGTGCAGGCCGGCACACTTCGCCTTGACGTGCCACTGGGCAACTACCTCCCGGACTATCCGAACTCGGACGTGGCGTCGAAGGTGACGCTGCACCACCTGCTCACGCACACCGGTGGCACAGGTGACATCTTCGGGTCGGCGTTCAACGCGAACCGGCTCGAGCTCCGCAACATCAGCGATTACGTGCGGCTCTATGGCTCGCGCGGCGTGCAGTTCACGCCGGGCGCGCAGCACGTGTACAGCAACTACGGCTTCATGCTGCTGGGTGCCGTCATCGAGCGGGTGAGCGGCAAGAGCTACGACGAGCACGTTGCAGCACGCGTGCTCGCACCGGCCGGAATGACGGCGACCGGCTCACTACCTGAAGACGTGCAGGTGCCCGGTCGCGCGATGGGCTACATGAAGCAGGGTTCCGGCGGGTTCGTGTCGAACGCTCCGACGCTTCCCTACCGTGGCACGCCGGCGGGTGGCGGATACTCCACCGTGGGCGACTGGGCGCGCTTCGCGGCCGCGCTGCGGGATGATCGTCTGCTGGATGCGAAGCACACCGCGCTGCTGGTCACGGGCAAGGTCGACGTCGCCCCGGGTTACCAGTACGCGTACGGGTTCATCGACCGCCAGACTGGCGGCCGGCGATGGGTCGGGCACAGTGGCGGCGCGCAGGGCATGAACGGCGACCTCGCGTTCGAGCCGAACGGCGGGTACACCGTCGTCGTGCTATCCAACCTCGACCCGCCCGCGGCAGGACGCGTGTCGTCGTTCATCCTCAGCCGGCTGCCGAAGTGAACGCCCGGCAGGAGCGCGTGCCGAAAGACGGAGCGATGCCGATGAAATCGCTGATCGCCCTCGCCTCCCTGCTGGTATTCGCATGCGCGGGGTCCGCAGCCGATCAGGGCACTGCGCTGACGGGGCAGACTCCCGGCGCGGATTCCTGTTCGATCGCACGCCCCGATTTCGGAGGCGTGGCCACTGCTGCGGATCGAGCGCTCTTCTCGTACAATGCCGACGCGCCGCTCGGCCTGCAGAAGACGGTTGAATCCACGAGCAACGGCGTGGAGACCAGCGCCATCTCGTACAGCAGTCCGGGCGGCGGACAGGTGACCGGGTTGCTGTTCGATCCCGTCACGCGATCGAGCCTGCGCCCGGGCATGGTGATCCTGCACGGCGCGCCCGGCAATGCGCGCCAGATGCTGGCGCAGGGACAGCTTCTCGCGAGCTACGGTGCCGTCGTGATCGCGATCGATGCCCCGTTCGCGCGTCGCAGTGGCTCGTTCCTTCGGTTCACCGCCGACGATCGCACGGAGCAGGTCCAGCTGATCAAGGACCTGCAGCGCGCCGTCGACGTGTTGCGCTCACGTGTCAACGTCGACCGCGATCGCATCGCGTACATTGGGATCAGCTACGGCGGCGCGATGGGGGCGCTGTTCGTCGGTATCGAACGGCGCATCAAGGCCGCCGCGCTCGTCGTGGCGGACGGTGGTCTCGTCTCGCACTTCACCGGCCCGGAAGACGCCGGGGTAATGAGCGGACTGTCCTGTGCGACGCGTGCCGGCTGGTTCCGGGCGATGACCCCGGTCGAGCCAATCAGGTTCCTGCCGCATGCGACGCCAATTGCGTTGCTGCTGCAGAGCGGACGCACCGACAACCTCGTACCCGCGCCCGATGCGGAAGAAGTGCGCAAAGCCGCGCCCGAGCCCAAGCGAATCATCTGGTACGAGGCTGGCCACGGGTTGAATCAGCAGGCCGCGTTCGAGCGTCACGACTGGCTGCACGAGCAGATCGGACTCGACGCCCGGCGGTAAACATCCTCCGTCGCGTCGTCGACCGCACACTTCCCTCCTCCATGTCATCCTGAACGCCCTCATGGTCAATCGTCGCGACTTCCTTGGCATTACCCTCGGCACCGGGGCGACGCTCGCCCTTTCGCCGGAGCTGCTGCGCGCGCTGCAGGGGTTGCAGCAGCCAGGCGGCAAGCTCATTCAGCGCGCGATACCGTCGACCGGCGAGATGCTCCCGGTCATAGGCCTCGCCAGGGGCAACGACGCCGTCGATCCTGCCGCGTTCAAGGCGGTCCTCAAGACCTTCGTCGACAACGGCGGCAGAGTACTCGACACGGTGCACGACACCGTGGGCATCGGAGAGGAAGTCGCCGCCACGACGGCCAACGAGCTCGGGGTGCAGAACAGGATCTTCTGGTCGTTACGCGGTACCGTCCCTGGTGGCCGCGGCGGGCCACCGAGCGCAGACGTTCTCAAGGCGCGGATCGAGTCGTCGTTCGCGAGGCTCAAGACGGGGAAGATCGACCTGATCCAGGTGCACGTCAGCGCCGACCCGTCACATCTCGCCCTTCTGAAAGAGATGAAGAAGGAAGGACGGCTCCGCTACATCGGTGTGCAGGCGGGATTCGACCAGCAGCTCCCCCAGCTCGCGTCGATGATGCGCAATGAGCCGATCGACTTCGTCGGCGTCCGCTACGCCATCGACAATCGCAAGGTCGAGGAGACGGTGCTGCCACTCGCCCAGGAGCGAAAGATCGGCGTGCTGGCGTACTTCCCCTTCGGCGGCAACATCGGCCCCGGCAACGTCGTCTCGAGCAGCATCTTCCGGCGCGCGGGTACGACGCCCCTTCCCGCGTGGGCCGCGGAGTTCGACGCGCGGACGTGGGCGCAGTTCTTTCTGAAGTACATCGTCAGCCACCCTGCAGTCACCGCGATACGCGCGGGCACGAGCAAGGCGTCGCACATGGTCGACAACATCGGCGGCGGCATCGGGCGGTTGCCGGACAAGGCAATGCGGGAGCGCATGACGGCGTTGGTCGACGCGTGGCCGCAGGATGTGCCCCCGGGCCGGTAAGAAGTCGCAACGGTATCGAAAACTCCAACCTGAACGCATGACCGCATCGAGAACAGCGAAGATCATTCTGGCCCTGTCGTTCGTCGGCGTCACCGCGGCGACGGTGCAGGCGCAGTCACCTGCTCCGCCGTCCGCATCGAAGACAGCCATCCTGCCGGCACCCACCGGCAGCTACGGGGTCGGTGTCGTCGGGCATACAGTCACCGACGGGCGCCGTCGCGAGATCTTCACGCTGGACACGACCGACGTCCGTCGCTTCCCGGTGCGCGTCTACTATCCCGCGGCGAAAGGCGCGTGCGCGCCGAGCGCGTATTTCCCGCCGGATCTCGCCGCGGTGTACACCGCCGAGTTCAACCTGCAGTCGGGGTTCGATCGCACCGTGCGCGCACACGCGTGCGCGGATGCACCGATCGTTGCGGGCAGCAACAGGTTTCCCGTGATCCTGTTCTCGCACGGGCTCGGACATACGGGGTTTTCGTACCGCGGGATCATCGAGGATCTCGTCAGCCACGGCAACATCGTGGTCGCGGTCGATCACACGCACGGCGGCCGGGCCACGCACTTTCCCGATGGCGAGCTGGTGAAGCGCGACAACAGTCGCTGGTACACCGGTGTCGATCAGCAGCGGTACGTGCAGGCCACGCTCGAGTATCCACGGTACTGGGCCGAGGACACGCGGCTCGTCATCGACATGCTCGGCACGGCGTCGAGTCCCATCCACAGTCGGATCAAGGATCGCGTCGACGTCGGCCGGTTGATCTATGCAGGCCATTCCTTCGGCGGGATCACCGCGATGTACGCGGCGATGATCGACCCGCGGATCAAGGGTGCAGTGAATCTCGACGGTTTGATCGCGGGCCGTTACCCGTTGCCGGTGACCACGGACGTGCCGTTGCTGGTGCTCAACAGCACGGGCCGCAACGAACGGCCGACGTACATGAGCGCGGCGCGCGTCGTGACCGTCGGCCGGACGAACCACATGACGTTCTCGGACTTCGGATGGCTGCACGAGCAGGCGGGCGCCGGTGCGCCCCCGCCGGTCGACATGTCCGGGGAGCAGGGCATCGTGCTGACACGCAAGGCGATCCGGTTGTTCATGCCGTGCGTGTTCGAGCGGAAGTGTGGCGAGCTCGATGCGATGCTGGGGGAGATCAGGGTGCCGATGTAGGGAGGGATGCAGCTGTAGCAATCTCCGGGTCCGCCCATCGGCACACCCATGGGCGGCGCGAGCATCATGGCAGTGGGAGCGCCGCCACGGATTCGCCGCGAAGCGCCTGGACGAGGAGGAGCAGGACGAGGCCTGCGTACGAGATCGTCACGACGCGTGCCATCCAGAGCCGGCGGCGCGGTGACGCGACGCCACGCGCGAGCGCGAGGAAGACCAGAGGTAGCAGCTGCATCGCGTGCAGTCCGGCGAAGTGTGGTACACGGAGATCGCCGTGCGTCGTGCTCCAGCCGGTGACTGGCATCGAGGGACCACCGTCCGGCGCGCCAACCGTATGACCACCGATGACGGGTGCGGCGTACGTCGTACGCAGGGTCGTGATCTGCGCCGCGGACGGCTGCGTCATGATGCCGCCGAACGACGCACCGATCAGGGTGATCGCGAAACCTGCGCGCACGATCCATTTCCATGCGGCATCCTCGAAGCGGGTCCGGCAGAGCGCAACGAGGACCCGCACGCTCACGATCATCAGCGTCGTGATGGCGATGCCCATCATGCTCACGACCGCTGCGTCGAATGGCGTGCTCGCGTTGAAGTGGCTACGCACACCACGCGCGGCCTGCAGGGCGATCAGGACGTTCTCGATCGTCAGCACGACGACGGTGACCCGTGCCGCGCGTCGCGCGAGATCTCCCGGCTGCGGGATCCAGCGGAGATACCAGCCGAGGGACGCGGCAAAGATCGCGTTGGAGATGCCGAACTTGATCGGCTTGAGCCAGGCCGGCGCGCCGCCGATGGTGCGTGCATCGAGCGGCCAGAGGATCAGGCCGATGAGCGCGAGGGCGAGACTCGCGCCGGCGAAGATGCGCAGTTCGCGTTCCCATGCAGCGAGCTCGCCTCCGCTGCGACGCACCAGATCCGCAGCCCCGTGATGGATTGCCAGGTGCTGCGCCGGAGCTGCGACGGACGAGCCGTGAACACTGGGAGGCATCGCGCACCTCGTTGACCGAGTCAACGTGCAGAGGGAGGTCGCGCCACCCGAGTGGCGACCCCGAACCATAGCCCTCTATGTTTACACTGTCAACACCGTGCGGTTGCTCTCATCCGGACACCTCTGCTGGCTCATGTGTGCATCGTCTACATAGCTTGGTGGAATGACACCTGCCCGCTCGCGCCCTGTCGCTGCCGTTCCCGAGAAGCCGTATCATCACGGCGACCTTCGCCGGGCGCTCCTCGACGCTGCGCTCAGGATTCTGCGCGATGAGGGAATTTCCGCGCTGACGTTGCGTGCCGTGGCGCGTGCCGCTGGTGTGAGCGCGACGGCTCCCTATCGCCATTTTCCGGACCGCCGCGCGCTGGTCGCAGGTGTCGCCGAGGAGGGGTTCGACCGGCTCCGCGTCGCGATGGAAACCGCCGCCGGGCAAGGCGAAGGGAGGGAAGGCTTTCGCAACCTGGCGTTCGCCTACGTCGAGTTCGCGCACGCCTTCCCTGACGAATACCGTGTGATGTTCGGTCCCGAGGTGGCGCATCATGGCGATCACCCGACATTGGCCAATGCGTCCCGGTCCGTGCTGGCGATGGTCGCCGGCGGCATCCGAGAACTGCAGCGTGCGGGCGTCGTGCGCGACGGCGACCCGCAGCTTCTGGCGGTGACATTGTGGGCGACGCTGCACGGGGTCGTCATGCTCTCGCTCGACGGCCAGAGCGATGAGGTCGCGCCGTCGCGGGAGGCACTCGTGACCGAGGCCACGCGCACGATCATGTTGGGACTCGCGGTGCGCCCGGCCTGACGCCGAGGCCCTCGTCGCGTTGCACGCGTGACGAGTACTGCCGTCCTTTCCGACTCGGCACGAATGTGAGTGGTGTGACCGAGGACTGTCACTGCGGCGTACGTGCACCGCTACATGGAGGCGCGCGGCCAGAAGTCCACGTCGACGGTTCCCCGCTAGAGTGTGCCGTAGATGCCATGGCCGGGTGCTTTCGGTGTTCCGCTCCGCGCTGTTTGACGCTGCGAGTCGGAAGCGGTATCGTCAACCAACCATCCAAATGGAGCGTCATATGCGCTTGGGCACATTGAGCCTGCTGGCCGGAAGCCTCCTCGCGGGCAGCGCCGGTCACCTTCAGGCACAGGCAAAGCCGGTGTGGCTACCGTTGTACAAGGACGAGCACGTGCTCTTCGACCTCGATTCGGCGTCGTGGAAGCGAAACGCCGACAGCACGTTGTCGATGCGCCTTCGGACGACCGAATCCGTGCACGCTGCCCCGCCCAAGATGTTCATGGTGCGAGTTCTCGACGTGAACTGCGCCAATCACACGTACCGGATGAACTCGCAGGCCCCGATGCGGGCCGACTCGATTCTCCGTGAGCTCCCGGTGAGAACAGAGGGCTGGAAGACGCCGATCAGCGGATGGCAGGAAGACGTCATGGTCCGTGCGATCTGCGAGCGCGGGAAGAACAACCGGTAGACGGCTCGTGCTACCGGAACGTCGAAAACAGGTCGATGGCCGGAAACGAGGTGACGCCGGCGAACGCGCTCCATAGCACCTGATCGAGCCGGGACTCGGAGTTGACCGGCACCACGGTGCGGCCGTTGAAGAGCCCGATCCACGCGACGTTGTTGTGCGTGCGCACGAGCATGGCGGTTGCACCCGGCATCGATCCCCCGTGCCACCAGTTCGCGTCACCCTGGGTCGGACGAACGAACCAGCCCGCGCCGTAGTGGCACGCGCCATTCACACAGACGGCAGCACCGTTCGCGGTCATCTCCGCGACGAGTGCAGCGCTGAGGATGTCCGGGCGAGTGGGCTTGCCGTCGATGCCGCCCACGAGTCGCAGGAGATCGACCGTCGACGACAGCCAGGCGCCGCTGGCATCGCTCACTTCGAGATGGAAGCCGCCGTACGTCAACGGCACCAGGCCTTCGCCCGGAAAGACCGACGGCATCAGCAGCGCGTTGACGCTCGAACTCGGTGGCGAGTAGTAGGACACTTCGTCCGCGATCGCATGGGCCATGCGCGACCTGCCCTGCTGTGTGCGATTGGCGCCCACCGGCTGCAGCACGCGTTCGCGCACGTAGTCCTTGTACGGCATGCCGCTGGCTCGTTCGATCACACGGCCGAGAATGATGTAGCCGAAGTTCGAGTAGGCGAACTTCTCGCCCGGGTTGAAGTCGAGCGGCATTCCCTTCATGTAGCGAATCAGCGTCTCGCCGGACGCCGGCGCCGGCGCGTTGACCGCGGCTGCGGCGATCGCCGGCCGGTCGATCGGGTCGAATCCGCCATTCGGTTTGTTGCGATCCCAGCCACCGGCGTGATTGAGCAGGTGCCGGATGGTGATCTGCTCCCACCGCGGATCGACGGTCGCTCCCGGTGCAGCGGTCAGGTGCGCGATGGACGGCGCGACACGATCGTCGAGCGTGAGCTTGCCCTCTTCGACGAGCTTCATGATCGCGGTCGCGGTGATGGTCTTGGACACACTGGCGATGCGGAACAGCGCGTCGGGCTGCACCGGCGTCTTGTTCGCGACATCCGCGTAACCGAAACCACGCGCGTAGATCAGCTTTCCATCGCGCATCATGGCCACCGCGCCACCGGGAATGGCGAGCTCCCGCATGAACGCGGTGATGGCCTGATCGTACGACGCCATGCCCGGCACCGCAGCACCGGTGATCGGAATCTCCGGAGGCGTGACCGTAATCGGGATGGGCGCCGAAGTCGGCTCTCCCGCGCAGGCAACCAGCAGTGCGAGAGCAGCGATCGGAACCAACGCCGCGCGTTTCATGAGCACACCGGCGCGTCAGGAGCAGCGCGGAAGGTGGAGAAGTCGAAGATCGTCCGACGCATTCGATAATATTGCGCCGGGACGGGGCCGTCGCCGCTCCTTATCTCGGATCGAGACCGATCTGTGCGACCAGCCAGTCATGCCGGTCGATCGCGGTCTGCTGCCCGAGGTTGTGTCCCGTGTTGTACCAGAGCACCGTCCTGCTCGGCGGCGCGGCCGCGTGCAACTCCTCGGCCTCGTAAGTCGGCACGTACTCGTCGAACCTGGCGTTCTGGAGCAGCAGCGGGACGTTGGCGTTGCCGACGTATCGAAGCGGCTCGACCGGTGCCATCCCCCGGATCCAGTCGACACGTCGGGCGCACGGGAGGTGGGCGATGAGCTTCGAACCGACGGGGCCGGTGAGGTGCGAGACCTGACCGCCGTGCCCGACCACCAGCGCCGCCGCCTTGAGGCGGCGTTCGATGCCGACGAAGAGCGCACCCGTCGCGCCGCCCCAGCTGAAGCCGACAAACGCGATCCGGCCCCCGTCGACGTTGGGACGTGCGCGCAACACGTCCACCGCACGCTGCAGGTCCTTGATCACCGCGATCTGCTCGACGCGATCCTGCGGGGTGAACGTCAGTTCCGGTCCGGCGCGGCGATTCCACGGCGCACCGATGGTGATGACCACGGCACCGGACTGCGCGTAGATCTGCGCGAGCCAGGTCAGTGACGTCTCATTGCCGGGCAGGCCGTGCATGAGCACCACGCCGGGGCGCGGCCCCTGGCGCGTGACCGGGTCCCACAGCATGCCGTTCACCACACCCCCGTCCGGGCTGGTGAAGGAAATGTTGCTGACCTCCACGCCATTGAGCGTGGATGTCACCGTCTTCTGCAGGTTCAACGGTGCCGTGCCGTCGTAGCTGAACAGAGCCCGGTCTGCGGCGGTAGCCATGCCGCCGAAATCGGGACGTGCCCCGGTACAGGAGTCGGCGTGCACGCGAACCCGGACGGAATCGCGCACTTCCGGACGCCCCGCGAGCGTCGCGACGACATACGTCGCGCCGACGGCCATCGCGCTGATCGCGCCATTAGCATTCACGCTCGCCACACTCGGATCGCGCGAGATGTACTGCAGCGCGAGTCCCTGCTGTAGCGTCCCGTTGGCGTCACGGACCGTTGCGGTGAGCGGAGACGATTCGTAGACACCCACAACGACGCTGTCCGGCGACACGGTCAGCTGTGTGTCGATGCTCTGTTCGACCGGGCTAGTGTTGCAGGCCACGAATGCGGCGGCCGCCAACATCGTTGCAGCGATGGCCTTCAGCGATATCACGTGTGCCCTCCAGAGAGGCATGCGGATCGACGCTCCTGCGCGTGTCATGCAACGGTGTCCGTCAGGAGCAGCGCGGAAGGCGGGTCAGTCCCGCACCGCCCAATGCATTCGGAACGAGCGCAATCGTGTTCGCGCTGACCGGCTGCACGGTGATCGTACTCCCCGGATCGATGGTGACGTTGCCGGGGATCCGCATGGCCGAGAATATGTTGGCACCGCTCGCCACCGTCGAGTAGGCCGATGGAGTGCCGAAAGGAAGGTTGAGGGCGCGCGGTGGGGTCGCCCCAATGTCCCCGAGGTAGAAGACGTAGTTGGCCGTAGTCCCGGTCGCCGGCGGGACCAGGCTGATGAAACGCACGGCCGCTGCGCCGGTGCCTACCGAGCCTGTGTAGCTGTTGTCGAGGCGGAACAGTGTCGGACTCGTGGCGGGTCCGGCGGCCACGACGATGTAGTCACCACCCGCGGAGATCGTCTCGTCGTTCAGGACGGCGAGCGCGTTGCCACTCAAGGCGGTACCACCCGTATTCGCCGCGCCGAATCCGAACGAGGTCGAGCCGGCATTCACCGTTGCGCACGTTTGCGCCGATTGACCGAGCGCGAGGGCGGAACCAGTCACGAACTGTCCATTCGTCGTGAAACCGCCGCTGCCCGCCATTCCCGTCGTCATGTTGACGAAACGTACGCTGGCCGTCTGGGGAACGGGCTTCGTTGGGTCGTCTCCACCGCAGGCCGCGGCATACAGCAGCGACGCAAGCACCGACATGATCCGAACCGTTTTCATCTACCTGTCTTCTCCCCATGAGTGATTGCGTGCTACCCTCGCGTTCCCGCGCGCAACGTTGCCTCCTCCCCGTGGGAATGCGATAGCGCGCCCACTCGGCGGTTCATTTGGCCGACGAGCGGTCGCTTGTGGCGACGAGCGATTGCGAGAGCAGGGGCGCGGACATTGCGGCTCTTCGTCCTCAGCCGAACCGCTCCCTGAGCCGCGCGCCAAACCGCCGGCTCATGGTCAGCGGCTCAGGGAGACCGCGCAGGTACACCAGCTGGCTGGCGTGCGACCAGGACTGCAGCCGCTCGACGTACTCGATGTTCACGATCGTGGAGCGGTGGATGCGCGCGAAGTGCCGGTCGGGAAGACGCTGCTCCCAGTCGCGCAGCGACTTCCCCGACGCCTTGCGCGCGTGATCGGGGGCCAGTCGCAGCGTGGATGCGTCGCCATCGGCCTCGATGGCCATGATGTCGCGAATGCGCACGAAGACGCGCTCGTCGCCAGCGCGCAGCAGGAGGCGTTCGTCATACCCGATGGTCTCGCGAGTTGCCACCGCAGGCTGCGCGGCGACCAACCGACCCACCGTGATGGCGAGACGTTCGGGCACCACCGGCTTGAGCAGGTAGTCGACGGCATTCACTTCGAATGCGCGGAGCGTGTACCCGTCGTATGCGGTGACGAACACCACGTCCACATCCGCGCCGAGCAGGGGCAGCAGCTCCATCCCTGTCTCGCCCGCGAGCTGGATGTCGAGAAACACGACGTCGGCGTCGGTTGCGCCAACGAGGCGTGCGGCGTTGGCCACCGTCTCGGCCTCACCGACCACGTGCACGTGGTCGGCGTGCGCGTCCTCGAGCAACGTCCGCAGCTCGCGCCGGGCGAGCCGTTCATCGTCGACGATCACCGCATGACGTCGACGCACGCTCACGTGGCGGCCCCCTTTCCGAATCGTGCCGGCAGCTCCACGACCACGCGCACGAGTCCGTCCGCATTGTCGATGTCGATCCGATGATCCTCAGGATGCAGGGCCGCGAGGCGTGCACGGACGTTGGCGAGTCCCACGCCTCCCCCGACAGGGTCGTCGCCAGCGCTCGCAGAAGGCGCACCAGGCCGGCCGCTCCCCCACCCCCCGCTGTTCTCGACCGTCAACCGGAGGCGATCCGGCGCAACAATCCGGG
Organism: Gemmatimonadota bacterium; assembly: GCA_040387895.1. Lineage (GTDB taxonomy): Bacteria > Gemmatimonadota > Gemmatimonadetes > Gemmatimonadales > Gemmatimonadaceae > Gemmatimonas. The sequence continues at coordinate 46,804 of JAZKCW010000007.1, forward strand.
CCTCCACTCGCACGACGAGCGGGGCATTCGCCGTGCCGCGGGCACCGTGCTTCACGGCATTCTCGACGAGCGGATTGAGGAGAAACGCGGGCACCTCGCAGTGCAACGCCCGGGGATCGACATCGATGCGCGCGTCGAGCCGCTCCTCGAAGCGCACCCGTTCGATCGCGAGGTAGCCACGCACCGACGTGACTTCCTCATCGAGCAACGCCACGTGCAGCGGCCGCTCGACCAGCGCGTAGCGAAGATACCCTGACAGTGCGGTCACCATGTCCCGCGCGCGTGCACGATCCTCATTGATGAGGGCGCGGATCGAGTTCAGCGCGTTGAACAAAAAATGTGGATTGAGCTGGTACGCGAGCATCTGGAGCTGCGCATCGCGGGCCGCCGCCGTGGCGAGCAACGCCTGCTCCCGCTGCTCGCGCAACGCCATGTTGGACTGCAGTCCCAGCCGGATGACGCTCCAGCCGAACAGCAGCGGGAGTGTCGACCACACCTGACGCGTGAAGGCGGGGTTGCCCCGCAGGTGCGGGAGCGGGGTCGGGTCGCCGGTGATCAGCGTGCGCACCATGCTGGCCACGCCCAGATCCCGGAAGTAATAGGCGCTGATCACCCACACGAGCCCGGCGACGTACGATGCAGCGAGGATGATCGCCAGCGAGCGTCCAAAGGACGCCGGCCCCACGCCCAGCCGGTCGTAGAGGACGCCGAGCAGCAGCGACAGCAGGTAGCCCGTCAGGAGGTACGACACGTGGATGACGGTGAATTCTGCCCACGGTACCTCCATGAACCGACCTGCGCCCCACACGATGCTGAACAGCAACCAGCCGCCCGCGTTGAGCAGCGCACCGCCGACTCGCTGGCGGCGCGCGCGCTCCAGGGGCGGGCGGGAGAGTGCCGCGGTGGGGTGCGCGCCGGGCAATGAAGTCGTGACGCTGTTGGTCATCGGCGTAGGGTAACGTTCAGCGGCCGGTGTCGGATGCTGCACACCGGCCGGAAGTTCGCACGCCGGCGCCCAGGCTACGATGTCACGGCGGACTGGCGGCCGCTATCGTCGACGAGCGGGCCATTTCGCCGAGGAGCGGCGCCTTCGACTGACGCTGCGTGGGCTTCTCCACCGCCTCAGTTCGGGCGCAGCACCCCGAGGATCCGCTCGGTCACCTGTCTGCACACGTTCTGCTTCACGTTGGAGAGCACGACGATCGTGTAGGGCGTGTCTCGCAGCTCTCCGAACTCGGTGCACTGGCCCTGTGCCCTGCCGTTGTGTCCGACGAACGGACGACCGAGATACGGCCCCGCGATGAAGCCGTAGCCGTAATTCGCCGAACCTAGCTCGGGCTTCGCGCTCGTGTGCAGGCGAAACGTTTCGGGCTTCACGATCCGCCCCGCGCGCATCGCATTGGACAGCTTGAGGAGATCAAGTGCCGACACGACGCCGCCGCCTGCAGCACTGCCTCGTCGCGTTTGCTTCCCGAGCACATTCTGCGTGTACAGTCGGAGATTGGGAGAATCCCATGCCATCTCGTACGGATATGCCATCGGCGCGACCGCCACGCCGTTCTTCGGCAGCAGTGGAAACGAAGCGCTCGTCGCTCCGACCGGCGCGAACACACGCTTCTGCATGTACTCGTAATAGTCCTCGCCCGTGACGGTCTCGATGACACGGCCGAGCAGCACGAATCCCATGTTGCTGTACGCGTACTTCGTTCCCGGGTCGAACGCGGGTGGCTTCCGGTCGAACGCGTCGACGATCGCCTTGATTGTCGTCTGACCGTCGATCAGGGTGGAATCGAACATCGACGGGCCGCTCCCCAGTCCTGAGGTGTGGCTCAGCAGATGCTTGATCTGGATTCTCTTCGCGCTCTCCGCGTCCGGAAAATCGGGGAGGAATTTCGCCAGCGGATCGTCGTAGCCCAGCTTCCCCTGCTCCACGAGCTGACCGACCGCGAGGCCCGTGAAGAGCTTGCTCATGCTGCCCATGAGAAAGGGCGTATCGAGCGTGTTGGCGATCTTCCGATCGCGATCCGCATAGCCATACGCTTCCGCGAGCACCGGCTTGCCATCGCGCGCGACCACGACGGCGCCCGAGAAGATTCCTGCATCGCCCATGCGCTTGAGATACGCGGCGATTTCCTGGAGCCGCTCCCCCTCGCTCACGGCGACGGACGCAGCGCGCTGCAGCTTCCAGGTCGCGACTACTTGGGGCGACATCACTGGAATGCCGGTGATGCGGTGCGGCGCCTGCGGCTCCACTCTCACCGGGAGGTACTCCTCATCGCCCGTGAGCCTGTTGCGGACGATCCCCACGATCTCGCCACGCGCTGGATCCGTCGTCACGCGCACGAGATCGAGGCCGCGGCTCTGGTTGTACCGATCGAGGATGTGCGAGAACGTCGGCACGTGCCCCGAGAACGGCGCTGCGCGTGGAGTGGAGCCTGGCGACGCGACGCTGTTCGCATCGAAGTACGCGCGCATCTTCGCATACTCCCCCGTGTTCAGCACCTCGATCATTTCCTTGAGGCGCTTCAGTTCGGCGGTCTGCAACTCCGTCATCGGTGCCGCGTCGGGCTGCGCCTGCACTGCACGCTGTGCCCCCGCGACGGATGCCATCGACAACGAAAGCACCGCTACGGCAAATGCTCGTACTCTCATGATGCGCTGCATGTCGTGTCTCCTCTTCTATCGCGCGGGGAGTGCATCGACGAACGCTGCCATCCGCTTCCGCATCGCCTCGTCCGGAAGGCGTCCAGTGCCGCCGCCGATGTTGTCGAGCATGTGTGCCGCGCTGCTCGTCCCCGGCAGGACCACGGTGACGGCGGGATGGCTCACGATGTACTTGAGGAAGAACTGCGCCCACGTCCCCGCGTCGAATTCTGCCGCCCACGCCGGAACCGGCGTGTTGGCCGTGCGCTGAAAGAGCCGGCTCAGTTCGAACGGCATGTACGCCATCACGCCGATCTTTCGCTCCTGGGCCAGCGGCAGGAGCGTCTCCTCGGCCCGGCGGTTGGCCATGTGATAGTGCGGCACGCCGATGAAGTCGAGCGGCTCGTTCCGCATGATCGACACCAGCGTCCCGTATGGGTTGTTTGGAGCCGGGAGCTCGGAGACACCGATGTACCGGATGCGCCCTTCCTTCTTTGCCTCCCTCACGACGGAGAGCACGGTCGGCAGGGCGGTGCTGACGAAATAGGGGTTGCTGGCCGGTATCATCATCAGGTCGATTTTCGACACCTTGAGCCTCGTGAACACGGCGTCGAGCTGCGCTTTCACGACTGCGGCGTCGGGCGCGGGCGCGTCTTGGCGCAACTGCATGGAGAACCCCCCCGACCAGAAGATCCTGTTCGTGATCCCGAGCTCCCCGGCAATCATGCCGGTGACCTGCTGCCCCTCGGCCGCCGACGAGTCGACGACCCTGCCGCCGTTGTCGACCATCGTCTTCACGACCGCCTTGAGCATGGCGTACGCCTCCGACGACGGGTCGACCATGTTCACGAGATGCGCCAATCGCGCATTGTTCTGGACCGGCCCCCGAGCGACGCCGATGACCGGAAGCAATTCACCGGTGGACGGGACGGCCCGCTGCATGAGCTTTCCGCTCGGCTGCTGCAGGTTCAGTCGCTCGAGGGCGCGGAGCAGCTCCGGCGCGAGCGCCAGGGAAGCGCCAGCACTGGCGGCGAGCTGAAAAAAATTTCGGCGATCGATCACGGGAGACTCGGGTGATGAAGTGTGGAGAAACCGGAAAGGGGCATTGCATGTCTTATTTTCTTAAGACTCACGAACGAACGGAGCCGCGGGATGCACATCGCCATCGGTCAGGGCGGCGGTGACCCCACAGAGTCGCGAGCGGGCAGCAGGATCATGCGAGTGGCTCCCGTGCTGGTCCGCATCATCCTGACTTGCGCGGGCACGCCGGGCGGTACCACCAGGCGAGTCGAATCCCCACTGCGCTGCACGATGTTGCCGGCTGGTGTCGCAGTGGCCGGCACGACGCTGCGCTTCGGTGTCGCGTTCGCCGTGCGGGGTGCCGTGCGGGGTCGTGTATCCGCTACGGCAGATCGGCTCGAATCCTGACGCGGAGCTGGCGGCGCCGCGGGTGACACGGCGAGTGATCGCACGGCGAGTGGTGCTTTCGCCACCGGTGCGTCGATGACAGCCGCGCGCACCATGGAAAGCCGTGGCGCTGGCACCGAGACAAACCCGGTGGCGAGTACTACGGCACCCATCACGGCAATCATCCGCCGCACGGTCGACCGTGGGCGTCCGCCCAGGAGCGCCTCGATGCGACGCCCCAGCCCCGAACGCATCGGCGCCATCGCCATCGCGAGCGCCGGCGTGACGCCGGATGCGCGCTCGCGCGTCGAGAGCAGCAGCATGCCGTACGCGCACGCGTCGTGGCTGTGCCGGGCGACGACGCGACGGTCGCAATCGATTTCGATCGCGAGCCGGAGCCGTCGAAGCTGCCACCAGAGCGCCACGTTCCATGGAAGCGCAGCGACCACGATCAACGCGACGGCGGCGAGCAGCGGATCGTGCGCCTGCCGGTGTTCCGTCTCGTGCGCGACGATGATGCGGCGATCGCTCTCGTGCATCGCCAGCGTCCATTCGGGGAGCACGATACGCGGGTGGACGACACCGACGACCGCGGGGCCGAAGCCCGACGACACCAGTACGCGTTCGCCATCGACGATCCGTGACGAGCAGCCCCGCAGCTTCCGTCGCAGGCGACGCTGCGTGCCGACGAACCAAAGCGCCACGACCGCCGACACCAGGAGCCACGCCGATCCCAGCACCCGGTCGGACACGATCGGCTCCGTCCTCCCGCTCGCCGCCGATGCGGCGCCGACGTTCTCCTCTGCGGCGACGGCAGCGTGGCTGCCTCGCGTCGTCGAGAACACGATCGGGCCGACCGCCGACGCGACGAAGACCACGGCCCAGAGCACGCGCCGTTGCCCGACGCGTCCCGCAAGCGCGAAGTCGACCAGCCAGGCCGAGAGACCGAGTGCGGCGGCAGCGAGCGTCGCGTAGGCCATCCACGCGAGCATCATTTCGACCTCTCGTCGAGCCGCTTCTGCAGCATCGCCTTGATACGCCGAAGCTCGTCCGGCGGAATGTCCTCGTCGGCGAGCAGACGGTTCACGAGCAGCTCGCGCGAGCCGTGGTACACCTTCGAAACGAGGCGAGCCAGCGCCGAATCGGCGGCCTCGCCCTGCTCGACGAGTGCGTGGAAGAGAAAGGCTCGCCCTTCGACAGTGTGCCCGACGTATCCCTTGCCCTCGAGGACGCGCAACATCGACTGCACCGTTGGATACGCGAGGTCGTCGGCGAGATCGTCGCGCACCTCGGCCACCGTCGCCGTACCCCGGCGCCAGAGCACGGACATGATGTCCAGCTCGCGCCGCGTGAGCGTCACCGCATCATCCATGATCTCTTAAATATGTAAGACTTGGGGGTCTGTCAATCCTGGTTCGGACCGGCGACAGCCGGGATCCGTGATGTGCGCATGCACAGTAGACCCGTCCTGGCGTGCAAAAGGTTGCCTGCAGGCCGTGATCCGAATGTTCCTGGGATCAGGTCGAGAGTCCTCTCGCCCGTACGCCCTCCGTCGTGATGGGCCGGTTCTCCACCGCGACGCGGCGTGCTCCAGCATCGGTGTCACGAAGTGCACGTGGTTGACTATACAGTAATACAGCTCACATTCCCTCCAACGTGGCAACGCATTGGCCACGGGAGTGGCGGCAGGTCATTGGAGGGAGCCGAGGGTGCCACCGGTTCGAGCGTTGCCGGCGGCGCACCCCACCGGCCCGAGTCCGTGCCCCTCATGCTGAGATCGACCCTCCAGGCCGCGCTGCGCGCGCGCCTCGCCCACCGCCTGCGCCTACCGTCGGCCCTCGTGACCCTCACCCTCGGGCTCGGCGCGTGTGCCGAGGTGCCCACCGCCCCGGCCGTCTCCGCTCCACCGTCGGTCCCGAGCCGGCTGTTGGTTCCTACAGACGGCGGCTACACCGACGTGGAAGCCGGCTCCTACCACACGTGCGCCCTAGGCACCGCCGGGGCGCTGGCCTGCTGGGGAACCAACTCCTCCGGCCAGACGACCGTGCCGCTGGCCGCCCAGAGCGTCGCCCAGGTGAGTGCTGGCAACCAACACACGTGCGCCGTGAGCACGGCCGGGGCGGTGGTCTGCTGGGGCGACAACTATTTCGGCCAGAGGACCGTGCCCCTGGCCGCCCAGAGCGGCATCGCCCAGGTGAGTACCGGCGGCCAGCACACGTGCGCCCTGAACACGGCCGGGGCGGTGGTCTGCTGGGGCGACAACTATTACGGCCAGAGAGTCGTGCCGCCCGCCGCCCAGAGCGGCATCGTCCAACTGAGTGCTGGCCGAGACTACAACTGCGCCGTGAACACCGCCCGGGCGGTGGTCTGCTGGGGCGACAACACCTACGGCCAGACGGCCGTGCCGGCGGCCGCCCAGAGCGGCATCGCCCGGGTGAGTAGCGGAGCCTTCCACACGTGCGCCGTGAGCACCGCGGGGGCGTTGGTCTGCTGGGGCGACAACTCCTTCGACAAGCTGACCGTGCCGGCGGCCTTCCAGAGCGGCATCGCCCAGGTGAGTACCGGCTACCAACACACGTGCGCCGTGAGCACCGCCGGGGCGCTCACCTGCTGGGGCAGCAACTTCTTTGGCGAGACGGCCGTGCCGGCGGGCTCCACGACCGGCATCGCCCAGGTGAGCTCCGGCGACTACCACGCGTGCGCGAGGAGCACAGTGGGGGCGCTCACCTGCTGGGGCAGCAACTTCCGCGGCGAGGCGACCGCGCCGCCCACGACGACGCGCGTGCTTCCGACGGCGACGTTCGTGGCGCCGGCGCCCGTCGTGGCCGGCCAGCCGTTCACGCTCACGCTCACCGACGCGCAGGTGCCGGGCTACCCCGCGGCCACCGCGTTCACCTACGCGTTCGACTGCGGCGACGGGTCGGGCTACGCGGCGGCCACGGTCACCGCGAGCCGGACCTGCCCGACCACGGTCGCTGGAATACGCTCCGTCAAGGCCAAGGTCATCGACCAGAGTGTGGACGCAGCCGAGTACACGGGCACGGTCAGCATCACGGCGCTCGCGCAGGCGATCACGTTCACCTCGAGCGTGCCGAGCTCCGCGTACGTGAACGACACCTACGCGCTGGTTGCGACCGGCGGCGCGTCGGGGAACCCGGTCACGTTCTCCTCGCTGACGCCCGCCACCTGCACGGTGAGCGGTGCGACGGCCACGTTCGTCACCGCCGGCTCGTGCACCCTCGCGGCGGACCAGGCAAGCAGCGCCACCTACGCCGCCGCGCCACAGGTCACGCAACTGCTCACCGTCACGCAGCGCACGCAAGCGATCACCGTGACGTCCGCCTTGCCGACGAGTGCCATCGTGACGAGCACGTTCACGCTCATGGCGACGGGCGGCGCGTCGGGACTGCCCGTAGTCTTCGCGAGCGGGACGCCGAGCACCTGCACGACGACCGGCGCAAACGGCGCCATGCTCACGCTCACGGCAGCCGGTGCGTGCTCGATCACGGCGACGCAGGCGGGGACCGCGGCGTACGTCGCGGCTCTACCTGTCACGCTCACTATGACCGTGCTCTCGCCCGCGCAGGTGACCAGCGCGTTGCGGGCGCTCGTGGGCGCGAGCTCGCTCTCGCCCACGTTGGGGAACTCACTCACGTCGAAGCTCGACGACGCGCTCAAGGCGCTCGCCGCCGGCAAGACGAAAGCGGCGTGCAGCGCGCTCGCCGACTTCGCGAGCCAGGTGCAGGCGCAGCGCGGCAAGGCGATCCTGGACGCGACGGCGGACGTGTGGCTCGCGCAGACGGCGTCCATCCGGACCGGCGCGGGCTGCTAGGGTAGAGATCGGGCAAGCCGGCGGTGCGGAGCGCTCCGTACCGCCGGGTGGGACAACAGCACGGGGCGTGACAGCGCGATCGACCGCGTCGGTCACGCCCCGTTCGCGTCCTGTGTTGCGCGCTCCGCGCTGCGCCGTTCCTTGGAACGCTGCGTTGGCCCGCTCATGACTTCACTCTCGTGTAGAACGGAGCGTCCGGCGAACACGTCGTCCCTCTGCCGTTGACAACACACGCGTTCGGCATGATTGAGCGTGCAACAGAACCCTATACGGAGTCCCTCATGCTCAACCGTCGCGACTTTCTCGGCATCACGGCGGGCGCCGGCGCTTCGCTGGCGTTCACGCCGGCGTTGCTCCGTGCGCTGCAGCAGCCGAGCAGCACGCTCATTCAGCGCGCGATTCCGTCGACCGGGGAGATGCTTCCGGTCATCGGTCTCCAGTTCGGGAACTCGCCACCATTCGATCAGCTCGCGCTCAAGGAAGTCCTCAAGACATTCGCCGAAAATGGCGGCCGACTCCTCGACTCGGTGCACCAGTCGGCTCCGGGCGCGGAGGACGTGACCGCCACGATCACCACTGAGCTCGGACTTCAGAGCAAGATGTTTCTGGTGACGCGCGGCTCTCCCATCGGCCCACCGCAGCCGGGCCCTGAAGCCGCGAAAGCGCAGGTCGAGCAGTCGCTCGCGAAGTTCAAGGTGCCGAAGCTCGACCTGGTCATGGTGAACCCCGTCAACGTCGGTGCGACCCATCTCCCCAGGTTGAAGGAGGAGAAGGGGGCGGGGCGCATCCGGTACATCGGCGCACAAGTGATCAACGACGCCCAGTACCCGCAGCTTGCGGCGGTCATGCGGGACGAGCCGATCGACTTCATCGGCATCGACTACGCCCTCGACAATCGCGATGCGGAAGAGACGATCCTGCCGCTCGCGCTGGAGCGAAAGATCGGCGTGATCGCATACTTCACCTTCGGTGCGGGCGCGACGGGTGGTCTCTTCCGGCGTGTGGCCAGTACCCCGCTGCCGGCGTGGGCGGCCGACTTCGATGCGAAGTCGTGGGCGCAGTTCTTCCTCAAGTACGTGATCAGCCACCCGGCGGTCACGGTCGCGCGCGTGGGCACCAGCAAGGCCTCGCACATGCTCGACGACCTCGGCGGCGGCATCGGCCGGTTGCCGGATGAGCCAACGCGCAAACGCATGGCGGCGTTCATCGATGCGTTGCCCGTGCCGGTACCGCAAAATCCGGCGGCAGCTCCAGGGCTGTCGCTTCCGGCCGCCGTACTCGAACGCTATGCCAGTGAGTGGACGCTGCCGTCCGGTGCCGTGGTGACGTTCCGCCGGGATCAGGACCGGCTCGTCGTCAAGGCCGGCACCAATCCGGACATGCCCCTCAACGCGCGGTCGACGACGCGCTTCCAGGACCCACGAGGCCCCTTCTTCGAATTCCAGCTCGACGCGCAAGGCAACGTGACGGGGGCCGTCCTGGAGCAGGGAGGGCCGCAGGGGGTGCAGCGCGTTGTGCTTCAGCGTAAGTAGTGCGCGGCCACGACCAGAGCCACGATACAACCGGCATGATCTGCTGTGGAATCCGGGATGCGCCCTAGAAGTTGTAGCCGAAATGCAATCCCGGCTGCCCGTAGAAGAATCGTGACCATCGGTCGTCGACCTGCTTGAACGAATCAGGCATTCTCGACTGATAGGGACGATGCGTGATTGCGACCGACGGTTGTACGAAGAACTTGTCCTTGAACAGCTTGACGTGATACCCGACGGAGTACGTGTTGAAGACCTGAAACCCGTTGTCGATCTTGTTTCCGTTTTCATTCACGAAGGTCTGCCACGCCGGCATCATGTCGACCTGCGCAAAGAGACCATTCCGCACGAACCGTTGATAGTTGAGCGACACTCCGCGTTCGCGAACGTAACCCGGAAACCCTTTTCCTTCGGCTTCATACGATTTTCCGAAGGGAATGCCGATGGGCCAGCCATACTTCCAGGTCTTCAGTTCGAGTGAGATGACATCCCGTCTGGTGACGCGATAGCCAAGGTTCACGTACACCATGTCCGGCGGATTATTGTCGGGGACGAGATTGGCGATCATGAACAGGGTGCTGCCTACGAAGTACTTCCTGTAGGTGCTGTCTCCCTTGGCGTATTGGGCGCCTACTTGTGGCGGTGTTGCGATCAGAACAGCGAAGGCCAACAGCAACATTTTCATTTGTCTCTCTCGGTGGACTGGTGACGTGTCGGGCTACGCACCCGGCCGTACTTACAGTGTATGTTTCAACGTACGCTGTAAGTACCGCGGGGTCAAGTCGTACCGCCGCTTGCCTTGCGCCGTCCGAAACGGTAGCCTGTCGCATGCCTGCTTCCCGACGCCCGTCACTCAGCCCGGAGCGCATTCTGCGCGCCGCGATCAAGCTGGCCGATCGGCAGGGCCTTGACGCGCTCTCCATGCGAAAGCTCGCCACGACGCTCAAGGTCGAGGCGATGTCGCTGTACAATCACGTCGCCAGCAAGGACGAGCTGCTCGACGGCATGGTGGACCAGATCATCGGCGAAATCACGCTGCCCGAGCGCGGTGGTGACTGGAAAGCCGCCATGCGCACACGCGCCTTCTCCGCGCTGGCAGTCATGACCGCCCATCCGTGGGCGCCGATGCTCGTCGTGTCGCGCATCAACGTCGGGCCCAACATGCTGCGCTACATCGACGCAACACTCGGCACGCTGCGCGAGGCAGGACTCTCGTGGGAAGAGACGGACCGCGCGTGGAACACCATGGACAACTACATCTACGGTTTTACGCTGCAGCAGCAGAACTTTCCCGTGAACCCGGACGACTATGCGTCGGCTGCTGCCAGTTACCTCTCGATGTTGCCGGCCGACCGCTATCCGTACATGCATGAAATGACCGCTCGCGTTGCCGACGGTTCGCACGACGGCACCCTCGACTTCGGCTTCGGCCTGGAAGTGATCCTCGACGGGTTGGAGCGGCTGCGAAAGCATCGCTGATGATCAGGCGGGCGAACTCGCTATCCACGTTGTTCCAAGTCGACCGCACACCGCGCTCCGCGAAGTCCCTGACCCGCACGCCGCTCGTGCCGGCCGGTGTGTTCACCGCACGCCGGGTATTCCCGTAGGCGACGCGCGCGGGTGTGGGCGTCCTGCCATCTCCGTTCTGCGCTGATTAGATGCAGTTACCCGGCACCGGCCCGTCGGTAATGCACGAAGTACGGCACGTCATCATCGTCGACCATGGTGCCCCATAACTCGTCCCGCGTCCCAGCCTTTGGCGTGAACTCGACCGGGAGCGTGACACGGTACCGCGGCTCGAGCCGCGCGTCGAGCACGGTCCACGTCACGCTCGGCTCGCCGAGATCCTGCGCACGCAGCCAGATCGCCCCATCCGTCCCGACGAGCAAACCGGACACCGCGGGATACATGGCCGGCATCGGGAGATTGGCGGTGAGATAGTCCTTGGCGCTCGCGTCCGAGGGGAAGTGGTCCTTGCCTCGAGGGCCCGTACGCATTCCCTCGACGTACGAGCGCACGAACTCCGCGAGATGCTCCTTGCGCACGCTCACCGCCGGCGCCTTGAACGTGCGCGAGGTGCGACGGACACCGTTCGGCTCGACGATGCTCACCGTGTACTGCGCGACGCCTCCGGATGCCTTGGGGTCCCGATCCACGACGACGAGAGAGCGGCCGTCCGGCGCCGTGCGCACGATGCCATCGCGATTGAATCGCTGCGCTTCGCGCGCGCTGCTGGACATCAAGCCGTTGCCGGGCAGCACGAGGGACAGCGTTCCGGTCGCGATCCGCGCGTACTCTTTCGGACGGCCCGCCGGCGGTTGCCACACGGTCATCGGTGCCACGCGAGGCCGCCCCGCGGCCATGGCGTCGGCGTACAGGCTGCCGTTGTAGGCGACCCACCCGCCCTGCAGCATCGAGCTCGCGTACACGCCGAAGCCGTCGTGCGTCGTCGCCAGCGCGGGCTTCGTGCGCAGGTACTTGCCCGATGGCCCGAACAGGTGAATGCGCCCGCCGTTCCGATCCACCGCCCACAGCGTGTCGCCGAGCCAGCCGATGCTGCCCAGGCGCTCGAACTCTCCCGGACCACTGCCCTGGCGACCGATGCTGCGGAGGTGCTTCCCGTCGCGGGTGAAGAAACGGATCGCGTTCTCCCGCGGGAATGCCGCGACGATGCCGCCCGTGCGGTCGAACTGCACCGCTCCGATCTCGAGCCACGGTTCGTTCGGGGTGGCGGCGTCCGTGATGGTGCCGACGCGAGTGAACGTGACGACCGGCAGGTCCGCCGGGGATGCCACTGATGTTGTGGCGGCGCGCTGTGCCGAGGTTGACCCGCTGACGCAGGCGAGCAGCACCAGGACGGCGACTGCAACGGCGCTGCACCGATGACTCGTGCGCATCACGCGGCGAGCAGAGCTGGTGACATCTCTGAAAGCCAGTGGAAGCCAACACCGGGTGCGCATGCCCAAGACTAGCATTCATGCGACTCCCGCGACACCGGCTGTGGTCGCAGTACGGCGGGTGCTCCACCACCTAGCACGAAAACACGTCATGCGCTTCCAACCTGCGACGATCACCGCCACGTTCCTGCTCACGTTCGTGGCTACCGCGAGCGTCGCCCAGGGCCCCGCTTCATGCACCCGTCCCGGCGCCGTGCTCCCCGGCATCGAGACCCTCCTCGCCGACTCCGTGCATCTCGTGCGCGGCAAGCGCGTCGCGCTGCTCACCAACCACACCGGCGTGGACCGGTGCGGACGCCGCACGGTGGACCTGCTCGTCGCGACGCCGGGTGTGGAGGTCGTCGCGATCTTCGCCCCCGAGCACGGGCTCACCGGCACGGCGCGCGGCGGCGCCGTCATCCGCTCCGGGCGCGACAGCGCGAGCGGTGTGCGCGTGGTGTCGCTCTACGGCGAACGACTCGCACCCACCGCGGCCATGCTGCGCGACGTGGACGTGCTGCTCTACGACGTGCAGGACGTCGGTGCGCGCGCGTACACCTTCGTGTGGACGATGGCCCTCGCCATGCGCTCGGCCGGCGAAGCGGGCAAGCCGGTTCTCGTGCTCGACCGGCCGAACCCGATCCGCGCCGATCGAGCCGGCGGAGATCTCATCGAGCCGCGCTACCGCACAATCACCGGACTCTTTCCGGTGCCGGTGCGCTACGGGCTCACGCCGGGCGAGCTGGCACGCTGGCTCGTCGGCGCCGGTCACGTGCGCGCCACGGTGGGCGTGGTGCCGATGCGCGGGTATCGGCGAAGCCAGTGGTACGACGAGACCGGCATTCCGTGGATCGCGCCCTCGCCCAATATCCGCGACGAGGAGACCGCGCTGCTCTACCCCGGGCTTGTGTTCTTCGAGGCGACCAATGTCAGCGAGGGGCGCGGGACATCGCGCCCGCTCCGCACTGTCGGCGCGTCGTGGCTCGTCGACGCGCCGGATGTAGCGCGTGAGCTGAATGCGTTGGGGCTACCTGGTGTGCGCTTCACGGCGACGCGGCGCGCGGTGCGGAAAGGCGAAAAGTTCGGGGGGCTGATGATCCCGATGATCGACGTCGTCGTGACCGATCGTAACGTGCTGGAGCCGGTCGCGATGGGTGCGCACATGCTGCGTGTGGTGCACCGACGCCATCCGGATCGCTTGCGGTATCAGGCGCGCGGGATGGAGGAACTCGCGGGGAGCAGAACGTTGCGGGAAGCGATTACTCCGCCGGGTACGGCGGATCACGTGCGTGCGCAGCTCGATACGATGTTGCGGACGTGGGCGGACGTAGCGGCGGAGTTTCAGCGGGAGACGCGGACGTACTGGTTGTATCCGCCGTGATGGGCGTGCGGCGTAGAAGTGCGGCGCTGTGAGTCAGTTCGATTTCGCATGAAGACGGATCAGAGGACTCTTCACGAGCCCGGAAGACGCCGACGCGACTGAAGCACCGACTTGAAAGCCATGGGGTCAGATTTCTTGAGCGATGTCAGGCGGCGCCGAACGGTCTTTAGCACCGCACGATTTCGCTTTCCAATTACTCCAGCGAGCGCCAGCAGTCCCGCTTCATCCGACGGCGCCAACGGGGCTACCGCGATTCGCTTTGCGAGAGCGGTAGAATAGTGCTCTAAATTGTCCGAGTCCAACGACGACTGAATGCTCCACAAGAGACTGAGTTCCTGCCGGGCATGCTGGGCGTCAGCTATCGGCTTCTGTTGGGATGCTTTGAGTGCCGCCTCCGCCTCACTTCGCAAGAATACCGATCCAATTGACCAGTCAACCATCATCATCATCATGACATCGATATAGACCAACGGAACATGCCGAAGCGAATCTCCCAGCAACGCCTTGTACTCTTCGCGCGCTGAATCGATGCTGTCCAGCACCACTCCGATACCCTGCTGCTTGATTGCTGTAGTGGAATGCCAACCAGCCTGCATGAGGCGACCAGACAGCACCTTGTTCCAATGTGCGAATGGCGCAGACTTGTCGGCGATTGCGATTTCTTCGAGCAGGCTCTTAGAAAGCTTCCGACGAACTGCTACGTAGAAGAACGCGGACTCCGACCACAGATCGCTATAGTACAGCTGCGAAATCAGCTTATCAATGTCCTCGAATTGCTCACGATTCTCAGAGATGTACGATCCGGCGAAATAGTCCAAGAACGACCGGTGGCGAAAGAAAACTTCGTCAGTGACGGTGAAAATCCCCGAGCGTTCAATTTCGAGAACGAAAGTAGCGAGCTCTGATTCTTCCCATCCATAGGTGGCCGCGTAGTCCACAAGAAATTGATCGAACTCGACGCGTGGCACCTCCATCCGATCGTGCTGCAAGAACAGATCGTGTGCCATAGTCGCCAAGAAGTTCTTCTTCACCTGATACTCGAACAGCGAGGCGATGCCCCGTTCAGAGTCCCATCGGCCCACTGCCGTATCCACATAGCGTTCGTAGAGTTCACCGATCGACGCAGGAACTTCCTTTCGTTCCGAGACCAACTCAACGAGCATGATCACGCTGAGGGGATTTAGCGTGATCTGTGAGCCTACTTTCTTCAAGCCTTCCTCTAACGCCGGATGGTTGCTCGCCTCTCCAGCCAGCTTCTCCATCATTTTTATGGCTTGCCCCATCTGAAGAGGCATCAGCTCATACAGTTGGAACCGTGTCGACGCATCGCTAAGTAGTGCAAGTTTTCGCGACGAGACGAGTAGTCCCGCACCGGCGGCGTCCGCAAGAGCCACTGCCGATTCGAGAGCCTCAGCTCGCGCCGCCGACGCCACTTCATCAAGTCCGTCAACTAGGATAGCAGACACGCTGAAGCGTGATTGCAACTCCGTTGGGATCAGGTCTTCAAGCGCTACTGTCGTGGGCCCAGCCAAGCGCGCAGCAGGCAACAGAACTGGAATTCGCGCAATCGTACCGCTGGTCGACGAGTTCAGACGCGTCAACGAGACTAGTGCCGCGCGGTAGCGATCCAAGCAGATCTTTGCCAAAGCCTTGCTCTTCCCGCTTCCGGGATCACCAAGCAGGAGGAATCGTCCACCTGATTCAACTTTCTGGTAGAAGGTACTGAGTTTAGAGCGTGATGAGGCCAAGTGAAGTGCATACTGTGTGTCATCGAACCGCGCGCCACGATTGATCGGTGACACAAACGGCTCAACGAAACATTCAGTTAGCGTTCTGCCTTTCTTCGACAATAGGCTGTCGTTCTCCAGCTGGGCAATTCTCTGGTCTAGGAAATCGATCGCTCCGCCGTCAAAAAAGACTTGCGGGTAGTGAGCAGTGAACTTCTCGACGATTTCCCCTAAGGCCCAGATCTCGGCAAGGGGTTGAACCTCCTTCAGCAAGCGTTCCCTTACACTGAGGGATATCTCGCCAACGAGAACAACAAAAACTTTATCGACCCGCAGTGCACGCAGGGTGGCTTTGAGCTCTGCGGGATGTGCGGCGGCCTGCCGGATCTGCGAAAGGATCTCCCTCGTAACCCTTGTAGGACGACGAGCGTGGGACGCTTCAATCTCTTCAAGCAATTCATCAACGTCGCCGGCGGTCTTAGCGCGCATGTCGCCGCGTTTTACGACGAATGCGTAAACGTGATCCTGCAATGCATCCGAGTTCAGTACCACTACGTCTTTTCCGCGCTCCTCTGGCCCATGCGTCACTTCGACAATCGCGGCAGGCTGCATTGTGCGCAGCACGCTTGCCAGATAGCCGTGGAACTCAACTTCCGGAATCTCGCGTAGGATTCTCCCACGCTCGTTGAATGGAAGAGCGCGAGCCAAAAGCGTCAGATCGAGTTCAGCAGTCATCATCTCTCCCGAATGCAGTAATGGCGGACGACTGATTATCAGTCGTCCGCCATTACTGCTTTAGCTAGTTGCAAACCTCAGCTCACCCGCACTCGCTAAACCCGCAGACATGACACTTCACGCACCCTTCCGCAAACTCCAGCTGTGACCCGCAGTCCGGACAAGTGCCCATAAACACTTCCCCGCCGCCCGTCGACAAGAACTCCGTCTGAGCCCCACCCGTCGCCGGTCCCTGCACCGTCACCGGCTGCGGCGGCGTCAACGAACTCACCGGGCTCACCACTCCCTGCGGCGCGGCACCACCGCCGAGCAGATCCTGCTGCACGCCCTGCTTCTCCCTCCACCACTGCTCCAGCGCGATACCCACCGCGTCCGGCATCGACAACACCTTGTTCGGTCCAAGTCCGACGGCGCGGTCAGAGGAAATCCCGCGCAGCTGGCGGTGGATCTCCATCAGCGGGATGCCACTGCGCAGCGCCAACGACACCAGGCGTCCAATCGCTTCCGCATCCGCCATCGCACTTCCGCCCGCCTTGCCGAGGTTCAGGAACAGCTCGAACGGCTGGCCCTTCTCGTCTTCCGTGATGTTCACGAACATCACGCCGAGCGGGGTTTCCTTGCGGTACGTCGTGCCGCGGAGCGTCTCCGGGCGTGAGCGCTTGGCTCGGCGCGCACCGTTCTCCGCCTCCGCGCTGAACAGCGCCTTCTGCGTGCGATCGAGCTCGTTCCGGAGCTCGGCCAGCGTCCCCTGCAGCTCGCCGATCTCGCGCTTGAGCGCGGCCTCACCGTTTGGCGCAGCCTTCGTAGCACCTTCGCCGCTCTGGGCAGCCTTCGCCTCGTCACGCTTTGCTGCGGCACCCTCTGTGGCGCCGGTGCTGAGCACCTGGTTGTCACGCGAACCGTCACGGTACACCGTGACGCCCTTGCACTTCATCTCGTACGCCATCTCGTAGATCGCGCGCACGTCTTCCTTCGTCGCCGCGAACCCGAAGTTGGTCGTCTTGCTGATCGCGCTGTCGCAGAAATCCTGGAAGGCAGCCTGCATGCGGATGTGATACTCCGGCGAGATGTTGTTCGCCGTGTTGAACACCGCCTGCCACTTGGCCGGCACCTCCTCGTGCTTCACGTGGCCGGTCTTGGCGATGCGCTCCATGAGCTCCTCGCTGTACCAGCCTTCCTTCTTCGCGATCGCGGTGAAGTCCTCGTTCACGTCCGGCATCATCACGCCGGCCTGGTTGCGCATGAACGCCACCGCGAACAGCGGCTCGAGCCCGCTGCTGCAACCGGCGATGATGCTGATCGTGCCGGTCGGTGCGACGGTGGTGACGTTGCAGTTGCGGAGGAGCTGCATCGGGCGGATGCGCTTGCCTTCGGCGTCACGCGCGCACGTCTCGTCCGGGCCCCAGATGCTGCGCGCCCACTCCGGGAACGCGCCGCGCTCCTTCGCCAGCCGCTCGCTCTCCTTCTTGCCCTCGACGTCCACGAACTCCATCACCTTGCGGCCCATCTCCACGCCTTCCGGGCTGTCGTACGGAATGCCCATGCGCACGAGCATGTCCGCGAAGCCCATCACGCCCAGGCCGATGCGGCGGATCCGCTTGGACAGCGCATCGATCTCCGGCAGCGGGTACTTGTTGACGTCGATGATGTTGTCGAGGAAATGCGTGCTGAGCGCGATGTCGGAACGGAACCGCTCCCAGTCCATCACGCCGTCGGCGCTCACGTAGTGCCCGCAGTTCACGGAGCCCAGGTTGCACACGTCGTACGGCAGCAGCGGCTGCTCGCCACACGGGTTCGTGGCCTCGTACTCGCCGAGGTGCGGCACCGGGTTGTAGCGGTTCGCCTCGTCGATGAAGAACACGCCCGGCTCACCCGTGCGCCACGCGCCGAGGATCATCTTGTCCCACACTTCGCGCGCCTTGAGCGTGCCCGTGACGGCCTTGCTCACCGGGTCGATCAGCTCGTACTCGCCGTCGGCCTTCACCGCTTCCATGAACTTCGTCGTGATGCCGACGGAGATGTTGAAGTTGGTGATCTTGGTGAGGTCTTCCTTGCACGTGATGAAGTCCATCACGTCCGGATGGTCGACGCGCAGGATGCCCATGTTCGCGCCGCGACGCGTGCCGCCCTGCTTCACCGCGTCCGTGCTGGCGTCATAGAGCTGCATGAAGCTGATCGGGCCCGACGCCACGCCGGTGGTGCTGCGCACCATGCTGCCCTTGCCGCGCACGCGCGAGAAGCTGAAGCCGGTGCCGCCACCGCTCTGGTGGATGAGCGCCATGCTGCGGAGCGTGTCGTAGATGCCGTCATTGCCGTTCGACAAGGCATCCGCTACCGGCAACACGAAGCACGCCGAGAGCTGCCCCAACGGACGGCCGGCGTTCATGAGCGTCGGCGAATTGGGCTCGAACCGGCGCTGCGTCATGAGGAAGTAGAATTCCTCCGCGATCGCCTGCACCCCCCCGTCGCTCGCCCCGTACCGCCGGTCCGCCTCGGCCACCACCGTCGCGACGCGCCAGAACATGTCCTCCGGCTTCTCGACGGGCTTGCCCCCCTTGTCCTTGACGAGGTAGCGCTTCTCGAGGACGGTGCGGGCGTTGTTGGACAGCGTGACGGGGCCTTCCGGAGGCGTCGCGGAGAAAGGCATCAGGTGGTGCTCCTGCACTATGTGGTGGGGCGAGACTCGCCAGCGGCGGCGGGAATAGCGGGCTCAGCCAACGGCGATGTGGGTCGCTCGCGGGCGGGAAGAGTACCCTATTCGTGAAGCCGCGCAAGCGGTCACGCAACGTGTTGCTGTCTAACGCTTTGCTCGTTGCAGATCACGTACCTGCGACGAGGCGGCTGTTATCCACCCGTGACATCCCTGTGATGTCGTGTTGCTCACGTGATACCGTGGAGCGGGTGCTGCAGGGAACACGACAGCGGCAGCTCTTCCGAAGATTTCCTGTAACCTGTTGTTATACCACTGTTTGCGCTTTCCGGTTCCGGGCACGTCCGTGCACCATGCGGGCACTGTCCCGACAGGGCGAGGGTGCAGAAATCACGCGTTTCCGTACAAGCGACGTCGCAGTTGCCTGCAATCGCGAGCTGGAAACGCATTTGCCCGCAAACACGAAGAGGCACAGCGCTCCTCGGGAACTGCACGCGTTCCGTTCATGAACCGGTGCACGGCATTCAGTTCCCGGATTCTTCGCTCGTACGCCTCGGGATCTCTCCCCCGCGGTGCCGCTCCTTGAGCGCCGCATAACGCTGCGCATTGTCGAGGGTGCGGGCGCTCGCGTCAGGTGAGAGAGTCTTCACCACTCTGGCTGGGACGCCGAGGACGAGGGATCCGGGCGGGATGACCATGCCTTCGGTGCACACCGCCCCGGCCCCGATGATCGATCCGGCCCCGGCGTGCGTCCCGTTCAATAGAATCGCCCCCATACCGACCAGCACCCCGTCCTCGAGCCGGCTGCCGTGCACGATCGCCCGGTGCCCGATCACGCAGTCGTTCCCGATGACGGTCGGCACCCCAGGGTCACAGTGGATCACCGCCCCGTCCTGGATGTTGGTCCGGTCGCCGATCAGGACGCGCTCCACGTCGCCGCGGATCACGGCGGTCGGCCACACCGAGACGTCCTCACCGAACGTGACATTGCCGAGCACGACGGCGGATTCATGAATCCATAGGGTCATGCTGCAGGATAGCACACCCGACCCTCTCTTCCGAAAATCGCCCCCGCACTGCACCATGATCACGTGCACCCTGAACGCGACCGTCGCATTCACCCCCTCCCCACCGTCCCGACCGCACATGGCTGACCCGTCCACAGACCTGACTCAGCGGGTACGCGATGCGGTCGCCGGCAGCTACGAGCTGCTGGGCGCTCTGGGAGCCGACGAGGCGGGGCTGCCGCTCTTCCTTGCCCGTGAGCTCTCCTCGGGCGCGCTGGTGGGCATGACGGCCCGGCGCGAGCGCCCCACCGACGACGAGTACACGGTCGAGGTGCGCCGCACACTGGGCGAATCGGTTTCGGTCGGCAGCAGCACCTGCCCCGAATGCAAGGCGCCACTCACCCAGCTCGATCGTTTCTGCCCCAACTGCAACGTCGATCTTTCCGGTGGCATGGACGCCGAGGGCTCGCCGGAAGCGGCGCAGCTGCTCAACGCGCTCGCACTGGCGACGGTCGGCCGCTACGAGATCCTTGGCCGCATGCACAGCGAGGGCCTCGCGGGCACAGTGTACTTCGCGCGCGACATCGCATCGAAGGCGATCGTCGCCCTGCGGTTGCGTCGTGCCGAGAAGAGCGACGGGGTGACGGCGGAGTACGTCGTACGGCAGACGCAGGCGTTCCGCGCACAGGGCCATGTCCCGCCAGCGCGTCCGACATCGAAGTTCGGCAACATGCTCGGCTCGGCGAAAGCCGCGATGTCGGGTGGCTTCACGCCGGTGTCCGCGTCGCAGAGTGCCGCACGCTCGGGCGCGTCGGCCGCGACGAGTGGTGCATCACCGGCCGTCTCCGCGCCGGCGCCCACGCCGGTCTCTGGCGACACATCAGTCAATGGAGGCGTCGATAGCGCCGCCGGAGACGGTGCCGTCGCATCGCGCGGCTCGCGCCTGCCGATGCTCGCGGCCGCGGTCGTCATTCTCGCCGGCATCGGCTTCTTCGTGTTTCGCGGTCGTGGCGATGACAGTGTGGCGGCGGCTCCAGCGGTCACCGACACGAATGCGGCAGTCGCGGTCGCACCGCCACCGGTCGCCATGCCGACGGACAGCGCAAGGGCCGCAATGGCCGGCACGGCACCGCTGCCCGCTGACACGGCGCCGGTGGGCACCACGATCGACTCCGGCACGGTGCGCATCGGCACGCTGCCCGCCGACGCGCGCGTGACGGTGGATGGCCGTGTCACGCGCAGCCGCAACCTTCGCATCGCCGCAGGCACGCACACGATCTCGGTCGCGGCGAACGGCTTCGAGCCATTCTCGCAGCGCGTGGTTGTCGCCGCGGGCAAGGACGTGCGCTTCGCGCCGACGCTGGTCGCGGTGGCCACCGGCACGGTCGGCACACCGCCGCAGTCGGGTGGCGCGATCACCTGTCGCACGGCCATGCGCCAGGAACAGTGGGCGAACGCGCTCGACATCTGCGCATCGGAAGCCAACGGCGGCGACGCCGCGGCGGCCACGTCACTCGCGCGCATGTTCGCGCGCGGGCTCGGCACGGCTCGCAACGGCACGATGGCGATGAACTGGTATACGAAGGCCGCCGAAGGTGGCGACGTGGAAGCGCAGACGGCACTGGGCTACGCGATGCGCGACGGGCGTGACACCCGCAAGGACGCGGTGGGCTCGGTGCGCTGGTTCAAGAGCGCGGCCGAACGCGGCGAGGCATCGGCACAGCTGGAGTACGCCGTCGCACTCGAGAAGGGCGAAGGGACTGCGAAGGACGAACGCGTCGCCCGCGACTGGTATCGCAAGGCCGCCGACGGCGGCAACGCGATGGCAGCCCGCCGCCTGGGCAAGATGATGGAACGCGGCGCCGGCGGCGCACGCAGCGACGCAGACGCCGCAGCGGCCTACGAACGCGGCGCGACGCTCAACGACCCGGAGAGTACGCTCACGATCGCGAAGTGGTACCGCGACGGCCGCGGCGTGGCGAAGTCACCGGAGAAGGCGCTGCAGTGGTTCCGAAAGGCCGCCGAACAGGGGAGCGCCGAGGCTGCGGCCGAGGTGAGGCGGCTCGAGAAGGGCGAGTAACTGCGAACGGCAACCGCGAACGGCAATGGCAACCGCCTCTCACGCGGAGGGCGGGGCGGACTACGGAGTGGCGCAGCGAACCGCCGGTTTCTACAGCCTCACGCGGAGGCGCGGAGAACAGCGCGCAGAGGCGCGGAGGTTGAGGGCCGCGAGG
>JAZKCW010000008.1:0-31339 GCA_040387895.1 Gemmatimonadota bacterium
GCCGCGCGGCCCTGGAGGCGGCACGTGCCGCGAGCCGGAGCAGTGCCGAACGGCGTGGGGCGCTGCGCGAGGGGCTGCGGCTGCTGCAGGGAGGTGCCCGCGTGGAGCGGCGTCGCGCGGCGCAGGCGGAGGCCGATGCCGCGCGCGCCGGTGCCGACGCGATGCGTGCCTCCGCGGGTGACCTGGTAATGCTCGCGCCGATGGACGGCGTCGTGACCAGTCGCCACGCCGAACCCGGCGAGGTGCTGGGCCCCGGGCAGAGCGCACTCACGATTGGCGCACCCTCGCGTCCATGGGCACGAGTCTACGTCTCGCAGTTCGTGCTGCAGGCCCTGTCGGTCGGTGACACCCTCGTCGCGCGGCTGGATGGCGACACCACCACTTACCGCGGCCGCGTCGTCGCCATCGCGACGAAGGCAGAGTTCACCCCGCGTGTGGCGCTGACGGATGACGAACGCGCCGACCTGCTGTTCGGGGTGAAGCTCGAGTTCGACGATCCCGACGGGCGGTTGAAGGCAGGCCTGCCGATCACGGTGGTGCTGCCGCCGAGCGCGGCGACGGGCCGGCGATGAGCGTGCCCCCGGCCGACCGCACGCCGCCGGTGAACGTCGCGCCCGCCGTGCGCACCCGCGGCCTGCGCAAGACATTCGGCGCGCTGGTCGCCGTGCAGGGCCTCGACCTCGACATCCATCGTGGTGAGGTGTTCGGCCTGCTCGGGCCCAACGGCTCCGGGAAGACGACGACCATCCGCATGATCTGCGGCCTCGTGGTGCCGACGGCCGGGAGCGCGGAAGTCGCGGGCTTCGATGTCGTGCGCGACACGGAAACCGTGCGACGGAGCATCGGCTACATGTCGCAGCGCTACGGTCTCTACGACGAGCTCACCGTCGCCGAGAACCTGCGCTTCTACGCGTCGGTGTATGGGGTCGTCGGACCGACACGTGCGGAACGGTTGCGCGCGCACACGGTTGCGCTCGGGCTCGAGGAGCGACAAGGGCAACGCGCAGGCACGCTGAGCGGCGGATGGAAGCAGCGCCTCGCACTCGCCTGTGCGACGGCGCACGCACCTGACCTCGTGTTTCTCGACGAACCGACCGCGGGTGTCGATCCCGCAGCGCGTCGCGTGTTCTGGGACCTCATCTACCGTCTCGCCGCGAGCGGCACGACCATCCTCGTGACGACGCACTACATGGACGAGGCGGAACGCTGTCAGCGCCTCGCGTTTCTCTCCCGCGGTGACCTCATCGCGCTCGGCACACCAGGCGAGATCACGACGCAGTTCGGTGCAGAGAGCGTCGAGGATGTGTTCGTGATGCTGCAGGAGCGCGACGAGGCGGCGAGAACGTCCGCACCCGTGCCGTGAGAGGCATCCGGTGAGAGGCATCCGGGCGTGGACCGTGTGGCCGATGCTCTGGAAGGAGTTCATCCAGCTGCGTCGCGACCGGCTCACGTTCGCCATGATGACCGGCCTGCCGGCGATGCAGCTGTTGCTGTTCGGGTACGCGATCCAGACCGACGTGCGCCGCCTGCCGACGGTGGTGCTGGACGAGTCGCGCACGTCGGAGAGTCGCGCGCTCGTGTCGGTGCTCGAGCACACCGACAACTTCCGTGTGGTTGCGGCGGTTGCCGACCGCGGGGCTGCACGGCGATGGATCGAGCGTGGGGCCGCGCGCGTCGCGCTCGTGATTCCGCCCGACTACCAGCGCGCGATCCGTCGCGGCGAAACCGGGCGCGCGCAGCTGCTCATCGACGCCGCCGATCCGCAGTCCTCGGGTGCAGCGATCTCCGGCGCCCAACTCGCCGCGGCGGCGCGCGGGTCGCAGCTGCTCGCCGCCCGGCTCGTGTCGCCACCGGTCGAAATTCGCGTGCGCCCGTGGTACAACCCCTCGCAGCGGAGCGCGACGTTCATCGTGCCGGGCATCGTCGGCATCCTGCTCACCATCACGATGACACTCATCACGTCGACGGCGATCGTGCGGGAACGCGAGCGCGGCACCCTGGAACAGCTCATCGTCACGCCGATCGGCAAGACGAGCCTCATGCTGGGCAAGCTCGTGCCGTTCGTGCTGGTGGGCTACGTCCAGATGACGGTCGTGCTCCTGCTCGGCCGCCTCTTCTTCGACATTCCGCTCGCCGGCAGCCTGGCGCTCCTGTACGGGCTCTCACTCGTGTTCATCGTGGCCAGCCTCGGGATCGGGCTCCTGATTTCGACCGTGGCCCGGAATCAGGTACAGGCCATGCAGCTGAGTTTCTTCTTCATGCTGCCCAACATCCTGCTTTCGGGGTATCTCTTCCCGAGGTCGGCGATGCCGGAACCCGCCCAGTGGGCGGGGGCGTTGTTACCCCTGACATGGTTCCTGGAGATCCTGCGAGGCATCCTTCTCAAGGGTGTCGGCGTACGTGACTTGTGGACCGAACTGGGGGCACTCGCGGCCTTCGCGCTGGCCCTGCTGGCCCTGTCCGTGCGACGGTTCAGCAAAACGCTCGACTAGCCCGCTCTCTGCATCTCTTCTTCTCTGCCTCTCTTCTTCTCCGCTTCTGCCATGCTGATTCGCCGCCCCGACGATATCGCCTCGTCCGAGATCACTCCCGAGTCGGTCTACCTCGACCGCCGCAAGTTCGTCGGCAAGGCCGGAGCGCTCGCCATCGGTGCCATGGTGGCCCCCACCGCGTTGCAGGCGATGGCCTGCTCCAGCGAGTCGGCGGCCGTCGGCGAGCGCCGCGACAGCGCGAATGGCGTGGTCGGGCAGGAGGAGAAGGTCACCGACGAGAAGGACGCGACGAGCTACAACAACTTCTACGAGTTCGGCACCGGCAAGGACGAGCCGGTCGAGAACGCGAAGGGGTTCCGTACCTCGCCGTGGACGGTGTCCGTCGAAGGCATGGTGAAGAAGCCGACCAAGTTCGCCATCGAGGACCTGCTGCGCGGGCTCACGGTGCAGGACCGCACGTACCGGCATCGCTGCGTCGAGGCGTGGTCGATGGTGATTCCGTGGCGCGGCGTGCCGCTGCGTGACCTGCTGGCGAAGATGGAGCCGCTGCCGAGTGCGAAGTTCGTGGAGTTCACGACCCTGTTCGACCCGAACCGCATGCCCGGGCAGAAGACCAACGCGCTCCCGTGGCCGTATGTCGAAGGCCTCCGCATGGACGAGGCGATGCATCCGCTCGCCCTGATGGCCACCGGCATGTACGGCAAGACGCTGCCGCCGCAGAATGGCGCGCCGCTCCACCTGATCGTGCCGTGGAAGTACGGCTTCAAGGGCGCCAAGTCGATCGTCAAGATCCGCTTCACCGACAAGATGCCGCGCACGACGTGGAATGATCTCGCGTCGAACGAGTACGGCTTCTACGCCAACGTGAACCCGGACGTCGATCACCCGCGCTGGTCGCAGGCGCAGGAACGCCGCATCGGGCAGTTCCGCAAGATTCCGACGCTGCCGTTCAATGGGTACGCGAAAGAGGTAGCGTCGCTGTACGCCGGCATGGACCTGCGCAAGAACTATTGATGGAGAGGGTGGTCCGGCGCTGGATCCGGCCTGTCCTGTGGCTGCTGGTGCTCGCGCCGGTGGCCTTGCTGGCCACCCAGTTCCTGCGCGACGAGCTGGGCGCGGACCCGATCGAGAAGCTGGAGATGGAGACGGGGCAGTGGACGCTCCGGATGCTCGCGGCCTCGCTCGCGGTCACCCCGATCATGCGCCTCACCCGCTGGGGGTGGCTCGTGGCCCAGCGTCGGTTCCTGGGGCTCACGGCGTTCTTCTATGCCCTGGGCCACCTGAGCGTGTACACGGTGCTGGACTGGTTCTTCGACTGGCGTTCCATCTTCGAGGACATCCTCGAGCACCTGTACGTGACCGTGGGGATGCTGGCCTTCGTCCTCATGATCCCGCTCGCGCTCACGAGCACCAAGCGCTCGATCCGCTGGCTCGGCGGCAAGAAGTGGAACCGGCTGCACCAGCTGGTCTACGTGTCGGCAGTGGCCGGATGCATCCATTTCCTCTGGGCGGTCAAGAAGGACATCACCGAGCCCCTCATCTACATCGGGGTGTTCGCGGTCCTGTTCGCGTTCCGGATTGTCTGGTGGTGGCGGGGTCGTTCACGGGTTGGAACGGCCGTCTCCGGTGTGACCGCCGTGTAACGGAAGCGTCATGTGCAGACCTGCACCTGACACCCTTCCCCCGCCATGCTCGCACAGGCTGACGCGCCCGCGCGTCGCTCCGCCCCCTACCCGACCCCTGCGATCACCACGGCCCCCCGTGGTGCGACAGCCGTTCCGCCATCTCCGTATTCCCAGAAGGGGAAGATGGCCCTGATGGCTGCGCTGGTCGCATTCACGGCGCTGGTCACGGTGTGGCTGTTCACCGGCACGCCCGATGGCACGCCCGACGTCATGAGCGCGGCGCTCCCGGCGTTCGTGGCCACGGTGGCGGCCGTGCTGGCGTTTCTCGCCGCCGAGTCATCCTCGCTCGACTCCGGCAGCCGTCGGTTCTGGCGCGTCTTCGGAGTCGCGCAGCTGATCCCGCTCGGGATGACGTTCGCCGCCATCGTGCTGCCGTCGGTGGGCTCCGGCGACGAGGCGACGATCTTCGTCAACAGCGTGCCTGGCGTGACGCAGATCGTCCTGCTCTATGCGCTGCTGCAGCTGCCGAGTGCTCCGCGCGCGGGCGTCAAGCGCGTGAAGCTCTGGCTCGACCTCGCCACGGTCTTCGTCGGCGGGTTGCTGGTGGTGTGGTACAACATGTACGCGTTCACCGAGTTCGGGTCTGCGCTGATCGTGGTCCCGTTCGCGATGCGACATCTCGAGGCCATCGGCGACGTGGTGCTGCTCGTGGTGATCGCGATGCTCTGGCGGCGCACGCTGCTCAAGCATCGCGGCACCGTGATCCAGCTGCTCGGCGCCGGGCTGCTCGTGCACTTCCTGGGGCAGGTCGCGAGCACCGTCGACATGATGTCCGGCGACGTTTCCCTGCGCTGGGCGGTCCTCGTCACACCGGGCGCCTCGCTCCTGTTTGCCGCCGCGGCCTGGTACGAATCCGAGTTCTCGATGCATCGCGCGCTGCGCGTGGCCACGATCTCGTCGCGCGGTACGCTCACGATCAGCCTCATGACGTACGTGGCCGTGGTGCCGGGCTTCGCACTGCTGCTCAAGGCGGCGCAGGAAGAAGGCGCGCAACCGCTCGGCGGGCTGGTGCTGGGCGCGGTGGCACTCACGGCGCTCGCGTTTGCGCGGCAGGTGACGTCCGCGCGCGAGACCGTGCGCCAGCAGACCGAGAGCACGCTCCGCAACAACGAGGCGCGGTTCCGTGCGCTCGTGCAGCACTCGAGCGACGTGATCACCATTCTCGACGCCGACGGCACCATCCGCTACGCGAGTCCGTCGATGTGGACCGTGCTGGGTCATGACCCGCAACGGCTCGTCGGCACCAAGCTCGTCACGCTCCTGCACAGCGAGGACGTGGAGTTCGCCGCCAACTTCCTGAGCGATCTCGCGCGCTCCACGCCATTGCGTGGCGCGAGCACGCCGGGTGCGCTCAAGCGCGAGTGGCGCATCTCGCATGCGAACGGCAGCTGGATGACGGTGGACAACGTCGGCACCAACCTGCTCACGGAGCCGGTGATCGAAGGACTCGTGCTCAACACGCGCGACGTGACCGAGCAGAGCGTCATCAAGCAGCAGTACATGCACCAGGCGTTTCACGATCCGCTCACCGATCTCGCGAACCGCTCGCTGTTCCTGTACCAGGTGGGGCATGCGCTTAATCGTGCCACGCGCGCTGGTGATCCGGTGACGGTGCTGTTCCTCGATCTCGACAACTTCAAGACCGTCAACGACTCGCTTGGGCATGCGGCCGGTGACAAGCTGCTCGTGGAAGCCGCGCGCCGGCTCGCGAGCTGCGTGCGCGACACCGATCTCATCGCGCGACTCGGCGGCGACGAGTTCGCGGTGCTCGTGGAGCAGGCTGGCCCCACGGAAGAGGTGCTCGAGATCGCGGAACGCATCGAGGCCGCGGTGGCGCGCCCATTCCACATCGAAGGCAAGGAAGTGTTCGTGAGCGCCAGCATCGGCATCGCGCGCACCTCGTCCGGCGAGAATTCGGATGAGCTGGTGCGCAACGCCGACGTGGCGATGTACGTGGCCAAGACGCGCGGCAAGGGGCAGCACGTGCTCTTCGAGCCGCAGATGCACACGGCGGCGCTCGAGCGTCTCGTGGTGGAGGCCGACCTCCGGCGCGCGATCGAGCGCGAGGAGTTCATGCTGGAGTACCAGCCGATCGTGCTGCTCGCCACCGGCGAGATCGTGGGCGCCGAGGCCCTGGTGCGGTGGTGTTGCCGGGATCGCGGCACCGTGGCGCCGGGGCTCTTCATCCCGATCGCCGAGGAGACCGGGTTGATCGTCCAGATCGGCCGCTGGGTGCTCAAGCGGGCCTGCCGCGCGGCCCAGGCGTGGGAGGCCGAGCGGGGCGTGCCCATGCGCATCACGGTCAACCTTTCGGGGCGGCAGCTGCAGGAGCCCTGCATCATCGAGGACGTGCGGAGCGCGCTGGAGGAGTCGGGGCTCGAGCCGAGCCGGCTCGTCCTCGAGATCACCGAGAGCATGCTGATGAACAACACCGACATGAGCATGACCCGGCTGACGGAACTGAAGGCATTGGGTGTGTCACTGGCTATCGACGACTTCGGCACCGGCTATTCTTCCCTGAGCTACCTGCAGCGCTATCCGATCGACATCCTGAAGATCGACAAGGCGTTCGTGGATGCCATCGACAAGGGAGGCGAAGGACCGGTACTGGCCAGCGCGATCGTGGCACTGGGGGAAACGCTGCGGATGAACACCGTGGCGGAGGGCATCGAGACGGAGGCGCAGCGCGACGAGCTGCTCAAGCTCGGATGCGAGCTGGGACAGGGATTCCTGTTCGCTCCGCCACTCGAGGCGCAGGCATTCTGGCGCCTGCTGCTCACCCGGGGGTCGCGGTCGCACGAGGCGGTGCGGCGACTTCGCGAAACTGGTGCCAAAGCCGCATAAAGAATCGCCCGTGGGGCGGAAGCTGGAACAGCGGAAGCCGGAACAGCGGAAGCCGGAACAGCGGAAGCCGGTCGAGAAGCCGGATCGCTGGGACGCATTCGCCATCGTCGCACCCGGGCTGGCGCCGCTCGTGGCCGCCGAGCTCACTGCGATGGGCATTACGCCGCGTGAAGTCAGCCCCGCGGGTGTCGCGTTCGATGCAACCCGCGCCGACCTGCTCGCCGCCAATCTGTGGTCGCGGATTGCATCCCGGGTAATCGTGCGGCTCGACTCGTTCGAGGCCCGCGACTTCGCGACCCTCGAGAAGCTCGCGCAGCGTGTGCCGTGGACGCGCGTGATGGCGGAAGGCGCGACGGTGAGCCTGCGGGTCACGTGCCGCAAGTCGAAGCTCTATCACTCGGACGCCGTCGCGGAGCGCGTCGCGCGCGGCATCACGCGCTCGGTGAAGGGCGTGAAGATCGTGCGCACCGGCGACGACGAGATCGACAGCGAGACTGCCGATTCGGACACGGAGAGCGCGAGCACCGACAAGGGGAGCTCCGATGTGCAGCGCATCATCGTGCGCTTCGACCACGACCGCTGCACGATCAGCGCGGACAGTTCCGGTGAGCTGCTGCACCGCCGCGGCTGGCGTCAGGCGGTGGCGAAGGCGCCGCTTCGCGAGACGCTTGCCGCGGCAATGATCGCGGCGTGCGAGTGGAACGGCGAGATCCCGCTCGTCGATCCCTTCTGCGGCTCGGGCACGATCGGCATCGAGGCAGTGCTCCGCGCCCGCAACATCGCACCGGGGCTCTCGCGTGCGTTCGCCATGGAGCGTTGGCCGGGTACAGAAGCAGCGATGGTGCAGGGGGCGCGCGACATCGCGCGCGCGGCGGGTCGGCCGGGCAATGGCGTGGCGGTCGTGATGAGCGACCGCGACGAGGGCGCCGTGCGAGCGGCGCGTGCGAATGCGGAGCGCGCGGGCGTGCTCGGCGATCTCACCATCGAATGTCACTCGCTGTCGGACACCGTGCTGCCGGACATCGGCAGCACAGGGCTCGTGCTCACGAACCCGCCCTACGGGCTACGTGTGAGCGACGCGCTCGACCTGCGAGGATTGTACGCGCGCCTGGGCGATGTCGTGCGCGAAGGCGGCCGCGGATGGCGGCTCGGGTTGCTGGTGCCGGACCGCAAGCTCGCAGGTCAGGTGAAGCTGCCGATGGAACCGGTACTGCGCACGACGAACGGCGGGATCCCCGTGGCGGTGGAGCTGACGAAGGCAGCGAAGTCGCCTACGCGCGAAAAAAGTCCGCCCGCCAGGTCTTCACCTTCCCCTTGATCTGCTTGGGCGTGATCGCGGGGTTCGCGAGGATCTCGCGCACGAGCCCCGGCACCTCCGCATCACTCGCGAAGCGCAGTGCCACCAGGTGCCCGGCCCGGATGCCGCCGATGTGCGCCTGCAGTTCGGCCGGCAGGATCGCGGTGAGCCGAAGGCGCTCCTCGAGCCGGATCACGCGGTCCTGCACCTTGAGCGCCATCAGCCGGCTCATCGCGATGCCGCCGAACAGCGCGAGCGCGCCGACCGCCGTGAACGCCGTATCCGCACCCGGTGCCACGACGAGCCGCTGGATCGCCCAGATCAGGTAGATGATCGCGAGCGGCGAGGCGAAGAAGTGGAAGCCCGGCGTGAGCTGCGTGTGGTTGGCGAAGTTCTGCGTGCGTTCAGTGCTCATTGGTCGGTGCGGGGGTTCGGAGAGGATTGCAAAAGCGCGTCGATGGCCTGCACGGCCGACGTGAAACGTGCACGCCAATCGCCTGTGATGGTGACGACGGGCGCCGGTGAGCGCTCGAGAGCGGCGACGAACATCGCATGCAGCTCGGGGCGACGGTCGCCACGGTCGCGGATGCCATCGGCGGTCCACGGCACGTCGATGTCGAGCAGCAGGTACAGATCGGGCGCGCGCGCGACTGCCGCCTCCTCGATGAATGCGGGGCACTGCCCGAAGTAGTGATGGCAGTACACCACGGTGCTTGTGAGGTCGGTGTCCTGGAGCAGCAGCGCTGCGCCACTCGTGCGTGCGCGTTCGAGGTATTCATCCTCGAGCCGCATCTGCCCCTTGGCAATGGGGCCATGATCGCGGAAGTCGAGCGGTGCACCCTTGGCGGCGGCGTACTCCCGCACGAACTCGGGGACGAACGCGACGCCATAATGTGTGGCGAGCTCGCCGGCGAGGGTGGTCTTGCCGACGGACTCCGAGCCGGTCAGGACGACGCGAGCCGGGCGCGGACCAGTGATCGTTTCCATTGCACGTGTCCGAGGATGGCGAGCGCGAGATACACCGCATACAGCAGTGCGGTGAGCCGCAGCCCGCGCGAGAAGAACAGGCCGACATACGCGATATCGGCAACGATCCACAGGGTCCAGTTGCCGAGGTACTTGCGGGTCATCATGTACTGCGCGACGAGGCTGGTCGCAGTGAGCGCCGCATCGAGCAGCGGAACTTTTGCACCGGGGATCTGCCGGGTAATGGCCCACAGTAGGAGCCACAGCGCCACGCCGGCAACGCCGAGCCACACAGCCTCGCGCGGCGGCGTGCGGGTCACGACGAGTGCGGCAGAACTCGACGTCGACGAGGCGCGTCCACCACGAGTCCAGTGCCACCAGCCGTACACGGACAGCACGAGGTACACACACTGCAGCCCGGTGTCGGAGTACAGGCCGGCCCGCGAGAACACGGCGATGTAGAACGCCGACGTCAAGATCGCGAGCGGCCAGTTCCAGATGCTCTCGCGCGTGACGAGATACACGCAGATCACGCCCGACACGAAGCCGAGCAGCTCGGTCCACGAGCTGCCGTGCGCGGTGAGCCAGGCGCCGATGTCGGTCATGCTGCGAATCATACACCATGGTCGGGAACAGCAACGGCCGCGCGTCAAGGCTGGAGCGCGTCGAAAGTGGCGCAGCGAGTCCCGGCTTTCTACAGCGGCACGCGGAGGCGCGGAGGACCTGGGAGGCGCGGAGGTGGGGCATCCGGCGAGTTCGGTGCCGATGACTTTTTAAGGGGTGGCTCCGTGGCATGCGACGGACTCCATCCAAGAAAGAAATCGGGGACCGCCGCGATCTGCTCGGGGTGCCCCGGTCCGCAGTTCGCGGTTGCTGTTCTCCGCGCCTCCCTGGTCCTCCGCGCCTCCGCGTGCCGCTGTAGAAACTTGCAGCACGCTGCGCCACTTGCGACGCGCGGCCGATGACTACTCACCAGCCGGCACGCCCGTTATCGTACGTGCACATGACCGGGGTGCCGGCGCCGCTAGTGTGCGCCGGCTGAGAGAGTCCCGCAGAACCTGATCCGGTTCGTACCGGCGTAGGGAGTCCAACGTGCTTCATCCGCATCCAGCGCCCGCTCGCGGCGCTCGGCCCGTGGCGTCCGCCATCGCGTATGCCACCGCCATCCTGGCCGCCTTCGCGCTGCCCATCACTTCCCTCTCAGCCCAGACAACGGCTCGCGCCGACAGTGCGCGTGCCGACAGTGCGCGCGCGCTCGAGCGCGTGATCGTCAATGCCATCCGCGGTGGCGACCGTGCGCCCGTCGCACAGAAGACCCTCGACCGGCGCACCATCACCGAACGCAACTTCGGACAGGATGCGCCCATGCTGCTGCAGGGGGCGTCGCCGTCCGTCATCTCGCACACCGAGACCGGTACGCCCGTCGGCTACAGCTACGTACGGCTGCGCGGCATCGACCAGACGCGGCTCAACATCACGCTCGACGGCATTCCGCTCAACGATATGGAGGATCAGGTCCTCTATTTCGCCAATCTCGCAGATCTCATGAGCAGCGTGAGCTCCGTGCAGATCCAGCGCGGCGTCGGCACGTCCACCAACGGCACCGCCTCGTACGCCGGCTCGCTCAACCTCGAGACGTCGCCGATCATGAACTCCAACCGCGGCGTCGAGGCGCAGTTGCAGGGTGGGTCATTCTCGCAGCAGCGCGCGAGCGTGTCGTTTCGCTCGGGGCTGCTGCCCAATCGATTTGCGGTGTCCGGCCGAGCCAGCGCGCAGCGCATCGATGGCTACCGCTACAACGCGGGCGCCGAGCAGCGCTCCGCGTTCGTGACCGCCGGATGGTTCGGCGATCGCGACATCGTGAAGGTGACGGCACTGGCAGGCCTGCTGCGCGACACGCTCGCCTACAACGGTGTGACCCGCGAGGAGCTGGCGGGCGACCGTCGCATCAACCCGCTCACCCCGGAAGATCGCGACCGCTTCGGGCAGCAGCTGTTCGCGCTGTCGTACACACGCGCGTTCGGTGTGACGCAGTCGCTGTCGACGACGGTGTATCGCAACAGCACCGGCGGCAGCTACGACTACTACAGCGAGCCCGACGTGTACAACTATGGGCTCGACTACACGTGGTACGGCGTCACGAGCGCGTTCCATACGCAGAACGGTGCGCTCCGCACGGATGTCGGTGTGAACGCCAACAGCTACGCGCGGCGTCATCGCTCCTTCCTCGGACGCGAGCAGGCCGTGACCTACTATGACAACACGGGTCACAAGCGCGACGCGAGCGCGTTCGTCAAGCTCTCGTACGAGGCCGGGCGTGCGCGCTGGTTCGGCGACCTGCAGACCCGCAACGCGGAGTTTCGCTACGAGCCCGATGCCAACGCGGGCATCAGTGAACGGTCGGTGAACTGGACGTTCGTGAACCCCAAGGTGGGTGTGACGGTCGCACTCGCGCGCGGCTGGTCGGCGTTCGCATCGGTGGGGCAGACCACTCGCGAGCCGGCACGCGCTGACATGCTCGCCGGTGCGGACAACATGGACACCACGAATGTCGGCGAGATCGGCAACCTCGCGCGCGTGCGGCCCGAAACCGTGCGCGACGTGGAAGCCGGCGTCACGCTCGTGCGTGACCGCGGCGAGCTCTCGGCCAACGTCTACGCGATGAGTTTCCGCAACAACATCGCGCCGATCGGCCTGCCCACCGCGAGCGGCGCACCACTCCGCCGCAACGTCGGCTCGACGTACCGCCGCGGTGTCGAACTCGATGGCACATGGCGCCCGACCGCACGTCTCGAACTTGGCGCGAATGCGACCCTCAGCACGAACCGTATCCGCGCCTATACGGATTCCTCGCTTGCCGTACCCGTCAGCTACCGTGACGTCGAGCCTTTGCTGTCGCCGAGCGTGCTCACGGCCCAGCGGGCGCGGTTCACCGTGGGGCGTGTGGCGCTGTCGCTCGAAGGTCGCTACCAGGGCGAGGCCGCGCTCGACAACACCGGCAGCGAGACGCTGCGACTCCCGGACTACTACGTGCTCGACGCAGGTGCGCGCGTGCAGATCGGCCGTCACGCGCTGGTAGTGCGCGGCATCAACCTCGGCGACAGCCAGCGCTTCGGCAGCGGCTATGCGAGCGAGGGCGTGCCGTATTTCTTCGTGCTGCCGCCGCGATCGGTGTTCGTGACGGCGGAGCTAGTGTTCTAGGGCGCGTCTCCGAGCGGTCGTGCCGGCGACTTGAACTGCGAACTGCTTTCCGCGGATACGAACTGATTGGGCGGATAACGGCGGATACTGCAACGGCTTTCCGCGGATACGAACTGATAAGAAACTGAAACAGCGCGGATTTGTGCGGTGCTGGGCAAGGGACGACGCGCAGGGCTGGCGTCGTTCCTTTCTTTTATGAGGTTCCGCGCCGCCTCCAGCCCCCGCGTGCTGTTCGCAAAAAAGTGCGATCCCGCCACGCGCACCGTGCTCCCGTCGCACACGCCGGAAAATCCGCGCGTTTCCGCCAAATCAGTTCATATCCGCGGAAAGCAGTTCGCAGTTCAAGTCGCACCCACTTCGAAGTCGTCTCCCACCACCCCAGCTACCACGCCTCGTCCGCTGTCGGCCCGTACATGCACGGCACCGGGATGTCGCGCAGCCGCAGGTACACGCCGAGCTGCGCGCGATGATGCACCATGTGGTGCAGCTGCGACCGCACTGCGTCCTCCCGAACCTCGGTCATCAGTACCTTGTCGCCCGCGCGCAGCGACCACTGCTCGGCGAGCGCTGCCTCCGTCACTTCACCCAGCGCCTCGCGCGCCGCTTCGACGTTTCGGTCGAACTCGGCCAGCAGCGCTGACGGTGCTTCGACGCTGTAGCCCGCCGATCCCGCGAGATCGATGTGCGGCTCCCGCAGCATCGGGGGCAACCACCCCGGCATCCGCGCGACCAGCTGCGAAAGGTGCGCCATCGAGAACGACTTCGGATGCGGCTTCCATTCCGGATCCTCGCCCGGCACCCGCTCGAGCACCTTGCGGGTGATCGCCATCTCGCGGTCGAAGTCAGGGAGGGGATTGGTGCGCGGGGATTCCGGGGTCATTGAGTCTCCGAATGCGGGAAGGTCAGAGAATGTTTGGTCGGCGTCATGGGTAACTGCCTTGCCGCGAATTGCGCAAATGCGCCTTCGGCGCAGGCGCGAATGGAGCCGAGCGGGCGACAGGCGGACGGTGCGCATGGCGGTCTCCAAGCTCTTTTTTTGAACAGCGCGCGGAGGCTGCGGCAGGTACGGAGCCCCACAAAAGAAAAAAGAGGTCTCGCCACGCGCGATGCCGCCGGACTCCCATTCGGTTCAATTTGCGCCTGCGCCGAAGGCGCATTCGCGTGATTCGCGGCAGGCACTTCCCGATCTTGCTTACCCGCCCCGAACCCGCCACCCACGCTCGACGCCGCTCGTTAAACTGCGAGGATGCCCCCCGAGCCCATCTCGCCCGATCAGGCCGATCCCGTCGACCTGAGCACCCTGCGCAAGGTCGCCCGGGCGCTCACCGGCGACTCCAATTCTCGATCCGTGCTCCGCACCCTTTGCGATGCCGCAATGCTGCAAGGCAGCGCACACGGGGCCTCAGTGGCGCAGGTATCCGGCGATAGTGGCACGTTCGTGGCGGGATCAGGCATCGGAGCGAAGCTCGTCGGCGTGGCCTTCCCGCTAACTGGAAGCATCACCGCCCGCGTGATATCCGAGCAGCAGGGCATCGCGATGGATTCGGCCATCCAGAGCACGTCGCCGTTCATCCAGGACCTGCTGAGTCCGCTTGGCGTCGGCCCCGTTCTGGTGCTCCCGCTGCTGGCACAAGGCGAACTGCTTGGCGTGCTCTCGATCTTCCGGAAAGAGTGGGGCGAGCTCTTCGACAGTCATGACCAGGACCGCCTCGGCACCATCGCCGACCTGGCCGCACTGGCCCTGTGGAAAGTGCGCTCGGTCGAGGAAGCCCAGAGTGCCGACAGTGCCAAGACCAGCCTGCTGGCCACGCTCTCGCACGAGCTTCGCACCCCGCTCGCGGCGCTCGAAGGGTACGGTGAACTGCTCGAAGACGAGATCCTCGGCCCGCTCGCGCCCCAGCAACGCGACGTCATCGTGCGGCTGCGTACTGTCGGACGGCATCTGGGCGCCCTCATCGAGGACATCCTCACTTACGCCTCGCTCGAGGCTGATCGCGTCGTCCCGCGCGACGGCCCCGTGCGCGTCGAGGAGCTGCTCGACTCGCTCCACCCCTACGTCGAGCCGCTCGCCCGGGAGAAAAACATCGAGTTCCGGATCGACGTCGAATCGGGCCTCCCCGTGCTGCAGACCGACGATGCCCGCGTCCGGCAGATCCTGCTCAACCTCTGCCAGAATGGGGTGAAGTTCACCGAACGCGGGAGTGTCGACCTGCGTGTCTCACGCGGCTCGCCGGGAGCCGACGGTGTGGCTACCGTTCGATTCGCCGTGCGCGACACCGGCATCGGCATCGAGACATCACACCTGCAACGTCTGTTTCGGCCCTTCTCGCAGCTGGAAGACGTATCCGCGCGCCGGCACAGGGGTACCGGCCTTGGGCTCTACATCTCGCGTCGTCTCGCCACGATCCTCGGCGGACGCATCGAAGTCGTATCGCGGCCAGGAGAAGGGTCCGTCTTCACGCTCGTTCTCCCGGTAGTTCGCCGACCATTAGATTCCACGTCATGAGCGCGCCCGCAATCACCAGCGTTTTCAACGACGGCATCATTGCCGAGCAGTTCGAGCGTTACCGTCAGGATCCCACCAGTGTGGACGAGACGTGGCGCCAATACTTCCGGATCGCAGAGTCGCTGTTCGCGACCACGACCGCGGGTTCGACCGCATCCGGCGGAGGGGCAGGCGGAACCGCGAATGCGCACCTCACCGGGGACAGTGGCAACGGCACCAGTGCAGCCGCTGGTGGCTCCGGCACCTTCGACCTCGCGATGCTACGCAAGGTCGCCGCGGCCGCGTCGCTGATGCAGGCGATCCGCAACTACGGCCACCTCGCCGTGCAGCTCGACCCGCTCGGTACACCGCCGCCGGGTGCGGATGACCTGAACGAGTCGTACTACGGCCTCTCCGAGGACGACCTGCGCGCGATTCCCGCCGCCGCCCTCGGTGATGACCGCTTCGCGACGGCGCTCGAGAGCATTCGCCGCAAGCGCGAGGTCTACTCGAACCGCATCGGTTACGAGGTGTGGCACCTCGGCACGGATGACGAGCGCGAGTGGTTCCGCCAGGCGTTCCGTGACGGTGTGCTGGTGCGTCCGCTCGACGCAGACGAGAAGAAGGCGATGCTCAAGCGCCTGAACGAAGTCGACGGCCTCGAGCGCTTCCTGCATCGCACCTTCCAGGGCGCCAAGCGCTTCTCGATCGAAGGCACCGATGCGCTCGTGCCCATGCTCGATGAAGTCATCACCGAATCCGGCAAGGCCGGCGCGCGCGAGATCGTGATCGGCATGGCGCACCGCGGCCGCCTGAACGTGCTCACCAACGTGATGGGCAAGCCATTCGAGACGCTGTTCGCGGAGTTCCAGGGCATTCACGATCACGCCGACGAGCACGCGACGGGCGACGTGAAGTACCACATGGGATACGAGGGCACGCGGGTCGTCGACGGCAAGGAAGTGAAGCTGCGGCTCGTGCCGAACCCGTCGCATCTCGAAGTCGTGAACCCGGTGATCGAAGGCGTCGCACGTGCGCTGCAGCGCGTGCCGGGCAAGCTGTACGAGCGCGACGAACAGGCTGTGGTGCCGGTCGCCATTCACGGTGATGCCGCATTCCCCGGTGAAGGCGTGGTGCCCGAGACGCTCAACATCTCGCGCCTCAACGCGTACCGCACCGGTGGCACGATTCACATCATCGTGAACAACCAGGTCGGCTTCACGACGGACCCGAACGACGCGCGCTCGACGCGCTACGCCTCGGACCTCGCGAAGGGCTTCGAGATCCCGATCTTCCACGTGAACGGCGACGACGCGGGTGCATGTATCGCCGCCGTGCGCCTCGCGTGCGCGTACCGCGCGAAGTTCGGCAAGGACGTACTCATCGATCTCGTCGGCTACCGTCGTCACGGCCACAACGAGACCGACGAACCGGCGTTCACGCAGCCGTCGCTGTACACGAAGGTGAAGGCGCATCCGACGGTGCCGCAGGCGTGGGGCAAGCAGCTCGTCGCCGAAGGGCTGATGAACGACGACGAAGCCGCCGCGGTCGAACGCGAGACCAGCACGCGGTACCAGGAAATTCACACGCGCTTCAAGTCGTCGTTGCTCGCCACGGAACAGCACGCGCCGTGGCCCTCGGCTCCGGCGCTCGCTCCGCGGGGTGTGAGCACCGCGGTTGCAGTCGATCGTCTCACGGCAATCAACGATTCGCTGCTCTCCTGGCCCGCCGACTTCAAGCCGGTCGGACGCCTCGCCACGCAGCTCGAGCGTCGCCGCACGGCGATGGGCGAGCAGGGCGGCATCGAGTGGGGGCATGCGGAAGCGCTCGCCTTCGGCTCGCTCGTGATGGACGGTGTGTCCGTTCGTCTCACGGGGCAGGACGTCGAGCGTGGCACGTTCTCGCATCGCCATGCGGTGCTCAACGACGCCGAGACAGGGCGCAAGCACACGCCGCTCGCGAAGATGCCGGGTGCCAAGGGTGCGTTCGAGATCTACAACTCGGCGCTCTCCGAGACGGCGGTGCTCGCGTTCGAGTACGGCTTCAGCACCGTCGCGACCGATTCGCTCGTGCTCTGGGAAGCGCAGTTCGGTGATTTCGTGAACGTCGCGCAGCCGATCATCGACCAGTTCATCGCGGCCGATCGCGCGAAGTGGGGGCTCGACTCCGGTGTCGTGCTGCTCCTGCCGCATGGCTACGAGGGCCAAGGTCCGGAGCATTCGAGTGCGCGCCTCGAGCGCTTCCTGCAGCTGTGCGCCGAGGGCAATATGACGGTCGCCTACTGCAGCACGCCGGCGCAGTACTTCCACCTGCTGCGTCGTCAGGCACTCCGCCGCAACCGGCGCCCGCTCGTCTGCATGCAGCCGAAGTCGATGCTGCGCCTGCCGGCCGCCGCGTCGAAGCTCGCGGATCTGGCGAACGGCAGTTTCCAGTCGGTCATCGACGATCCGATGGCGTCGCAGCATCGCGACGACGTGCGTCGCATCGTGTTCTGTACGGGCAAGCTGTACTACGACCTCGCAGGTGCACCGTCGCGGAACGAGAACGTCGCGCTCGTGCGCGTCGAGGAGCTGTACCCGTGGCCGCACGAGGAGATCGTGCGCGTGATGGATCTCTACCCGGCCGTCGAGCAGGTCGTGTGGGCGCAGGAGGAGCCGCGCAACCAGGGCGCATGGACGTACGTGCAGCCACGGTTGCGCGCCTCGGCCGGCGCCGCTGTCGGCGTGCGCTACATCGGCCGTCCGGAACGCGCGAGCCCGGCCGAGGGCTACAAGGATGCGCATGATGCGGAGCAGGCGCGCATCGTGGCGTCGGTGATGGAGATCGGCGATGTCTCCGCCGGACACCAGGGCAGTCTCTCGGGTTCGTACACGCCAGCCGCGTCGCCAGCGCAGGTTGCGAAGTGAGTCTGAGCGCAGGCATGAAACGATGGTTCCCGAGCGCCGCGGCCTATGCCGCGGCGCTCGTCGCTGGTGCCTCAGTCGTCGCACCGCTGGCGTCCGCCTCGCTCGGTGGCGGCACGCTCCTGGCGCAGGGCCCGACGCCCGATCGCGGCGCGGCCGCACTGGGCAGCACCATTGCGAGTCTCGGTGTCACCGGTCGCGTGCTCACGATCGCGGCGCACCCCGACGACGAGGACACGCAGTTCATCACGTGGCTCACGCGGGGACAGCACGTCGAGACGGCGTATCTCTCGCTCACGCGCGGCGACGGCGGACAGAATCTCATCGGCAACGAGCTCGGCGAAGCGCTGGGCGTGATCCGCACACAGGAGCTGCTCGCGGCGCGGCGCATCGATGGCGGCCGCCAGTACTTCACGCGCATGTACGACTTCGGCTTCAGCAAGAACGCCGAGGAGACGTTCACGCACTGGCCGAAGAACATCGTGCTCGGCGACGTGGTGCGCGTGATGCGCGCATTCCGGCCGCATGTCGTGGTGGCGTTCTTCAGCGGCACGCCGCGCGACGGGCACGGGCATCACCAGGTGTCCGGCATCGTGGCGCGCGAGGCGTACGATGCGGCGGCCGACACCGTCGCATTCCCCGCCGACGTATACGGGGCACCGTGGACGCCGCAGAAGTTCTATCGCAGCGCGCGGCAGGACACGAGCAAGGCCACGCTCCGCATGAACGTCGGCGAGTACAACCCGTTGCTTGGCCGCAGCTACTTCGAGATCGCCGCCGACAGCCGTTCGCAGCACAAGTCGCAGGGCTTCGGCGTGCTGCAGCGGAAGGGAACGATCATCGATGCGGTCACGCGCGAGCACAGCCGCGCGGCCGCACCCGCCGATGCCAGCACGGAACGGAGTCTGTTCGATGGCGTCGACACGACGTGGGCGCGACTGAAGGGCCACACATCGAACGCCCGCGCGCGTCTCGCACTGGATACCGTCGCGCTGGCTGTCTCGGACGCGAAGCAGCGGTACCGCGCCGATCAACCGACGCCGACCATCGAGCCATTGGCGCGCGCGCTGCGATCGGCGCGCCTCGCACTTGGCATAGTGGCGCCGTCGATGGACGCGCCGATCGTATCCGTGGCGTCCGGCGGGCGCACGGGTGATGGTGACGCAGAGCTGGTGGATGGGCTGACGCTCACGATCAGCCGGCTCGAGCGCGCACTGGTGCTGGCCGCGGGTGTGGCCGTGGAAGCGACGGCAGCGAAGCCGGTGTTCCCCGTGCGCGAATTCCAGAAGCGCAACGTGAACGATTCACTCGTGGTGGACATCACGCTGTTCAATCGCGGGCGTTCAGATGTGACGTTGCAGCACGCACGGATCGACCCGATCGGCTCGTCACGCCGGATCATCGAGGCGACGATGCCGGAGGAGCGCATTCTCCCGGACAGCGCACGCACCGTGTCGCGGTATGCGATCGCGTACAAGCCGACGACGAGCTGGTGGCGTGGCGACACCCGCGTCGGCGACTGGTTTCCGTCGGATATGAACGGCATGGACGAGGCGACGCGACAGGCCGAGACCGCCGTGAATGCGCGTGCGCGGATTGCGATCGCCGGCGTGCCCGTGGATGTGGTGGTGCCGGTGGTGAACCGCTTCGCCGACCCGGTGAAGGGCGACCAGCAAGTGCCAGTCGCCGCGGTTCCGGGCATCACGATCGCCGTCGGACGTGCGGTGGAGTACATCCGCGCCGGTGTGCCGGTGCAGCGCCTGTTCCAGGCGCGTGTGCTGTCCGCGTACCCGCACCCTGTCGACGTGCAGGTGAAGATCCAGCTGCCGAACGGGCTCAAGGCCGACTCGATGCAGCGTGATCGCACGCTGACACCCGAGGCACCCATGGTCGCGCTGTCGTTCGTCGCGACCGGCAACGTGCCCGAGGGCCGCCTGCAGATGGGGGCGATCGCCAATCACCAGCGCGTGTCGGCGCTCACGGGCTACTACACCATCGAATACGATCACATCACGCCACAGCGCGAGTATACGCCGTCCGGCAAGTGGCTGGCCGGAGTGAGCGTGAAGCTGCCGCCCCGTGCCCGTGTCGGATACGTGCCGGGCGTCGGCGACAACGGCATCGAGGCGCTGGAACAGCTCGACATTCCGGTCGAAGTGCTCGATCGCGGGCAGATCGCAGGTTCCGACCTGTCGCGCTTCTCGAGCATCGTCGTCGGGCCGCGCGCCTACGAAGCGAGCAAGTGGCTGCCCGAGGTGAACGGGCGCCTGCTCGACTACGCGCGCCGCGGCGGTACGCTCGTGGTGCAGTACGGCCAGTACGAGATGCTGCAGCCCGGCATCATGCCGTATCCGCTCACCCTGAAGCGCCCCGCTGAACGTGTGACCTCGGAGTCGGCGCCGATCACGGTGCTGCAACCGACGGCGCCGTTGCTGACGACGCCCAACCGCATCACGCCGGCGGATTGGCAGAACTGGATCCAGGAGCGCGCGATCTACATGCCGAGCACGGCGGCGCCGCAGTACCGGTCCTTCCTGCAGATGAACGATCCGGACGAAGCGGCCAATCGCAATGCGCTGCTGCAGGCCGATGTCGGCAAGGGGAAGTACGTGTACGTCACGCTCGCGCTGTTCCGCCAATTGCCGAACGGTGTGCCGGGTGCGGCGCGTCTGCTCATGAACATCATCGCGGGCGACCCGCCGGCGACCAAGCCGAAGATGTGATCGTGATGAAGGCCATGACCCTGATGCGATCGCTGCGCGAAATCACCCTGCTTCCCCTGCTGGCAGCGCTCGCCGCCTGCAATGACGGCGGGCGCACGGTGCTCACCGTGTACTCGCCGCACGGCAAGGAACTGCTGGCGCATTACGAGGAAGGGTTCGAGAAGGCGAATCCCGACGTCGATGTCCAGTGGGAGGAGATGGGTTCGCAGGAGATCCTCGACCGGGTGCGCACTGAACGGGACGCGCCACGGGCGGACGTCTGGTTCGGTGCGCCGAGCGAACTGTTCGCGCGCGCGGCGGCCGAAGGGCTGCTCGATACGCTGACGCCATCGTGGGCCGGTGCGGTGCCCACGAATGCGAAGGACTCCGGCGGCACCTGGTTCGGCACGTATCTCACGCCGGAAGTGATTGCGTACAACAGCAACTTCGTGAGTGAGGGCGAGGCGCCGCTCGACTGGCGTGCGGTCGCGACCCCGCGTTGGAAAGGTCGTGTCGTGATTCGCGATCCGGTCGCGAGCGGCACCATGCGCGCGATCTTCGGCGCCATCATGCAGCGGTCCATCGAGGAAACCGGCAAGACGGATTCCGGCTGGGCACTGCTGCGCCGCATCGATGCGAACACGAAGTCCTACGCGTCGAACCCGCAGGCGATGTACGACGCCCTGTCGAAGGGCGACGGGTGGA
Source organism: Gemmatimonadota bacterium (assembly GCA_040387895.1). Taxonomy (GTDB): domain Bacteria; phylum Gemmatimonadota; class Gemmatimonadetes; order Gemmatimonadales; family Gemmatimonadaceae; genus Gemmatimonas. The sequence continues at coordinate 21,281 of JAZKCW010000008.1, forward strand.
TCACGCTCTACAACATGCCCGACATCGCGGGTCTCGCGCGACGCACCGGTGCGCCGGTCAAGTACACGGTACCATCGGAAGGCACGCCCGTGCTCGTCGATGCCATCGCCTTCATCAAGGGCTCGGCCAATCGCACGTTCTCGGGACGGTTCATCGAGTACGTCACGTCGAGCGATGCGCTGAGGTTCGCGGCGGATTCGCTCGATCGCATACCGGTGCGCAACGACATTCCCGATACCGCGCTCCCCGCATGGGTGGTGAGCGCGCGCACCGGCATCAAGGCCCTGTCACTCGATCACGCGTTGATGGCGGACTCGCTCGACATCTGGATGCGCGCGTGGGATTCCGCGGTGCGCGGCCGGAACGTCAGGTAAACGTCGCAATACAGTCAGGCAGTGTCCGCAGTCGGTGCGGTGCTGCCGGCTGGCGACGGCTTGCCGATCCCGCCCAGCACGAGTCCCACCACCACCACGGTCACGGCCCCGATCACGTTGTGCCAGAGGAACGACACCGACGGGATCCCGAACGACACCGCTCCCACGGCCGCCATGCCGCACAGCATGCCCACGAAGGCCCCGAACGCGCGCACCCGCGGAATCATCGCCAGAATGAACACGCCGAGAATGCTGCCGTAGAAGAACGAGCCGAACCGGTTCACCACTTCGATGAGCGAGCCAAGTGTGGCCGCGTACGTCGCCACGACACAGGCGAACAGGCCCCACAGCGCCGTCGCGATCTTGCCCATGCGCAGGTAGTGCGCCTCCGGCGCCTCGCGGCGGAACCACCGCTGGTAGAAATCCACGATGGTGGCGGTCGACAGCGAGTTCAGTTCCGCCGCGATGCTCGACATTGCCGCCGCCAGCACCGCCGACAGGAAGATTCCGGCGAACCCCAGCGGCAGCTTGTCGAGCACGAAGCGCGGCATGATGTAGTTCACGTCGCGTGATGACTGGCCCGTCGCGCGTGCGGCAGTCGCGAGCGCATCCGTGCGCACCTCCGACACTTCCGCATCGCGATCGCGAAACTGCTGCAGCGCTGCCCGCTGCGCTGCCGCGTCGCCGTCGTGCTGTGCATCCGACGCCGACCGGGCGGCGGTCTGCCGGGCACCGACGGCCGCGGCATAACGCGCCTCGAGCGCGGCATACGCCGCCGGCTCCCGTTCGCGCGTCTGCTCCGCATGGCGCGGGTTGTAGAGCATCGGCGCCGGCTGGAACAGGTAGAACAGGAACACGAGCACACCGATGACCAGGATCATCGCCTGCAGCGGGATCTTCCAGTACGCGCTCATGAGCAGCGAACTGCGCGCCTCGTCCACCGACTTGGCCGAGAGGTAGCGCTGCACCTGACTCTGGTCCGTGCCGAAGTACGACAGCATCAGGAACGTGCCGCCGATGATGCCGGACCAGAACGTGTACGTCTCCGTGAGACTGAAGGAAAAATCGAACACCCGGAGGCGCCCCGCCGCACCGGCGATGCGGAACGCGTCGTCGATCGGAATCGGCATCTGGTACACGAGCACTGCCACAATTGCGAAGAGCGCGGCCACGATGAGGTACATCTGCTTCACGTCGGCCCACGCCACGGCCGCAGCGCCGCCGTACACGGTGTACGCGATCGCGGGGATGCCGATGAGCGCCACCGACCAGTAGAGATCCCAGCCCAGGATGGCCGAGAACACCACGGCGGGTGCGGCGATGATGGTGCCGCAGCTCATGCCACGCGAGAGCAGGAAGAGCAGGCTCGTGAGGGAGCGCGTCTTCGGGTCGAACCGCCGCTCGAGATACTCGTACGCCGTGTAGACCTTGGCGCGATGCAGGAACGGCACGAGCGTGACGCCCAGGATCACCATCGCGATCGGCAGCCCGAAGTAGAACTGCACGAACCGCAGGCCGTCAGTGGCGCCCTGGCCCGTGGTGCCGATCAGCGTGATGGCGGACAGCTGCGTCGCCATGACCGACAGGCCGACTGCCCACCACGGCAGGTTCCGGTCGGCGAGGAAGTATCCCTCGATATTCTTCGTCCCCCGCGTGCGACGGACGCCGTCCCAGATGATGTAGGCAAGCCAGCCGATGATGATGACCCATTCGATCCAATGCATGGTCTAGGCGGGCATGGCGTAGTGGTTCTGCATCAGCCAGAGCAGCACGAGCGTGACGAGCTGGACGAGCAGCACACGCCAGAGCGTGGTTCGGAAGGGAGTCGGCATGCGGGAAAACTGACCGGCGGCACCGTCCGGCGCGAGAGCAGGGCTCGCTGGAACTCCCCTCGTGCAAATGCTTAGACTTCAGGTCACATGTCGACTCCCCATGTGATGATCATCGGCGGCGGGTTCGCGGGCCTGGCGGCTGCACGCGGGCTGCGGAAGGCCGACGTGCGGGTCACGCTGATCGATCGCGCCAACCATCACACGTTTCAGCCGCTGCTGTACCAGGTGGCGACCGCGGGGCTGGCCCCCAGCGATATCACCGTGCCCATTCGGTGGCGGCTGCGGAAGCAGCAGAACACCACCGTGCTCATGGCTGAAGTCACACGCGTCGATGCAGCCCGTCGAACGGTCGTGCTCGACGACGGCCGCGAGATCGGGTACGACTATCTCATCGTGGCGTCGGGTGCGCGGCACGCGTACTTCGGCAAGGATGAATGGGAGCGGTTCGCGCCGGGGCTCAAGACGGTCGACGACGCGCTCAACATGCGCCAGCGCTTCCTGCTCGCGTTCGAACGAGCGGAGCGTGCCACCGACCCTGCAGAGCAGCGGGCCCAGTTGACGTTCGTGGTGGTCGGCGCCGGACCGACCGGCGTCGAGCTCGCCGGCAGCCTGCCCGACATCGCCCGCCGCGCACTACGGAGCGACTTCCGCAACATCGACACGAGCACGAGCCGCGTGCTGCTCGTCGAAGCCGGCAAGCGGATCCTCGCCACGTTTCCCGAAGACCTGTCCGAGGCCGCGCACCGCGACCTCACGCGCATGGGTGTCGAAGTGCGACTCGGCACACCCGTGACGAAGATCGACGACGATGCGGTGTGGGTGGGCGAGGAGCGCGTTCCCGCGAAGACGGTGTTCTGGGCCGCCGGCAACGCGGCGTCGCCACTCGGTGCGATGCTTGGTGCCGAGACCGATCGCGCGGGACGCGTGAAGGTCGACAGGGACCTGTCGGTGCCGGCGCACCCCGAAGTGTTCGTGGTGGGAGATCTCTGCTGGACGACGCGCGAGGATGGCAGTCCGGTGCCTGCCGTGGCCCCCACCGCGAACCAGACGGGCGCGCACGCCGCACGCATGATCCTCAACAGCATTGCCGGCCGGCCGCACACGCCGTTCCGTTACCGGCACAAGGGCGACCTCGCGGTGCTCGGCCGCCACAAGGCCGTGGCGGCCTTCGGCAAGTTGCATATGGACGGCTACTTCACCTGGTTCCTTTGGCTGTTCGTGCACCTCATGTACCTCGTCGGTTTCCGCAATCGCGCGGTCGTGCTGCTGCAGTGGGGTTTCGCCTACGTGACGTACCAGCGCGGCGCTCGGCTCATCAACGGAGACTCGATGCGCAAGGCCACGCAGCTCGAAGCCATATCGACCCTCGGCACCGGTGTGCGTGGTGAAAGCCTGCCCACGGCCACGGCGTCGATTCCCGGCCGCTCGTGGTAGAGCACAGCGGCGCCGTCACGTCTTCCAGCAGCGATAGCAACAGCGATCGCAATCCCACGTCTTCGCCGGTCGCGAGTCTCGCGGCGAGCGCACTGCAGGCCATCCCGACGCTGCTGCCGGTGCATGTCCATGTCGCCGACGTGCGCGGCGCGCTTCAGCAGGTGCCGGGGCACGACGCTCGCACGGGTGCTGGTACCCTGCGCGAACTGTGGGAGCGGCAACAGCCGTCGCGGCCCGGGCAGAACGAACGCATGCCGTTTCTCGAAACGCCGGCGATGCGCGCACTCGGCGGGCACACCGTGCATCGCGAAACGCTGCACGCGGTTCGTGGCGACGCGCGTGCGCGCGTGCTGGTGAGTGCAACGCCGCTGCGCGATGATGCCGGAACGGTGACGGGCGTGGTGGTGGTGGAGGAGACGGTCGTCGATGCCGCCGACGAAACACAGGAGGAGCGTCTCGCGATCGTGCGCACGCTCGCGTCGAAGCTGATGCACGACGTGAACAACGCGTTCAATCCGATCATGGCGTCCGCGTTCCTGCTGAATCATCACGCAGAGTCACCGGGCTCCGTACGCGAGTATGCGGAACGCATCCGCCTCGCGGTGGAGTCGGGAACGGGACTGTCGGCGCGCGTCGCCCGCTTCGTGCGCCAGGACCCGGTGCACGAGGGCGGCGACGCACCGCTCGATCTCGCCGCACTGGTGGACGAGGTGCTGGCCGCAACCGTGCCTGGCCTCGACGCCGCATCGCCGGACCGTGGCGGCTGCACTGTCGTCCGCGAGCCTGGTGCGCCCCTGCACACGCGGGGGCTCCCCGAGGAACTCCGCGTCGCCGTCGGCAACATCGTGCAGAACGCGCTCGAGGCGATGCCGGCGGGGGGCACCCTCTCGGTGCGCACTTATCGGGACGGGCCGGATGCCTGTGTGGACGTGCGCGACACCGGAACGGGAATCCAGGAGGATGTCCGGGGCCGGGTGTTCGACCCGTTCTTCACGACGCGAGGTGCCGGGCGTGTCGGTCTCGGGCTCTCCGAGGTGTATGGCATCATGCGGCGCCATCGGGGCACAGTCACGGTCGCACCGCATGCGCCGTCTGGCACCGTCGTGACCCTGCGACTCCCAATCGCGCAGGGCTCGGGGATGGCGGAATCTTCAGCTGCTCCAGGGGTGGAGACGGGTCCGCTTCGTGTGTTAGTGGTGGAGGATCATGATGACGGCCGGGACCTGCTGGTTCGGCTGTTGCGCTCGGCCGGACACACGGTCGAGACGGCCCAAACGTGCGCGGAAGCGAAGATCCTACTCGCGGATGAGCTCGCACTACCATACCATCTACTCTTGACGGATGTAGGTTTGCCTGACGGAAGTGGCTGGGAGCTCGTCTCATATGCGCGAGGCCGGTATTCCAGCCTGCGAATCGGTGTGATCACCGGATGGGCGTTGGATGCTGACGAAGTCGACACCCGCGGGGCGGAGTTCGTACTGCGAAAGCCGCTGCGCGCCACGGAGCTGCTGGCACACGTCGCCGGCGGTGTCCGGTCCACAACTACATGAGTGAACAGATGACGGACTTCCCATCCACGATTCGCGTGCTGGTGGCCGAAGACGATGCGCTCGAGCGCTCCACGGTCGTGGAACTGCTCGTTGCACTTGGCCACATGGTTGTCGCCGAGGTCGAGACCGGCGCCGAAGCGATCGAGAAATCGCGGCAGTTCACGCCGGATGCGGTGCTGCTCGACGTGCACATGCCGGGCGCGAACGGGGTGCAGGCCGCGGAGGAAATCGCGGCGGCGCTCCCGGGAACGGCAGTGGTGCTCATCACCGGTGACCTGTCGCTCACGCTGTCCACGGCCGACGTCCTGCGCAGCACCGCAGTCGCATTGCTCGCCAAGCCGACGCCACCGACGACGCTCGACGCCACGCTGCGCCTCGCGGTCACGCGCGCACGCGAACTGCTCGCCGCCCGCAAGGAAGCGGCGGACGCCAAGCAGCAGCTCGAGGCCCGCAAGCTGATCGAACGCGCAAAGGGCCTGCTGATGCGCCGCACCGGCAGCAGCGAACAGGAGGCCTACCGCATCATGCAGCGCAGCAGCCAGGACCGCTCGGTGCCGATGGTGGACATCGCCCGCGCCGTGATCGACAGCGAGCCGGGGATGAAGGCGTAACGGCCTTTCTCGGCGTGGGGGCTTGAACTGCAGTAAACGGATTTCAGCGGATAGAAACAGATATAAACGGATCTGCTCCGTGTACGAGACGAGGACGACATCGCCTGGCGGATGTCGTCCTCTTTTTGTTGGGCCCCGTGGAGATCCCGGCCCCCGCGTGCTGTTAACCAAGAAAAGGCGACCTCGCCATGCGCACCGTGTCTCTGTCACACGGGCCGTACGAATCCGCTTGAATCTGTTTCTATCCGCTGAAATCCGCTTACCTGCAGTTCAAAGCGGCATGCACCAACCCGTCAACACGATCCAGCGGCGCGCGCGACTTCACCCGCCACGCGCACACCCGACCGCATCGCTCCCTCCATCGTCGCGTTGTAGCCTTCGCCCGCGGTCGCCTCGCCCGCGAAGAACAGCGTGTCCGCCACCGGAGCGCCGAGCGTGCGATGTGCGTCGTGGCCGCCCGCGAGCACGTAGCTGTACGTGCCGCGCGAGAACGGATCCGCCGCCCAGTCGTGCGTGTGCCATGACACCAGGTGCGCGCGCACGATCCCCGCTTCGACGCCGAGTGCGTTGGCGAGCGAGCGGATCGCGGCGTCGCGCAACGCGTCGCCGCGCAGCGATCCCGCGTAGGCGAGCTGCGGGCCTGCTGCCCACCCCACCAGTGCCGGCAGGTCCGGCGGGTCGAGGCGCCACCACGTCGGCAGCGGCTGGTCGAACGCCTGCACGAACAGGAAGTCCTCGAGCTCCGGCAGCGAACGCCAGAACTGTTCGCGAAACACGAGCGTGAGCCGCAACGCCGAGCCCATGGCGAGGAGCTCGAGCGCCTCGCACTTGTCGTCCAGCGGCGGATCGAACGCCACGGCGCCCGTTGCATCCGGTGCGGCGTGCAGCACACCCAGCGGCAGCGTGACGATCGCGCGCGTGGCCCTGTACGTCGTCGGCTGTTCGTTGGTGTCGGCGTCGAGCTCCACGCGGCCCTGCTGCCAGCGCACGCGCTTCACCACCGTGTCGCAGTGAATCGTGCACCGTTCGCCGGCTGCCTCCTGCAGCAGTGTGATCAGGCGCTCCGCACCCTCGTCGCTGCGAAGCTCCGAGGCACCCGCACTCTGGTTCACCTCGACTTCGAGGAACCAGCGCGTGCTGCACCGGTCCGGATCCGCCGCGTGAAATCCCTGCGCGTAGCTCACGAGCATTGCGCGCTGCGTGGCCAGGGCCGGTTCGTCGCACCAGCGATTCAGCGCGTCGGTCAATGTGAGATCGCCTTCGTAGTTCGCCATCCTGTCGCGCAGCCGCTGCACGACCTCGTCGGCGATCTCGTCCGGACTCTCGGACTCGTCGCTGTCGTCCGGCATGTGCACGACGAATTCGCCGTCCGCTTCCGTCAACGGCACGCCGGCCTCCGTCAGCAGGTCGCGGACGAGCCCCTCGTTTGCGATCCACTCGGCGCCAAGTTCGATCGGACCGGCGAACCCGTCGGCGCGATGCGTCCACACGCGGCCGCCGACCCGTGCCCGCGCCTCGAGGACGATCACGCGATGGCCCGCACGCGTGAGGTCGCGTGCGGCCGTCAGGCCCGCCACGCCGGCGCCGATGATGAGGATGTCCGCATCGACGTCCATGCGACCTGCGGAATCGATGAGCGTGTGAACTTTGTCGGAAGTCATGCAGTAACGTGAAAGGGTAGGGCAGCCTGCGCGAGTCCGCGAGGCGCTTCGTCTGTGGACGACGGTCGGCCGCCCATCCCATGTCGTCGGTCCCGTCGTCGGGTGTCTTCGTCCCGGCGACTCTGGACGACGGGTCGAAAATCCGCCACTCTTCAGAATGCGCCGTTCCCGCCTCTACGCATGGCGTTTCGCCATTGCCCCCCTGTTCGTCCTCGTCGCCGCCCTCCCCCTGCATTCACGGACGGTGGGAAGCACGGTCCGGTCCGAGCCCACGCCGCCGGCCCCGCCGGCCGCTGGTCCTGCGTCCCGCGTGGTCGACCAGCAGGCTGCCGCCGTACGCCGCGCTCTCGTGCAGGATGCGCACCGCCTGTCCGCGCAGGACACGGCCGCCGTTCGTCGGGAGCTGCGCGACCTGATCACGCGTTTTCAGGACGAGTGGCGCAGCGCATGGCAGAAGATCGAGGTCAAGCGTCACGGTCCCATCGACCTGAATCAGATCCGCGGATACTACGTCCAGTCGAATGGTCTGAAGGCGCCGGACAGTCCGACTTGGGAAGGGGACCGGATCTCCAACAACCTCACGCCGAGCCTGCAGCGCTACCTGTCGATCCTCTGCTTCGTCGACACCCCGACCGACGAGGAGATCGAGGCGGCCAAGGCCAGCTCCATGCAGCTCGGCGCCCCACCAGTCTTCAGCAGCCAGGATGCCGCCGCCGCCGCGGCCGCAGCGGCGAGCAAGGTCACCGTGAACATTCCCCGCGGTGCCGCTGGCATCGGCCGGGTGTCTCTCGTGACGCCGCGTTCGATCTTCGGCCCGAGCAACGTCGGCGCCGTCTGCCCGTCCTGGAACCCGAGCGGGGAACCGCTTCCGCTCGACGAAGGCGAGTCCATCGACCTCGCCTTGCCGCCCAAGGACCGCCCGCCGTTGCAGCGCCTGCGAGAGACGCTGATCGTGCAGCTCACCAACGCGCTCTCGAAGCATCCGAACGACCCGTGGATCGCCGGGCAGCGCGTGCGCTTCATCATGGACCAGCGCGAGCCGGAACGTGCAGTGCGCGCCGCGCGCGACTGTCAGGGTTCCGATCGTGACTGCGCCGCGCTGCTCGGCCTCGCCTTGCATCACGCGGAGAACTACGCGAGCGCCGAGGCGTCGTTTCGCACCGTCGACTCGCTCGAGCGGGCCATGGCGGGGCCGAAGGCGCCGTGCGTGAGCGCAGAGATCCTGCTGCTGCTGTCGGAGGGCGATCGCTCGAAGGTGACCGATCGCCCGTGCGCCGAACAGCGCGCGACGATCGAGCGGATGTGGTGGCTGGCCGATCCGTTGTGGAGCGTCCCCGGCAACGAACGCTACGTCGACCACAGGGCGCGGCTCGCGCACATGGGCCTGCGCAGCGTCACCGAGCGCGACGAACGCTATGTCTGGGCACCGCTCATGGGCGGGCTCGCCATGCGTGAGCTGCTCGTGCGCTACGGATGGCCGGCGTACACCTACTGGCCGGGCGGGCGGTTCGAGGACGAGATGAACCGGTTGCGCGATGCGAAGATCCGCTTCCGCGCGCCGCCATACACGGCCAAGGAGTACAGCTATGATCGCGCGTCACTGATTCCGCGGTTCAAGGCCATCGCGAACCCGTTCAGCGTCGACAGCGCAGACTACGAGATCTACCGGCCCGCCGGCCTGTCGAACGAACAGTGGTGGCCGCAGGAACACATGGCCCTCGGCATCAAGCTCGGCTCTCTTCCGAAGGGACAGCAGGGGTCATGGAGTCGTGACTCGCTGGTCCTGTATGGGATGATCGTGGATGAACCGCTGCGCAAGGTCGACACGGCCGCGACGGGTCCGGCGACCGCGACACTCGTGAGCAGCATGGGCCCGCAGAATTTCCGGACCGTCGCCACCACGCCGGTGCTCGAGGGAACGACGATGCGGCTGGTGGGTGCGCTCACGTCGCAACCGACAGTGCTCAGCGCGGAAGTTCCCGGGCGGACGCTGCGGGAGACCTCATGGCGTGCCCGGTTCGGAATCACGCCACCCCAGACGCTGCGCGAGATGGCCGCAGGCGAAGTTGCACTGTCGGCACCGGTGTTCCTGCGCATGCCCAATCGCACTGTCGTACCGCCGAAGGCGCTCGACACCGTGATGGCGTACATGGCGGGAGACCTCACGTTCTCGCGCACGGAGCCGCTCGCCCTGTACTGGGAAACGTATGGATTCCCACTCGATCAGCCGTTGCAGCTCCAGGTGCGCGTCGTGCGCAACGACGACGTCAACATCGCACGTCGTATCGTGTCATCCGTCGGACTCGCGTCCGAGCTGCGCGATAGCACGGCCATCAACTGGACGGAGGCCAACTCCGGACAGGGCGCACTGATTCGCACGACGGGCAAGACGGCGGTCGGGCGTTCCGTGAGCATCGACCTGAAGGCGCTGCCTGCGGGAGAGTACGTCGTCATCGTCGAGGTGCGCCGCGGTACGGGCATGGTCGCTACCAGCCGCCGCGAGTTCGTGCTGCGCGCGCAGTAGCGACCAGTCGCGATCAATAACGACCAGTAACGACCGGTAACGACCAGTCGCGCGTGCGGCAGGGTTTCCTGCC
>JAZKCW010000008.1:31349-49649 GCA_040387895.1 Gemmatimonadota bacterium
CGCGACGCTGTTTCCGTCCTGCGCGCTTACTTTCGCAGCATGACCTCGCGCGTGATCGCGCCCCAGTATGGCGGGGAGGCATCCTGCGTCTGCGAGATCCATCCCGACGCGGCCGGTGCCTGCACCGCGATGCGGTAGCGCATCGCGGGAACAGCCGTGAATCGCGCGACGCCGTTCGCATCCGTCGTGGCGGTGCCGAACACGGTCGGAGTCGTCACCGGCGTCACGCCGGTGGCCACGGAATCACCTTGGGTAGACGGCAGGAGCGTGAGCGTGACGCTGCTGCCGGGCAGCGCCTGCAGCGTACGCGTTCCCGAGTCGCCCGGTGTGCTGGCGGTCGTGACCACCAGGCCGACGACGCGCAGCGTGAGGTCGAACTGCTGTGCGCGTGGCGGAGGCGGAGTACCCCCGCCACCGTTGCCGCCGGTGCGCGGCACGACGGTGATGGTCGTCGTGTCGGCGAGGTTCTCGTACGTCGCGATCGCGAGCGCCGTGCCCTGGCCGACCGCCGCGACTGCGGCGCGGTTGTTGTCGATCAGCAGCCCGGAATCGGGCAGTGCACCCACCGTGAACACAGCGGTGTTGGTGGACCGCCACGTCGGCCGCGCGCTCGCGATCGGCTGGCCATTCGCATCGAGGACTCGCGCCTGCAGCAGGATGCCGAAGCCCTGCATCAGGGTTGCCGAGCGTGGCGCGAGTGACAGCGCGGTACCGGAGCTGTTGTCGAGCGAGATGCTCACCGTGCCGGGCGACTTGACGTTGCCATTCGTGGGACTGTCGCTGCCGCAGGCGGACAGGGCGACTGCGCCCATCGTCAGCAGTGCAAGGCGGTTCATGCGTATCATGTGTGCGTCCTGGTGTGCGTGGAGAAATGGAGACTCGCCATCGTGATACCTTCGCACCGGCCTGCCGCGTCACCCCGGCGGCCGCCCAATCGCGCGCAGCGTGCTCTGCATTCCTGTCGACACCGCATCGCGCGGCGCGCGCCCCGAGCGAATGTCCCGCTCCACGGCGAGGCGAAATGCACCGAAGTCGACGTCACGTGCGCCACGCGACAGCAGTGCATCCACTGACGCCAGTGCGACATCGGACGGCACCCGCGCCGACGTGAGTTCGGCGAGCACCGTGAGCGGAACACTCAACGAGTTCGCGGCACTCGCATTGCCCCGTGTCATGCGCTGCCGCTGGGATGCAGCAAGTCGTGCAATCCCCTGTGCCGGTACACCGGAGTACAGGGCGCCCGCGGACGCCACGAGTTCGTCGTCGGCCGCAGATGCGCCGAGCAGTGAGCGCGACTCGCGCAGGCGCGCGGCGAGTGAGCGCACGGCGGTGAGGATGCGCGCATCGTCCGCACCCTTGAGCGCGCCCTCCGCCGCCTTGTCACGCACCGCATACCCCGGAAGTCGCTCGGCCTCCAGCGAATCGGCGAGCCGCTCGATAGCAGCGCGCGTCGCGGGCTGCAGGCGTTCCGGGATGACCGCACCGGTGCGCCGCTCGGGTGTCGCCTGTGCATGCGAGGGGCGCGGAGCCATCGATGTCACCGCAAGCAGCACACCGGCCAGCAGCAGGCGTGTGTGCGCGCGTGTGCGTGTGCGTGTGCACGACATCATGGCATCGTTCCGCGTGAGTGGTCCACCAGCACGAAGGACGATGGCGTGCCGAAGTCGTCATCGATGGAGCGTGGTGCCGCCGGGTCCGCAACGATCTCGTCGTCTATCACGAAGGCATAGGTGTGCCGCCCTGCGGTGAGCGGGAGCAACACCGTCCACGTACGTCCATCGCGGGACAACGACAGCGGAGTGGCCGCCGGGTTCCACCCGTTGAAATCACCGACGAGGCTCACGCGCTTCACGCCGGGTGCCTGCACGGCGAACCGCACACCGGTATTCGACCCGTCCACGGTCGCCGTGCGCGCGTTCGATGTCCCGGGGCTCGCGGGTGCGGTGGCTGCGGTCGCGGCAGGGATCACGGCTGCACCCGTCTCGCGCGCCCCCGACTCCCGCGCGCGCAGGAGCGAACTCACCGTCGACGAGCCCAGTGCGCCGAGTACGGTGAACGTGAGTGCTGCGGCCATCGCCGTCAGTGGACGCAGGTGCCAGCCACGCGTGTTCGTCCGCCCGTCGCTCTCCTCTCGTGAACGCGCGTGTCCACGCTGCACCACCGTTCCATCCGGCACGCTCAGTGACGCGAGCTCGTGTTCGAGGCGCGCGCGCCATTCCGGGCGCACCGTCTCCTCCCGGCGCAACTCGGCGATGACATCCTCGAGCCCCGTCACGTCGCCCTGCTCCCCGCCGGGATGCTCGCCGGGATTCTCCATCGGACTAAACCGCATCATCGTACTCCCGGAGCTCCTGTTTCAGTCGGGTGCAGGCGCGCTGCACGCGCATCTTGAGTGCCGACACCTGCACGCCCGTCATGTCCGCTATTTCCGTGTACTCGAGCTGCTCGACGTGCTTGAGCAGGAACGCTTCGCGTTGCTCCGCCGGCAGCATCCGCAACGCGCGGGTCAACTCGACGCGCAGTTCCGTGATCGCCGCGTCCGACGGCACCGCCGAGCGTTGTACGGCATCCTCGTCTGCCTGCATCCACCTGCTGCGCCGCGCGCGCACCGACAGTGCCGACCGGCATCGATTCACCAGGATCGCGAAAAGCCACGTGCGAAACTCCGTGCGCGCGTCGAACACCGGCAGCGCCCGATAGGCGCGCACCAACGTGTCCTGCGTGACATCCTCCGCGTCCTCCCGACTGCCCAGCATGCGCGACGCGAAGCGAAGACACGCGGGCGTATGCCGGTCGGCGAGCGTCGTGAATGCGAGGGTATCGCCGCTGAGTGTCCGGCGTACGAGGTCGAAGTCGGTCATCGTTCACGTGTTGTACCTCGGCACCCGTGCGTCGCGTCACCTCGTCCCGCGAGACGGCGGCCGTGCTAGCCGATGGCCACCAATCCGACCTTGCCACCGAACTCGTCACCGACCGTGGGCACGCCGGGCGGTGCACTCCATCCGCCCTCGTCGATCCGGATGTTCATGCGATACGTGCCCGACGGGGCGCGCACCGGTACTTCCCACCATCCGTCGCCGACCTGCTGCATCGCGACCGGTGTCCATCCGGTGATTTCACTCGTGAAATCCACCCGCTTCGCGGCCGGCAGGTGAACGCGCACGCGCACCATTGCCGCATCGTCGCGCACCGCCTCGAAGCGCACACGGGCAGCCCCTGCGCTCAGTCCATCTCGATCGCGCGAGGTGCTCGTGCCCGCGGAATCGAGTTGGCCCCGCGTGCGCGAACGGCGTGGCATGCCGGAGATACCCATCCCGAAGGTGACGACACGACGCGGAGCGGTCGAGCGCCCGCGAACGCTGCCACTCAGGTCGCTGCCGAATGCCTGCTCCGGCAACGACGAGATTCCGCCCACCACGTCGATGAATGACGTCAGCGCGACCCGCGCATCCGCACGGCCCCACATGCGTGTGGCGAGCCGGTTGCCCGTCTCTGCGCCGGCGGCCAGCGTGTCGGCAGACGGCGATCTCGTACCTGATCCACCGCGCGAACCCGTCGTGCCGCCGACGGTGAAGTCGAGGGCGAGTCGCCCGAGCGACATCTGAAACCGGGTGCGCACGTCCAGCGCACTCCACGGAATACGCGACGTGCCCGTATCCGTCACCTGACGGCTGTTCCAGATCGTGTCGACACGCCCGGGCATCGTGTCGCTGCGGATCTCCCGCCCGAACTCGCGATTCGTGCGCTCCGAGAATGTCGTTGCCGTCGCGCTGCCGGTGTGGCGGCGCACGTCGAACCCGAGGCGCGCACCCCGCATGCTCCGCCACACGCCGAGCGTGAGGCCGGCCAGGTCGCGAGCGGGGTCGAACGCCGCCACGCTTCGCTCTCCCACGGACAGCGCGACCCCGCCGCCATTCTCCGCGGTGCCGAAGCGACGGGAGAGGGTGGCCCATGTGCGATTGTGCGTGCCTGCTGAGCTGGCGGACATCGCGCACAGATTGCTGCCGCGGCCGATGTTGCCACCTGCCTGAAGCCCCCACGCGAACCGGTCCGGCGTGCCGAGCGACGCGGTGATCAGTCCACCGCCGACTCCCTGCGCGTCGGACCGTGTGTTGCGCAGTCGCGTGACCGGTGCCGGCCGCAGCGAGATCGCGCCGCCGCGATACGCCGCCGACGACACCAGTCCCATCCCGCCGCCGCACTGCGGCAGACTGCCGGTGCTGTACATCGCCTCGCTCGCGAGTACCGGGGAACTCTGCGCCCCGGCATCAGGAGCGTGCGCCAGGACAGCGAACACTGCGGCAAGCACGGTGGCGAGCAATTCGGAAACGCCGGGTGCCGCCCTCTTCCCAGTGGAAAAGGGCGGTCGCACATGCAGGAGGCAGGGCATCGAGCGCAGGGATGGCGACGGGAAGCGAGTACTCGGCCGGGTACACACCTTATACCACGCGATCCCCCGCCGGCGTCACAATGCCGCGTGCGCCGCGAGCTCCGGAACGTTGAAGATCTGCGCCACCACGGGTCGCAGCCCTTCCGCCGTCGCGTTGTAGCCATGGAGCAGCCCCTCGATCGGCGCGGGCACCACCGTGCGGAACGGACGCTCGCCGGCCGCGGTCTCGACAAGCCGCACGAACACGTCGGCCACGTCGTCGCTGCCGGGCGCGTCCGGTGCTCCCATCGCGCCCTGGAAAACACCGAGCACACGGTCCGCGAAGCCGGCATCCGCGCCATAGTCGGCGAGCCGCGCACTGTCCGCTGGTGTCGCCATCTTGTCGAGAATCGCCGTGGCGTAGATGCCCGGCTCCACGAGTACCGACTCGATGCCGAACGGCAGCAGCTCGTAGCGGTACACATCCGCAAGTGCCTCGAGCGCGAACTTGCTGGCACAGTAGGCCGCCATGGCGGGAACGACCACCCGGCCCGCCGCGGAGCTGACGTGGATCAGCAGACCGCCCCGTCGCTGGCGCATGGAAGGCAGCACCGCGCGGTTCACCCGCACCGCCCCGCACACGTTGACGTCGTACATGCTCAGGAACTGGCCGGGCGTGTAGGCCTCCGTCACGCCGATGCCGGTGAGGCCGGCGTTGTTGATCACGACGTCGATGTGACCAGCCTCCGCGAGCACCCGATCGATCGCAGTCTGGACAGACCCGTCCTGAGTCACATCCATCTCCAAGACCGTGATCGCCAGCCCCTCGGCTAGCGCCAACTCTTCGAGCTCGATGCAGCTCGGCGCATTCCGCCCTGCGACGTCCCGCATGGTGGCGTAGACACGATGCCCGCGACGGGCCAACCGCCCGGCCGCATCCTGTCCGAACCCGCTGCTCGCGCCAGTGATCACGACGACTGCACTCATGTGCTCGCCCTCCCAAGTCTAGAGTTGGACCACTGACAACTGGCAACTCACAACCGGCCACCAACTGGCGTCTCGCGTCTGGCAACTGCCGACCAACCGGCGTCTCGCGCCTGGCGTCCGGCGTCTGCCCCTACCGCGCCGCCCTGTACCCCGTCCACCACCCCAGCCTCAACGCGTACGTCATCCGCGCATAGTCCGTCTCGAATCGATAGATCGAGATCGGCTCCGGCATTTCGACTGGCCCGAGCGTCTTGGCCAGCAGGCTCTCGTCCGCGATGATCGCGAAACCCTCGTGATTCTGACCGAGAAACACGGTGCCTCCGGGAATCCACTTGAGAACCGTACATTGCCCGAAACGGGCTCGGTAGTCGTACCCGATTCGGTGTGAGGTACACACGAAAGGAACCTTGCCTGCGTCGGCTTGGCTTTTGGACATGTTGTGGTGTCAGGTCAACGGGACGGACCGCGGAGTGTGCGCATCGTACCAACAGACGCGGATTTTGTATCCCGAATGGTGAGAAACGTTACATCCAGCGTTCCACATTCCGGTTTTCAGGGCTTTCTGTAACGCAGAGTCCGCAGGGCTCCGGTCAGAACACGAAGGGGATGATCTGCATCTGGCGGCTGACGAGCCACGAGCCACGCCGCCCACTCACATACCCGACCTTGAGCGCTCCCCAGCTCACGAAGGCGCCCGTCCGCTGCCGCCCATCCCACGGCCAGACGAGTGCACCGTTCCGGTCGCTGGTCACGAGGGCCCCGGCCGACCAGTAGGTCGGGAACAGGATCCCGCGCAGTCCCTGGGCCCCAAACCGTTCGCCGAAGAGGTAGTAGCGCACCCCGAACTCCGATGCCGACACCGCCTGAGCGCGCTTGTCCGCCAAGGTCGCATACGTCGGCACGTACGACGCAACGATCTCGAGGGGACTCGGCCCCCTGAGTGGCGACGGCGCGAACCCCGGCACCCATCGCTGCGCCGCGTAGTTGAGCAACGTCTCCGGTGCGTTGAGCTTGGCTGAGGTCGGGCCAAGCTTGCGTTCGTAGCGCCCGAGCCGGGCGAGCGCGGAGTCCCGCGCGGCGAGCACCAGCAGCGCGTGGGCAGTCTCCGTGACGCGCACGAGACTCGCACTCAACGCCGTGTCACCGTTCTGCCGCAACACGTCGCGGACCTGCGGAGCCCGCGCCGCGGCGCGAAATTCGTCCATCGCATCGAACACCGTGCGACGGACCGCCGCGTATCCGCCGACTCGCACGCGAGCAACACTCGCCAGCGGCGCCGGTGCATCACCGCGCATCGCGCGCAGCGAAAAGTCCGAGAGCAGCGGATCGCAGATGCTCGCGGCACCCAATCGCGCGGAGGTGCTGTCCTCGGCCATGGCCCGCACGACTGCCGCCGACGCCAATGTGCGTGTTGCGACCCGGCAATAGTCGCCCACCGAGATCGAGTCCGCGCGCAGCAGCATCTGCTCGGCGGTGCCTGGCTGCTGCGCCACCGATGCGGGCTGTGCATGCAGGGAGGCATGCAGCGGAAGCGCCGGGCTCGCGCTGCATGCGACGGCGATCGCGAGTACTGCGTTGAGCCGGAGTCGCGGCGGTGCACTCGCATTTACGAGCGGTGGAGCGATCACAGCGACGCTCCCCGCAGCAGGTCCGCGTGACGCGCGATGTACGCCGTCCACGAATGCGGATCACTGATCGGTGGTGCCGCACCCGACTTGACCGCGAGCAGCGCGGATGCGAGTTCGGCACGCGAGCTCACCGTCGTGAGACGCTGCCCGTCGATGATGGTCTCCTGCCCGGGAACGTTCATGAATGCCCAGTCCTGCTTGTGCCCGAGCACGTGACCTCCGACGGGATCCTGCGATCCGGTTACCGCGACGAACCTTGGCGTGCACGGAGTGCGCTTTCCGCGGTGTGTCTCGGCCGGGATCGCGAGCGGTTGCGAGATGCACGTGAGCGAGTCGACGTCGGGAACCAGAGCGCGGATCGCACCTGCCACCGAGCGAATGAGTTGGACGGGCGATGCCATCAGCACGACCGACTGCAGCGTGAACAGGTCACTCCTGGGCGTGAGCTGATGTGAGGGCTCCGTCGACGTTGCCCACAGGCCTTCGTACGCGTGAAAGCACCCGAGGCTGTGCGCGACGATGGAAATGCTGTAGTCGAGCGGGTCGTCGCCGCGCGCGAGCGCCGCGTTGCAGCGGTCGACGTGGATCTGCGCCAGTTGCGCGACGAATGCATCGCGCACCGCGAAGCGGATGTTCGCGCTCAGCACGGGCCACAGCACGTCGCCGATGTAGTCCGCCACGATGTCGGCCGACATGTCACCACCGAGCTTCTGCCCCACGCTCTGCTTCAGCGCGAGGAGCGCCGCGCCGAAGTCGACCTTCGTCGCGGCCCAGTCGTTGATGAAATCGTAGTTCAGGCGATAGATCGCGGTGCCCGCGGCGTCATCGCCCAGTGAATCGCGCAGCGCGTCCAGCGGAAACGAGCCGTCCGCGCCTTCGCTTGCATTGCCAATACCGTGCACCAGCAAGATACCGTGCTTCGACTTCCAGTGGATCGACTGCGGGGAGAACGCCACCATGCCTCCGCGAGTGTTTCAGGGTGATCAGCCGCCGGTGCTGCCGCGCACCGCTCCCGGGCCTTCGTACGCCTTGAACAGCGCGCTGGTGTTGTGCCCACCGAATCCGAAGGCATTGCTCATCGCGATCCGTACCGGCCGCTGCACCGGCTTGTTGAACGCGTAGTTGAGGTCGCAGGTCGGGTCGGGCTCGGAGAAGTTGATCGTCGGCGGAATCACGCCATCGGTGATGGCGAGGATGCTGGCAATTGCCTCGACGGCACCGGCCGCGCCGAGCATGTGGCCGGTCATGCTCTTCGTGCTCGTCGCGACGAGCGTGTCGGCGTGCGCGCCGAACACCTGACGGATCGCGTGGCTCTCCGCGGCATCGCCGAGCGGCGTGCTGGTGCCGTGCATGTTCACCGTGTCGACCATCTCCGGCGCGAGGCCGGCCTGCGCGAGCGCGCGCTGCATGGCGAGCCGTGCGCCGAGGCCTTCGGGATGCGGCGCCGTGATGTGATACGCATCGGCGCTCGCACCGACGCTCAGCACCTCGGCGTAGATCGGCACGCCGCGCGCGAGTGCGCTGTCGAGCGACTCGAGAATGAGGGCGCCTGCACCTTCACCCATCACGAAGCCTTCCCGGGTCGCGTCGAATGGGCGCGATGCCGTCGTCGGCGTGTCGTTGCGCGTGGAGAGTGCCTTCATGGCCGCGAAGCCGGCCACGCCGACACCACAGATGGCTGCTTCCGTTCCGCCACAGACGATGATGGGCGCCTGCCCGCTCTGAATGAGCATCATCGCGTCGGCGAGGTTGTGATTGCCGGTCGCACACGCGGTGACGACGCAGTGATTCGGCCCGCGCAGCCCGTGCTCGATGCTGATCACGCCCGCCGACATGTCCGGAATGAGCATCGGGATGAAGAAGGGCGACACCTTCATCGGTCCCTTGTTCACGAACACCGTCGTCTGTTCCTGGAACGTCGTGATGCCACCGATGCCGGACCCGAACACCACGCCGATGCTGTCGCGCAGCGCGTCCGACATGCTCTCGCGCGTGAGTCCCGCATCGACCAGCGCCTGGCCCGCGGCGGCCAGCGCATAGTGACATGCCGGATCGAGGCGGTTGGCCAGCTTGCGATCCATGACCGTGCGCGGGTCGAAGCCCTTCACTTCACAGGCGAACGTCGTGGGGTATTCGGACGCGTCGAAGTGCGTGATGGTACCGGCGCCGCTCTGGCAGGAGAGCATGGCCTGCCACGTGTCACGGACCGTATGGCCGAGCGGGGTGAGTGCACCGAGGCCGGTGATGACGACGCGGGGAAGAGCAGAAGTGGACATCTGCGAAGAAAAGCGAACAATCGTTCACTTTGCAACCATTGCTGGAATGCCGGGGAATACCCCGGAATCCACGTCAGTCGACCGTGTGGTTACTGCATGGTTCAGGACTGACCGGGAGGACGACCCCTACTCGACCCGACGTTCGAGGTCGTCCTGAAATTCATCGAGATCGGGTCGCGCACGTTTGGTGCGGTCGTTGCCCTCGGGGCCCGTCACGTTCGCGTCGGTGCCGCGCGCATTGCGACCGACATTCTCACGCGCATCGCCACGCGCCTCGTCGCGCGTGTCCGGTCTCACCTCGTTGCGATCATCCGGCGACATCGGGTCACGCACATCGTCGTTGTCCCGGTACCGGTCGCGATTCCCTCGGCCGCCCTGGTCGTCTGCCATGTGTGCTCCTGTTGGGATGTACCTGCACCACGGGCAGCATTTGTGCCATCGCGCTTCTCGAGCCGATACTGCACATATATCGAGAGTCGGGGCGACTTCGGACTGTCGGCCGACCTCCTCGACGCCTTAATGCAGTCGTAATGCATTCGGGCAGCTTCCCGCTGGCGAGAGCGTTCGCCGAGCGCGACTATCCGAGCGCGCGCTGCAATTATGTCAAACACGTCATACTCCGATTCCGTTGCCCCTACGCGTCCTGTCCCTCCCGCTGCTTCGTCTCGCCGTCCGCGCACTGCCCCTGCTGATGCTGCAGATGCTGCTGCTCGCTGCATCGGGCGAGGTCAGCCCGCTGCGTGCGCAGACACCTGACAGCACCGCTGCGGCACCGTCGACCCTGCTCCGTGTGTTCGCCGAGTGTGGGGCGTGCGAGTCGGACTACCTGCGCAACGAGCTCACGTTCGTGAACCTCGTCCGCGACCGGAAGCTGGCCGACGTGCATGTCCTCGTCACGTCGCTGCAGTCCGGGAGTGGCGGCACGCAGTTCAGCATCGAGCTCACGAGTGCGACCCGCAGTGACACGATGCTCGTGAACGTGCGCGCCGACGTCACCAGCATCGAGCGTCGCGAGGTCCTCGTCCGCGCCATCAAGGTGGGCCTGCTGCCGTTCCTGCGCGGCAACACGGTGATGGACAACATCACGCTGGTCTACAAGCCGCCCACGGCCACGGCGAGCACGGGCACGGCACGGGGTGAGCGTGACCGGTGGAAAGGCTGGGTGTACCGCATCAACGCTGGCGGAAACATCGAAGCCGACGACAACTATGGGAGCCAGCAGGCGGAACTTGGCGTGTCCGCGTCACGCGTGACGGACGCGATCAAGATCAACCTGTCGGCGGATGGCGACTATCGAAAGACGCGGTTCACGTTCGACGACGCGCGCGTCATCTACCGCCACCAGCGATCGTGGTCGGTCGACGGTATCTTCGTCAAGTCGCTTGGCCCGCACCTCTCCACCGGCGTGGTCGGATCCGCAGAGTCGTCGCTCTTCCAGAACATCACGGTCGCGACGGAAGTTGCTGCCGCAGTCGAGTACGACATCTTCCCGTACAGGGAAGCCACGCAGCGGCAGATCATCTTCCTGTACACGCTCGGCGCCCGGTCGGTCGACTATGTCGACAGCACGATCTTCGGCCGCATCGCGGAGACCCGACCCCGTCACTCGTTCACGGCTGCCAGCGAGATCCGGCAGCGCTGGGGCTCGGTAAATGGCGCGGCGGAGTTTTCGCAATACCTTCACGACCTGTCGAAGCGCCGGCTCGAGCTGAACGGAAGCGTGAACTGGCGCATCATCGCAGGCCTGAGCTTGAACGTATACAGCAGCTATTCGGTGATCCGGGACCAGCTCAACATCCCGGGTGCTGAGCTCACCGACGAAGACCGGCTCCTGCGCCAGCGTGAGCTCGCATCGGGCTATTCCCTCGATGTGGGTGTCGGCATCAGCTACACCTTCGGCTCGCTGTTCAACAACGTGGTGAACCCCCGCATGCGCCGCATCGACTGACCGGCACCACACATGGAAATCTTCAAGGAATTCACGCTCGAATCGGCGCACCGGCTGCCGAATGTGCCGGAGGGACACAAGTGCGCACGCCTGCACGGGCATTCATTCCGGGTGGCGGTGTACGTCTCGGGCCCCGTCGGCGAAGGGACAGGCTGGGTGATGGATTTCGCCGACGTGAAGGCGGCCTTCCGACCCATCGAGGCAACGCTCGACCACAACTACCTCAACGACGTGCCGGGGCTCGAGAATCCGACGAGCGAAAACCTCGCCCGATGGATCTGGGAACGCCTCGTCGTCGCACTGCCAGGATTGTCGAGGGTCGTCGTCCGCGAGACGTGCACGTCGGGGTGCGAGTACCGTGGACCGATTACAGTCTGAGCGTAGGCGGAAATTGGTGCATGCCGCCTTGAACTGCAGGTAAGCGGATTTCAGCGGATAAGAACAGATCAAAGCGGATCTGTCCGACGCGCGCGACAGAATGACGGTGCGCGTGGCGAGATCGCATTTCTTTGGTGAACAACACGCGGGGGTCGGGACCGGCTCGGAGCCCCAACAAAAAGAGGACGACATCCGCCAGGCGATGTCGTCCTCTTCTCGTTCACGGAGCAGATCCGCTTTCATCTGTTTCTATCCGCTAACATCCGCTTACCTGCAGTTTAAAGCGGCATGCACCGCACCATCTTCGCACAAGCCTGTCACTTCGTGAACGTCAGGATCTCGCTCCCCGCACCGGCGCCGCCGCGCGAGCCAGTCCCCGTCAGCGTGCCCTGCACGATCTGTGTCTCGCGTCCCGCGACGTTCACCGTCACGACGTAGTTCGTCGACGGCAAGCCGCAGCTCGACCAGTAGTCCACGCGCACCCGGTAGATGCCCGCCGGCGCCGGGCCGTTCGGCCATGACACGTTCTCGTTGTTCACGTTGTCGATCGTGCAGCCCGTGTTCGACGTGAGGTCGAGCAGGCCGCCCGACGCCGAGCTGCGGTTGCCGTGGTACATCTCGCTGTTGTCCGGCCCGAGTACGTGCAGGTCCACGTCGCTCGCGCCCGTCCAGGAGAGCGAGATCTGCACGTCGCCCGCCGCCACCTTCTTCACGAACGCCGTGAGCGTGCGGCGTGCGCTGTAGGCGCCGTTCGCGTCCGCCGTCGCGACGATCACCGGCAACGTGCCCTCCTCGACCGTCTGGGCCAGCGTGACCAGCAGCTGCACCGAATTCGCCGCCGTCGGCATCGTCAGCTCGTAGTAGCCGCTCAACCCGTCGATGTATATCGCGGCACGCGAGAAGTTGGCCGCCGACGTCAGCCCGATGACACTCGTGCCGCCGTTGATCGCGCTGATCGTGCTCGGCGCCGATGGCGGCAGCCCGCCCTGTGGCGCGGCGGGCAGCCCCTCGTTGTAGACCGCCAGGGCGCCATTCGCGCTGCGCACCGAGCGGATCTTCGAGCGGATACCGCTCTCGTCGGGGCCCGTTGCGTCGCTGCACCCCGCCACGAGCGCACACAGGAGCAGCGCCGAGCTCGAAAGTCGCATCATCAGGGAGCCTGCCGCCACTGGAACACGAACCGCTCGCATTGTCGCTCCTGAGTCAGTGAGAGTGCTGAGAGTGCTTTCCACTCTGCAGGACGCTGGCCAATGGTGTCAAGCCCATCCATGAGCGCCAGATCACACTCCATGGCGTTCCGCTTGACAGGCCACCCAGCGCGTCGCATATCTTGCGATAGCCGCTCCCCAGAAACATTCAGGGAAGCCGGTACGTAGTCCGATGGCGTAGTCGGACGCGTATCGATCTCACCCGCTCCTCCAGCCGTCCCATGGCCGACGACAGTCTCGATCTTCTCAAGGGTACGCTCGACCTCCTCGTGCTCAAGGCCCTCATCTGGGGCCCGCGCCACGGGTATGCCGTCGCCCGCTGGATCGAGGACAGCACGAACGGCGCCCTGCAGATCGAGGAGGGTGCGCTCTACCACGCGCTCCACCGGCTCGAGAAAGGAAAGTCGGTCCAGAGCGAGTGGGGCGTCTCCGACTCCAACCGGCGCGCGCGCTACTACACGCTCACCGCGGCGGGTCGCAAGCAGCTCGCCGCGCGCACCGACACGTTCACGCGCTACGCGGAAGCGGTCTTCGCCGCGCTGCGCGTCGCGTAGGCCGCAGCGTCTGCACGCGCGTGAGCTCCGCACAGCTGGCGGCACGGCATGAGTGACCTGCCCGACGGCATCCGCCGAGTGTTTCGGCTCCCGACCCGTCCGCACATCGACGAGGACGTGAGCGACGAGGTCGCATTTCATCTGGAGATGCACACCGCGCACCTGGTGTCGCGGGGCATGTCGCAGCAGGACGCACGCGCGGAAGCGCTGCGCAAGTTCGGGGACACCAGCCAATGGAGCCAGGCCATGCGTGACGTCGACAAGCAGCGGATCACCCTCGAACGCCGCGCCGAGTGGTTGGACGACCTGCGGCAGGACATTCGGTTCGCATTCCGTTCGCTGAGCCGCGCGCCCCTCTTCACTACCCTCGCCGTGCTCACGCTTGCACTGGGCATCGGCGCGAATGCTGCCGTCTTCGGGGTCGTGAAGTCGGTGCTGCTCGACGGCTTGCCGTACACCGACGCCGATCGCGTCGTGCAGGTATACGGGCGACGGCTCGACGGTACCAACGACCGTTTGCCGGTGAGCGCCGGCACCATCGCCGATCTGCGCGCCCGCGCCACGTCGTTCGCCAGTCTCTCGTCGTTCCTCGGCCAGCCCGAAGAGGCGGTGTACGCCGACGCGGAGCCGCAGCTCATCAAGCTCATTCGCGTCGAGCCGTCGTTCTTCGGCACGTTGGGCGTCGCGCCCGCCATCGGGCGCACCCTGCGCGACAGCGACGCCGCGGCCGACACGGCATTCAACGTGATCCTCACGCACAGCGCGTGGCAGCGCCTGCTGGGCGGCGACTCCGCCGCCGCCGGCCGGACGGTGCGCATCAACGGCATCACGCGCACGGTGGTCGGCATCCTGCCACGCGATTTCGTCGGCCCGCTCGGCGACGTCGACTTCTACTTGCCGTACTCGCTCGAGCCCATGATGCGCACCGTGATGAATGCGCGCATGCGGAAGAACAACTTTGCGGTCGCACGCCTCAAGCCTGACGTCACCGTCGAGACGGCAAGCCGCGAGGTTGCCGCGATCGCTGCCGAGGGCGCACGGGAATTTCCGCGCGAGTCGGCAAATTCCGGCGCGTACGTGAAGACCGTGCGTGACGCGCTGGCCGGTGACACCCGCACGCCGCTGCTGGTGCTCATGGGCAGTGCGGCGCTGGTGCTGCTGATTACGTGCGCGAATCTCGCGGGTGCGCTGCTCTCGCGAACTATTTCGCGCCGCAAGGAGTTCGCGGTGCGCGCGGCACTCGGTGCCGGCAGCGGCCGTCTCGTGCGTCAGCTGCTCACCGAGAGCACACTGCTCGCCGTGGCAGGTGGCGTGACGGGCGTGTTGCTCGCGGTTGCCGGCTTGCGACTGCTGCGCGGTTTCGCGGCACAGGCGCTCCCCGAATACGCGAGTCTCACGCTCGACCCGGTCGCGCTGCTCGTGACCGGTGCACTCGCGGTGATCACCGGCCTCGCGTTCGGCGTCGCGCCGGCGCTCTCGGTGAGCCGCTCGAATCCGCAGGGCGCACTGCGCGAGGAGACGCGTGGTGCCAGCGAGAGTCGTCGTTCCCGCCAACTGCGCGGTGCACTCGTCGCGGGGCAGATCGCGCTCAGCGTGAGCCTGCTGGCCGGCGCGGCTTTGCTCGCCCGCAGCCTCTCCCAGCTGACGTCTTCGCCGCTTGGCTTCAACCCCGATCGCGTGCTTGCGTCGTCCGTGTACCTCCCGCGGCAACGCTATCCCCGGGGTGAGGATCGCACGCGCTTCTTCGATCAGTTCGAGGCCCGCCTGCGTGCGCTCCCGGGTGTGGTGTCGGTGGCGAGTGCAGGCCAGGTGCCGCCGGAGGTGACCGGCCGGAACGGCTTCATCGTGGTCGGCGCACCACCGATCGCCGAGAATGCACAGCCGATGGCGTTGTACATGAACGTGTCGGACGACTACTTCAGCACGATGTCGATCCCCGTGCTGAGCGGTCGTGCGTTCTCCGCGGAGGATCGCGCGGACGCGCCGCAGTCGCTGATCGTGAACGAGAGCATGGTGCGTCGCTACTGGCCGAACGGCAACGCCATCGGTTCGAGCGTGCGGCTCGACCCGAATCCGGAGAGCCCCGCGTTCACCGTGGTCGGTGTCGTGGGCGACGTGCGCAGCGATCCGGCGAGCCCCGACGCCGAACCCGTGCTGTACACGTCGATGCGACAGGCCCCGTTCAACGGCCCGATCTTCCTCGTCCGCACGCAGGGCGACCCGACTGCACTCGTGTCATCGGTGCGCCGCGAGCTCGCGGTGCTCGACCCCGCACTGCCGATGTACGACGTGGCAGCGCTCAGTGACCTCGTGTCCGACCAGTTCGCGGGGCGCCGGCTGCCAGCGGTGCTGATGACCGCGTTCGGCGCACTGGCGCTGGTGCTCGCGTCGGTCGGCGTCTACGCGATGTTCGGGGCGATGGCCGCCGCGCGTGAACGCGAGTTCGCGGTGCGGGTCGCATTGGGCTCGAGCCGCGGCGCCATCGCGGGTCTCGTGCTCCGCCAGGGCGGGATGTGGATGGCCGTCGGCCTCGCCGCCGGCGTGCTCGGCGTGTTCGGGGTGACACGCGCGCTGCGCACGCTGCTCTACGGCGTGGACCCGTTCGACCCGGTGTCGTTCACGGTCGCCGCGCTGCTGCTCGTTGCATGCGGCGGGATCGCGCTGCTGGTGCCGGTGCGGAAGGCGACGCAGGCGGATCCGATATCGGTGTTGAGATAGGGGAGATAGGGGAGAGAGGGAAAGAGGGAGAGAGGGAGAGAGGGAGAGAGGGAGAGAAGCACGGCACAACGAAAAACGCCAGCCACTCTCGTGACTGGCGTTCTCGTTTGCAATCGAACCGCTTAGCGGCGGCGGAAGCCGATCGTCGCGCCGAGCGAGAACACGGCGTCGGAATCGTCGAAGCCGACCGGGATCAGCACGCTGGGCGTGATCGCGAAGATGTCGTTGAAGCGGAAGCTTGCACCGAGGCCGAGCAGGCCGCCGGTCTCGCTCTCCGTGTCGGAATCCTCGCCCACCACTTCGAACTTCGTGCGCTGCACGAGCAGGCCCGCGCGCGCGAACGGCACGAACGAGACCGTCGGCGTCATCGGGATCGAGCCGCCGAACGCGACGCCAAGGCCGCCCTGAATGGTGGAGCTCTTCAGGTCGAGGGCGTCGATGTTCGGGCCGCTCGTGTACGCGAGCGAGGCCACGGGGCAAACGTGGATCCGCTTGTTCGTGCCGATGTGGCGCTCGAGGCCAATGTCGCCACCGACCGTCGTCGCGTTGACATCGAGCTCGTCGAGATCGTCATCGAGCGTGATGTACCCGACCGAGAGGCCGCCGAACGCCGTCTGGCTGTTTACGCCAAGACGGCCGGAGTACGACTTCGCATCCTTCGGGAACTGGATCTCGGCGCCGAGGCTGGCGCGGGTCACCGTGAGGTCGGGCAGGCCGAGGCACGTCTGGGCAGCGGCGGATGCCGATGCAGTGACGGACAGCGCAGCAACAGCAGCAATCGTACGGAAACGCATCATGGGCACTCCTGGGAGTAAAGGGTGATGCACGAGGATAAACCGCTGAGCCCGTAATGCAAGTTTCGCGCATCCCTGCGCGTTCGACGGTCTAGTGACGGAACCCCAGTGCGACGCCGATGCTGTAGACCGGATCGGCGCTGTCGAATCCTACGGGGATCGAGACGCCCGGTGTCACCACGAACATGCTGTTCAACCGGAAGCTCAGGCCACCGCGCAGCACACCGCCCGTTTCCGTCGACGAGGTCGAGTTGTCGAGGTCCGAGATCTTCGAGCGGACCGACAGCACGCTGGCACTCGCGAACGGCACGATGGCGAGGACGGGCGAGATGTCGATGGCGCCGCCGATGGCCAGGCCCGCGGCACCGGAGAGCGCGGAGGTCTGGATGATGACCGGCTGGTCGTCGAAGTTCGGCCCGTCCTGGAAGCTCACCGACACGACGGGGCAGAGTCGCAGGCTGCTCGCCGGCTTGATGGGAATCGAGTAACCGGCATCGCCCCCGAACATCGTCGCACTCACGTCGGCATCGTTGTAGTCGGCGAAGCCGGCGGACGCGCCGCCGAAGGCCCGCTCACCGACGACGCCGAAGCGTGCACTGGCGCCCTTGATGCCCTTGGTGAACTCGCCGGCGACGCCGAAGTTCATGCGCGCGATGGCGATGGGTGGCAGCCCGAGACAGGTCTGCGCCACCGCCACGGAGGACGCACAGAGCGACACGGCGACGGCTGCAACGGCAAGACGCACGCGATTCATCGGCACTCCACGAGAGGGTGAACGTCGACAATAGCCTCGCGTGGGACGGAGCGTTAGTCACTCCCCACGAACTCTCCGTCCTTCATCTGTAGCACTCTCGTCCCATACGTCGCGTTTTCCTCGGAGTGCGTGACCTGGATGATGGTGGTCCCGGCGGCGTTCAACCGCTGGAACAGCTCCATGATGCTCCGCCCCTGCGCCGAGTGCAGGTTGCCGGTGGGTTCGTCGGCCAGGAGCAGCGATGGCTTGTGAATGACGGCGCGCGCAATGCCGACGAGCTGCTGCTGCCCACCGGAGAGCTGCGACGGGAAGAGATCCTTCTTGCCGACGATGCCGAAGCGGTCGAGGGTATCGGCGACGAGGGCCTGCCGCTCCCCTTTCTTGATGTCCCGGTATGACAGCGGCACATCGAGATTCTCGGCCACGGTGAGATCATCGAGGAGATGGTACTGCTGGAAGACGAAGCCGACGTACTTCCGGTGCAGCGCCATGCGATCCCGCTGCGGGATGCGATGGACCTGGTGCTCGTGCAGCTGGTAGTCACCAGTCCACTGATGATCGAGCATGCCAAGCACGGCGAGGATGGTGCTCTTGCCAGCCCCGGACGGCCCCATGATGGTGACGAACTCGCCAGGCGCGATGTCGAGCGAGACGTTCCGCAGGACCTCGCTCTTGCCACCCGCAAT
>JAZKCW010000009.1:0-27874 GCA_040387895.1 Gemmatimonadota bacterium
CGATCACGGTGTCCGGGACGCTCTCCCCGAAGCGCCTGCGGGGAACGGTGGGCGACGGTGCGACCCGCTTCCGCGCCTCCACCGTGAATGGCAGCATCGCCCTGCGCCGTCGCAACTAGACGGCAGCAGCGGTGCGGCGGGGGCCTGCTAGACCAGGCCTTCGATCGCCTTGGCCAGTTCGAGATCCTTCGTCGTGATGCCTCCGGCGTCGTGCGTGCTCAACGCGAAGTGCACCTTGGTGTAGCGGATGTCGATGTCGGGATGGTGCGCCATGCTCTCCGCGATGTCTGCCACACGTCCAATGAATGCAATGCCGTCCGGGAAGGATGCGAAGTGATAGCTCTTCACGAGCGTGTCGCCCTTGCGCGTCCACCCGGGGAGACCGCCGAGTCCGCGTTGAATCTCGATGTCGGAGAGTGCTGTCATGGAGGTCTAGCTTAGAGCGCTGAAGCGCGTGCGACAATGTGGAAGACGTTGTGGAGTAGTGTGGGAAAGTGCACCAATGTCGCGAAATCGTGTGGATATCCCCGATTTTCGCCTTGAACACGCGCTGCGCCGATGATGTTTCGCTTGCGCTTTCGGTTTGTATTCGGTATTCAAAGGCATGAGCACCGCGCTGACAGATCTCACCCCCGAGACATTGCGTCTGCTGCAGACGCAATCCGATCTGCAGTATCACGCGGCAACGCCAGGCGGAATCTTCAACGCGCCGACGGCGACGGGCATGGGATTCTGGTCCATCAACCCGTACATCGGCTGCGCGTTCGGGTGTGCGTACTGCTACGCGCGCGACACGCACCGGTGGGCGCTCGAGCGTGCAGGAGAGGACGGTGCGCGCGTGGCGGAGTCCATGCCGGCGTGGCTGGCATTCGAGCGTCGCATTCTCGTCAAGGAGAACGCGGACGCGCGCCTGCGTGACGCGCTGCGCTCATCGCGCGCACCGCGGCCCGGCGATACGGTCGTGATCGGAACGGCCACCGATCCGTATCAACCGGCTGAACGGCGTTTCCGCATCACGCGCCGCCTGCTGGAGACCCTGGGCGAGACGCGTGGCCTCAAGGTCGTCATCATTACCAAGAGTCCGCTGGTCACGCGTGACATCGACGTGCTCGCGCGCGTGGCGACACGCGGCACACTCACGGTGCACGTCTCGCTCATCACCGTCGATCGCGATCTCGCACGCCGCCTCGAGCCACGTGCGCCCACACCGGAGGCACGGCTGCGCGGGGTGCGCCGGCTGTCGGAGGCCGGGATCACCGTCGGCGTGAACTGCATGCCGGTACTGCCCGGGATCACCGACCGTCCGGACGCCCTCGAAGCCCTGGTACGCCAGGTCGCCGAGGCGGGGGCGCAGACGATTGCCGCGGGGGCACTGCGGCTGCGTGCGGCGTCCCGTCGCCGCTACCTCCCCGTCATCCGGGAAGGGTGGCCGGAACTGGCGGGACGCTACGAATCGGCATACCGGAAGAGTGCGTACGCCAGCGACCGCTACCGGGAGGGCCTGCGCCATTTCATGGACCGGCTATCCCGAAAATACGGGATCAGCACCCGGGTCTACCGGGATGAGGAACTGTCCGGTGACACGTGGGACACCCCCGAGCGAGCCCATCGGGACGTTGCCGGGGCTGAGGTGAAGGTCGGGCCCGGTAGAACAGCCCAGCTGCAACTCGACTTTTCGGCGTTTTTGCCGCTTCCAGCCTATTAGCGATCTCATGTCGCGACAGTTTCGCGACAGATAAACGGAAGCATCAGCGTATCTCCTGAACCCATGATGTCGCCTTGATCTTCGGTTTTTGTTCGGTAAGATTGGCCAAGCACCTGACGCTTTTCTCATGACCTTCTGACCACACGATGCCTGCCTCTGCTCACGCGCTCGTCACCCCGCCCATCGATACGGTCGCTTCCGTCGGGAGCGGCCTCGAAGGGTTGCGGGCGCGGGTCGCCGAGGTGGTGGCGTCGTCGCGGCCGGCGGGTCCGGCATGGCCGACGGGGGTCGCCTCGCTCGACGTGGCGTTGGGTGGTGGCCTGCCCCGCGGGCGCATCACGGAGGTCGTCGGAGCCTCGGGCGCAGGCCGGGCGACGCTGCTCCGGGGGGTCGTCGCGCGCGTGCTCCAAGGTGGCGGGTGGGTCGCGTGGGTGGACGCGCGACGCACGGCAGCGCCGCAGTCATGGACGGGGTTGGGCAAGCGGCTCGTGATGGTGCGTCCGCTCGAGGCGCGGCGCGGTGCGTGGTGCGCCGATCAACTGCTGCGCAGTGGCGTGTTCGCGCTCGTCGTGCTCGATGGTGCGCCGCCATTGCATCGCGTGCAGGGCGTGCGGCTGTCGGGGCTCGCGCGCGAACGCGATGCGGCATTCGTGGTGATCACTGACGCCGTCACCAATGGCGCAACAACGGGGCGCATCAGTGGTGCCGTGCGATTGCGGGTGTCGCGCGACACGCAGGATGCGCATGGCACGGTACGGAGTGATGCACGGAGTGATGCACGGGGTGATGCACGCAGCAACTCACAGCACACCGCGCACGAGACAGCGCGCGGCTTCCGGGTGATCGTCGAGAAAGGTGCGGCCCTTCGAACAGTCGAGGTGAACAGTGCAATCGTCGTGGCGCGTCGCGTGTGTGCGCATTCCGAGATTCCCGATCGCCGCGGGGTGGCGCGCGGAGCGCGTCGTGCCTGGACCGCACGGGGCGGAGACACCAGCACCGGGACACCCAGCGTCACCTGGGGCGGGCTCGGCGCATCCGTCGGCAACGAAACGCGCGACGTCAGGAGCGATGCCGGTCGCGACACAGCTCGCCCTCCCCTTTCTCGGGGAGACACCGAGCGCGCCCAGCGCGACCTCGACCGGCGCACACGCGACTGGAGTGCGTACCGCGGGCGCCGGCGTGCCGGCGAATCCAGCTACGCCCGCTACAGCCGACGCGACGCCGCACGCGCCACCATCGGCGAACGTGAACGCGAACGCACACGCGAACATCAGCGCGAGCGCACACGTGAGCACACACACGAGCGCACACGCGAGCACGCGCACGCCCGTGTACCCGTCCGTGCCCGATCGGGCGCGGCACTGGGACATGCAGCCGCGCGCCCTGGCTGAGGGACAGCGCATCCGTGTGGTATCACTCGCCGCTGGCCAGCATGGCGTGCGCGCCGGCATGGGTGTGCCGGAAGCGCGCGCATCGTGCGCCGCGCTCGACGTGCGCCCGTGGGACGACAGCGCCGTGGCCGATGCGATCCTCGCGGTGACGGGCGCACTGCTCGCGGCGAGTCCGCAGGTGACGCCGGTGGCTGGTGCACCCGGGATGTGGTGGGTCGGGGCCACGGGGTTCGACGGCATCGGTGGCGAGGACACGCTGGGGCGTGCCCTGCTCGACATCGCGCGCGTGTGGCATCCCGATGCACGCGTCGCCATCGCCGACTCGTGCGTGGCCGCGCGCGCGGCCACGTGGGCACCGGCATCCCGGAGCCGCGCGGTGCGCGAGCGTGATCCGCTCGCACCGGATGGCCTGCTGTGCATTCCCGCCGGGAGCTGCGCACACTATCTCGCGCCCGCGCCACTCGGTCTCGTGCCGATGCCCGACGAGCTGCGCGACGCGCTGGGGGCGCTGGGCCTGCGTACCGTGGGTGCATTCGCCGCACTCGAGGCGGGCGACGTGGAACGTCGCTGGGGGGCGGAAGGGCTCACGTCATGGCGGCTCGCGCATGGCGATGACCCGCGACGTCCGGGGCTCGTACGCGTGGAAGCGGCGCGCAGTGCGAGCATCGAACTGCCCGGCGCGGTGGAGAGCACGGAGCCGGTGCTGTTCGTGTTGCGCGCGCTGCTGGAGCGTCTCGTGCGCGACCTCGTGACCGATGCGCGTGCGGCAGCATCGGTGGCCGTCACACTGGTGCTCGATGCGGGGCGGCACTGGCCCTTGGACGACGGCATCGGCGACATGCATGGCTACACGCCTGGCGACATGTCCGCCGACACCAACGACATCACCACCGATACCACCGGCAACGCCGCACACGACGGATCGCGTCGCGTCTCGGGCATTCTCTCGGCGCCCACATCGTCGGAATACCTGCTGGCGGTGCCGCATCGCACCATCACCCGCGAGGCCCGTCCGGCGCGTCCGCTGGCCCGGCTCGAGCCGTTGTTCGACCAGTGCCGCGCGTTGCTCGAACGCTGGACGATTCCGGCGCCCATCATCGGTGTCACCGTCAGCATTCCCGCCACGGCACCGCTCGCGGCCGATCAGGGCGACCTGCTGATTCCCTCCTGGCGCGATGCCGCAATGAATGCCGACGCGGTATTCACGCGCCTGCGCGCGGCACTCGATCCCGAGGGAGCGCATCACGTCGTCGTGCATCCCGTGGCCGGCGATGCACACCGGCCGGAGGAAGCAGGGCGCTGGGAGCAGGCGGATGGAATGACGCTGGCGCATGTGACACCAGCCAACGCGACACCCGCGCACGCAATGCCACATGCGGCATCAGTACATGGGGCATCGGCACAGGCAGCATCGACACAGGCAGCATCGACACAGGCGGCGCCGGCGCACACGTCACCCGCGCTGCCCGCCGTACTGCGCATGCTCGAAGCCCCGGAGCCTGTCGAGATCGAGGAAGCAGACGGGTTACCCGACGCAGTCTGGTGGCGTGGCCGCCGCCTGAGCTTCGCAAGCATCGACGGGCCGGAGCGATTGAGCGGCGACTGGTGGCGCGCCGACGCATTCGCGCGCGACTACTGGCGTGCGGTGGTGGCCGGCGAAGGCGAACTGCTGCTCTACCGCGAAGCCGCCGGCACGGCACCCGGATGGTACCTGCAGGGATGGTATGACTGAAGTACCGCGCGGCGGTACATGCGACAACAGCGTCTCTGCGTCTCTGCGTCTCTGTTACAGCGGCTTTCCCTCATGATCCGAAATCAGCACCCACACCGTGCGCGTACGTCTCGAATACAGCAACCGCACCGTCACATCCCTCGGCGACTGCTTGAACGCGAAATGAAAACGGAACGACGTATCCAGCGACTCCCGAATCACCCCTTCCTTGAAACGTCCGTAGAAATCCTGGACCTTCGTGCAGGGCGCGATCTCGGTGAAGAACTGCTTGCCGATCGCGTCCTCCTTGCTGAGCGACGCGAGCTTCGACTCGACCGCGTTGTAGTTGAGGATGCGCCCCGACCGGTCGAGCTGGATCATGCCATAGGGCAACCGGTCCAACTCCTCGGGCCCCATCGTATCGGCGGCCTCGAGAATCTCGCCCGGCGAGAATTCCTGCACGGTGAGTTCGGGCGTGGTACGCGGCAGACGCACGGAGGGGCGGGTCGGATCGGACATGATGCCTGGCGCAGGAAAGGGCAAAAGGTGAAGCACGTGATGCAGCATGTGGTACGGCACGCCATGCGTCACGCGGTGAAGCGCGCGGTACGTCACACGGTACGTCACACGCTCGCGCGGGGAGCACACCGATGACGGGACAACATGTCGCACCGTACGTCGAATTGCACTGTCACTCCGCACTTTCCCTGCTCGATGGCGCTTCCTTGCCGGAAGCGCTCGCCGAACGTGCGGCCGAACTGGGTTATGATGCGCTCGCCATCACCGATCACGACGAGATGGGTGGTGTCGTGCGCTTCGGTACCGCGTGCGAGGCCGCCGGCATCGCCGGCATCCTCGGGGTGGAACTCACGGTGCTCGTGCCCGACTCACCGCATGTACAGCATGCGCGCGAGGCGCGCCCCACGCACCTCACGCTGCTGGCCGAGACCCGTGAGGGGTACAGCAACATCGCTTCCCTGGTCACGCGTGCGCGCATGGATACGCCACGTGGCACTCCGGCGGTCCCGTGGTCGCTCGTGGCACAGCATGCCCGTGGCATCACGGCACTAACGGGCTGCCCGCGCGGATGGATCCCGCAGCTGCTGGCCGAAGGGCGTGATGACGATGCGTGGGATGCAGCCTGCACATTGCGTGAGGCGTTCGGAACCAGCCTCGGCGTCGAGTGCTGGGATCATCGCCTGCCGGAGGAGCGTGCCCTCGTGCGCAAGCTGCGCCCGCTGTCACGCCGGCTTGGTGTGCCATGGGTCGTTACCAACGACGTGCACTACGCGCGGCCCGAGGGTCGCATCATCCATGATGTGCTGCGGTCGCTGCGCTACGAGCGGACGCTCGACGAGATGGGCACGCGCCTGCGGCCGAACGCCGAGTGGGCGCTCAAGGCGCCGTCGCTGGTGCTCAAGCGGTGGCGCGGCGCCGAGGAGGGCGTGCATGCCACGCGGGCAATCGCGGACCGCTGTGCCTTTCGTCTCGGGCAGCTCAAGCCGTCGATGCCGGCGTTCCCGTTGCCACCGGGCATCACGGCGGATGAATACCTCGCGCGTCTCGTCGACCACGGCGCGAACGAGCGGTGGGCCGGCACGCGCACGCCGAAGCACGACGCGCAGATCGCCCACGAACTGGAAATGATCGGCAAGCTGCGGCTCGCCGGGTTCTTTCTCACCGTGTGGGACATCGTGCGCTTCGCGCGGCGTGAGGGCATCCTGTGCCAGGGCCGTGGCTCCGCCGCCAACTCCGCGGTGTGCTACTGCCTGGGCATCACGGCCGTCGACCCGATCCGCATGGAGCTGCTCTTCGAGCGCTTCCTCAGCGAGGAACGGCAGGAGGCGCCCGACATCGACATCGACTTCGCACACCGCGACCGCGAACGCGTGCTGCAGTATGTCTACCAGCGCTACGGGCGCGAGCATGCAGCGATGGTGTGCGAGCAGATCACGTGGCGCGGGCGCAGCGCCGTGCGTGATGCCGCGCGGGTGCTCGGATTCTCCGTCGAACAGGCCGACGTCCTGAGCTCGCTGAGCGACCGGTTCAGCGCGAAGAGCACCGCGGCCGCGCTGCGGGTGAGCGAGGGCGAGGGAGACCGCACAGGAGCGGGGCCGGTTGCCGGTTCCGATACGGACCGTGCAACGACCGATGCAGGTGCCGAGGTCGTCGCCAGGTCACTCGATGCCATCGACGCCGAGCGCATGGGACAGAGTATGATCGGCGGCACGGAGGCGACCACCAAGGCGCGCGTCGTGCGTGCCGATGCGCGCCGTGTTGCAGCCGCACGCAGCACGCGCACCGAGCGCGCCGAGTCGCACGAGAAGAAGCTGCGCAACGCGAACGACCAGCTGGAGCGCAGTGATCGGCCACGTCCCAACGCCTCGTATGAGCCGTACGGCAGCCCGAATGCGCAACGGCGCCCGGGCGCGATCGCGAGCCCGCGCGATGCGACGTGGGGCGACCTGATCGACGACCAGATCTCGGCCGGTCTTGATGCACCGCAGGCATCAGGTGCGGGTACGGCCGGTACGCAATCCGAGGCCCACTTCGACCAGCACGCCGGTAGCTCACACGAGGAGCGTCGCAATCGCACCACTGCCACGCGCGACAGCGTGTCCGGCCGCACGCTGCTCGAACGTGCAGGGCTCGACCCGGATGACATCCGTGTCCGCCGTCTCGCCGACGTCGTGGAAGGCCTGCACCAGCTGCCGCGGCACCGCTCCATCCACGTCGGTGGGTTCATCCTCACGGAGGAGCCACTCGGTTCCGTCGTGCCGATCGAACCGGCATCGATGGCGGAGCGCACGGTCATCCAGTGGGAGAAGGACGATCTCGATCCGGTCGGTCTCGTCAAGATCGACCTGCTGGGCCTCGGCATGCTCACCGTCGTGCAGGATTGCCTGCTCTACATCCGGCACACACGCGGACAGACCATCGATTTGGGCCAGCTCGACATGACCGATCAGGCCGTGTACGACGTGCTCTGTGCCGCGGACACCGTCGGGCTGTTCCAGGTGGAGAGCCGCGCGCAGATGAACACGTTGCCGCGTCTCAAGCCGCGCTGTTTCTACGATCTCGTCGTGCAGGTGTCGCTGATTCGCCCGGGGCCGATCCAGGGCGAGATGGTGCACCCGTACCTGCGGCGCCGTGCGGGGCTCGAGGCGGTCACGTACCCGCATCCCAAGTTGGAGGGTGTACTCAAGCGCACACTCGGCATCCCGCTCTTCCAGGAGCAGGGCATGCAGGTGGCCATTGCCGCGGCGGGGTTCACACCCGGCCAGGCCGATGTGCTGCGCCGGGCGATGGGACACAAGCGCTCACGCGAGCGGATGGCAGCGATCTGCGAGGAGCTGATCGAAGGCATGAAGCGGAACGGTATCCCGGAGGAAACCGGCCGGCGCATCTACAACCAGATCAACGCGTTCGCGGACTACGGTTTTCCCGAGAGTCATGCCGC
The DNA here is from genome assembly GCA_040387895.1 of Gemmatimonadota bacterium. Lineage (GTDB taxonomy): Bacteria > Gemmatimonadota > Gemmatimonadetes > Gemmatimonadales > Gemmatimonadaceae > Gemmatimonas. Next base: position 8,268 of record JAZKCW010000009.1, read on the forward strand.
GAGCTTCGCACTCATCGTGTATGCGACCGCGTGGTTGCGGCACTATTACCCGGCGGAGTACGCGGCGGCCATCCTCAATGCGCAGCCGATGGGGTTCTACGCACCGGGCACGCTCGTGGAGGATGCGAAGCGGCATGGTGTGGACGTGCGTCCCATCGACCTCACGCGGTCGTCGTGGGATCACACGCTCGAACTCGCGGATGGGCGTGTGCTCGTACCGAATGACGGTACCGCGTCGTGGGGCCCACGGATTCCGGCGGTGCCGGTGAAGGGCAATCACCGCGTGGCGGTGCGGCTCGGCGTGCGGCTCGTGAAGGGGTTGGGCGCGAAGGCGCGTCGTGCGCTTGAGAGTGCGCTCGTCGGCGGGCCGTTCACGAGTGTCGAGGATGCCGTGCGTCGTGTGACGCTCGATCGCGCTGCATGGCGCCGGCTCGCGGAGGCCGGTGCATTCGACAGCATGTTCACGCATGAACCGGCGGAGCGGCGCCGGCGTGTCGCCTTGTGGGAGGTACTCGCCGCCACGCGCGGGCCCGAGCTGCCGTTTGCGCCGATGCGATTGCAGCCTGTGCCATCAGGGTTGCCGGCGCTCGAGCCGGTCGAGCTCACGGAAGCCGATTACCGCATGACAGGGTTGTCGCTGGCCGGGCACCCGATGGTGCACCTGCGCACGTTGCTGGCGCCCAACGGTGTGCTGAGTGCGCGTGACACCATCGGCGAGGGCTACGACGGGCAGCGCGTCGCGGTGGCGGGGCTCGTGATCTGCCGGCAGCGCCCCGGCACCGCGAAGGGGTTCGTGTTTCTCACGCTCGAGGATGAGACGGGGATGATCAACATCGTCATCCGGCCCGACCTGTTCGAGGAGCATGCGCTGCTGATCTCGACGTCACCGTTGCTGCTGGTGCGTGGCACGCTGCAGGTGGAGGACAAGGTGGTGAACGTGCGTGCGAAGCAGTTCCGGAAGCTGGAGCTGGGCGGGGGTGAGGGGCATGCAAAAGGAAGGAATTTTCATTGAGCTGTACGGCAGGGTGTGTAACGGCCCTGTGGCAACTGCCTTGCATACAATCTCAGCATGTCACTCCAACAGCTCAGCACCCCGACGGGCGATCAGCGCGGCCAGCCGATAGAGTTTCCACCACTCTCCGTGCTGTACAAGCACAGCCCAGCCTGCTCCATCTCGCATGGGGCCATCCTCGAGATCGAGACGTTCGCGAAGGATCATCCGGACGTGCCGGTCTTCGTGGTGGACGTGCTCGGACAGCAGTCACTCTCGCAGCAGCTCGAGCGTCAGTTGGGCGTGGAGCACCGCTCACCGCAGGTGATCGTCCTCAGTAACGGCAAACCGACCTGGCACCGTGCCGGATCGCGTATCCGGCTCGATGCGCTGGAATACGCGGTGAGCGCCGCAACCCAGTAGCGGCGGCGCACCAAGGCTCCGCACGAGAATGCTCCTCGTGCGGAGCCTTTCGATCTTCGACCTCGGTCTATGGCGCGATGGTCGACGCGCTACGCCTGCAGCGCCGATGGGTCGAAGTACGCACGGAACCGCTGCACCTTGCCGTCGCGATACTCCACGACGCTCACGCCGTCGTACTCCACCGGCGCACCCTTGGCAGCGCGCCCGCGACTCGTCCACTCGAGCATCACGACACCGTCGTTTTCGACGACGCTCCGAAACTCCGAGTGGATCTCCTCGAATGATCGGCGATACGCATCCCAGAAGTGTCGCGCACCGTCGACGCCCTGGTGCGCCGAACTGTCGGTCGGGTTGCGCACTTCCGCGTCGTCTCCGAACAGTGCGACCATGCCGTTGAGGTCGTGACGCTCCTCCAACCGATGCAGTGCGTCGATGAACTGCTGTGCCTGTGCGCCTGCCATGTTGCCCCCGCGCTGAGTGCCGTGCCGCCCTTCACGTTGCCGATCGCAAGTCGAAGGGGAACCGCAGGCCGACAGGCGAAACCCGTGCCGCACTCGTGGCGCGCGCTGCACTGGACGCACCGGCGCGCGACATGATGCGCAAACACGTATAATCTCGATCAGACTCGTGTAGCGACTCCAACGGTCGCCCATTCTTCACCACCGATCCGTTCGTCGCCAGTTGGAACGGGAACCCGGCAAAGGCCGGGGGCCCACGAGGCGACGGTCGGTCATGCGCACAGGATAGCGGTCATGAACCAGCACGACGCCGAAGTCATCGTCGCCATCGCCACGCTCGCTGCCCTTGCCGACGGTGTCCGCGACGCCGATGAGCATGCGGGGCTCGCCGCCGCGGCGTCACGGCTTGGCTTGCCCGACGCCGACGCAGCAGTTGCCAAGGCAGCAGCGGGTGGCCTCGACTTGCCATCGCTTGCGGCCCAGCTGTCGGATGCGGACACCCGGCAGGATGCATACGACACCGCCGTTGCCGTCTGTCATGCCGACGGTGCGCTGAACGCGCCCGAGCGTGCATTTCTCGCGCGCCTGGCGCTGCTGCTCTCGATCGACGAGACCTCCGCGGAGCGCCCGATCAGTACCATCGGCGCTATCCGTGAGACCGCGACGAATGCACCGATGGCGGCCCTGCAGACGCCACCGCTGTCTGCCGCCAACATGACGGGAATGGGCAGCGGCACGTTGGGCAATGCGTACGGCATCGCAGGCAACCACACGAGCAGCACCACAGGCAGCAACACTGGTAGCACAACAGAGAGCACCGGGAGCAGCACCGCGCCCGGCGCGCCGGACCTCGATGCACACATCCTCGATCAGGCAATCCTCACCGCTGCACTCGAGCTGTTGCCGGATCGCCTCGCGAACATCGCGATCCTGCCGCTGCAGCTGCGCCTCGTGCGGCACATCGGGCAGAAACACGGGCAGGAGATGGACGCCTCGCAGATCAAGGATCTCGCGGCGACGTTCGGCATCGGTGCAGCGGCTCAGCTCATGGAGAGTGTGGTGCGCCGTACGCTCGGCGGCCTCGCCGGCGGATTGCTCGGAGGCATGTTCGGCAGTGCAGCCGGCATGGCGGCCGGCGGGGCTGTCACCTTCGCGTCGACCTACGCGCTCGGCCATGCGGCGGAGCAGTACTACCGGCAGGGGCGCACGCTTTCGACGGCGGACCTCAAGGCGCTCTTCACCCGCTTTCAGGGCGAGGCGAACACGCTCTATCCGCGCGTGCAGGATCGCGTCACGGGGCTGGCCCGCGGCAACACGCTCGATGGACTCATGCGATCCATTCGCGGCTGATCGTCGGTGCGGCAAGCGATGCCACCCATGAGCGTCCGGGTCACCCGCAGTTGGTGACCAGCGGGGCGCTGGTGGGGTTTAACAGGCATGGACACCATCGATGCCCTGTCCCGCCCCCGGCCGACGCCCCGCACCCAGGGCCGGCGCCCGCCCGTAAAGACCGCGATCTCCGCCGTTGCCGCCATCGGCGTGCTCGCCAGCGTTGCCTGCAGGTCGACGGATCCGATCGAACCATCCGTCGACCTGGGACGCGCCATCGCCGCGCAGGCCGGCGCTGACATCACGCTCGCACCCGGTGGGGTGGCGCGGGTGGCGGACGCCAACCTCAACGTCGGCTTCCAGCGGCTCGTTGGCGACTCCCGATGCCCGACGAAAGCGCTGATTCAGTGTGCGTGGGCCGGCAGTGTCGTCGTGGACGTGCAGGCCGGGCCTATCATCGGGTTCCAGTACCTCGAGACGCGGCGGCTCGAAACCGTGGCCGGACGCGACACGGCCACCGTGGCCGGGCAGCTGATTCGCCTGGTACGCGCGCTGCCCGAGAAAGAAACGATCGACGAAATTCCAGCCGCGAACTATCGCATCGTGCTGCGGGTCGGCAACGCGAAGTAGCCACGAAGTAGCGGTAGCTACTCCGCCACCAGTTCGAACACCGTCACTTCCGGTCGCACGTTGAAGCGCACCGGCAACACGGTGCCCACACCGCGACTGATGTACATGCGCCGCCCACGATCCAGCGCGAATTCACCGGCGGTATAGCGCTTGTTCCGCACCGGGATGATCGGTGGAGGCAGGAATGGTGGCTTGCACTGTCCGCCGTGCGTGTGCCCACTCAGGATCCAGCCGTCGTAGCTGCCCCACCCTGTCAGGTCCACGCTGTCGGGATTGTGGCTCAGCACGATCGCCGGCTCGCGCGGATCACAGCGCGAGAAGCCCAGCCTCGGATCGAACTGATTCGCCCACAGATCACCCAGGCCGACGATCTGGAGCCCCGCCACGACGGCAACATCGTTCGTGACGACCTGCATGCCTGCTTCGCCGACGATGTTGCCAAGCGCCCGCGCGACCGCCGGCTCGCCCCAATTCAGCCCGTAGTCGTGATTGCCGAGCACCCCGACGGTGCCGAGCGCACCGCGTGGCATCGTCGCGTAGGCACTGGCGGCGCGCGTGTACAGGTCGCGGTGCGACGACGTGAGGTCACCCGTATAGACCACGATGTCCGGCGCCAGCGCCTGCACGCGACGAAATGACTCGCGCACGTACTCCTCGGACACGTTCGGCCCGACATGGATATCCGACAGCTGCACGAGTGTCTTGCCCTGCAGCGCGGTCGGCAGGCGCTTCACCGGCATGCGGACCCGCGTGATCTCGAGCCACTCGGGTTCGACCCACCATGTGTAGCCCACCGTTGCGGCGCCACCCGCCACCGTTGCCGCCGCGAGTTGCAGGAAGCGCCGTCGTGTCAGCCAATCCATTTCGGGATCATTCCTTCGGCCGGCGCGCTCCCGCCAGCCTGTTGTCGTGGTCAACCTGCAGCGATGTCACTCGAGGGCGGGGCGGCCACCGTTGCGGCACCGATGCCCGCCGCGCGACCCGTGGCCCATGCCCAGAGGAAGTTGTACCCGCCAATCGGGCCAAAGGCGTCGAGCACTTCACCGCACAGGAACAGGCCCGGATGACGACGCGACTCCATCGTGCGCGGGTCGACCTCGTTCAGCGCGATGCCACCGCCCGTCACCTCGGCCTTCTTGTATCCCTCATCGCCCGACCACGGCAGCGGACCGCGCGTCAGTGTGTCGACGAGTCGCCGCCGCTCCTCGCGCCGCAACTCGGACAGCGGACGCGTCGGGTCGACGTTGGCCACGCCGAGCAGGACGGCCGCCAGGCGGTCGGGCATGAAGGCGCGCAACGCGCCCGTCACCGTGCGTGCTCCGTGCGGCTTGAGCTCGCGCTCCCACGCGTCGTCGTCGAGCGGCGTCCAGCGCACCTGCACCGAAGCGGGCACGCTGCCCTCCTGCCGGGCACGCACGACGACATGCGACACGTTGAGCACCGACGGACCGCTGTACCCCTGATGCGTGAACAGGAAGCCGCCCGATGCCGTCGCCGAGCGCTGCGCCGACTTGGCCATGAGCGTGACCGGCAGCGACACACCCGACAGTTCGGCAAACGCCGACTCCTTCGCCGTGATGGGCGTGAGCGCGGCATACGTCGGATGCACGGCGTAACCCATCGACGACAGTGCACGCAGGCCGAAGCCATCGCTGCCGGTGTTGGGCACCGAGAGGCCACCGGTCGCGATGATCACCGCATCCGCATCGAACGGCGCGCGGCCGTCGCACTCCACCCGCCAGCCGTCGCCCGAGGGCGCGAACCCGACGACCATGGTGTCCATCACCAGTCGCACACCCTGGCGGGCTGCAAAGGCGAGCAGGCCATCGCGCACATCGCGCGCACGGTGTGATGCCGGGAAGAGCTTGAGCGACTCCTCCTCTGCCTCGAGCGGAATGCCGAGGTCGCTTTCGAAGAACCGCACCTGTTCGGCCAACGGCCACGAGCGCACGATCTTGCGCAGCACGTTCGGCGACGAGTCCGTGACGAATCGCGTCTCGTCCACGCGCAGCGGCAGCACATTGCAGCGTCCGCCACCGCTGATGAGGATCTTGCGGCCACCGTCGCGCGTGCGCTCGAGGAGCACGGTCTCGGCACCGCTCCGCGCCGCAAAGATAGCCGCCATGCTGCCCGCCGCTCCGGCCCCGATCACCACCACGCGTTTCCGTCCAGCTGCCACGAAGTGCATTCCCCTGAGTTGTGAACCTTCCGCCCACCCAGCGCCGGCCGCCCGATCACGGCATGTGATCACCGTGCGATCACGGCGCCCGACGAAAGGTATGTCGTGTTACGATACAGCAGCGACACCAGACGGCCTACCACGCGACGACGCAAGGACGAACGAATGCAGATCGGCATGATCGGATTGGGGCGCATGGGCGCGAGCATGGTGCGACGCCTGATGCGCGGGGGTCACTCGGCCGTCGTGCACGACCGCTCGCCGGAGCCGATGGCTGCGCTCGCGAGTGAGGGCGCGGTCGCCGGCGCGACACTCGAAGAGTTTGTCGGTGCACTGGCCCGGCCGCGTGCCGTGTGGCTCATGGTGCCGGCTGCGGTCGTCGACGCGACACTCGCGAAGTTGCTCCCGTTGCTCGACGAAGGGGACATCGTCATCGACGGCGGCAATTCGTATTACCGGGACGACGTCGACCGCGCGATCCGTCTCACGGAACAGGGCCTGCACTACGTCGACGTCGGCACCAGCGGCGGTGTGTTCGGGCTCGAGCGCGGTTATTGCCTGATGATCGGCGGGGAGAAGGAGACCGTCGCGAGCCTCGAGCCGCTGTTCAAGACACTCGCGCCGGGTGCCGGTACGGCGCCGCGCACACCAGGCGTGGAGACGCGCGGCGGCACGAGCGAGGAAGGGTATCTGCACTGTGGCCCGGCTGGTTCGGGACACTTCGTGAAAATGATCCACAACGGGATCGAGTACGGCATGATGGCTGCCATGGCCGAGGGGCTCAACATCCTCAAGCACGCGAATATCGGGAAGCGCGACCATGCGGCCGACGCGGAGACCGCGCCCATGCGCAACCCGGAGTATTTCCAGTTCGATTTCGATCTCGCCGACGTGACCGAGGTGTGGAGGCGCGGCAGTGTCATCACGTCGTGGCTGCTCGATCTCACGGCCGCCGCACTGGCTCGCGATCCGGGGCTCGACGGTTTCTCCGGACACGTCTCCGATTCCGGTGAAGGTCGGTGGACGGTGCAGGCGGCGCTCGAGACGGCGGTGCCCGCACATGTGCTCACGGCAGCACTCTACGAACGGTTCGATTCCCGCGGCGAGGCAGAGTTCCAGAACCGCGTGCTTTCCGCCATGCGCTTCGGGTTCGGCGGTCACCTCGAGCGGAAGACATCATGAAAGGCATACGGTCCGACGCGCTCGTGTTCTTCGGTGCCACGGGCGACCTCGCGAAACGAAAGATTTATCCGGCACTGCTTTCGCTGGCTGAACGCGGAGAGCTCGAGATGCCGGTCATTTGTGTCGCCCGACCGGGTTGGACGGCCGAGTCGCTGCGGGCGAAGATCCGTGAGGACCTGACCGCAAAAGGTCCGGTCAACAACGCGGCACTGGAGCAACTGCTCGCACGCGTGGAGTATGTCGGCGGCGACTACCAGCACGCCGAGACTTTCCACGCGTTGCGCCAGGCGCTCGGGGGCGCTTCGCATCCCCTGCACTATCTCGCGATTCCGCCGAACATGTTCGACGATGTGGCGCGTGGGCTCGGCGAGTCCGGATGCGCACGCGGCGCGCGGATCGTGCTCGAGAAGCCGTTCGGGCGCGACCTGGAATCGGCGCGTGAGCTGAATGCGATCGTGCACGCGCAGTTCGACGAGACGGACATCTTCCGCATCGATCACTTTCTGGGCAAGGAACCCGTTCAGAACCTGCTGGTGTTCCGCTTCGCGAACTCGTTTCTCGAGCCGGTGTGGAACCGCGACCACGTCGAGAGCATCCAGATCACGATGGCGGAGAAGTTCGGCGTCAATGGTCGCGGGAAGTTCTTCGAGGAGACAGGCACGATTCGCGACGTCATACAGAATCACCTGTTGCTCGTGCTCGCCCTGCTCACGCTCGACGGGCCGCAGTCGTCGCTGGCCGACCAGCTGAGCGACAAGCAGGTCGAGCTGCTGCGCGCCATTCGTCCGCTCACGCACAGCGACGTGGTGCGCGGTCAGTGCCGCGACTACCGGAAGGAGCCCGACGTCGCACCGGATTCCGCCGTCGAGACGTTCGCCGCCGTGCGCCTGCACATCGAATCTCCGCGCTGGCAGGGCGTACCCGTGCTCATTCGCGCCGGCAAGTATCTCAAGGCCACGGCGACCGAAGTCGTGGTGACGCTCAAGCGGCCCATGTTCCCCGACTTCGCGAATGGTGCGCGCAACTGCTTCCGGTTCCGCCTGGGTCCCGACGTTCTCATCGCGATCGGAGCGCGCGTCAAGCATCCCGGTGAAACGATGGCATCCGACGCGAGCGAGTTCACGCTGCTGCACCAGCCCTCCGTCCACGAGCTGGAGCCCTACGACCGCCTGCTTGGCGACGCCATGGACGGCGACACGCTGCTGTTCGCGCGCGAGGACTGCGTGGATGCATCGTGGTCGATCGTCGATCCGGTGCTGCGCGGCGCGCCGGCTCCGCTTCCGTACGACGCGGGCACGTGGGGCCCACGTGAGGCGATCGCGATGGCTGACCACGTCGGTGGATGGCGCAATCCTGAATGACCGGGCGCAACACGGAGGTTCAGGTACTGCAGGACCGGACGGCACTCTTCTCGGATGCCGCCGAGCGCATCGTGCAGGCGGCGACCGACTGCATCAGGGAGCGCGGGCGCTTCACGCTCGCGCTCTCCGGCGGGGCCACCCCCAACGGTGTATACACGCTGCTGGCGACGAAGCCGTTTCGTTCCCGCGTCGTGTGGCCGCAGGTCCACGTCTTCTGGGGTGACGAGCGCTGCGTGCCGCCGGACGACCCGCGCAGCAACTATCGCGCAGCGTACGAGTTGCTGCTGTCGCACGTTCCGATTCCGGCGGCGAACATCCATCGCATGCAGGGCGAGATCGACCCGTCGATGGCGGCGATGCAGTACGAGTCATTGCTGCGATCGCACTTCGGCACACCCAGCGGGGCGCCGCGCTATGCGTCAGGCGCGAACTTCGATCTGATGTTGCTGGGCGTCGGGGCAGACGGGCACACCGCGTCCATCTTTCCGGAAGGGACGGCGCTGCAGGAGCAGCAACGGTGGGCGCTCGCCGAGTACGCGGCGAGTGCGGGGACGTGGCGGATCACGGTCACCCTGCCGGTGATCAATGCGGCAGCACGCGTGCTGATGCTCGTCGCAGGCGGGGAGAAGCGCGCGATCATGGAGCGGGTGCTGTCACCGCACGCGTCGCAGGTACTGCAGAACGATGCGTCCTTGCCCGCGGAGCGAGTGCAACCCGCAGAAGGCGAGCTGACATGGCTGCTCGATTCCGCGGCCATGCCCGCTCTCGATCCGGGCTGAGTGTATCAGCGAAGGCAGGCGAACGCGCGCTGCTCGCGCGTTCGCCTGCGTACGACGTCAAAGCGGTTTTCTGCCCTGAATCACGCGAACGATGACGACGATGATCGCGATGACGAGCAGGATGTGAATGAGGCCGCCCGCAGTGAATGCAGTCAGGTTGCCGATCAGCCACAGGATGAGAAGAATGACGACGATGGTGTAGAGCATGTGGCACTCCAACGCCCGAGGGCGGTGAGGGGATTGGCAGATGTCTGCCCACCCCATCACCTATCAAGTTTCGTACCCCTCATGTTTGCCGCCGCGTTTTGCGTGCTTTTCCAGGCACCGACTCAGGGTCCGCTGCCACCCGAGGGACGCTCAGCAGTACGGCCATTTTCCGGACCGTGTTGCGGTTCCGCAGTGTCAGCGGCATGCCGAGGCAGCGCTCCAGCACATTGCCCGTGAGCTTCGAATCCGAGGAGCGGCCCGCCACCGCCCAGTACAGCTCCCGCCCATGAATGCGCACCGTGTCGGCCGGCGTCGTGCGGCTCATCACGCGCTCGACCTCCGCCGCACCTGGCGTCGTGCGCAGGAAGCCCACGTAGTGGGAGTGATTGCTCTCGTCCAGATCGGGAAAAGGCGTGAACGCGGCAACTGCCTCGACGTCGCTCGCGGTGCGCAGCATCGTCGCCACCTCGAATCCGAGCGCACTATGCAGGTGCGCCTCGATGCGCGCTTCCGTGTCGTAGTCCGCCTCGGCCTCCGCCTCAGCCTGCGCGTCCACTCCGCGCGTGAACAACACGTTGCCGCTGGCGATGAAGGTCGACACACCGGCGAAACCCAGTTCGTCGAACAGTGCGCGCAACCGCGCCATCGTGACGGTATGTCCACCGACGTTGATGGCCCGCAGGAATGCTGCGTATCTGGTGGCCCTTGGCCTCGTGCTGTCCATGTGCGGAATCGTTGAAGATGTCGGCTGCGCGAACGACAGAGGGCCCGTTGGCGGTTGCCAACGGGCCCTCCTTTCAACGTGTCGCGATTACCGCAGTATCAACCGCGGATCTTCGTGACCTGCTCGGCGGCTGGGCCCTTCTGACCCTGAACGATGTCGAATTCGACACGCTCGCCCTCGGCCAGGGTGCGAAAACCGCCGCCCTGAATGGCCGAGTGGTGGACGAAGCAATCCTTCGAGCCGTCGTCGGGCGTGATGAATCCAAAGCCCTTGGCATCGTTGAACCACTTCACCTTGCCGGTCGTACGCATGGCACTGCTCCTGTTGCTGTGTGTGTTCGGAGTCCGGCCCTGCCGTACGCACCGAGCACTCGTTGTAGTCGTCGCGGACAATACCCCCGCGCGGGTCGCCAGCATCTGCGATACTGACATCACACTCGATTCCCAAGAAGCACAAACGACAAAAGGACCTGCATGAAGCCAAGTCCCCGAAGCCGCATCGTCCCACTTGCGTTTCCGCGCCGCAGCGCGCCCCCCAGGAATTGAATGCTGCTAGACGGTAGCGTCGACGAGCGAAAGTGTCAACGGTTTTCTTTTGCGCCCATCACGTGGCTGGGTTCGGCACATTTCGGTCACCCGGCAGCGGGGATCCGGTGCGATTGCAGGGCTCGCTCGTCATGCACCATGACACGCGCGATCGTAGCGATCAGCACCTGCATGCTGGGCTCGCTCGGCTGGTACGCCGGGGAGTTCATCGGGCTGTTCTCCGCCTTCATCGGATCGGTGGTCGGGACCGGCGTCGGGGTCTACGCCGGTAAACGCCTAGCGGAGCACTGGGGCGCCTGAACAGCTTCTGCGGCATGCCCCATCGCATGTCCTCCCACGTAGTCGTGTTCGCAGTGGCCGCCACCGTCGTCGGTGTCCTCCTCTTCTCCGGCCCGGCTGCTGCCCAGGCACCGCCCACACCACCTCCACAAGCACCGGCTGCACCGGCGACGCCGCAACGCCGGCTCCGCGCCTCGGACGTCGATACCATGACGGTGTCCGCCCCCGGGCGGCGGATCGCGTACGGTCGCGACTCCCTGCAATTCGGCGAGCTTCGCCTGCCACCGGGCACCGGCCCCTTTCCCGTCGCGGTTGTCGTGCACGGCGGCTGCTGGTTCTCGCCCTACGCATCCGTGCGCAACACGGCGGCACTCGCGCAGGCGCTCACGGACCTCGGCGTGGCGACATGGAACGTCGAGTACCGCCGCTACGATCATCCGGGTGGCGGCTGGCCCGGGACGCTCGAAGACGTCGCCGGCGCGCTGCATCATGTGCGTACGCTCGCCACGCAGTTTCCGCTCGACACGACCCGCGTCGTCGCTGCGGGACATTCCGCCGGTGCGCAGCTGTCCCTCTGGCTCGCGTCGCGGGGCGGCGGCAGACCCGCCACACTCGCCGTCGGAGTGCCCGCGTTGAGACTCGCCGGTGTCGTCTCGATCGGTGGCGTCACGGACTTGCGCGAGTTTTACGGGCGTGAACGGGCCACGTGCGGCAATCCCGCGGTGGAGTCACTCCTCGGCGGCATGCCCGACAGTGTACCGGCGCGCCTGCGCGAGGTGTCGCCGATCGATCGCGTGCCGCTGAACGTGCGTACGATCCACGTAGCGGGAACCGCCGACCGCATCGCACCTCGCAGCGCGCTCGACGCGTACGCCACGGCGGCACGCGCCGCGGGCGACAGCGTCGAAGTGATCAGCGTCCCCGACGACGGTCACTTCGAGGCGATCGCGCCGTCGCGGGCCGCCGGGCGCGCGGTCATTGACGCGGTGCTGCGGCTGCTCGCTCCGACCAAGTCCACACCTCGCAAGGATTCGGCGAGCCCCCGCCCCCGCTAGCATGTGGGGCCCCGAGCGTCAGTCGGAAATCTTCATCGACGGCCTGTCGGGCGCGCGCCCTCGCGTGCCCGTCGAAGAGCATGAGCTCGAGCAGCGCGCGATTGCGGCGATGCGACCGGAAGCGGCGGCGTATGTCACCGGCGGCGCAGGACGCGAAAGCACGATGGAAGCCAACCGGCATGCGTTCGGCCGCTGGCAGATCGTGCCACGTGTGCTGCGCAATGTGGAGCAGCGCGACCTGTCCGTCGAGCTATTCGGACGCCGCCTTCCGTCGCCGCTGTTGCTCGCCCCGATCGGCGTGCTGGAACTCGTGCATCACGAAGCCGATCGCGCCGTGGCTCGCGCTGCGGCTGCCGAAGGCATTCCCATGGTGTTCTCGAACCAGGCCTCCGTGCCGATGGAGGAGTGTGCGCGGCTGCTCGGTGACACACCACGATTCTTTCAGCTGTACTGGTCGCGCAGCGACGCGCTCGTGCAGAGCTTTCTCGCGCGGGCGGAAAGCTGCGGGTGCACCGGCATCATGCTCACGCTCGACACGACGATGCTCGGGTGGCGCCCGCGCGACCTCGACCTTGGCTACCTGCCATTCATGCGCGGCATGGGCATCGCGCAGTACACGAGCGATCCTGTATTCCGGCAGGAAGTCGGACTCCCGCTCCCCGCAACGACATCCACGCCGCGCGTGACGCTGCGCACCCTGCGCGCGGGCTTCGAGCTGATGCGGCGCACGCCCGGATCACTGGTCGACAACCTGCGCTCAGGCTGGCCGCGACAGGCCGTGCGGCGTTTCGTGGCCACGTACTCGCGTCCCTCCCTCGAGTGGGCCGACCTCGAACGTCTGCGTCGGATGACGAGGCTTCCGATCATTCTCAAGGGCGTGCTGCATCCCGACGATGCGCGCCTGGCCGTGGAGCACGGCATGGACGGCATCGTCGTGTCCACGCACGGCGGCCGTCAGGTCGACGGAGCCATCGGTTCACTGGATGCGCTCCCGGCCGTGGCGCAGGCGGTCGCCGGCCGCATGCCGATCCTGTTCGACTCGGGCGTGCGCGGTGGAGCCGACGTGTTCAAGGCGCTCGCGCTTGGCGCGGCCGCGGTGATGATCGGACGACCGTACGTCTACGGCCTCGCGCTGGCCGGCGAGCGCGGAGTGCGCGAGGTACTGCGCAACATCCGCGGGGAGCTCGACCTCACCATGGGACTCGCGGGCTGTACCGCCACGGCCACGGTCACGCGGGAAGCGCTGCGGGCGGTCTGACCGGCCGCGCGCACTCGCCTACCGTTTCTTCGCCTTCTTCGCGCCGCTCTTGGCCGCCGACTTCCGGGCGCCGCCGGTACCGGTGCCGGTGCCGCTGCTCTTGCGTGCGCTGCCGGCCTGCTTCCCCCCGCCGTCCTGCTTGTTGACGGTTGCCCATGCACGGCGCTCGGCCTCCTCCGGCGGAGTACCCCGCGCCTCGTAGCCCTCCTCGATGTGTTCCGCCTTGCGCTTCTGCTTGTCGGTGTACGCGCTCTTGTCGCCCTGCGGCATGCTGCCTCCCGGAACGGTGTGTACGGCGGCGGGACGCATCGAGCGTGCCGGTGTTGTGACCCCGGCGACCGGTCTCGTGGCGGCAATGCCTTTACACCTGCCTTCCGGGACGCCAACCTCAACGCACCCGAGGAATTCCCGCACCGGAGTGCCGCATGAAGGATTCGCAGCTCAAGGCCCTGATCAAGAAGAACACGGAGAAAGCCGCTCGGCCGAAGAAGCAGGAGCGGAAGACGTTCGATCCGACGCTCGAGGCGACGCGCGCCGGCACCGAGCCGCTGTCCGGCACGGAAGCCGAAGAGATTTTCAAGGAGATGAAGCGCCGCGAGTTCTGATGCACCTCGGCCTGCAGGCGGCCGTGGCCGGACGGTTTTCGATCGTCCGGGAAATCGGGCGTGGCGGCATGGGTGTGGTCTACCTCGCGCACGATGTGCTGCTGGAGCGACCGGTCGCGATCAAGCTGCTCGCACCGGAACTGTCTGCGCGCGCGGACATGCGCCGCCGCTTCCTCCGCGAGGCGCGCGTCGCCGCGCAGTGCTTCCATCCGAACATCGTGCCGATCCATTCGGTCGAGGAAGCGGGCGACCTCGCGTTCTTCGTGATGTCGTACGTGCGCGGGCAAACCCTGGCCGAGCGCATTCGCCAGGACGGGCCGCTACCGCAGGACGTCGTCCGACGCATCGGGCGCGAGATCGGGTGGGCACTCGCGTATGCACATGACCGCGGTGTCGTGCATCGCGATGTGAAGCCCGAGAACATTCTGCTCGAAGACGGAACGGACCGCGCGCTCATCGCGGATTTCGGCATCGCGCTGCACGACGATCCGACGCGCACGCCGTCCTCCGGCGAAGTCGCCGGCACCGCACGCTTCATGGCGCCGGAGCAGGCACTCGGAGAAGCCGTGGACGGACGCGCGGATCTGTACGCGCTTGGCGTCACGCTGCATGTCGCCGCCACCGGGCAGTATCCGCGCTCGGGCACTGCGCGGGTGCCAACTGCACTGGCCGAGACGATCGAGCGCTGTCTCGCTCTCCGCCCTGACGATCGCTTCGCCAACGCCGCAGCGTTCGTGGAAGCGCTCGAGCCTCCCACGGTGGACCGCACCGTGTCTCCTGCACTGCTCCGCGTGCGCGACCGGGCAGACAGTGCGATCGCGCTCTGGGCGTGGGCGCAGGTCTTCGGAGTGACGACGCGCATCATCATGCTCGGGGAGACCAGCAGCTTCGGCCTCGGTATCGTGAACTCGGTCGGTGTGGGCGTATCGATCATCACATTCGTCGCTGCTGTCGGGCGCGGGGCCGAAGCTATCACCGCAGCGCGCCGGAGCCTCCGAGAGGGAACCGCGGCAAACGACATCGCCGCCACGCTCGCAGGTTCGACAGCGGCAGATTCTCCGACCGCGTCACCCTCGTGGGAGAGCCGCGTGCAGGGTGTCGTGGTTGCAGCGTCCGGTGCGCTGCTTGGCTACGCACAGGGTGCGCTGTCGTCGATGCAGTTCGCCGAGCCGCTCACGGACATGATCCAGGTGGCGTCTCTCGTGCTCCCCCCGCTGCTCATCGGGCGCGGTCTTGCCGCCGCGCTGCGCCAGTCTGCACTCTCACGTTGGGCGCAGCAGCGCGTTCGTGTACCACTCGCGAAGTCTCTCACGCGCGTACTGGGCGGCCGGCCGTCGCCGGCTTCTCCAGCGCTGCCGCTGCCCGCATCCGCCCACACCGAGATCCGTCTCGAGCATGCGGCCGACGCCCTGTTCGCCGCGCTGCCGGAATCGGTGCGTGCATCGGTGCACGAGTTGCCGGCCGCCGTGGCCAGGTTCACCCGTGAGGCGGAAGCCATGCGAGCCGACGACGCAAGTCTCGCCGCGCAGGAACGGGCGGCACGGATGCGTCACGACGATGGGGCGGCCGACGACACACTGCAGCGCCTCGGCAGCGAACGACGGGACGTGCAGGCACGGCTTGCGACGGCCATCACGGCGCTCGAGAACATTCGCATGGACCTGCTGCGACTTGCCGTCCCGGACACACAGTCCGGACTCTCCTCCGCATTCGACGTGGTGCGCGACCTTCAGCATCGCGCCGATGCCGTGGCGGATGTCCGGGCGCTCCTGCGGTCTCGCCGCCCGGAACACACACCCACGTGAGCGTGGCGCCGCACAGTGTCTCGGACGAGATTGCGGCATGAGCACCGACCGTCCACCCGGGGAGCACGAATCGCCGTTCCTCACGGCCTCGTGGCGCGACATCATCATGGTCACCTGGGCGGTGGATCCGTCGGCGCTTCGGCCCTATCTCGCGGCCGGCACGGAGCTCGACCTGTGGGAGGGGGACGCGCTGATCAGCCTCGTCGCCTTCGACTTTCGCGACACACGTGTGCTGGGATTCCGCATCCCGTTTCACGTGCGGTTCCCCGAAGTCAACCTGCGGTTCTACGTGCGCCGTCGCACGCGCGATGGCACCTGGCGACGCGGCGTGACCTTCATCCAGGAGATGGTGCCACGGGCCGCCATCGCCTTCGTGGCACGCACGCTCTACGGTGAGCCGTACGTGGCGCGACCGATGCGCCGCGTGGCCGTGCCCGACCAGCCGCTGTCGGCACAAGAGCCGGGCGCGAGCCGATCACTCGTGTACGAGTGGAAGCGCGAGGGAGGATGGGAGCGCGTGATCGCGCTCGTGACGGAGCCACCGCGACAGATGCGCCGCGGTTCCGTCGAGTCGTTCATCGCGGAGCACTACTGGGGTTACACTCGCCGGGAGCGGAAGCCGACGATGGAGTATCGGGTGGAGCACCCGGAGTGGCGCATCAGCATGACGGCGGGCTGCATGTTCGAGGCGGATCTGTCCACGCTGTACGGCCCGCGACTCGCCGAGATCTTCACGACCACGCCCGTCTCCACGTTCGTGGCCGAGGGGTCCGATGTCGTGGTGTATCGTGGCCAGCCAGTCCTCTGACACGCCCATGAGCCTTTCCCGTTTCGCCTCCATGTCTCGCGCGAGTCTGTCGGCGGCGTCGCTGCTCCTGCTCGTAGCGTGCGACGCAACGGAGCGGCGAGACACCAACGCCGGCAACAGCACTCGTTCGGCCGTCCTGGCCGGCGACTCGGCGCGGTCGTCTGCATCGCCGTCTCGCGCCTCTTCGCAGCGTGGCGAAATCACCGACGGCGATGAACGCGGCACGTGGTTGCTCACGTCATCGCCGGACGGCGGGTTCACCATCGAGGACGACGTGCAGTTCGGTGACGACGGCCGCGCGAACCGCCTGTTCCGCTTCGACGCGAAGGGCGCATTGCGATTCGCCACCGAGCAGCGCACCATCACCGCGCAGTCGGGCGCGTCGTCGCCGACGACGGTGCATTCGGAACTGCAAGTCGACTTCTCTGCGTCGGCTCCGGTCGCCACCAAGAGAGTCGATGACCTGCCGCGCGAGGCAGCCGCCTACGAGATCGACAACCTGCGACGACGCGCCGAACTCCTGCGAACGCAGGCACACCGCTGACTTGAGCTGACATGACCGACTTCGAAACACTGGGTGCGTTCTACCTGGGCAAGGCATACGACATTCCCACGCGTGCGCGCGGCGAGGATCTCGTCATGTACGATGCGAAGGACCTCACGACGCACGCCGTGATCATCGGCATGACCGGCAGCGGCAAGACGGGCTTGGGCATCGGCCTGCTCGAGGAGGCGCTCATCGATCGCGTGCCGGTGATCGCGATCGACCCCAAGGGTGACCTCGGCAACCTTGCACTGCGATTCCCGGGACTCGCGTCGGGCGACTTCGCGCCGTGGGTCGATCCGCAGCAGGCATCCAATGCCGGCCTGTCCGCCGAGGAGTTCGCGGAGAAGCAGGCGACGCTCTGGCGTGACGGCCTGGCGGAGTGGGGCCAGGATGGCGCGCGTATCAAGCGCCTGCAGGATGCTGCCGAGGTGACGATCTACACGCCCGGTAGCACCGCGGGCCGACCGCTGTCGCTGCTTCGGGCGTTCGTCGCGCCGCCGGCCGCTGTGCGGGACGATGCCGAAGCGATGCAGGAGCGCGTGGGGGCAACTGCGACGAGCATCCTGTCGCTGCTCGGCATCGAAGGCGATCCGATCTCGAGCCGCGAGCATATCCTGCTCGCGAACATCCTGTCGGCGTCGTGGAGCGAAGGACAGGATCTTGATCTGGGTGGGCTGATCGGTGCCATCCAGAGTCCGCCGTTCACGCAGGTCGGGGTGATGCCGCTCGACACGGTGTTCCCACCGAAGGATCGGATGGAGCTCGCGATGCGGCTGAACAACCTGCTCGCGGCGCCGGGGTTCCAGAACTGGATGAAGGGTGAGCCGCTGGATACGGCGAGCCTGCTCTACGATCCGTCAGGCAAGCCCCGCGGATCGATCATCTCCATCGCGCACCTGAGTGACGCCGAGCGGATGTTCTTCGTGACGCTGCTGCTCGCTGACATCCTCGCGTGGACGCGTGCGCAGCCCGGGACGGGATCGCTGCGCGCGATCCTCTACATCGACGAACTGTTCGGGTACATGCCGCCGGTCGCCAACCCGCCATCGAAGACGCTGCTCCTCACCCTGCTCAAGCAGGCGCGCGCGTTCGGCCTGGGCGTCGTACTCTCGACGCAGAACCCGGTCGACCTCGACTATCGTGGCCTGTCGAACACCGGCACGTGGTTCATCGGTCGCCTGCAGACCGAGCGCGACAAGATGCGCGTGATGGAGGGCCTTGAAGGTGCATCGGGCGGGAAGCCATTCGATCGCGCCGCGATGGAGCAGACGATCGCCGGTCTCGGCAAGCGTGTGTTCCTGCTGCACAGCGTGCACGAGCCGGCTCCGGTGACCTTCGAGACGCGCTGGACGATGTCGTATCTCGCCGGGCCGATGACGCGCGAGCAGATCAAGGCACTGCAGGCGCGTACCACCGCGAGCACTGGTGCAGTACCGCACGCGTCCGCGGCATCAGTACCTTCTGCCCCTCCTGCTGCGAACTCCGGGGCGACAACGTCGTCGAGCCTGCCGGTGCTGCCTCCGGATGTCCCGCAGTTCTTCGTGCCTCCGACCGGCAACGAAGCTGTCTCGCGATATGAACCCGCGGTGCTGGCCGTCGCCGACGCATCGTTCACCAGCGTGAAATACGGGCTGACGGAGCAACGGCGTGTGGCGTTGCTCGGCACAATGGACGACGGTGCGATCACGCTCGACTGGGATAACGCGAGACGCGTCGACCTCGACCCCACGATGCTCGAGCGCACGCCGCGCGAGGGTGCCACGTACGGTGCACTTCCGCGCGCTGCATCCACGGCGAAGAACTATGCGGCGTGGAGCAAGGCGTTCCAGAAGTGGACTGTCACCAACGAAGTGGTCGAGCTGCTCCAGAGCGCCGAGTGCAAGCTCACCTCCGAGGCCGGCGAGTCGGAGCGGGAGTTCCGCATCCGCCTGCAGCTGGCGTCACGCGAGAAGCGGGACGCGCGCATCGAGACGCTGCGCGGCAAGTACGCGGCGCGCATGACCTCCCTGCAGGAGAAGATCCGCAAGGCCGAACAGGCGGTCGCGCGTGAGTCGACGCAGGCAAGCCAGGCGAACATGAGCACCATGCTCTCGGTCGGTGGCGCACTGCTCGGCGCGGTTTTCGGTCGCGGCAAGATCGGCGTCGGCACGATCGGCAAGGTGGGCACCGCCGCTCGCGGTGTCGGTCGCGCCGTGCAGCAGCGGGGAGACGTGACCCGGGCGAACGAGAGTGTGGACGCACTGCGCGCCCAGTACGCGGAGCTCGAGGCGCAACTCCAGACCGATATCGACACCCTGGGCGCGTCGTACGATGCAGCGAACGAGGAGCTCGGCCGGATTCCCGTGAAGGCCAAGAGCGGTGACGTGCAGGTCCTGCTCGTCGCCCTCGTGTGGCTTCCCTATGTTTCCAGCAATGGCACGATCAGCGCAGCATGGGAGTGAG
>JAZKCW010000010.1:0-65033 GCA_040387895.1 Gemmatimonadota bacterium
ACGTGCCGGTGCGGTCGATCGATTCGATCGCGAAGTCGGGTCGATACCATCCGTCGATCGAAGCACGGCTCAAGTCCGCGGTAGCGATCGAGGGCAACCCCGACACGATTCCGGGTTGCGTCGGACGGCAGCGTGTGCGCGACGGTCTGCGCGATGCGGTCACGCGCACGATGGATCGGCTCACGCTCGATGCCCTCGTCTATCCGACGTGGAGCTTCCCGCCGCGCCTGATCGGCGACCAGCAGACTCCTGCCGGCGACAACAGCCAGGTGTTCTCACCGACGACGGGCATGCCGGCGATCACGGTGCCGATGGGCTACACGCGTGACAATCGGCTGCCCGCAGGGATGACGTTCTTCGGGCGCGCGTTCGACGAAGGCCGGTTGATCACGCTGGTGTACGGATACGAGCAGGCGACGAAGTGGCGCAAGGCGCCGGGGACGACGCCGGCCATCCGCTGAGCACCCCGGCACGCGCCCAGGTGCTCGACGGGGTCAACTCCGCGCGACCCCGCAGATCGTGATGTTGGGAATGCACACACTCCCATCCGCGGCGACGTACTGCTGAAGCCGAGCGGCGAGTCGCTGCCGGTAGTCGGCGTGCTGTGCAGACGATTGACCTGACAGCACGTCGGCCAGGTCCAGCGAGACATCGAGCAGGTACTGCACGCAGTCGTCGGCGGAGTTCCACGTCATCGTCACCGTCATGGACTCTGTGCGGACATCGGAGAAGCCTGCACGCCGCAGGTCGTCCGCCAATCCCTGCTGCACTGACTTCGGCGCAGCAGGTGTGTCCACGCGGGAAGTCGGCTCACCGAACATCTCGTGCGCGAGCCCCGTTGCGATACTCGCCAGAGGGCGGCCCGTCGGCCCGGCTTCCCAGACCGCCGTGACGAACGCGCCGTGCGGTGCGAGCAGGCGCCGTACGGCGAGCATGGTGTCGAACGGATTCGGAAGCGAGGTGATGCCCCAGCGGCACAGCACCGCGTCGAAGCTCGCGGCGGGGCGATTCAGCTGCGCTGCATCCGCTTCGATGAAGTCCACGTTGTTAAGCCCCGACGTCGCGGCACGTTCACGCGCGATCGCGAGCATCTGCGGTGACAGGTCCGTCCCGACCACTTGCCCGCCCGGTGCGACGCGGCGCGCCGCCAGCAGCGCGGGCTCGCCAAGCCCCGTCGCGATATCCAGCACACGCTGGCCTGGACTCACGCACGCCAGTTCGAGCATGCGCACACTCACCCGGTGCGAGGCCTGTTCGATCGTGTCCCACCACTTCTTCCACCCGGCGGCGACGCGATCCCATTGATGGCGTTGCGCGTCGGTGTCGGGCGTAGAAGCGTCGGCCGGCGTGGGCATGCCTAGCCTATCCAGGCACGAACGATCATCCGTCGCCTGCTGGGGTCGAGCGTTACCACGCTTCCGTCGAGGGGTGTTCCTGTCCACAAGAACAAGCCTGATTCACCGGGTCGAAGCTCCCGGGCTGCTGGGCCGAAGCCCTGAGGTGCCGTCGCCTTGCCGTCCACGTAGTCTGCGGGAATCGAGTCATCGGTCATAGGCCGGCGTACCGCGAAATAACCCTCCTCGATCGCAGCTGCCCTGGCCGCGGCGAACGCAGATTCCGTGAGTTCAAGCTCCACGATCAGGGTAAGGTCCTGGCCAACAGGTCCGCTGGCCTGATCGACAAACTTCAGGATTCTGGCGTCCTCCGGCACCGGCAGGCCGCTGACTTGAACTGCCGCCTCCTGAGCAGTGCGCGGCGTGAAGCTGCACGCACTGAGAATCACCAGGAAGGCGAGTCGCATCTGTGATCGAAAGCGCGCGTGCATTCTTGAAGGGGCACAGGTCAAAAGCAGCTTTCCGACGTCCTCAGCAGTCCAGCGACGCGATTCCACGGCGGGCATTCCCATAATGTGCTCGGCGATCGTGAATGGTGGCAAGGCAGCAATGTCGCCGCTCGAGTTCCGGGTGCAGCACTGTGCGACGTCGCCGATCCACACGACATTTCGGTGTGATCCCATTCGCTCCCGTGCCAGATCCCTCCGACTGGCCATCCCGCTTCCCCACTCCGTTCGACCGCAGCGCCGTGCACCTGCTTGCGCGGCGCGCGGCGATGGAGCTGCTCGACACCCTGCAGTCGCATCACGCGGCATCATGGCGTCTGGACCACCCCGGCAACGGCAAGATGTTCGGGGTGCTGGTGGTCGCCGCTCCCGACGGCAGCATCGGCTACCTGCGCGGATTCTCCGGCATGATCGATGGCCAGTGGGACATCGACGGCTGGGCACCGCCCGCCTTCGATCGCTCGGCCCGCGACGAAGCCTGGGGCCCGGGCGAAACGGAGATGCTCGAGTTCTCCGCTCGGCGCGCGGCGTTGGTCGCAACGATGCCGGATGACGCGAACACCACCGCTGCACAAGGCATCACTACCGCCCTGCGCAGGCTCGACGAGACACGCACCGCGCGCTCGCGCGTCCTGATGCGACAGATCCAGGACAGCTATCACTTCATCAATGCGCGCGGTGAAACGCGTTCGCTGCGCGAGCTCTTCGCACCGGCCGAGCCACCGGCCGGTGCGGGCGATTGCGCGGCACCGAAGCTGCTCGCGCACGCGTACACGCTGGGGCTGCGTCCACTCGCCCTCGCAGAGATCTGGTGGGGCGCGCCGTCGCCGACGGGTGACCGACGCGCGGGCGTGTTCTACGCGGCCTGCCGCGGCAAATGCCTTCCGATTCTCACGCACATGCTCGACGGCCTCCCCGTCGACGCACCACCGCTCTTCGGCTCGGCGGCCATCGATCCCGCGGAACCAATGGCGCTGTACGAAGACGAGCACCTGATGGTAGTCGGCAAGCCGAGCGGGCTGCTCACGGTGCCGGGGCGCGGTGCGTCTATGCAGGACTGTGTGGTATCACGACTGCGCCAGCGCTATCCCGATGCGACCGGCCCGCTGGTGGTGCATCGTCTCGATCTGGACACGTCTGGGTTGCTGCTGGTCGCGAAGGACATCGACACGGCGTCTGCGCTGAACCGGCTTTTCTCGCTGCGCCTGATCGACAAGCAGTATGTCGCGTGGCTCGATGGTGACGTGGCGGGCGATCACGGGCACATCATGCTGCCGTTGCGCGTGGACATCGACGACCGGCCCCGCAACATCCATGATCCCGTGCACGGCAAGCCGGCGCACACCGAATGGCATGTGCTCGCGCGTGAGAGCGGGCGCACGCAGGTGCGGTTCACACCGCACACTGGCCGCTCACATCAGTTGCGGGTGCACGCCGCGCACCCGCAGGGGCTCGACGCGCCGATCATCGGTGACCGGTTGTACGGGCGCACGGCGCCGGGCGATGAAGACCGCCTGTTGCTACATGCCGAACGGTTGGCTTTCGTGCATCCGGTGACGGGCGCGGAAGTCGTGGTCGAACAACCGGCGCCGTTCTGATGGTGACGTCGAACATGTCGCCGAGCATGACGGTGTTGACGACGGCCGAGTGGCGGGAGCGCGCCGCGTTGCACCTCGAGCGGGTGCAGCGGTGGACGACTCCCTGGCGAGCGCGGCGTGCACGTGGGGAGACCCATCCCGTGTACGACTTTCTCTTCACGTACTACCACAACTCGCCCGGCAAGCTGGAGACGTGGCATCCCGCGCCGCGCGAGGGAATCGCCGACTCACCCGATGCGCGTGAACGCTTTCGGGCGCCGGTGTATCGGGCCGCCGACGGAGTGATTCATCGAGACCCGAACGCGCTGTCACCAGCGGCGCGTGCGTCACTGGATGGCGTGCTGGGGCTGTTGCGTGCGACACGCGAGCGCCCGGCGAACTTCGGATGCTACGGCATGCACGAATGGGCGATGATCTATGGCGGGCACGATGTGCGTCATGCGGAGATTGCGCCGCTCCGTCTCTCGCAGGCGGAGACCGACGCGTTCGTCGAGAGTCGCCCCGTTGCGTGCAGTCACTTCGATGCCTTCCGGTTCTTCGCGCCGGCGGCCAAGCCGCTCAACCGGCTTCCGCTCGCGTGGGACACGCGCCATGGCAGCGAGCAGCCTGGCTGCATTCACGCGAACATGGACCTGTATCGGTGGGCGTACTCCGCGATGCCGTGGACTGGCGGTGAGCTGCTATGGGATTGCTTCGAGCTGGCCGGTGAGCTGCGAGTCCTCGACATGAGGGCGTCGCCGTACGATCTGCGTGCGCTGGGCTTCGAGCCCGTCATGATCGAGACAGCGGCGGGGCGGGATGAGTACCAGCGGCGGCAGCGGGAGTTGAGCGCACGCGCGAGTGTGCTGCGCGATCGGCTGATCGAAGTGATGACAGGTGTGGTGGGCACGGCGGCCGAGCAGCGGCCGTAGCCACTATGCGCATGGATTCCGGGAAATGCGCGAGCGATGTTCGGATGCTGCACGACTCCGTCTGCTGCTATGTTCCGGAACAGCAGTTGCCTGACGCCACCCAGGCTCACCCCTCAGCCGACCGCCATATGGCAACGTCGTGCAGCGCACGGCCCACTCCGACGGTGCTGGGTACACGGATCGCGCTCGTGGTCTGCCTCGCGGTGGGTTGCGGGTCGTCGGCAGCGGCGCAGGCTCGCGCCCCTCTGCAAGGCTGCTGGCGAACCGACCGACCGCTCGGACCAGCCGGGGGCAACGCGCCGGTCGAGCGCGACAGCCTGTTTCGCACACTCGTGCTGCAGGACAGTGGGCATGTCGCCCTCCCGTTGATTCCGCCCCGTCAACAGTCGATGTGGGACCGTCGAAGCTACTGGGCCGCACATCGTGATTCGGTGACGGTGCGGATCTCCACGGGGCTGCAAGGATGGCACGCTGTGCTGATGCGGACGGCCTCCGGCGACGCAATGCGCGGCACGGCCACGTATCTGTCCGACGTAGTCGCCGCGGGCTGGGTGCCGCCGCGGGTACCGGTGTCGTTCACGCGGATTGCCTGCGAGCAGCGGTGGCCGAGCACCTCCAGCATTGGATCGCCGCTTCCGCCGTGGGAACGTGACGAGGTGCTCTATCGAGTCGAACAGGTCGACCGGCCAGCAGCGCTGTTGCCGAACGCCGCGCTTCCGCGCGGAATCATGGCGGCGCGGCAGTTAGGGATTGCCGAGCGCGCTCCGATGGACTCCGCCGATTCCCAGCGAGGCATCGCGCGCGTTGTCCTGCGGATGGTCATCGAACTGAACGGTCGCGCCGCGGCCTCGCGGATCGTGGTCGCCAACGCTGCGGACAGCAGTGACGTGCAACGGGTCCGCAACGCGCTCCCCGCCATGCGATTCGCTCCGGCGATATTGGGTGGAACGCCTGTCCACCAACGCGGTACATGGGTCTTCGAGCTGCAGCGACCCGAGTTGCCGGATCGCGTGCACCGCTGAAGCGACGTCCGCGGGCTATCGGACACGCGAGCGCGGATTGCATGTCGGGTCGAGTGATCGCTGAAGCAATTGCCGGGAGTGGACAGTGAGTGACGAGAGTCGAATGCAGCTTCCCGCACGCGCACGCCAACTGATGGCGGACATGCACGCGCTGCGCGAGGCGATGGCGGCGTGGGCCGAATGCGGGGGCGGGATCGGATCGGGGGGGGGCACGACGGGTACAGCGAGATCACGCTGCACTGGCAGACCGATGCGGACGAACCGCGGGCCGAGCTCACGCTGTGGGCGGACCTGAACGACAGCGACCGCCCGGTGGTTCGGGTGTCGTTCCCGGCGGGCTTCGAGCCGCGTCTGCCCGAGCCGCATCAGGCTGCGAATGCGGCGGCCTCGGAGAGTGCTCCGGCGCACCCCCACGACACCGTCACATCATCGAGTGTCGTCTGCCTTGGCAGCACCGGCCTTCCGCTCGTGGAGCCGGACTCGCCGTGCGAAGCCTGCGACACACAGGGCACGGTGGGCCGTGCGATCCGCTACACCTCCGCTGGCGACATCGACGAGATGCACCGATTCTGTGCGGAGTGCTGGCCGGAGCAGCGGGCGCGACTCGCGGCACGATGGCAGCATCAGGACACGCGGGCGCTGGATGCACACCGTCGCAGCGGTGCGACCGGCGGCTGGAGCGGCATGAGCTCGGCGTTCGAGTCCGCGACATGGGATGCAGTCGCGATGTACATCGACGGCCTGCGCGCACATGCCATGACCAGAGGAAGGGCCGCGCAACACGACCTGCGCCAGCTCGCCGACCAGCTCTTCGACACCCGTCAGAGCCGGGTCGGCGAGATGCCGTTCGAGGTCGAGTCGTTCATTCGCCAGCACGCGTCCCGGCTGCTGCCACCGGATTTCCCAGGTGGATGACGGTTACGCGTCGCTGGTCACCCGCCCGCAACCGTTCCGCAGGCGAAGTCCAACCTCACGCCCAGCGCCACTCCGGCCCGTTCTCCCGCACGCGCGAGGCCTCGAGCATGTCGCGCCGGTACTCGAGCTCCCGCAACTCCTCCTGCGCTTCAGCGAGGAACGCTTCCGCCTTGGCCGTCCGCGCGGCCACGCCATGCGGCGCCGCATCGGCAATCTGCCACTCGGCCACCTGGACCCGCGACCGCGCGATGGGCAGCCGCTGGTTCACGCGCTCCGCATGCCGATACGACCAGACGTCGACGAGCAGGCGCTCGTCGTCGATGTAGAGGCCTTCGATCCCGTCGATGGACGAGAACGGGGGAATGGTCCAGGCGTCGATGTCAAGCGTCGATGGGTTCATGGCGCATGAATGCCGCGCGCGCGGGCGCGGTTCCCGGCGCCTGGGGATGCGTCAAGTGACGTATGGAACGCGGCTCTCAGCATCGCAGATTGGCCGGAGTATCCGCCGCATGGCCTATGGACCTCGGCGAACCAGCGGCTTTCCCTGACCCGGTACTCCCATGCCTCGATTTCTGCTGGTCGCAGCGTCTGCGCTCTCGCTGACGACGTTCTCCCTGCTGGCCGTCGTCGCCGCCCCACGTGCGCTGCTCGCGCAAGCCGGTGCACCGAAGCACGCCGAAGCGCGGAACCGGGTCGGTACGGCGCGACCCACCGATACGCTGTCGGTGGCCATGCGAGACGGCTCCACCTTCATGGGGCGTGTCATCGCGGTGCGCGGAGACACGGCCGAGATGACGACGAGCGTGGGCACGGTCCGATTCGCGCTTCAGGATGTGACACGCGCCAACATCGTGCGTGCCGCCGACATCGTGAATGGTGAGTACTGGTTCCCCAACCCGAACACCACTCGGCTGCTCTTCGCGCCGACCGGGCGCATGATCAAGAAGGGCGAAGGCTATTTCTCCGATTACATGCTGTTCTTCCCCGGAGTCGCGGGCGGCATCACCGACCGCATCACCATCGGTGGCGGCATGAGCATCTTTCCCGGCCTGGACTTCGACGAACAGATCTTCTACGTGACACCGAAGGTGGGCATCATTGCCCGGGAGAAGCTGAACGTCGCAGTGGGCGTGCTGGCCGCACGAACCGGACTGGGAGACGACGACGAATTCGGCGATGGTGGCAGCAATACCTTTGGCATCCCGTACGTCGTCAGCACGTTCGGTGGCCCGAACAAGAGCGTCACGACCGGCATCGGGTACGGCTATGCGAACGGCAAGCTGGCCGACAATCCTGCCCTGATGTTCGGCGGAGACGTTCGCCTGTCGCGCCGGTTCGGCCTGGTGTCGGAGAACTACGTGTTCCCAGACGCGTTCGACGGCGCGCTGCTCTCGATCGGCGCGCGCTTCTTCGGCGAGAAGATGGCGGGCGACTTCGGCCTCGTGATCCCCGCCGGTGGCGGAGACAGCGTCGTCATCCCGTATCTGGGGCTCGTCGTGAACTTCCGCTGAGCCTGCCACTTCGACGACCGGCGTACGTTTCTTGCCGAGGCCAACGGTGTTGCTGACTTCTCCATACCACCCTCGGCCCTACAGACACATGAGCATCTTCGGCAAGATCTGGGATAAAATCACCGGCGCCAAGAACGCCGCGGCGGGTGCACCGGCCGCCACGAACACGCCTGCGCCGAACTTCAACGACGTGTCGGCCACGTCCGCCAGTGCCCCGGCCGCCCCCGTCGACGTCGAGGCGATCATGCTCGACCTCGAGCGCAAGAGTGGCCACAAGAGCAACTGGCGCGAGTCGATCGTCGACCTGATGTCGCTCCTCGGGATCGACAACAGCCTCGCCGACCGGCGCGAGCTCGCGGACGAACTCGGATACACCGGCGACAAGCAGGACACGGCGACGATGAATATCTGGTTGCACAAGCAGGTCATGAAGCGGCTCGCCGAAAATGGCGGCAAGGTGCCGGCGAACCTGCTGGACTGACGGCCGATCAGGAGGGCGCAGCGGAGTCAATGCTGCGCCCTCCTGCATTCGCCCTCGTCAGGACGAGTGGCGAAGCCGGTACTCGTGACGGAAGACCCAGGGCGCTTTGGCGTCGAACCGCACTTCCTTGAGGATGCGCAGCTCCGCCCCGTTGACGGAGAGCGTTTCGCGGATGCGCGCCTTCCGGTCGTCGTCCTCACCGTCGCGCTCGACGACGAGTGTGAACGGTTTGCCGCCGGTGAACTGCGTGACCGAGAAGGTCGACGGAGGGCGCTTGCCGTCACTAGACCCCCAGACCAGCGCGCGCGCTGCAGCGTCGAGCGAGAAGGCATCGCTCGAACGTACCGTCTTGCCGGGTCCATCGTCGTAGGTGAAGTCGAGACGCACGCCCGTGGAATCGGCGGCCGTCGTTCCCTGCAGGGTCGTCGGCAGCGAGACGAATCGCGTGCTGTCCTGATAGTCGCGGTATCGCAGCGTTCCCGTCCACGTGCCGCCGAGCGCCCCGTGTAGCGCTTTCGCGGTGGAGCGGGATTGTGTGGTGAAGCGTACTTGAGACCCATGCAGCAGCAGCATCGCCGCGATTGGGAGCAGGGAACCGAGCATCGGCGATCTCATTTGCATTGCTTGGACGCGGGAGGGAACGTGGCGGTGACTGTGACAGGTCGTCGGGATTTGGACGTCGCCCGCGCACCGATGGTTTAAACGGAGAGCATGCGCTGCCGGAGGCGGCCGGCGTGCTTCAATCCGAAGAAGTGAGCGGGGCCGAGCAATGCTGCGGCCGCCAAGGTCAGGGTGAGGACGAACCGCATGGGCATCGGCTCCGGGCGCACGAGACCGGAGAGCAGGCCCGCGACGGCGCCGGCAAGAACGAATGCCGTGAGCGGAGGTCGCGCGCTACGACGCGTCGCGATGAGCAGGACCACGGCATAGCCGACGAATGCGGTTGCTACGCGGAGGAATTTGGGCCAGTTCGAGTCGAAAGCGAGACCGGTGAGTGCCAGAGCGACGACGACAGCAAGGAACAGCAGGCTGAGCTCGAGATCACTGCGCTGAGAGAAGAAGGATGATTTCATGGTGAAAGCTCATCGCGATGCGAGCGATTACCCAAGCAGCACCGGAAACGGCATCTTTCGAACCTTGCCTGTCTCCGGTGTTTTTCCGGGCACTTGGCGACGAAAGTGATTGTTGTGCATCCGAAACGGGAGGTGCACTTGCAGCTCGCTCAGGAAATCGAGAATCGCCGGCTCGTCATGCGCGAAGGGGATCGATAGATCCGGCTGCACGAAGCACTTCCGGCTCAACCAGATCGTGAACGCGCCACCGCCTCTTGGTGACCCTGGGTGCGCACGGGCCAACGACGGAAGTGCCGGCGACTGTTTCCACTTGAACGACTGCGTGAATCGCAGCGAGATCATTCCCATCGCGGTCTTGGGCCAGGGCTCACCCGCCACCAGGTAGGCAATATCACCCTCGAACTGCGAGCGTGATCGCTTCCACGAGTACCGACCGCCCTTGTGCAACTCGCCGGTCTTCCAATCCTGGCTACCGTACAGAACCTCGCTGGTCGGCGTGCCGAAGTGCTCGAGCGCCTGCTCGATGTGCGGCCACATCGCTGCTTCATCATCCCATTTCGTCGGTCGTGCGACCTCCAGCTCGAGATCCGAGGGTTCGGTCACGTCAGTGCACGACGCGTAGAACCGCTGGACGTCGTCCCACGCGCGCTGTATGCCGCGGCGGCGCAATGCGTGGCCGAAGCCCGTGGATTTGCTCGGGAAGTACGAGACAAATTCGCGCGTGTGCATCCAGCCCCTACCCCTCGATCAGATGTGGCACGAACTGCGATAGGTTGTCGGTGATGATGCGCTTCGATTCCCGAATGCCCATGCCCGCTGCTTCCTGTCCGATGATCCACGACCCGATGACGGGATAGTGTCCATCCAAGCTCGGGATCGTGGCGAGGCCCTGGTACACGAAGCCTTCCTCCCCGTAGTCGCCCTGCGAAGCCATCAACGTCTGGTCGAACATCGTCACGGTCACGTTCGCACCTTCGCGTGACAGCAGTGGCTTGGTGACGTACGCATCCCAGGTGATCGTATCCGCCACGTCGAACG
This sequence comes from Gemmatimonadota bacterium, assembly GCA_040387895.1. Taxonomy (GTDB): domain Bacteria; phylum Gemmatimonadota; class Gemmatimonadetes; order Gemmatimonadales; family Gemmatimonadaceae; genus Gemmatimonas. The sequence goes on from JAZKCW010000010.1 coordinate 10,390, forward strand.
ATGCGGGCAGCAGATACGGACTGTCCGGGAAGAGTTCCCAGAGCACCGCCAAGAGACCCTTGTTGGACAGCAGCATCTTCCACACCGGCTCGATCCACTGCATGTCGGTGCCCCGCGCGAGCAGCGCCTGTACGAAGCGCTCGTCCTCGTGGACGATCCACTCCCACGGGTAGAGTTTGAACACCGACTCGATCACGCGATCGTTCAGGTCGGTGAAATAGCCGTCCGAGGTGATGCCGATCTGGGATACGGTCAGCGTGTCGCAGGTGATGCCCGCCTGTTCTGCGGTGTCTCGCAGATAGGCGATCGTCATGCCGTCCTCGATGTCGTCCATGCCGGCGAAGTGCAGCAGGTCACCTTGCAGGTACGGCTTGAGCGCCTTCCACTGTTCGATGAGGCGCTCGTGCAACGAGTTGAACTGGTCCTTGTTCGGAAAGACCTCCTGCAACCAGAACCACTGCGCCAGTGCCGCCTCGACGAGCGACGTCGGCGTATCGGCGTTGTACTCGAGCATCCTGGGCGGCCCCATGCCGTCGTACGCGAGGTCGAAGCGGCCATAGAGCGACGGCGGCTCCTGCTCCCACGCAGCTTTGACCAGGGGCACCACATGCGGCGGAATCCGCAGCTTGTCGAACAGGTTCCGGTCGATGATGTGCTGCGCCGCCTGGAGGCACATCGCGTGCAGCTTGTTCGTCGCGTCTTCGATCCTGAGGACTTCGTCCATCGTGAACGAGTAGTACGCGGACTCGTTCCAGTAGGCACCCTTTGCCGAATGCCACGCCAGCCCGACACTCTCGACCTTGCGCTGCCAGTCGTCGCGCACCGGATTCACGATCCGCTTCACGATCCCTTCTCCCACTGACACGAGAGCGTGTCGCCCTTGCGCATGGCGTTGAACCTGAGTGAATCGACGATGCACTTCGCACCGCTGGGCGTGATCGCCCTGTAGATCGTGTCCGCCCACCTGTTACCGCTGGCATCGGTCGCTCGGCGCGGCACCAGCTCCACGCTGTCCACTGTGTCGACCGTGATCGATGCCATCAGTGAAATCGAATCCTGCACGAACACCGACTCCGCCGCGGTCGCCGCCTTGGCCCGTTCGACCATCGTTGCGGTTTCGCGACGATCCTTCTCTTCCTGGCTTACGCACGCGTGCAGCGCCGGCAGCACAGCGCACGCGAACAGCGGCAGCAGCCGGCGCCACGGGCGAGTGTGTCGAATGTCCATGACTCAGCCTCCGAACGACGAGCGGCCGGCACCGATCGAGCCGAAACCACCGCGGCTCACCGTGCCGCCAGAACGCGCGCTCGCGATCGACCCCGGCCGCCCCGTGCGCGCGGACACCCACGAGGGCGACGGCGACGTACCGCGCGGGATGACGGTACCAGCGTAGGCGTTGGCGCGCGTATCCAGCGAGCGATACTGCCGCTCGTAGCTCGACCTGGGCGCGGAAAACACTGTGCCACCGCGCGCGACGTAGCTGCTGTGCCGGTTCAGGTAGAACGGGTACGGGTTCAGGTACATCATCGGCACCCAGGCGCCGTGATAGTGATACCCGCGATTCTGGACGGCGACTTCGCAGGCCGGCTGGTTGAACGTCTGCTGGTTGCACGGATCGACTCCCGGCGGCGTGTGGTCGCATGCCACGGCGGAGAGCACGAGGGAATTCAGGAACAGCAACTGGATATTGGAGGACTTCTTCATTGACGTGGCGGATGGTCGGAAAACCGTAGCACCATTGATACTACGTAGTTTCCTCTCCCAACGATTCATTCTGCTGGTCAGCCAGTACCGATGGCGAAACCTGTCGTGAGCAGCAGGAAACGCGCGAGTGCGAAGCCGAAGGCGAAGAGCGCCCCGCCCGGGAAAGTCGCCAACCGCGACGCCGTCTTCCCGCGGCTTTTTCGCCAGCGTCCATAGGCGTGCATGCAACCTCCCGCGAGCACCGGGCCGAGGACGAGACTGAGCCCCGGCACGACGGGCCGCGGCATGATGCGCACAGGAACGATCAGCGTTGCGACGGCGCCCAGTGCGGCGCCAAGCGCCAGAATACCGATGGCGGCGAGTACCCAGTGCCGATGGCGAGTGACACCGCGTTTGACTACACGCTTCCCACTCGAGAAGAAGATTTCCGCGCCCAGTTCCACGACGACCTGGAACAGGAGCTCACCCAGGACTTCGAGCAGGACCTCGACGGATCTACCCTCGTGATATTTGTGAATTGGTCATTGATCTCACCAATACTACGCTTCGGCGAAGCTGCGTTCTACGGACCCGATTCCTCGGCCGCAAAGCACGCCCGCAACTCCGGCGTGATGCGAGTGATCTTTCCCGTCGCACGACTGAGCAGCATCCAGAGCGTTCGGCCACGCGCGAGCACGACACCATCCGACGTACGAACGATCTCTGTGAGTCGCTCGAAGCGACGCGAATCGACAGTCCCGATCCACGTGCGCGCGGTGATCGCATCGCCCATCACCGCCGCCTGCTTGTAGTCCAGTTCATGTCGCGTCGCCACCCACCCGAACTGCGTGCGCATGGCGTCGGTCGCGCGCTCCATCCAGTGCGCGATCGCCACATCCTGTACCCAGTGCAGATACACGACGTTGTTGACGTGGTCCATGTCATCGATGTCTTCCGGACGGACGACGATGGGGATTTCGAAGGCGGTCATGGGAGGGAGTCCTGCCGCCCTCGGCTTTGTCCGTGCTGTACGCTCACCCGTCAGGACGTGCGCGGCATCGATGCCATGACGGCGGCGAGACTTGTTTCGTCGGTGCTCCCCATGATGACGCCGCCCGCTCCCGTCAACACTTCCGACGCCCGCGCCGTGCCGGCCGCATCCACCAACGCAATCAGCATCGACGAATTGGTGGTCAGTCCTTCGCCCATCTGCTTCAGCAGCTCGTCCGGAAATCCGAGGTCGAGGAAATAGGCCGCGAGTGCGCCGCCCGCAGCGAGCGTCAGCGAACCAACGCCCGGCAGAATGAGGCCCGCGACGGCGCCGATGAGCGCGCTCTTGCCGATACCCCAGTCCTGCGACTCCGTGAACTCGACTTCGCCGCTGGAGTCGCGGGTGATGACCGCAACGTTGCCGAGTCCAATCGACGCGGCCTTGAGCCGATCGACAGCGCTGTCGGCGCCGTCCGCGACGTTGAAACTGGCGATGAGAATGCGGCGGCTGTTCGTGTCGGCCATGACGGCTCCCTGGATGAAGTGAAGAACGGGCCCAGGCGCGATCCATGGGCGACAGTGGTTCCCGCAGGCGCAGCGATCGATACGCAACCAAGCATCGAAGGGCGCCCTCGCAGGCGCCCTTCGTGTTCATCGAGCGAACTCGGGTCCAGCTACGGCTTCGTCACCTTGAGGCTCGCAATGTGCGCGTCCGTGTTGTGTCCGAACCGCAGGCCGTACATGCCGTCCGTCGACTTGAGCTTGCCGTCCATCACCAGCGCGGACTTCTCGTACGTCGCGACCGTCTTGCCGTTGATGGCGCAGCTCACGTTGCCGCCCTTCACGCTCATCGCGATCTGCTGCGTGACCGGCTTGCCCTTCGCTTCCGCCTTGTTCACTGCGGGATCGGCGGCGCCGCGGCCGTTCATCTGAAACGGCGCCGGGGCCATGCCACGCACGATGAAGTTGCCGTTGCCGTAGGCGGCGCAGTACAGGTAGCTCTCCTTGTCCGTGCCCATCTCGTTGCCGGCAATCACGATGCCGTACGGGTGCGGATGGTTGTTGAGGCCCATGTACTCACGCTCGGTGAACGTCGCCGTCACCGTGTAGTCGCCCGTCTGCTTCGCACCAGTGTTCCAGTACGTGATCGCCGGGCCCGTCGTGACGTGCATGCCGTCACCCATCGTGACGAACTTGGCGCTGTCGACTGTCATGCCGGCCGTCGCTTCCTTGCCGTCCACCTTGCCCATCCAGCCCTTCACCTTGATGCCGCCGGCGGCACTCATGGACTTTTCGGCGTCCTGCGCGTGCGCGAGCTGTGGAACGGTCACGATCGCTGCGGTAGCGAGCGCGAGCTGCCAGATACGCTTCATGGGTGCGGTCCTCGAGATTCGGTGGGAGAGATGCCGTGGGAACTCGTCCTGCGATCCGGCAGGCATCGAGACGATCCGGTGCCGGCGGCTGGAAGAATGAAGTATGGCAGAACGGTGGCCCGTTAGCCACGAAAGGGCGGGCTCAGCCGTTCGTGCGGCTCGACGCCATATCACCCTCGACGACGCGGGTTCCGTGCTGTATCTCATGCGCCACGAGATCTTTCCGGCGGAGGGCCGTGCGCATGACCGATTCCAGCGTCTCCCGCCGTGACTTCGTGCGCGATGCACTCCGCGGTGCCGCCGCGGTGGGCGCAGCGCTCGTCGTGCCACCGCAAGCATTGTGGACGCCCGCGCATGGCGCACCGGCCATCATCACGAGTGAGCGGCTGCGGCCCGTGTGGCCGAGTGGCGTGCAGACGGGAGATCCGCTGCGGGATCGTGCCATCCTCTGGGCTCGCACCGATCGCCCGGCGCGCCTGCACGTGGAGTGGGACACCAGCGACCGGTTCCGCAACGTGCGGCGACGGCGCGGTGGTGTCGCCGCCGCCTCGGCCGCCTTCACCACGCACATCGACCTCAGTGACCTGCCTCCTGGTCAGGACATCTGGTACCGCTTGCGCTACGAGAGCGAGTCCTCGCCCGGGGTGTTCAGCGAACCGCTCGTCGGCACGTTGCGCACGGCGCCCGATCGCGCGCGCCCGGTGCGGGTTGCGTGGTCGGGCGACATGGTCGGTCAGGGATGGGGTATCGATGCGTCGCGTGGCGGCATTCGCATGTACGACGCACTGCGGCGTGCCCAACCCGATGTGTTCGTGCACTCCGGCGACAACATCTATGCCGACCAGCCGCTGCTGCCGGAGGTCACGCTCGACGACGGCAGCGTGTGGCGCAACTTGGTTACGGAAGGCAAGTCGAAGGTGGCAGAGACGCTCGACGAGTATCGCGGGGCGTTTGCGTACAACCTGCTCGACGAGCATGCGCAGCGGTTCGGCGCGAGTGTACCGATCATCGCCCAATGGGACGATCACGAGGTCGTGGACAACTGGTTCCACGACCTCGTGCTGGCCGACGACCCGCGCTACACGGAGAAGCGGGTGCGCGTGCTCGCCGAGCGCGCCAGGCAGGCATTCTTCGAGTTCCTTCCCATCCGCCGGCATCGCACGGAACGGGGGCGCATCTACCGGCAGTTCCGATACGGCCCGCTGGTCGAGCTGTTCGTGGTCGACTTGCGCAGCTATCGCGGCGACAACTCCGCGAACCGGCAGGCCGCACCGTCGAACGACGCGGCGATCTTCGGCGACACGCAGCTGGCGTGGCTGAGTGGTGCACTGCGCGCGAGCACCGCGGTATGGAAGGTCGTGGCCAGCGACATGCCCATCGGCCTCGTGGTGCCTGACCGCATGCGGGACGGCGAACGCAACTTCGAGGGAATCGCGAATGCGGAGGCCGGCGTGCCGCTCGGACGTGAGCTCGAGGTGGCCACGCTGCTGCGGTCACTGCAGGCCGCGCGCGTCCGGAACGTCGTGTGGATCACTGCCGACGTGCACTACGCGGCCGCGCACCAGTACGCGCCCGAGCGCGCGCAGTTCACGCAGTTCGATTCCTTCTGGGAGTTCGTGGCCGGCCCGATGCATGCCGGCACCTTCGGCCCGAACACATTGGATCCGACCTTCGGGCCCGACGTCCGCTTCGCGAGTCCGGCCCCGCGTCCCAATCGCCCGCCGAGCGATGATCATCAGTTCTACGGCACACTCGATGTCGCGCCCGATACGCGCGCGCTCACGGCCGCGCTCTGGGACGTGACGGGCAAGCGGCTCTGGTCGACCGAACTCGCGCCGGCCGAGCCGCGGCGGTGACGAGTCGCTGATCGCCGATCTCCGTCGTGGTCTTAGCCGCGCGATCGCAGGGCCACGGCTACCGCGAGACGTTTGCAATCGAGTGCGTAGCGCTGCCGGTTGCGCACCGAAACTTGTGGACTTCCGCCGTGATCTCCAGCCCCCACGCCGAGGCAGCGCTGACGTACACGGCACGACGGGGTCGCTGATGGCTTCGCGGGCAGCTGACGACAGGCGCGCCGGACCGTGCAGCGCCCACAGGAGGGCGCGAGACATTCCGCTCATCGCGCGGTCAGATCCAGGACCCACACATCGCTCTCGTGCGACCCCATCGTGAGGTAGAACCGGCGGCCGTCGGTCGCGAATCCGTAGCCAAGCGGCTGGCGCATCGGATCCTCGAAGCGCACCAGCACGCGACTCGGTCCCCCGCCGATCGGTACGGCACGAATCATCGATCCGCTCCGCCCGCGAGCGAGGTAATAGAGCGTGCGACTGTCCGGCGACCACGCCGGGTAGTTCGCGTCGGTACCGTCCGCGACATTCGGCGCGACCAGTCGCGCCTCTCCCGCATTCGGGTCGATCACGCGAATGCCGTCGGAACCATGATAGGCGATGAGCCGCCCATCCGGTGACCACTCCGCGAAATCCCCCATGGCCCGGATGCGTCTGGGCATCGCGGACGACCCGTCGATCGCGATGATGTCGAAGGTGCCGGAGTCCCGCACCGGGTGCAGATGTTCGGCGACGAGCGACTTCATGTCCGGGCGCCACGAGGGGTCGAGGATACCGTACGCATCCTGCGTGTGCTGCGCGCGCCCGCTGCCGTCGGCATTCATGGTGTACAGCTGGCGCACACCGGAGCGCAGGTGATGGAACGCGACTCGCGTCCCGTCCGGTGACCATACGGGACTGAAGTCACCCGCGGAGTCCGTCGTCAGCTGCACCGGTTCACCGCCGGCGACCGCCTGCTTGAAGATGTCGGCGTTGCCGTTCCGGTCGGAATCGAAGACCAGCCACCGTCCATCGCGCGACACGTCGACCTGCTCGATGATCTGACTCCCGGTCGTCACCGCCGTCATGCGATCGGCGACCATCGCGCCAAGCGTCGGAATGGCCATCGACCAGACGTTCGTCGACGATCGCAGGCGGCTGTACGCGAGTCGGCGGCCGTCTCGCGACAGGGTGATGGTGTGCGCATCCAGCCCGGTGGTGACGCGCTCCGGTTCGGTCGCATCGCGGAGTCTCAGACGATACACGTCGCGACCACCGCCACGATCCGATGTGAAGTACAGCGCGCGTCCGTCGGGACTCCACTGCGGGCTCTCATCCATCGCCCTGCCGGACGTCACCTGCCGGGGCGCCCCGCCATCCACCGGCACCAGCCAGAGCGTCGCCGTTCCGACGTTGGCGAAGTACGCGGTGCCGAACACGAACATCGGATTGCCGACGGACAGCGCGATCTGCTTTCCGTCGGGCGACCACGCCGGCGCGTGCGCGTCGATCGGAACAGGCAGTGCTGTGGGAGAGCCGCCATCGGCGCCCACCACGAACAGCGATTCTCCGCGAGTCATGTACGCGAGGCGCTCGCCGTCGGGAGACCAGTCCAGGCCCTGCACGGATGTCACCTCCGCCGCCAGGTCCCCTCCCGTCGTGCGTACTCTCGCCACCAGACGCGGCGCGCCACCGAGTGCAGGCACCACGTAGATGCCGTCACGCGACTGGTAGGCAACGCGTGTCCCGTCGGGCGACCAGCGCGGCCAGCGGTTGTTGCCCGCCGAGTCGCTGGTGAGTTGCAGTGCGCGTCCGCCGGAGACCTGACGGACGAATATCTGCATGCCGGTCGTAGCGCCGGCGGCGAATGCGACCAGCGCGCCGTCGGGTGAGATCGCCGGATCGACTTCCAGACCGGTCTCGCGCGTGACTTCGATCGTGCGGCCCACCACCGGTAACGAGTCGGCGGTCGAGCGGCTGCGGACGGTGAGGAGCGCGGCTGCCCCCGTCGCCAGCACGACCGCGCCCACCGCCACGACTCTCCTGCGGGACGGTGACGCCGTGGTGCCTCGCGTCGAAGCATTCGCCGTCGCACCCGCGGTCGCACCTGCCATCGCACTCGATCCGAGCGCGGCAGCGAACGCCGCGACGGAGGGAAAGCGGTCGCCCGGGGTCTTGCTGAGCGCGCGTTGCAACGCGTCGACCACCCCCGGCGGAACGGCCGACCGGAGGTTGGTGATCGGTGGCGCGTCGGCCACGATGTGCTGACGCGCAATCGACATGGCGTTCGGCCCGGTGAACGGCGCCTGCCCGGCGATCATCTCGTAGAGCACACAGGCGAGGCTGTACTGGTCACTGCGCCCATCCAACCCATCGTTGCCCGCCGCCTGCTCGGGGCTCATGTACAGGGGCGTCCCCACCGACAGCCCGGTCCCCGTCAGGCGCTCGCCTCCTGCAGCGCGCAGCGCTCGCGCGATCCCGAAGTCCGCCACCACCGCGTGCCACTGGCCCTCTGCCCCAGGGCGCGATGGGTACCCGTCGAGCAGGATGTTCTCCGGCTTGATGTCGCGGTGAATCACGTTGCGGGCGTGCGCGAAACTCAACGCGGCGGCGGTCTCGCGGGTGATGCGAAGCGCGTCATCGATCGGCAGCTGCGTCTCGCGCGTGAGCCGATCGCGCAACGACTCCCCTTCCACGAGCGGCATGACGTAGTAGAGTAGTCCACCAGCCTCGCCGCTGTCGTAGAGTGGCACGATGTGCGGGTGGCGCAGGTTCGCCGTGGTCTTGATCTCGAGCAGGAAGCGCTCGACGCCAACCGCGCCGGCGATCTCGGGGCGGAGCACCTTGATGGCGACCTGTCGATCGTGCTTGAGATCCTGCGCGAGAAAGACGGTCGCCATCCCGCCCTGCCCGAGCTCGCGCTCCATGCGGTAGCGCTCTGCCAGGCCCGCCCACAACCGGTCAGCGACAGTCATGTCACCTCGAGGGGATGTTGCCGAACTCCAGTGCTTCGTTGTGAGAACATGGTGTCGCGCACCCCGCGATTTCCAGCTGGCCCGCTCCTGGATGGCTACGAGCCTGATGGCCGGACTCAGTGCGGGCCGCGCAGGAGCCGGCGAATCTTTCCGGCGACTCGCCTGGCGAACGGAGGGCGAGGAGGATCCTCGAGCATTGGCTGCGTTGCCGCGCGCAGCGCACGGCTCCCCGTGCGCGCGAGTACCGCGGCTGGATCGTCGGGTGTGCCGAGGTCGCTCGTTGCGTGGGCGAAGTGCGCCACGACGGTCGCACGCTCCAGCGTGGTGTCGGGAATGTCCCAGTCGCGTTTGCTCCCCTGTCCCGAGGCGCGCAGGAGTCCGGCGGTCAACACCTCCTCCCGCTCCACCGGGTCGTCGATTTCCTCGAGCGCCAGCCGGGTGCTCGCCGCTACCACAGCGGCGAACAGCCGGAGGAGATCGGCACGGGGCAATTCTCCCCATCCGGCATGCACCGTGGCCGCGTCGAACCGCTTTCGATACAATGGTTGGGCGACGCGGCGCAGTTCTCCCCGCAACGCAAGACGGATCATCCACACCGTGTCGGCGCAGAAGTGCCGCGGGATGTCGCTCGGAAGATACGGGCGATCGCTCTTGTCGCGCCGGCGCACCACGGCGCGAAACGCCACGGCGTCGAAGTGATTGAGCAGCACGTCGAGCACGCGCTCCTGCCGCTCCCCGCGCACGTCGGGTTGGCTGATATCGCCCTTTGACGCGCCGAAGCCCACAATGTCGGAGTAGGCGCAGGACGCGGCGGGCTCGCGCGCCAGCAGGTCGAGCATCGCCTCCGCGTACTGCGGATTGAGCAGGTCGTCGTGCGGGGTGATGCAGAAGAATGGCGTGTCGACGCAGGAGATCAGTGCATTCACGTTGCCGACCCACCCCCGGCGTTCCGGCTGCACGATGATCTCGAACCGGCGATCGGACGCGAAGCGCCGGCAGATGGACTCCGAATCATCGTCGCCTCGATCGATCGAGATCAGCACCCGAAAATCATGCACGGTCTGTGCGGCGACATGCTGCAGCGTCTCTTCCACGAAGGCTGCGCCGTTGTACACGGGCACGAGTATCGTGAGGCGTGTCATCGCACGCCCGCGCCCAGCAACGCGGCCACCCGCTCCGCCGTGGCCGCCGCAACGGCCGGAGCAAGCGTGTACTTCGATGTGTCGACCGAGAGATAGCGCTTGCGGCTCAGCGGTCCGGCATCGATGCGCTGGTGCAGGCGGCTGGCGGGATCGTCGATGTCGCTGCTCCCGTGCGCGAAGATCGAGCCTCCGTTCACCACCGTCTCGACGTTGCCGATCGCCGCGAGTTCCCGCACCGCGGGACAGATCGCGCCAAGCGCTTGCAGCGTCCTGTCGCGCATCACCTCATGATCGACTGTGTCCAGCACGGCATTCCAGTCCGTCTCCTCCAGTCCGCTCGTCGTACCGATCATGCAGTCGGGATACCAGGACATGTATACCCGGCCACTCTGATACACGACGATGTCTCCGAACGGCCCGAGCATGATGGTTGCGCTGGGGACGCGGGCTGAAACGTCGCGCAGCAGAAGGCTGACGCCAAGCTTGCGGCGAGTGTACCACGGGCCGGGCTCGACGAGCCCATAGCGGTGGTCGATCGCCGGCCGGTTCGCCCACAGCGCGTTCACCACCACGTCGAATGCTCCGACACGCGATGCGGATTCCTCCTCCCGATGGCCGAGAATATCGAATCGCCCGTCGGTGCGATCGACGGCCTGCACGACCCGCGTCGAAAGTCGAAGCTCGACCCGCGGGTGCGCGCGCACCGCGCGACGCAACTCCGCAGCAACCATCCAGGGATCGACGGCAATCTCGCACGTCTCGTACGCCGCGATCACGAGCGCCGGGTCATAACGGTCTGCGAGCTCCTCGCGCGACAACGGCCGCCACGGCGCGCGCGCTGGATCGACCGGCCTGCATCGCACCGCCGGCGTCAGGTGCAACGCCAACGCATCTTCCACCGCCACAAAATGTCGTTCGACGTCGGTGATGCTCACCATCGTGTCACGATGCACCACGTAATCGAATGGCTTCGTGGGGAGGGCCCGAAGGGCATCCAGGGGAATCCATCGTTCCAGGAGATCCAAGAACGTGGCGGCGCCACGAATCATGCGCTCGGCCGTGCGGAACGTTCGGTCGGCGGCATACACGAAACCCAGATGCAGCTTGCCTTCGTTGTGGAGGCTGGCTTCAGTCAGCAGCTCAGCGTTGCGCTCGAAAAGCACGACGTGGAAACCACGATCGGCCAGATCGAGTGCCGTGCACACGCCGAGGATGCCGCCGCCGAGAACTGCGATCGCCATTGGAATGAACGCGGAAGTGAGCCGATGAACCGTTGACGCGTGCGCCAATCATCCTGTCAGGACGACTTGCTCACCTGATGAGAATCGAACAACGGATCAGTCACGGCACGAGGTCAGGTGAAGCCGGAGCCGCGTCCCGCACGCCTTGCGACCCCGACAGGAGTCGTTCACGTTAACGCACTACAATCAAAGGGGAGTAAATGGCGGCATTGGGGCGGAACAAGGAGTCGGGTGGGCTGGACGCGCTACGTGCACAGGCGCTCGTCAGGGCGGGGTTTCCGACGCTCGGCGCCGCAGCGAGTGCGGCCCCGATCCGGGCGGCACGCGCGCTCGTAGCCGCGGCCCGCGGCAATCTCTCCGCCGCGGCCGTCGCCGCCCTCGCGCCGGGACTCGATCCCGCGACCACGCCCGCCGCCCCCCTGCACACCCTCGGCCTCGCACCCGCCGCAGTCGCCGCGCTCGGCAGCGCCGGTGTGGTCACCGTCGCGGACCTCGCGGCGCTCGGCGATGAGGTCGAGGCGGCGCTCCTCGCCGCTGCGCGAGACAACGGGTTCTCCGAACGCCCGTCCGCGCCGGCCGAACTGATTCCGACCGCCATCGGTGCCGTCGCATCGACCGTGCGCTTCGCCTCGTTCGTGCGCGAGCGCGAGCTCACGAGCCTCACGCTCCTCGTCGACGACGACTGCGTCGAGCCGCTGCCGCTATCGGGCACCCTCAAGCAGCCAGGAAACCTGGGCGAGATCTTCACGCGCGTGCGCTGCCCGCAGGTGGGGCTCGGGTACCTCGTCGACCACCGCCAGCGATGGATCAACCTGGGCTCCCATCTCGGCGAGGTCACGCACAGCCTGTCGCTGGCGCCCGGCGAGCAGCGGCAGCTCGCATACGTCACCTGGCGCCGGACGCAGCGCACGCGCGCCGATGAAAGTGCCGAGGCACAGGAGGCCGTGGCGGCGCAGTTCGTCCAGACGAGAGCACTCGAAGAGGTCACGTCCGCCACTGCACGCGAGCAAGCCAGCGGCGGATCGCAGACGGAAGCGAACAGCGCCGCCACGGCCGCCGGCGTGGTCGGCGCCGTCGCCATCGGCGCGGGGCTCGGCGCCACGATCGGCACCGTTGCGGTGCCGGGCGTCGGCACCGTCGTGGGCGGCCTGATCGGGGCGGGCGTGTCGGGCGTGCTCGCGGCCGGTCTGGTCACCACGGCAGCGGGTGCATCAGGCACGATCGAGTCCGACACCGACGGCGACCGGCGCATCGTCGCGCGACTCAACCAGCGGATCGCGCTCAGCACCTCGCAGAACGCGTCCGCGGTGCGCTCGCTGTGGAGCACAGCGGTCGTCGAGGACACGCAAGGTGAGACGGCGCGAGCGTCGACGAGCAACGTGACGAACTACAACCACATGCACGCGCTCAACGTGCAGTACTACGAGCTGCTGCAGCACTACATGACGCGCGTCGACGTCGAACGCGTGGAGCCGCTGCTCTTCGTGCCGATCACCGCGCTCGACTTCACGGGTCACCGTTTCATCCGCGACTACTGGCATGCCGTCCGTCCGCTCCTTCCGGCGGCGCTGCAGGAACCCGGCGATGCGTACTTCGTCGACGATAGCGTGCCCGACGCGGCGCCGGCGCCCCGGAACGTACCGCCGGCGCTCGTGCTCACGCCGAGCCGGCTCGAGGGACTGCGGATCCGCCTTGCCTTCGTGAGCGATGGCGCGGTGCAGATCACGCTCGCCGTGGGACTCGATGCGGCCCGCGAGGTCGTGGGCGAGGAGGAGTTTCCGCGCACGGCTGGCGATGTCAGTTTTCGCATCTTCCGGTTTCCGCGGATCGACGACGCGCGCACGATCGAGCGGCTGGTCCTGCGCGTCGACGGGCACTCGCAGCGCTTTAGCATCTCGGCGCTCGTACTCGACGGCCGGTACACGCTCGGCGCCGAAGCGCGCGACCTGGACGACACCGCCATCGGCACCGAGCCGATCCAAGCCGGGCAGCGACGGCACTTCCTTCCGTGGACCATGCCGCGGCTCGCGGACCCTGGCCCGACGCCGGCCGAAGTCCGCGAGCGGGCGATCGACATTGCGCGCACCCGGGCGCGAAACGAAGCCGAGGCGAACGCGCACGCGCGGCTCGTCGCCAACGAGGCGCGGTTCCTCGCCGAGCTGCGCGCGGAGGTGCTGCGCCGACGTCACGCGTTCACACGCGCGATCCTCGCCGCCATCGAACCCGAGGAAGTGCTGGCATTGATGCGCGCAGTACGCTTCGGCCACCGTGACGCGCCGACCGAGCCCGGAGTGCCGCTCTCGCTCATCGCCGATCCCTCTCCGGTGGCAGTCACACCGGGTGCGCTCGTGTTCCGGTTGCGGCGGCTCGACAGCGCAACCCGCACCGCCATCGCGGGGCGTCTGCGCTTTGCCCGCGAACTACCGGACCGCGTTGCGCTGCTCGGATACGCCGACGAGCTGCTGACGCACTTCGCCAATCCCGCGGTGCGGGAGGCGGCTGCCGTCACCGACCAGCTGTTCCTGCCCACCGGCGGGATGTTCGCCGAGGCGGTGCTCGGGCGCTCCAACGCGGCGGAGTATCTCGACCTCGAACGCTACTTCCAGTGGACGGACAGCCCGATCCCGCACCAGCCGCCGCCGATCGCGTCCGCATCGACCGACAGCCGGTTTCAGCGCGGTACCGCGGATGCGGACGTTCCGGGAGCGACGCTCACGCCGGCCGCGCCGGTCGCCTTCCCCGACCCGGTCACCGCGTCGGGCACACTTGCGGCGCTCGCGCAGGCTGGCTTGTTCCGCGACCTGTCGGGTCGTGCGGAGCTCGCGCAGATCGTCGGGTCGGTCGCCGGGCTGGCAGGCCAGCTCGGTGAGGCCGCGGCCTCGATGACGGGTGCTGCCGCCGACCGCGCGCTCGCCACTGCCGGGCAGCTCAGCCAGACTGCAATGACGTTGGCACAGGGCGCAGCCGCGCCGGCGGGATCGCCCGTGTCTCAAACGCGGATGGGCGCCGCCGTGAATGGGCAGCGCGCACTCGACGCGCAGGCCACGGCCGCCGCCGACCCGGGGAGCGGCGTCACGCCGCCCTCGCCCGAGGCACAGCAACTCGTGCGCGCCGCAGCAGGCTTGCCGCCTGCGCCGCCGTCGACGTCGCGCAGCGTGACCGTCACCGCGCGCTTCCTCTCGATCCACGGCGCGCCCATCACGCGGGCGACGATGGACACGGTGTTCAAGCTGCTGTCGATACGCGTGGGCACGGCTACCAATCTCTTTGCCCACGGCGACCCCGACTTCGCCGCCAACGGCACGCTCCAACTGACACCCGTAGCGGGTGACGCCTACGAGGCGCTGGTCACCGGCGTCGTCGACGGCGGCGCGCAGGTGGGGGCGCACGTCGAGACCGGCGGGCGGACATTCGAGGTCGCGCGTCCGTTTGCGACGCTACCCGACCGTCTCGAGGTGGCCCTTCGTTTCGAAGGGCGTTCGGTTCGTATCACGCGGTCGAGCGCCGAGCCTCGGTCCGAAGCCATCGCCGACGCAACGGCGCAGGCGCTCGGCATCGACGCGCAGGAGACGGGCGCGTTGCTGGCCGTGGTCAACGCCGGCGCGCCCGCCGACCCACCAGTCGATGCGCTCGCGTCGGCGACGTCGGTGACCGAGGATGTGATCGTGCCGACGGGTGCGCTGCTCGTGGAGGTCGTTCCGGGAGCGTAGGAAGAGTTGTCGGACTACGCTGCCCTGAATCGGTCAAACCGTTCGCGAGAAAGTCGCGGTTCGGTCCGAGGTGTGCTCGCGTGGGCAGTTAAAGCCGGTAGCCGGCCGCTGCGCCGAGCAACTGCGCATGCTGCGGCAACTCTACTTACATAACTGCCTGTGGATATTGGCAGCACTGCCTGTGGATGAACACGATGACCTTGGCCGCAACGGCATCGACAAGGAGGAAGAAGAAGAGCCATTCCGCCTTGTGCGCCGTCCAGCCGTGTCGCGTAAACCCGCGCAGATACATACCACTGACGACCAGTCCTGCGAGGAAGGCTGGTATGAACACCGGGAAGTAGCTGACTTGCCCATATCCAAGGGTGGCCCATCCTCCCTTCAGGAGTGCCCAGGCCATGAAGGCCCCGTCAGCGACATAGATGATCGACAGGCCGACGGCCCATTTGTACAACTTCGTTCGCCGTGCTTCCATATCCTGCGTCATGACCTTCTCAGCGGGCCACACTCGGTGGAGAATCATCGCCGAACTCGAATGAACGACGGGTGACCTCGGACGGACAACGGTCCTCGATGAATCGCGATAATGCGGAAGGGTGGACTCGCATCAGGAACGCCAGGATCTCGGAGACATCCTCGCGCGAATAGTAGCTGGCAGATTGATCCAGCCGTGAAGCGATCCTCCGGTTGCCGACGGTCACCATGAAAGACGAGGGGCCGCACTCACCTGGGAGTGCGACTCACGAAGACCCGCGACGACCGTGGCAGCCTCTTGCTGTCGACGCGTCGGACAAGTCTCTTAGGCGGTAGTCAGGTTCCGAACCTCAGCCTCATCAAGAATGCGCCACCCGCCGATGTACTCGCCAGCCTCCTCGCGAGGTGCGGAATGAACAGCGGCACGCCTTCGCGGCGGTCGTTCCTGAAGACTGCCGGCGTGATTGCCGGTGCGACGGTGGCCGGGGCCACGGCGACGGGGTGCGGGCCCGCAGCTTCGGGTGACAGCGGCGCGCACGATGCCGGCAACGGTGCGGCCGCGCGTGTGAAGGGTTTCGCACGCGCGTTACTCGATGCGCTGGCCGATGTCGTGCTCCCCGCTGCGCTCGGCGCCGATGGCAAGCGCGGCGCAACGGATGCGTTCGTGGCGTGGGTGGACGGCTATGACCCCGTCGCGGAGGAGATGCACGGCTACGGTTACGCCGACGTGCGCTACCTGCCGCCTGACCCGGCGCCGGCGTGGCGTGCGCAGCTCGATGGGCTCGAACTCCTGTCGCAACGCACCACGGGTCGTGCGTTCGCAACCCTCGACGTGCCTGCGCGAGCATCGGTGGTGGAGGCAGCACTTCGGCGTGAGCGCGGCGGGGATCGTTTGCCCGCGCCGCTCGGTGCATCGCACATCGCGGTCGCCATGCTTTCGCATTGGGCCTCGTCACCCGGCGCATGGGATCTAGCGCTCGGTGTGCAGGTCGCGCCGTCCACGTGCCGCCCGCTCGCTGATGTCGTGCGCAAGCCGTTGCCGGTTGCGGGAGTGAAGTCGTGAGACAAACCGGAAAGACCATCGAAGCCGACATCCTCATCATCGGCAGCGGCATCACTGCAGCGCTCATGGCTGCGCGTCTCGCGGAGACCTCCAATCGCAAAATCACCGTGGTGGAGGCGGGCAAGGCGAGCACGCCGTTCGCCGAGCGCACGAAGGCACGCGAACGCTACGTGGCGTACGGCGAGAGTCCGTGGAAGCAGGATCATCTCGACGACCAGACCGTGACCGGCACCGCGTGGGGATTTTCGCCGAGCATGAACGTCGGTGGACTCGCGATGCATTGGGGCGGCGTGTCACCGCGATACTCGCCGGAGGATTTCACGCTCAAGTCGCAGTTCGGTGTCGGCGACGACTGGCCGTTCACCTACGACGATCTCGATCCGTTCTATCAGGAAGCCGAGGAACGCATGGGTGTGGCCGGCGAGCAGGGTCCGATCGCACTCGACCCTCGTGGCAAGCCATATCCCCTCCCGCCATTGCCGGTGAACTACAACCTGCAACAGCTGCAGGCATGGGCCGGCAAGATGGACATCCCGGCGTGGAGCACGCCGTCGGCAAAGAACTCGATCGCCCATGCGGGACGCGCGCAATGCCAGCGCTGCGACACATGCTATCCCGTGTGCCCGACGGGTGCGAAGTATTCACCCGACTTCACGTGGGATGCACTCGTGCGCGACAGGAAGGTGGAGCTCGTGACCGACACGCTCGTGCGCCGGCTCGAGGCCAATCCGAAAACCGGGCGCATCGTGCGCGCGTCGGCGAACAGAACCGACAAGGCGGGCGAGCCCGTCACGATCACTGCGCGCACGTTCGTGCTGGCGGCCGGCTTCGCCTGGTCGCCGCATCTCCTGCTGCTCTCGCGCGATGCCGCGCATCCGGAGGGATTGGCGAATCGCAGCGGCAACGTCGGGCGCTATCTCGCAGGGCATCGCAACGTGAATGCGTATCTGCGGTTGCCGATGGAGCTCTACCCCGGCATCAATGCGCAACATTCGCTCGTGTCGAAGAAGTTCATGCGGCCCGCACGCGGTGGTCGGTACTTGCGCCACGACTTGCGCCTCTGGGAGTCGAGCGTCGGACGCGAGCCGCGCTTGCGCGGCGACAAGGGCGAGCTGTTGGTCGGCGATACCTTGTTGAACGACTGGAAAGCGCGAGCCAAGGGCGCGACGGCGCGCGTGCGCGGCTACTACGATGTGCTCCCGGACCGCGAGAGCAAGCTCACGCTCGATGCGACGCGCAAGAACCGGTTCGGTGACCCCATGCCGTTCCTTTCCTTCCGTGATGCACCCGAGAGCGCAGCTCTCAGGGAGTGGCAGGAGGAGGGGCTGCGTACGCTGTTCCGCGAGATGGCGAAAGCCGGTGGCGGCGAGATTCTGCGCATGGAGAACAGCGCGAACGATCTCGGACAGGAGCATCCGGCTGGTGGATGCCGCATGGGCAATGATCCCGCCACGAGTGTCGTCAATGCGTGGGGCCAGGCGCACGATCACGAGAACCTGTGGGTCGCAGGCGCACCCGCTCAGGTAAGCGCATCGTGCTGCAACGGCACGCTCACTTTCGCTGCAGTCGGGCTTCGCACAGCATCAGCGATTGCGAAAGAGACGGTCGCATGAAGACGAGTCCGGCTTTCATCCCGCGAACCACGTGACGTAGGCGAGCGCGCCGAGGCCGAACACCGTCGCCAGAAGGACAAAGGCGGCGAAGGGCACGGCGCATCCCCAGAACAGCAGCTGGTTTCCGCGACCCAGCCATCGGCGCCGTCGCCGAGTGATCAGCACGCCGACATCGATCGACGCACGTGGCGCGGTCCACTCGGCCGCCATCGCGCTCTCCGCGGCGACGACGAGTTCCGCGCCCGCGCGCAGGGCCGGATCGGCGTCGAAGGCGCGCGCGATCGCCGAGTCACGATCGACCAACTCCGCGCGCGACGCCGTCAGCAGCAGCTCGAGCGGATCCGGTTCAGCTGTCATGGTGCGCTGCGAGTCGGTCGGCGAGCTCCGGGACTGACGCGAGCAGCCGCCGCCGCACCGACGCCCGTGCCTTGAAGAGATTCACGCGGAGCGTACCTGGCGCGACGTCCATCATCTCCGCGGCCTGCGCGGGCGTGTATCCGTCGAGGTCGACCAGCCCCATGGCCGCGCGCTGCGCTGCGGGAAGCGTGTCGTACAACTGCTCCACCTGCGCCGCGAGTCGCCCCGCATCCACTCGGCCGCCCGGGTCCGTCGTGTACACGATCGCGCTATCGGTGAGTGGCGCGGCGCGGACGAGCGCCACGCGGCGCACGAATCGGCGGCGGCGTTGCCCTGCCACCCGCGCAGTGATGCGGTACAGCCAGCCGCTGAACGACGCATCACCACGAAACTGCTCGATCTTGGCATACACGACGATCACCGCCTCCTGGGCGACATCGTCCGCCTCGTCGGAGTCGCCGACGAGCGCGCGGGCCCAGCGGCGCATGATGGGATAGAGGCGCTGCAGCAGCAGGTCACGCGCAGCCTCATCCCCCGCTCGCCACCCGTCGACCAGCGCACGGGTCGCATCGAGCTGTTCCGCCGTTGAACTCATGCCATGCCGATGTCACGAGGGTCGCGATCGTTACCGGCTGTTGGGCGCGGCAACGACGAGTGAGGTAGTGACCGGTGCAATGACGAGCGAGGTAACGCGGGCACCCGTGCCGGCATCGGAAGACCAGAAGGCCACCCTAACCCGACCCTCCGATGCTCATTCTCCTCGCACTCGCCGCCATCGTGCAGCCTCCCGTGCCGGCCACCGAGCCCGCGGCCATATGGAACGCCGTCGCCGCACCGGCAACCAGCGCCTACGTCGGCACCTACGACTATGGACGGCGCGATTCCATCGTCATCGTGCCGGGCGCCGGTGCGTCGCTCATCGCCATGTTCCTGGAGGGCAAGTACCCACTCCGGCCGGCGGGGACTGACCGGTTCATCAACCCGCGCGGCGACACAATCCCCTTCGTTCGCGATGGCTCGTCGCAGGTCACGGGCTTCGTCGAAAGCGGCGTACGGTTCGCGCGACGGCATGGCGGCGTTCCCGCGGCCGTACGCGTACTGTTTACGCCGCGTCGTGACGCCAATGGCGACCCTGTGCTCGGCTACCGGTATGTTGCGCCGCGCCAGGCGGGTGATGGCATTTCGGTCGGTACGCTGCTCGGCGCCGGGCTGCAGAACGAGCGGATGGAGACGATGGTACGGCGCGTGCTCGACGGATCGTACCCTGACGTCCACAGTATCCTCCTGCTCGTGCGTGACACGCTCGTGCTGGAAGAATACTTCTACGGTACGACGCCCGATACGCCGCACCAGCTTCGCTCGGCCACGAAGAGCATCATCTCGCTCCTGGCAGGCATTGCACTGAGCCAAGGCCTGATCGCGTCCGACACCATCGACGCCATGCGTGCGCTGGGCTACCCGGCCGCTAACAATGGTGGCAGCACGATCCGGCTGCGCGACCTGTTGACCATGCGCACAGGCCTCGCATGCGAGGACTGGGACCCTGCGTCGCCGGGCAACGAATCGCGGATGTACGAGCAGCCCGACTGGATGGCGTTCTTCGCCGGGTTGCCACGTGATACGACGCCGGGGACGCGAGCGAGTTACTGCTCCGGCGCCGCGCTCGCCGTGGGGCGGATCATTGAGCGTGCGGCGGGGATCGCGTTGCCGGCGTATGCGCAGCGGGAGCTCTTTGCGCCGCTTGGCATCCAAGCGGAGGATGTGCGTTGGCAGTTCCGACTGGACTCGTCCGCGCCGAATGATTTCGGACAGATCTGGCTGCGACCGCGGGACATGGCGAAGATCGGGATGCTGGTCGCGAACGGCGGCGCGTGGGGCGGGCGGCAGGTCGTCCCCGGTCGGTATATAGCGGCGGCGACTGCGCGACATACCGCGATTGGTTCGCGGGGGTATGGATATCTCTGGTGGCACCAGTGGTTCGGCGTGCAATCCGGCGGCGCCGAGACGCGCGTCGAGACCGTGGTGGCCTCGGGGCACGGCGGGCAGAAGATCTATATCGTGCCGGCGTTTGATGCGGTCGTCGTGTTTACGGGTGGGGCGTATAGCGGGTTGGTGGAGTCTGCGGCGAACGACATAGTGGCTCGGGAGATGCTCCCGGCGTTGCTCGACACTCGGGCGGAGCGCCGGCGATCATCACTTCCTGACGTCAGCGGCAGACGGTCGCGCGGCTACGAAGTGTGGGAACTAGCTGGATCGCTGGCGTATTGCAGCGCCAGCGTCCTCCCAGAAACGCGAGGTGCCTCCGTGCGCAACGGGGTGTGGCAATGCGACGAACGGTGTCTGCGCGACCTCACTGAAATAGTACGTGCGTTCAAGGTTGAACCTCGGCGACACCCTATTCGCTATCAGACCCGCGAGGACGCCGAGTACGAAGGCGTCCATCTGGCACTCCGTTATGACAAGATTGTTTAGACCGTCTGAGTCTCCGGCTATGCTGAACGCGCGTCAAACCAATGTGAGCGCAGCGAGCTTTCGCAGCTTGCTTGTCAGCTTCAGGACATCAGTGCAATGAGCTTTAGGTCGCATCTGAATGTGGCAGAAGGGCGAGCCCGAGCTCCTTCAGAAACCTGTTGTGCCGCTCTCTCGCCGCGACGAGGTCGCGCTCGATCGCCACGAGCCGCTGGTGTACCTCCACCAGATCGACCTCCTCCTCTGCTTCGGCGGTGCTGACGTAGCGCGAAACATTGAGGTTGTGGTCGTTGTCGGCGACCTCCTGCATCGTTACGCAACGGGAGTAGCGCGCCTCCTCCCGTCGCTCGCGATAGGTATCGACGATGCGCGCGATGTGCTCCGGCTCCAGCCGATTTTGCCGCTTTCCCTTTGTGAAGTGCTCGGCCGCATTTACGAACAGCACGTCGTCCGTCTTCTTGCATTTCTTGAGGACGAGAATGCACACCGGAATGCCCGTCGAGTAGAACAGGTTGGCCGGCAGCCCGATAACGGTGTCGATGTGCCCATCGTCGATCAGCTTCCGCCGGATCTGGGCCTCCACGCCGCCGCGGAAAAGCACGCCGTGCGGCAGGATGATCGCCATCACGCCGTCGTCCTTGAGGTAGTGGAGGCCATGCAGCAGGAACGCGAAGTCCGCCGCGCTCCGCGGAGCCACGCCATGGTTGGCGAAGCGCGGGTCCTGAGCCGTCGCTTCCTCCGGATCCCAGCGCAGGCTGAACGGCGGGTTGGCCACGACTGCGTCGAACTGCGGCTTGCGCGCCGGGTTCGGGTCGCGCAGCCAGTCCCAGTCGTTCTTGAGCGTGTCGCCGTGGTGGATCTCGAACTCCGTGTCCTTGACCCCGTGCAGCAGCATGTTCATACGCGCGAGGTTGTAGGTCGTGATGTTCTTCTCCATGCCGACGATCCGGCCGATTGTGCCGCCGGCCTCCGCCACGCGGTGCCGCACGTTGAGCAGGAGCGACCCCGACCCGCAGGCGAAGTCGAACACGCTCTCCAGCCGCTCGCGCGGGCCGGTCCGCGGCTCCTGACTGTCGAGAGTGACGATGGCAGACAGGATGCTCGAAATCTGCTGCGGGGTGTAGAACTCGCCCGCCTTCTTGCCCGATCCGGCGGCGAACTGGCCGATGAGGTATTCGTAGGCGTCGCCGAGCGCGTCGGCGCCCTTCGAGAACTCGGCCAGCCCCTTATCGATTTCGCCGATGATGCCGCAGAGCGCGTTGTTCCGGTCGGCATAGGTGCGCCCGAGCTTGTCGGAGCCGAGGTTGATCTCCGAGAACAGCCCTTGGAAGGTGCTCTCGAATGACTCCTCCTCGATGAACTTGAAGCCCTTCTGAAGCGTGTCCAGAAGCCGGTCGCTGTGGGTTCGGGCGAGGTGCACAACGTTGCCCCACAGGTGGTCTGGCTTGACGACGTAATGCACCTTACGGCGCATCTGCCGCTCGAACTCGGTCACATCGTCGTGGTTGGCCGCATACCACGCTTGCAGCGGCGTGGTGACGCTTCCGCTGGTCACCGCAGGGTAGTCCGATCCCAGCTCCCGCCGCGCAGCTTGCTCGTAGTTGTCCGAGAGGTAGCGGAGGAACAGGAACGACAGCATGTAGTCGCGGAAGTCGTCCGCGTTCATCGCGCCGCGCAGGCGGTCGGCGATGTTCCAGAGGGTGCGGCCGAGCTGCTTCTGGTCGTTCTCGGTCATGAGCGTTCAGGCATCATTTGGTGCCGGCGACGTCGCCGAAGCCGGCATCAACGAGGTCGATTCCGATTGTGCCTCTCTCGGTGTCGTCGATTGGTCTTCAACCGCCGGTCGTGGAAATCGCTCTGGGTTGAAGGCGAACCGCTCGGTGAAATCGGCCAGCATCCTCTTAAAATGGTGTTTGTTCTCGTCGAGCATCTCCTGCGGCTCGTAAAGAGAGTATTTCCCGTGGCTCAGCAGGTTAAGGAGCCGGGTATGAAGGACACCGTCCAAGTCATCCTCGCCGCGCTTAATGCAGTCAGCGAACTTATCGTAGCCGAGAAAGCTGGCAGTCTTCTCTGCGATGACCCTGAGCATATTGAAATGGTGCGTAAAGATCTGCCCGCTTCGCGCTGCTTCGTGCAGCTCCATCAAGCAAGCGATATGATGGAAGAACGGGGTGTCGCCGGTGTCGACGAGGCTGTACGTGCCGCTCGCTGCTGACCGTCCGAGAAAGAAAAATCGGTTGCCCTTCACTCGCGACAGTTCGTTGTAAAGCACGTTAAAAAAAAGCGGTTGATGGGTCGAGATGACCGTCTTCAGTGGGTTAGCGTCGTCCTTAAGCGTAGCCGCGAGATGAGTGGCTACTGCCACAACGTTCTGCTCGTCCAATGATGAGACCGGATCGTCAATGTATAGGTACTTGACCCACTCATACGATGTTGGGTTGCGACCTGACGACGCGCCCTCACCTGCAGCCGGTTTCTCCTTACTCATGGCCAGTTCGGCGATGGCGAGGAAAAAGCACCAGATGAAAATGCGCTCCTCGCCGCGGGAGGCCTTGATCGGGATTGGGGCGTTATCCTTGTCCCGCTCTCTGAAGAACAAGACTGCAGGCGGGAGATCCTGTCCCATCGAATTCGGGGGCACCGCTGGCTTACGACGCTCAAGCAAGATATCGAAGGCGAAATCCGCGTAGCGATCCAGCAGCTTCCCAATCTTCACGTCCATCGAGTAGTCGCGAAGACCCTCAAAGAACGTGGAATCGTCGTTGAGTTCCAACACCCGGTGCGCGTCGTTCTCCAAGTCGTTGTCCCATGAGAATAAATCCTCGGTGTACGCATTGAAGTAGAGCGTGTCCTGCTCAACTATCTCGCCCATTGGATTCCTGCGTTTGCCGATTTTCTTGAACTCAGTTGAGAGCCGCGTCTTTCCCGTGCCATTGTAGGCATACAGGACGACGAACCGCTTGTCGTTAAGCACTGTGCGAAGGTGCGCGGCGAGCGCGGGGAGGTCGGGAAATGACGTCGACACAGGAGAGGTGGGTGAGCTAAGAGCGGCGGACACGGGCATGGCTCACGCTACCTCCGGCGACGGGAAGAGTTGCTGCATAAGTGCTGCCCTGTGGCTCTCCAGTGCATCCAGCCTCGTGAACTCAGTGGCAATGTCTGCATCGATCGATGACAAGCAGTCAGCTATTCGCTGTTGCTCAGCCGGTGTGGGACAGTATAGGGTGATCGTGGCGAAATCATCGTAGTAGAGGCGCAGGCGATCCTTCGTCAGGCCACGGGAGTGGGATGTCAGGAGCCGCAGACTAGTGGGCAGCTTGAAGAGGTACGCGAAGAATTGGGAGACCACGCCATCTCCTGGTGCGAGAACGACGTAGGCGGGGCTGACCAGACAGTCCTCGACAGCAATGCCGAGCGCGCCCTGCCACATCCGCATCATGTTGTACGCGATATCGCCCTTACGCGCCTTCCTATTGCCTGCCGGCTCTTCAATGTCGCCGAAGTCCCGGCCGAACGCAGAGCGCCTCACCATTCCGTCGTGCATGGTGACCGAGTAGATAGGCAAAGCTATGTCACCGCGCTCCGCACGATTGGCGAAAAGCTTCCCTGCCTTGATCTCTTTCCATTCGGGTGCGCGTCGGAACTCCGAAAAGCGGAGCCGCGGCACCATCTCGCCTTCGCGCGGGAAGAGCTGCTGCGTCAGCCCCCACTTGTGCGCTTTCAGCGCCTCCACCTTTCGCGCTTGTGCGGCGATGAGGGCGCTCAGCGACGTCAGGCAGTCGGTTATCTTTCGTCGCTCAAGCGCACCGGGGTAGGCGACGGGGTACTGGCGAATGGACCCCAGATCGCCGCGCGGCATTTTGAGGCCCCTAGCTCCACGCATGACGTAATCGATGAATGAATCGCTCTTCAAGAGTAGGGAGAGGTACGTCCTTAACTCCGGGTCAACCGCGCGAAATACAATGACGTCGTTGGACGCACCGCCATCGCGGTCTGCGAGCCACACTTTCCTGAGGTAGGGGCGGATGTTCGAGACTAGCACATCGCCGCGCTGATACCGAGTTACTGAAGACGTGGGTGGCAGCTTTGCACCGTCAGCCATTCCGCCGAAGTTCGGAAGCAGATTCTCCGTGCTCACGTAATCTCGCGCAGCAATCTCTGACACCGAAACTCGATCGGTGACGAAAGCGGCGACTTCGACTAGCGGCGCGATCGTCCATCCGCCTGCGCTTGAGAACTCCGGAAACCTTAGCCTCGGCGTCGTCCGCGCCTCGCTCACCGTCTTCATTCGTCAGTCCTCGTACGCCCGAAGTCCCGAAATCTCCCGCCCGCCCGCTCGCCGTCTGAGCACCTGGACAAGCTCTCCCATGAGCGCCACTTCGCGCCGCGCGCGCTCCTTCCAGCCGAGGTCCAGCGGCGCAAGCAGCTCCGTGAGCCGCTCCCCGTCGAGGACCCGCCTCGCCACCACGCCGTCCACGAACGCCCGCAGCGCTGCGTCGGGCAGCCCGTGGCGCGCGGCGATCTCGGCCAGCTCGCGCGCGGCGCGCTCCGACTTGAACTGCTCGTAGCCAGCGCGGATCGCCTCCTCGTCCAGCCCTTGCCCCGGCGCGAGCTCGCGCACGTACTCGGTGATTGCGTCACGTTCTTCAAGGAACTTCGCGTCTCCCGCGATCAGCCCGATCAACTCGTCCCGGCTCAGTTTCGCCTTTCCAAGCTTCTGCATCGAGAAATCGGCGATCAGCCTCATGATGTAGTCGTAGTCGATTGTCGCCGAGGCAAAGAGCACGAGGTCGAAGTCGAGCTGGTCGATGTCGGCGCTCTTCGGATCGCCCGGTTTCTGCTGTTGCCGGCGCAGCGCGTCCACCGTCGCTAGGTAGGCGCCACGCAGCGCCCGGTGATGGTCCTCGGGCAGGATGCGCTCGATCGTCGCCGCCTGCTCGGCCGAGAGGTCCGTGTACTGGTCGAGCCGCGTGGTGAGGCGCTGAACGTCCTTGAAGAGCTTAACGAACTCTGCCCGCGCATAGTCGCCCTTCAGATTCGCGATATCGTCGGCGCGCCCTGAGAGCCCCTGTGAGCGCATGAACGCGTCGAGCCGCGTCTTCGATTCCTCGAGCTGCGCGATCACCACCGGCGCCGGCTCCACGAGCCAAATCTCTCGCGCCCGGGCGGCGTGTGCCCCCGAGAAAAGCGCGATCGCTACGTCGACCTGCTCCCGCTGGCCGCGGAAGTCGAGGATGTGGCCGTACGGTTTGCTGTCGTTCAGCACCCGGTTCGTGCGGCTGAAGGCCTGAATGAGCCCGTGATGCTTCAGGTTCTTGTCGACGTACAGTGTGTTGAGGTACTTGCTGTCGAAGCCTGTGAGCAGCATGTCGACAACGATCGTGATGTCAACCTTCTCGCGACCCTTCATCGGAAGGTCGGTGTTCGCGAACTGCTGGTCCTTGATACGCTTCTGGACGTCTTGGTAGTACAGGTCGAACTGCTCGATCGTGTGGGCGGTGCCGAAGCGCGTGTTGTAGTCGGCGATGATCGTGCGCAGCGCCTGCTTCTTTCTCTCCGGATCCTGTCGGTTGTCCGCCTGCTCCTGCGGCAGGTCCTCCTGGATCTGCCGCACCTCGGCGCTCACGTCGCCCGGCGGGGAGAACACGGCCGTCACGGCGATCGGGACGAACGCCGAGTCGCCCGCCTGCCGCTCTGCCTGCGCCTCCGCGAACAGCCGATGGTACGCGATCGCATCGTTGATCGAGGCTGTGGCAAGGAGGGCATTGAACCGGCGCCCGCCCGTAGCGGCGTCGTGCTTGTCGAGAATCGTATCCACCACCTTGCGCCGCGTGCGCGCCGCATCGAGCGCCGCTGCCCCGTCGCCGTCCGGCCCGTAGTAGTCGACGTGGAAGCGGAGGACGTTCCGGTCCTCGATGGCGTGCGTGATGGTGTACTCGTGCAGCCGCTGCTGGAAAAGGTCCTCAGTCGTCCGGAGTGTCTCGACGTCTCCGTCCACCAGCCGGTAGCTCGCGTTCTCCTCGAAGATGGGCGTGCCGGTGAAGCCGAAGAGTTGCGCCCGGGGGAAAAAGTCGCGGATCGCCTGATGCGTTTCACCGAATTGCGACCGATGGCACTCGTCGAAGATGAATGCCATGCGCTGGTCGCGGAGGGGCGCGAGCTGATCCCGATAGTTCGCCCGCCCGTCCCCACGGTCCAACGCCAGGCCGAGCTTCTGGATCGTGCAGACGATCACTTTGTCGGCCGCGTCGTCGGAGAGCAGGCGACGGACGAGCACGCCCGTGTTGGTGTTCTCCTCGACGCTCCCCTTCTGAAAGCGGTTGAACTCCTCGCGCGTCTGCCGGTCAAGGTCCTTGCGGTCGACGACGAAGACGCACTTGGCGATGACCGGATTCGCCTTGAGCAGCGTAGACGCCTTGAAGCTCGTGAGGGTCTTTCCGCTGCCGGTGGTGTGCCAGACGTAGCCGTTGCCGCGGTTCTGCTCGATGCAGTCGACGATTCGCTGAACGGCGTAGATCTGGTACGGCCGCATCATCAGGAGCCGTTGCTCGCTGGCGACGAGGACCATATAGCGGCTGATCGTCCGGGCGAGCGTACACTTGGCGAGTACGGCGTCCGCGAAGCGGTGCAGCCCGGTGATCTTGTTGTTGTCCTGATCCGCGAACTCGTAGACCGGGAGAAACCGCTCGTCGGGCGCGAACGCGAAGTGACGGGTATTGTTGTTGGCGAAGTAGTAGGTGGCGTCGCGGTTTGTGACGATGAAGAGCTGGACGAAGCAGAGGAGCGTGCGAGTGTAGCCGTTGCCGGGGTCGTTCTTGTACGCTACGATCTGCTCGATGGCGCGGCGCGGGTTGATTCCGAGCGTCTTCAGTTCGATTTGTGCGACCGGTACCCCGTTGATTAGCAGGAGGACATCATAGCGATGGTAGCTGTACTCACTATTGATCCGGAGTTGGCTGACCACCTCGAACGTGTTCTTGCACCAGTCGTCGATGTTGACGAGGGTATAATTGAGCGGCGTGCCGTCGTCGCGCGTGAACGCGTTTCGGTTGCGAAGCGTCTGCGCGGCCGCGAACACGTCAGAGGTGACTATCTCGGCGAGCAGCCGACGGAACTCATCGTCGGTGAGCCGAACACGGTTCAGCGCCTCAAACTTCTGGCGGAAGTTCGCTTCCAGCGCCTCAAGCCCACGAATGTCGGGCCGTTGCTCGTACTTCAGCTCGGCGAGCTTGTCGATCAGCTCTTCCTCGAGCAGGCGTTCCGATACTCTCATTCCGCTGGCGGGTCGACTCGTCATGCTGGTCCAAGGTGCATCGGTGGTAGCAATCTGGCCACTGGTTCGCACCAGCGGTGGTGTGGATCCAAGGAGCTTCGGAACTGGCCGCAAATGGAAAAGCGTGTGAGCCCGTTGGTGGCGTGGCGGTTCAGAAGCCAACCCGAATGGAAGTTAACGGTTGGACCTGCCGCCAAAGCTAAGCTGCAAAGCGGTCTACACGGGACCGGACCTACCGAGGAGTGTCGGGCCGCTTCGTCGGCTTCAGCGTCTCGTTTGACGGCGGTCCAGGGATGACAGTTCTGGAGCCGGTGACGCTCGGATCAATACAGGTACACGAAGCCGTACGTGGAGAGCTGCTCGCGAAGACCGACAGCCAGTTCCGACAGATCTCCGCCCGCGTCCGCAAGCCGCTGCAAGGAGTCGGCAGCGTCTTCCGGTGAGTAGTTCGCCCAGAGCACGAGCGCGTTGGCCCGGACGTCCGAGTCCTCCAGCTCGTCATTCGTAATGGATGCGAGAATTCGGCTGGTCGCCGGAACCATCGAGACAATTGCATCCACGCTTTGCCCTACGGACCCTCGATGAAACCCGTTTCCACCGACCCGCGACAGTAGTTTCGCAATCTCGGCGCGACCGAACTGCGTAAGTCGCTCTCGCAGCCGCTTACGTAACCCCTCGTCGATAGTGTTGCCCGGATGCCAGAGAATGTCTCCGTGGCCCGGGATGAGAGCTAGCGCGTTCACAAGGAACGGATCCAGGTCGTCCGGTTCGCTTGACTTGAAAGCTGCGATAAGTACATCCCAAGTCTCAACCCTATTACGGTGTCCGTCGAGCAACGCTCGCAGCCCGATATTGCGCATCTCAGCTGTTCCTGCTTCTACGAACTGAATCGCTCGGTCCCACGACAACAGGACCGGCTTCCGCAGGAAACGCGGGAGGAAAAACGTCGTGAAACCGTCGTCGTCGAAACGGTTAAGTTCTGACTTCGTGAACCGGATGGTGAACGGTCCGTTGCGCGCGCGTGTCGGGTCGGACTTCAGAATGCCCGTGATACTCGTCCAATAAGCGCGATTCTCGTTCGGATCGTGCACAATCCCGATGACCGGGAGGCTGTGCTTGCTCCAGTACTCAAAGTGGTCGCGATCGGCCGGGATGATGCAATCAGCGGGCATGTTATAGCTCTTGCCAGACTTGATCTGTGCAGCCACACAGATCCCCCGAACGTCCTCTCCCTCGACAAGCTCAACGATTGCGTCGTTCCCAAAGTCGTTCCGACGTTCGATCTCCTGAAAAATGCAGTTCGCCCGCTCCACTACGCCACTTACGTAGTGAATGCCGGCGCGCTCAGTAGCGGTGCTGCGCAACTTCTTCGGTGGCATACGTGTGGGCGGAACGTGAGATGGCTAAACGTGAGGCAGAGGCGGAGAACAACCGAAAGCTACGACGAGTAGCTTCCGTTCGGCGATGGTGTTCGTTGCTGTCCAACGCCTAGCGCTCTGCTGCCAAGGCTCAAAAACAGTCAGCTGTGAACGGAGCAGCGCGAAGCGCTACGCAGTTACACAGCGTACCGCACTGCTCATCACTGCAGCAACGTTCATTAGACCACCTGCGCACGGGCCTTCTTATCCAGCGGCGGGAGCGGTGCGTACTTAATCAAGACTCTGAATGCTAAGAAATCTTTCCAAGGAACAGAACTATGCACCTTTCGCTTTTTATAGAGCACGCCCGTTCCCAGATGCAATTTCAGCGGATACCCAAGACAATGCGCGTGCGGATTAGAGGGAAACGGATCTGCGTCATTCTTGTGAATTCTCCATTGCTCGGAGTCGAAATCAATCGTCTGCTCCGTGAGGAGCCGAGGTTCTACCGCGGGAAGCAAAGGCTTCAGCAGAAGAATTTCCTCGACAACTGTCGAAGCTGTCTCAAGTTCCATCGCACACAGAAGACTTCTAATCCTGTCGACGTTCCAGCTCTGCGTGAGCAAATCGATGGGGTTGGATAGCCCTAGCAAGTCGCATAGCGCTTGTTGCGCGGCGTTTGGTGCAAGCTTTAGCCCAGTACTCTCGGCGTACTCGGCTTCATGGGCGTTCGCAGCATCAATGAATGAATTTAGATTCTCTATCATCGGTTCCTTGGTTTGTCGGACTAATGCCGAGGCTCAGCTGCGAGGCCGCCGTGGCCCGACAAAAAGCCGCCACGAAGTCAGCTCACCCTAGTCAGCGGCAATGTGCTGTTAGCCAGTATTCGATGGCTTTATGGCTTCAGCTTGCGCAATTCCCCCAAGATGCCCCAGAGTCGCTTTAGCTGATCGCGCGTTCTGATGTTGTCTAGCGAATCGTCTATGACCCTAAACACACAGTCCCCTGCCTGCGCGTTGTCTGGCAGAATCCCCGCTGCGGCTTTCCGAAGCTCATCGCAGATTCTTAAGAGTCGGTTACGAGCCTTCTCTTCTGATTCATCGCTGAGCGTAACAGTTGAGGTTCGTAGAATGCCGCCCTCTGATTCGTAATACACCACCAGTAGTGGACTTGCCGTGCTAGTGATTCCGAGCTCGTGAAGGACGTTTTTGTTTTCCCACGGCTCTACCCACTCCACAAACAGCGCGCTCAAGGTACCAGGGGTGCCATTACCCCTTATCCGAGTCGTACCGTTCGCAACTGGAAGGTGAAGCACTGCCACTTGTTCGCCCGACATCTCGTCAATCGCAGCTTGATGCTCTTCGCTTGCAAGTACACGTCGGAGGAACGAATGACGATCAGAGCAGACGATCACTGCTACTACACGCGGTGACCCAGTGCCCGCAATTGCGACGGATTGGACGTCTGAGAGTGTGCTCATTCAGAGTGATCTCAAGTAAATGTCGGCTAACGTAAATGGACTGCAGACCATCAACGGACAGGCAGCTCGTACATCTCGCGTACGTAGGCTAACGCCGGACCTGCAGGGCGCTCACCATCGCCGCATGTCGCTTTCGCATCAGTAGATCGGCCAACAAGCATCGCGCGCACTGCGCCGGATTAGGCAGCCAATAGTGCGGCTGAATCACCATTTCGCCGAGTGCGCCGCACAGAAATCCCTCATGCGCCGCCTACGCACATCCTCCGCGCTCACCTTCACACCTCCCGCACTACCCCCTGCCCCCGCGTCGCATCCATCACCGCGGCCCGCAGCTCCCCCACCCGCTCCTCCGGCACGCGCACCCGAAACCGCGCATCAGCCTCATAGATCTCTTCCAGCACGTCCACTTCGCACGCCGGCCAGATCTGCTGCAGCGCCCCAATGCTCGCATAACTCACAACAATCTCCAGACCCACCCAATCCACTCTCGGCGCGCGCTCCATCCCCTCCACCGCCAACTGCACCGCCCCGCCATACGCCTTCACCAACCCACCAGTCCCGAGCTTCGTCCCGCCGTAATACCGCGTCACCACCGCGACAACATCGCCGACACCCGAATGCAGCAGCACCGTCAGCATCGGCCGGCCCGCCGTCCCATGCGGCTCGCCATCATCACTTATGCCCACACGGTCCGTACTCCCCGGTGGGCCAATCACATACGCCCAGCAATTGTGCGTCGCGTCCGCGAACTCCGCATTCATCCTCTTCACGAACGCCTGCGCCTCCTCGACACTCCCCGCAGGCGCCACGGTACAAATGAAGCGGCTGCGGTCTATCACCTGCTCCACGCGATACTGCGCTACCGGAATGTCGTAGCGCGCCACGTGCTACCGGCCGCGCCCCGAGCCACCGCCGCCACCCGCGCGGCCACCGCCACTCGCGCCACCGGATCCACCGGCACCACCACCGCTGCGGCCACCACCACCGCCACCACTCGCACCACCGCGTCCGTCTCCACCACTCGGGCGCCGTGACACCGGCGCACCCTCACGCTGCGGCGCGGCCGACGACGATCCACCGCGCCCGCCACCGCCACCACCGCGCGAACCGCCACCACCACCAGCAGGCGCAGCACCACCGCCACCACCACTCGCCGCACGTCGCGCCTGCTTCGCCGCGCTCCGCGCCCGATCCTCCGACTTCTTCTTCTTGATCTCCGCAATACGCTCGGCCAGCGGCACTTCCAGCTTGCCCTGCACCTTTGCGTCGTAATCGAAGCCCGGCACGGTCACTCTTGGCAGCTGACGCCCGATGGCTTTCTCGATCGAACGGAGATCGCCCTCCTCCTCCGGCGACACGAACGTGAACGCCTCACCCACGGCTTCCGCACGCGCGGTACGACCAACACGGTGGATGTAATCCTCCGGCACCATCGGCACGTCGAAGTTCACGACATGGCCCAGGTCTTCCACGTCGATGCCGCGTGCGGCGATGTCGGTCGCGACGAGCACGGGATACGTGCCGTCCTTGAAGCCGGCGAGCGCGATCGTCCGCTGCGCCTGGCTTCGGTTGCCGTGGATGCGCTCCGCCTTGATGCCGTTCGCGACGAGCTGCGAGGCAAGCCGGTTCGCGCGATGCTTCGTGCGCGTGAACACGAGCGCCTGCGGCATGTCACCGCGCTTGAGCAGCTCGACGAGCAGCGCGCTCTTGAGATCCTGCTTGACGGGATAGATCGCCTGCGTGATGCCGACGGCCGGCGCGGCCTTCCGCTGCAGGTTGATGTTCACCGGGTTGCTCAGCATCTCCTTCGTGAGCGCGGCGATCGGCGCGGGCATGGTCGCGCTGAAGAACAGCGTCTGCCGCTTCGTCTGCGGGAGATGACGGAGGATCTTCTTGATCTCGGGCAGGAAACCCATGTCAAGCATGCGGTCCGCCTCGTCGAGCACGAGATACTCGAGCCCATCGAGCTTCGCATACGGACTGCGGAAATGATCGAGCAGGCGGCCAGGGGTCGCGATCATCACGTCGACACCGCTCCGGAATGCATGCTCCTGCGGGCCCATGCCGACACCACCGAACACGGCGGCCCCGGTGAGCGGCGTGTGCTGCGCGACATCGTTCATGCTCTCCAGGATCTGCGCCGCGAGCTCGCGCGTCGGCGTGATCACGAGCGCGCGCGTCTTCCCACGCGGCTTGTCCATGAGCTGATGCAGGATGGGCAGCAGGAACGCATACGTCTTGCCGCTGCCGGTCATCGCGCACGCCAGCACGTCACGGCCTTCGAGACCCGGCGGAATGGCTTCCGACTGGATCGGGGTGGGGCGCGCGAATCCGAGCTCCTTGAGGCCGCGCTGGAGATTCGGATGGAGATGCAGGCTGGTGAATGACGGAGTAGCGGGCAGAATCGTGTCCGGCGTAGAGGTCCAGGTGCCGTCGAGAGCGACGGCCAACATGGAAAGTTGACCGGTTTAGCCCGCCAGCGCTACGAGCGGCGGCGCATTTAAGGCTTGCGGCATGCCACAGACCCCCTTCAAGAAAAGCGGGGCATGCCGCGATCTCCTCGGCGTGCCCCGCTCCGCGTCTCTCCGCTGTTCTCCGCGCCTCCGCGTGCGGCGGTAGAAACGTGCGGTTCGCCTCGTTCCTCCGTGGTCCGCCACCTGACCTGCGGTCGCGTCCCCCGCCCCAACCTCACCCCGTCGCCAGAATCTCCTCGCCCGGGTTGATGAACTCGTCCTGCTCCAGCCGGTACTGCCGGTCGTACAGCTCGCGGTACCGGCCGCCGAGCGCGATCAGCTCACGATGCGACCCGCGCTCCACGATCTGGCCGTGCTCCAGCACCAGGATCTGGTCCGAGCTCGTGATCGTGCTCAACCGATGTGCGATCACGAACGTCGTGCGGCCCGCGCGCAGGTGACGCAGCCCCTCCTGGATCAGCTGCTCGCTCTCGCTGTCCAGTGAGCTCGTCGCTTCATCCAGGATGAGAATGCGCGGATCCGCGAGAATCGCGCGCGCGATCGCCACACGCTGCCGCTGCCCGCCAGACAGCTTCACGCCGCGTTCGCCGACGATCGTGTCGTAGCCCTGCGGGAAGCCGCGGATGAATTCGTCCGCGTTCGCGATCTTCGCCACGCGCATCACGTCCTCGTCGCTCGCACCCGGCGTCGTGAACGCGATGTTCTCCTTCACCGTGCCGTCGAACAGGAAGTTGTCCTGCAGCACCACACCCAGGTGCCGGCGATAGTCGCGGAGCTTGAGGTCCGACACTGCCGTGCCGTCCACCAGGATGCGTCCCGTCTTCGGCTGCGCGAATGCCATGATGAGCGAGATCAGCGTGCTCTTGCCGCTGCCGCTCGATCCCACCAATGCCGTCGTCGTGCCCGCCGGTGCGTCGAACGTCACGCCGCGCAGCACCGGCACGTCCTTCTCGTACTCGAACCACACGTCGTCGAAACGCACGTGGCCCTGCACCGCCGGCACGGCGGCCTTGCTCTCGTCTTCCTTGTCTTCCGTCGCGAGGTCGCGCAATTCACGAATGCGGTCGAGCCCCGCGAGTGCTTCCGTGATCTGCGTGCCGATGTTCGCGATCTGCACCAGCGGGAACGTCACCATCGCGATCAGCAGCGCGAACGTGATCAGGTCACCGACGGTCATCGCGCCGGAGATCACGTCGCGGCCGCCGAGATAGATCATGAGCGTGCTGATGATGCCCACCACCGCGACACCGAGTGCACCCGTTGCCGACGTGCCGGTGATCGTCTTCGCGATGTTCGCGAACAGGCGCTGCACGCCGCCACCGAACACCGCCTTCTCGCGCTCTTCCGCCGTGTACACCTTCACAAGACGGATACCGCCGATCGTTTCGGTCAACCGACCGGTCACTTCAGCGGTGATCACGCTGCGTTCGCGGAAGATCGGGCGCAGCCGGCGAAACGCGATCGACATGCCGGCGCCGAAGATCACGAGCAGCACCACCGTCGCCGCGGTCAGCTTCCAGTTGATGATGAACAGGCCGACCATCGCCACGATGGCGGTGAGCATGCCGCCGGTCAACTGGATGAGCCCGGTGCCGATCAGGTTGCGGATGCCCTCCGGGTCGCTCATCACGCGCGACACGAGCACACCGCTCTTCGTGCTGTCGAAGAAGCTCACGGGCAACCGGATCAGGTGCCCCTGCACCTCCTCGCGCAACCGCGCGATCGCCTGCTGCGCCGCGACGCTCACGACCTGGCTCAGCGCGAACGACGTGATCGCATTCAGGATCGTCGCGCCCGCGACGATGGCCGCGATGATCCCGAGCAACCGAATGTCCCGGTTCGGAATCACGTTATCAAACACGTACTTCGGCGCGAGCGGCAGCACGAACCCCGCCGCTCGGCTCACCAGCATCAAGCCCAGTCCGACGGAAACCGACCCACGGTGCTGCCAGATCAGCGCCCGGGCTTCCGCCCACGCACGCTTCGAATCGTATTTGGGCTTCTTCTTCTCGGACTTCTTTTCAGTGGCCATGCGGAGAAGCTAGCACCTCTCGGCCCGTGTGCACCTGGCCGGTAGGCGGGGGCCGGACCGGGACGTAGATTCCGCCTGCAGTCCCGCGCTTTTCCGTCCGTCATCACCGCGTCATCACTGCACTCTGCCGTATATGCAAGAAGCCGATTTCGAAACGCTCGCGAAGGTCGAAGTGCTCGCCGACCTCGAGAGCGAAGTGCATGACCTCATGGTCGCACACGAGGCCAAGCGCATCCTGTGGTTCCCGAGCGAACTGCTCGCGCCGGCCCCCGACACTGACCCGGATGCGTTCGTTCGCCAGCTGCGCGAGAACGCGCGCGGGATCAGCATGCCGGGCCGCATCGCGCTCGCGCTCAACCTGCTCACCGAAGAAGGCCTTCCCCATTTCCACCGCCTGCTCGCCGTCTACCTCGGCAGCGATTCATTCTGGGCGAAGTGGACGAACCTGTGGACGGCCGAGGAAGACCGGCACGGCGCGGTGCTGCACGACTACACGCGCGAGAGCCAGATCCTCAACAACCCGGTACTCGAGCGCATGCAGTTCGAGTACCTCAAGGCGGGCTTCGAGCCGGTGTGGGACAAGGACCCGTATCGTGTGTTCGTGTACACGACGCTGCAGGAGCGCGCGACGCAGGTGAGCCACGCGAACACGGGCAAGCTCGCGAGCCAGTATGAGCCGCTCATCGGCACGGTGCTGTCGAACGTCGCCAAGGAAGAGGCGCGGCACTACGTCTTCTATCGTGCCATTTTCGAGAAGACGTTGAAGCGCGATCCGAATCGCGCACTCGAGTCGGCCGCCGCGATCATGCCGAGCATCGACATGCCGGGCATCAGCATGCCGCATTTCCGCGACATGTCAGACGTGATCCGCCGGGCCGGCATCTATGGGCCGCGGGATTATCTCAAGATCGTCGAAGAGCAGATCCGCTACTGGGCGATCGACACGATCGGCGGGCTCAACGAGATGGGCAAGAAGGCGCAGGAGAAGATCCTGTCGATCCCGGCCCGGCTGGAGCGGGTGTCGGACATGATGGAGACGCGCAGCCGGGCGAAGACGTTCTCGTTCGCGGTCGCGCACGCGAAGGAATTCGCGATGGATTGAGGCTACCGGGGGTGTGTGCTGACGTCATGTCAGCACTCACCCCTACCTCACCAGCAGCACCGCGATCACCATCGCAACCAGCGGTATCCCCA
The DNA here is from genome assembly GCA_040387895.1 of Gemmatimonadota bacterium. Taxonomy (GTDB): domain Bacteria; phylum Gemmatimonadota; class Gemmatimonadetes; order Gemmatimonadales; family Gemmatimonadaceae; genus Gemmatimonas. The sequence goes on from JAZKCW010000010.1 coordinate 47,117, forward strand.
CCACCAGCGCGAGTGTCCCTGCGCTCTGATTCGCCGTCTGGTTACTCGCCAGACGCCACGTGCCATGCCGCTCCGGCGCATGTCTCCGCGAATCCACCTTCGCCCGGGCCCGTGAGTACGACCGCGCCCGCGCGCTCACCTGGCGGTCCTCTTCGCCAGTATCGGTCTGCTCCCACGGCGACCGCTCCTCCGCGCCGCGCATCGTCATCAGCTCGGGCCGAGCGCCTTTCCGATGCGGCGGGACCACGCGGCTCCAGAGCTTGTACCGCTCGCGCTCGATCGCACTCCGCACTCGGCCCACCAGGCCGGGCATCGTGCCCGTTCGCGCGAGCGAGACGATCATCGGCGCCAGCGTCTCCGACGCGATCGGGGTCTTGGGCGGGATGATGTTCGTGACGGTGACGCCCGGGATTTCCTTCGCCCGCGCCTCGATCGCCTCGAACGTCTCGCGCATGCGCTGGCGCGCGAGGGCGAACTGCGTTTCGAGCCCCGGCGGCGCACCGCCGATGAGGCAGTCGACGTTCACCAGGACACCGCCGCCGAGGGCCTTGAAGCAGGCTAGGGCCGCGTTGGCGCCGTGCTCGTATCCGCTGAAATCGAGCGCGCTGGCATCGGTGAATGCCGACAGCGGAGTGGCGTCACCGCGCAGCAGCGGGACCGCGGGCGCGTAGTTGATCCATACGTCGACGCGCTTGAAACGGGCGAGGCCGGCGTTCGCGAGCGCGTACGCTTCGTCCTGGTCCGCGAGGTCCGTGACTTTCGATTCGACGAGCGCGTGCAGCGCCTCGCAGTCGCGGCGGATGGACTCGAGGGGCCCATCGCGGCGAGACCCGAGCACGAGCGCATCGCCGTGGAGCGCGAACTCCAGCGCGACGGCGCGACCTGGACCATTGGACGCACCGGTAATGACGATGACGCGTTCCGGTGCTTTTCTGGGCATGTGCTGCTGACTCCGACGGCCGAACGACGACGAGCGGGGCGTGATCGGCGTTCGGTCAGCGCCCCCTGAAATGTGCTTCTGGAATGCTTCGGGGCTGCAAGCCTTGGACCGTCAACCCTGTGCGGTGCCCGCGGACCCGCTCGCTCCATCGGCGGACTCGGCAGCGACTTCCTTGCCCTTCTCGCCGCGCTTCTCCCCCCGCCGGCGTAGCGCCTTTTCGTACTGGTCGAGCACCGGGGTCACGGTCACACCGTGCACGATGATGCTGCAGGCGACGACGGTGACGACGGTGGCGACGATCGTTCCGGCCATCTCGGGCGAGACGCCGTGGTTCAGCGCATACGCCAGATAGTAGAGACTACCGATGCCCCGGATGCCGAACCAGCCGAGCAATCCACGCTGGCCGAGGGTGGTGCGGGTGCCGGGGAGCAGGAGCATGGTGATGGCGGGGCGAATGACCACGAACAGAATTACCGCCAGTATCGCAGCATCGAGCGACCATGATTGCGCCAATGCGATGCCAACGAGCACGACCAGCAATACTTCAAGCAGTCTCTCAGCCGTGTCGCCGAAGGAAAGGACTTCCGAGATCATGACGCCAGCGGCGACTGCCGGCTCCTTCATCGATTGCTCGCTGACATTCGCCGATACCAGCGATTCGGCCGGCGGATGCGCCTTCTCGACGGGGTGCCCGCGCGCGAACCAGCGCTTCGCGCGGTTCTCTACCTCGGGGTGCGGCGACTCCTCGACGACCCGGAGTTCGGCATGCCGAAGCCCGACGCCTGCAGCGAACACAGCAAGAAATCCCCACGCGTGCAGCCGTTCGGCTGCGACGTAGGTGAGGGCGATCAGGGCCAGCGCCAGGAAATCGCTGGGGGCGCCCGTGTCGCGCTGCCGGCTTCGCACCTTGATCGCCAGCTGCCCGACCCAGAGCCCGGCCAGGTATCCGATCAGCAGGCCGGCCGGAACCGCCCAGAGTATCCGCGACAAGAACCATGGCCCCACCCACCCGCCCATCTCCCCGCCGGCGCGCATGCCCTCGAGTGCGAACACCACGAACGGGAAAGCAGCGCCGTCATTGAGGCCGGCCTCACCGGAGATCGCGAAGCGCACCCGGTCGTCGTCGGTGGCGTCGTTCACCGCGACCGACGACGCCAGCACGGGATCCGTCGGCGCGAGGATGGCGCCGAGCAGGATGGCAACGAAGACGGGGAGGCCGAGGAGCAGGTGGGACACCACGGCCACGGCGGCGATCGACACCAGCATGACGGGGCCGGCCAGCCGGAACGCCGCTGTCCACGATGGGTGCCGCAGCGGCATGCGCAGCTTGAGCCCACCGACGAACAGGCTGACGATGACGGCGATCTCCGTCAGCAGCTCCAGCCACTCGCGCTGCGCGGCAATGTCGAGGCGCAGCAGGCCGAAGCCGATCGGGCCGACCGCGACGCCGACCAGCATGTAGATGATCGACGTGGAAATCGGCAGCCGCTTCACGAGCGCCGACGTGAGCGCCATGAACAGCAGGAGCGCACCGATGGCGGCCATCCATCCGAGGGAACTCATGCCAGGAGGCTCATGCGTGTGCGCTCATTTCGCTACGCAGGTGCAACAGTGATTCCATTTCGCTGTCGGTTTCGATGCTGGTCGAACGCAGCGACGGCATTCTGCGTTACTGTCGAGCAGCCCCGACTGGGCGCACAACAGGTTAATTGTCCGTTAGATCTATCTCATCTGTGACGGAACTTTCCCGTCCCGGCCGTAGTGTAGGTAAAGCCTGAAGGACTCTGCTTTTCCGTGTGCGCCCGGAATGGCCAAATGTCCGAACGCCGAGCCATCTTCCCTCGTGATGACCGCACCCGACGCACCCGACCTACAATCCCGCCTCTCGGAGGCGCTCGCCGGGCAGTACCGCATCGAGCGCACCTTGGGACAGGGAGGCATGGGCACCGTGTTCCTTGCCCGGGACGAGACGCTCGATCGTCTCGTCGCGATCAAGGTCATCTCGCCCGAAGTCGGGACCAGCTCCGAGGTTCGCCAGCGCTTTCTCCAGGAAGCGCGCACGGTCGCACGGCTGCGGCATCCGAACATCGTCGCGGTCTTCGCCGCCGGTGAAGCGGGGGGCCTGCTCTACTTCGTGATGGAGTACGTGCCGGGCGAAAGCCTGCGCGAGCGGCTCAACCGCGAGTCGAAGTTCAGCGTCGACGACGCGATCCCGGTGCTGCGCGATCTGGCACTGGCGCTCGACTATGCACATGCGGGCGGCATCGTCCATCGCGACGTGAAGCCCGAGAACGTGCTGCTCGACGGCGAGTCCGGCCGCGCGATGCTCATGGACTTCGGCGTGGCCCGCGCACTCGCGAATGAGGGGCGCCTCACGGGCACCGGATTCGTGCTGGGCTCCCCGCGCTACATGAGCCCCGAGCAGGCCTCCGGCGACGACAATCTCGATGGCCGGAGCGACCTCTATTCGCTGGGCCTCATCGCCTACGAGATGTTCACGGGCGCACCGGCCGTCGAAGCGGCGACCGCAGCGTCGGTGCTGGTGAAACATCTCACGGAGCGGCCGACGCCCCTCCGCGACGTCGTGCGTGAAGTACCGGAGGACGTCGCCGCCGCGGTGAACCGGTTGCTGGAGAAGTCGCCGGACGCCCGCTTCCAGCGCGGCGCCGCGTTTGCGGCCGCGCTGGTGGGCGAATCGTTCGACGACAAGACGCCGTCCAACCAGATCGGGCGCACGTCGGCGGGCACCCGGCGCGCGGCACATGGCAGGCGGCGGCGCACGTTCATGGCGGGTGCCGCAGCGGGCGTGATCGCCCTCGTCGCCGCGGGCGCGTGGCTGACCAACCGCAACACTGCCGGCAACGACAAGGTGTGGTTCGTCGCGCCATTCGAGGTGCAGGGTCCGGATCGCGAGCGGCTGGCGTGGTTACGCGAGGGCAGCCTGAACATGCTCACGCTGTCGCTCGCGCAGTGGACAGACCTGCAGGTCACGGAGTACGAGCGCTCGCTGTCGCTGCTGCGTGGCGAAGGCGTGAACGGCTCGGAGCGCGTCGACCTCGAACAGGCAAAGAAGATCGCGAACGACATCGGCGCCGGCCGCATCGTGATGGGTCAGATCATGTCGGTGGGCGATTCGATGATCGTCACAGCGACGCTGTACGACGCCAACGGACGCAGCGTCGAGCAGGCCCGCCAGGCGGCGCCCAATGGCGCGGACCCGCGTCCGATCTTCGAAGGCGTCGCGAGCGAGCTGCTCAGCCTCCTCGGCGTGCAGGGCATCGACGTCGGCGTCGCGAAACGCACGACGACGTCGGTCGCCGCGTACCGCGCGTATCTCGAAGGGCTGCGCTACCTCAACACGTGGCGCCTGCAGCAGGCCGACTCCGCGTTCAACGTCGCCATCAAGCTCGATAGCACGTTCGCGATGGCGTACTACAAGAAGTCGCTGGCGATGGGATGGATTCCGTCGTTCGACAGCACCCGCCGCATCGCCAGCGCCAAAGCCGTGGAGTATTCCGATCGGTTGCCGCAGCACCTGCAGGAGCTGGTGCGCGGGCACGACGAACTGACGCAGGGCTTCTTCGCGAACAACGTCGGCGACAGCACGAGCACGCGCGCATTCCTCGCGTCGCGGGCCCGGCTCGCGCGCCTCGTCGCGACGGACTCCAACGACGCCGAAGCGTGGTACGCGCTCGCCGACGCCGACTTCCATCTCGTGCATCGCGCGAAGTACGGCGCGGCACCCGACACGGCCGCGCGCTATTTCACGGAATCGCTGCGTGGCTTCGAGCGCACCATCAAGCTCGACCCGTCGTTTCACCTGGCATACCAGCACCTCGTGCAGATCTACGCCGAGGCGGCGGCGCCCACGTCGAACGTCGTGCTCGCGGGCGACAGCCTGCTGCCCGCCGGCAACGCCACATACGAACGGCGCATCGGGACGCCGGAGGTGGTCGCCAGTCTCAAGAGTGCTGCGCGTACCCGCTCGCGTGACGCCGCGGCCGGCTGGGTGCGCCTCGACCCCGACGCCACCGAGGCGCGGCGCGAGCTCGCCAACGCGTACGAGTCGATGGGCCAGCCCGACAGCGCGATCCAGACGCTGCGCGAAGCCATGCGCCGGCCGAGCACTGCGTCTCCGGCGTTCGCCTGGCGCATTCCGCTCATCAAGGCGAAGAACGGCATGCCGTCCGCCGGCCCGGAATTGCGTGGCGTGATCGCGCGCCAGGGCGTCGACACGGTCAAGAACTTCCGCCTGCAGGACCGCATGCAGATGGTGCTCGGTGCGATGACGGTCGCTGCGGCATCGGGCATGCCGTCGATCCTCGACAGCGCATCGGCCGTGCTGCAGAAGACGGATCCGATGATGCCCGGCTCCACGCAGCCCTCGAAGTTCGTCGCCGAGTGGCTCACGGCCGGCATCAAGACGAGCATGGGCATGCCGATCACGGGCAGCATGCGGTCGACACTCGTGAATGGCGTGAGCACCGTCGAACGGAATCCGCCGGGACAGCGGGACGTTGCGATCCCGTACCTCGCGTACCTCGAGACGGGCGACACACTCTTCTCGTCGGCCGCGCGCCGCTGGGCGTCGTCCAGCACGAACGGACTCCCGGAACTGCAGGCGCTGGAAGCACTCGAACGTCGGGACACGACGACGGCGATGCGTCTCGCGCGCGAATTTCCGTCGCTCGATTCGCTCAAGCGTGGTGTGCTCGGCATGAATGGCGTGCGCCTCGTCGCGCGCGCCGAGGTGATGGCTCGCCTGGGCAACCCGCGCCGCGCGGTCGAGATCCTCGAGATCATCGATCCGGCACGCTTCAGCCCCGGCTCGATGATCGATGCCGGTTACGCCGTGTACGTGCGCAGCTACATGCAGCGTGCGCGTCTCTACGAGCAACTCGGCGAGAAGGATCGCGCGATCGCGTCGTACGAGCGCTTCCTGGAATTGTGGAAGGATGCCGAAGCGCCACTGCAGCCGCAGCTGAGCGAGGCGCGCATGGCGATCGGTCGCCTGCGTGATACTCGCCCGATCGCGAAGGCGACGCTGCCGCGGTAGATCGACGCAATCAGTTCATCACCGCGGTGATGCTGTCACAAGCGAAAGAACGGCCCCGCTGCGCATGACGCAGCGGGGCCGTTCTCTCCTTCTCTCCTTCTCTCCTTCTCTCAGCGTCTCTTGCCGAGCACCGGCTCGCTGCCTTCGTCCAGGTCGTCGAAGAGCCCAAAGCCGCCACCGCCGCCGCCCGCGCCACTGAGGCGCTCGACCTGCAGGATCTGCGAGGTCGTGGTGCCACCGACAACGAGCGTGACCTTGTACGAGCCGGTGTTGGCGAACGTCTGTGCGACGCGCGCACCGCCGCCGCCACCACCGCCGCCCCCGCGTCCGCCACCACCGCCAAGTCCGAGCGCGGCCATGTCGTCGCCGAGCGCGTCGCGGAGCACAGCGATGGACGCCTGGATTCCAGCGGCGCCTGCACCGCCACCCCCACCTCCGCCTCCGCCACCACCACCACCACCACCACCACCACCACGACCGCCCTGCGCGCCGAAGCTCGGCGTGGCCGGCGTCTCACCGGCGCGCTCGCGGAAGCCGGCGTCGAATCCGCCGCCGCCGCCGCCACCGCCACCACCGCCGCCACCGAATCCGCCACCACCGCCGGCGAGTCCGCCGCCCGGCGCCTGGCCGGTGCGCAGCGACGTACGCAGCATCTCGATGGTCGCGGCCGGAACCGCATCCGCCTTCTGCAGCGAGTCGAGCGTCTTCGTCACGCGCGCGACCGTGGCGATGCTGTCACGACGCTGCGAGGGCGACAGTGCGATCGCCGGCAGTGGCCGTGATCCACGGAAATCCCACACGACGTTGTGCACGCCGGGACTCGACGGGCCGGTGAGCGTACGCAGCGTGTCGCCGAGCGCATCCTGAATGATGATGCGCGCCGGGCCACCGCCACCCGTGCCAACGCGATACCAGAGGCTCGCGCCATAGGCCGGGCTCGGACCCTGGAACACACCCTGTCCGACGTTGCCGCCGTTGATGGTGCTCTCGCCCCACTGGAACGCCGTGCGCGGTGCGAACAGCGCCGCGTTGGCCATGCGTGCTGCCGGCGTCATGCCCTGGAGCGGCGCGATGTCGGCGATCCAGATGGAACGGCCGTGCGTGCCGGCGACCAGCTCACCGTCGCGCGGATGAATCAGGAGATCGTGCACCGGCGTGGTCGGCAGGCCCGTCATGAAGCGCTGCCACGACGCGCCGCGGTTGAGCGACGTGTACACACCGACGTCCGTGCCGACGAACAGCAGGTCGCGGTTCTTCGTGTCCTCGCGGATCACGTGCACGAAGTCCGTCTGGCCCGTCGGCAGGTTGCCCACGATCGACTTGAACGACTTGCCGAAGTCCGACGTCGCGAACACGTACGGGTTGTAATCGTCGCGACGGTGGTTGTCGAACGTCACGTAGAACGTGGCGCTGTCGAAGTGCGACGGCTCGATGCGCGACACGTACGAACCGGCCGGCACACCCGTGAGCGCCTTCGTCACTTCTTCCCACGTGTAGCCATCGTTCCGCGTGATCCACACGCGGCCGTCGTCCGTGCCGGCGTACAGCATGCCGGGACGCATCGGCGACTCGTTGAGCGACACGACCGTACCGAACGTCTCGGCGCCCGTCACGTCCGGCGTGATGCCACCCGTCGTCTCGAGCGCGACCTTGAGCTTGGCCGCGTCGGCGTACGAGAGCTCCGGCGAGATCGGCGTCATGTTGCTGCCGTAGTTGATGCTCTTGAGCACGCGGTTCGCGCCGAAGTACAGCGTGGCCGGGTTGTGCTTTGAGATGATATACGGCGTGTTCCAGTTCCAGCGCAGCGAGTTGCCGATGGAATCCGTGCGCTGACGCTCGCGGAACGCCGCGATGCGCGTCTTGGCCGCTGCATTCGGCGGCGTCGCTTCCGGCCACGCAGCATAGATGCTGTCGTTCCACTGCGCGTAGCCATCACGCCACGTCGGCTTGCGGATGCCGAAGCGCTCGCCCGTCGCGAAGTTGAGGCGGCCCATGCTGCCACCCTGCGACTCGGAGTACATGATGTCCGTGTTCGTCTGGTCCTGCTGCGTCACGAAGCCGTCGCCACCGCCGACGTTGTGCCACATCGCATTCGTGACCGGGCCCTGACGGCGACGGCTCGGGCCACACCACGACCCGTTGTCCTGCAGGCCGCCGCAGACGCGGTACGGCACGCCCATGTCGGCCGAGATGTTGTAGAACTGGCCGAGCGCGAGGCTGTTGGGGAAGTGCCAGTTGCCACCGCGGTCGTTCGACACGCCGATGCCGCCGTCGTTGCCGACGATGATGCGCTGCGGATCGTTCGGATCGATCCACATGGCGTGATGGTCGACGTGGATGCCGACCGTGGTGTTACCCGCCGTCTTGCCGCCGTCGCTCGAGTATTTCACGGGCGTCGACGACCAGTACACGCGCATCGGATCCTTGGGATCGACGCGCACCTGCGAGTAATAGAAGGGGCGCACGTTCTCGGGATTCACGTATGCCCATGTCTTGCCCGCATCGTCGGAGCGATAGAGGCCGCTCGGGCGGCGTGCGGCCGGCACCTTCGGGTCCTTCTTCGCATTCGGCGCGGTGTCCGCCTCGACCATCGTGTACATGACGTCGGGGTTCGCGCGCGCGATCGCGATCTCGATGCGGCCCTTGGTCGTCGCGGGGAAACCGCCGCCCTTCACCTCCGTCCAGGTTTCGCCGGCATCGGTGCTCTTCCAGAGCGCGGAGCCCGGGCCACCCGACGTGAGCGAGTACGGGCTGCGCACGCGCTGGTAGCTCGACGCGAAGAGCGTGTTCGGATCGCGCGGGTGCACCTGCACGTCCACGAAGCCGGTCTTGTCGTCGATGAACTTCGTGAGCTTCCACGTCTTGCCGCCGTCGGTGCTCTTGTAGAGCCCACGTTCCTTGTTCGGGCCCCACGGGTGTCCGAGCGCGGCGACCCACACCGTGTTCGGATCCGTCGGGTGCACCTGGATGCGTCCGATCGACCGCGTCTCGGCGAGACCGAGGAAGGTCCACGACCGGCCGCCGTCGGTGCTCTTGTAGATGCCGCCGCCCGGGGAGATCGAGTTGCGCGAGTTCGCCTCGCCGGTGCCCCAGTACAGGACGTTCGTGTCCGACGGGGCGATCGCGAAGTCACCGCCCGAGCTGACGCGCGCCGTGTCCATGATCGCGCGGAAGGTGATGCCGTTGTTCGTCGTCTTCCACAGTCCGCCACCGGCGGAGGAGACATAGAACGTCTTGGAGGGCGACGGGATGCCTTCGACGTCGACGATGCGGCCCATCATGTTGGCCGGACCGATGTTGCGCCAACGCGTGCCGGCGATGGCTTGCGCCAGGACCGTCGAGTCGGAGGGGCCTTGCGCACCCGCCACTACGGGGAGGGCAATGCCTCCGGTGAGCAGCAATGCACGCGAGAGCGCGTGAGTGAATCGCATGGAGAGACCTGTGGAGGGACAATCGCGGTGGCCACGACGGCAGCTGCCGACGACGGGGCCACGGGCGGACACGACGGGAGACTACGTGCCGACCGTATGCTACGCGAGGACCAGGAGGACCGTTCAGGGGGACGGTTCAGGAATGCAGGCACCGCGCGCACATGAACAGGAGATGAATGGCGCCGGTTGCGGGTGAAAAGGTCGTGCAGACAGCTGCACGAACAGGAATGGGATACGCGGTGAAGCGGTCGACGTCGCGTGCCGACACTCGGAGCGTACCGCCACGCTCTCCGACGCTCCGCCGACGTCCCTCCGTTGATGTCTCTTCGCACTGCCATGCCCTGCACCCGTTGCGAGTCCCTGCCGGCACCTGCCGTGGGGTCCTCCGACCTGCATCTGTGGTTTCCGACACCCCATGTCGCGGCCAAGGCCCGCGCCGTGTTCGCCCAGTCGGACAGCACGCCCTCCCCGTCGGTCGGAGGAGGGTTCTGCTACGCGCTCCCCGTGAGCGTGCGGGAGACAGTGATCGACGGACTCGAGCGGGGCCTTTCCGCCGTGGAGCGCGAGGACACGCGTGTGCTGGCCGTCGACTCCGGGGTCGAGCCCACTGCGCACGACCTCGCCCGGGTGGAACCGCTCGGGCGACTCGTCGGACGGGTGCGGAACGACTGGCTGCTCGGAATGCTGCACGAGCGCCGGCTCACGTCGCACTTCCAGCCGATCGCGCTGGCCCGGGATCCCGGCCTCACGTACGGGCATGAGGCGCTCCTGCGCGGCGTGCTGCCGGACGGGTCGCTGGTGCCACCGACGCGCCTGTTCGACGCCGCGCGCGAGGCCGGCCTCATGTTCCAGCTCGATCTCGCCGCGCGACGCTCGGCCATCGCGGCGGCGCACTCGCAGGGATTGCGCGGCGCGCTGTTCGTGAACTTCGCGCCGACGGCGATCTACGATCCCACCGCGTGCCTGCGCACGACGGTCGCGGCCATCGATGCGGCCGGCATGAGCCGCGACCAGGTCGTGTTCGAGATCGTGGAGACGGAACGCGCGCACGACACCGATCACCTGCGTCGCATCCTCGACTACTATCGCAATGCCGGGTTCCGCATCGCGCTCGACGACGTCGGGTCCGGCTACTCGTCACTCAATCTCATTCACCTGCTGCGCCCCGACATCCTGAAGCTCGACATGGAGCTGGTCCGCGGTGTGGACCAGGACCCGTACAAGGCGCGCATCGCCGCCAACCTCCTCGATGTCGCGAATGCCCTGGGCATCGAGACGCTCGCCGAAGGCATCGAGACCGAGGGGGAACTCGAGTGGACGCGCGCGCACGGTGCGACCTACGTGCAGGGCTTCCTGCTGGGACGCCCTGCACCCGCGCCGACGCATTACAACGGCGCGAACTACGCCATCGCTCAGGCGAGCGCGCAAGCCATCGATCACGCCGGCAGCAACGACGGCGCCTGCACCACCACCGCACTCTCCTCCTCGAGCTCCGGCGCCAGCAGCTTGTAGAGCACCGGCGTGACGAGGCGCGCGATCATGGTGCTCGAGATCAGGCCGCCGATGATCACCCACGCCAGCGGCGAGTAGAGCCCCGAGCCCTGCAGCGCGAGCGGCAGCAGGCCGCCGATCGCCGTCATCGTGGTGAGCACGATCGGCAGGAAGCGGATCTCGCCGGCTTTCTGGATCGCGTCGTCGAGCGCCATGCCTTCACGGCGCAGCTGGTCGGTGAAGTCGACGAGCAGGATACTCGTCTTGATCTCTATGCCGACGAGTGCCACGAACCCGATGATGGCCGTGAACGACAGCGTGTAGCCGCTGAACAGCAGCGCGACCACGCCACCGACGATGCCGAGGGGAATGACCGACGCCACGACGAGTGTCGTTCGGAAGTCGCGGAACTCGAGCACCAGGATCGCGAGGATCGCGAACACCGCCACGATGACGGCACCGCCGACTCCACCGAAGCTCTCCTGCCGGCTCTCGATCTCGCCGGCGGGTTGCAGCACATATCCGGTCGGCACGTCGAGGCTGTCGAGGCGCGCGAGCACGGCTTTCGTCACCGCGTCGGTGTTGTAGCCACTCTTCACGTAGCTCGTGATGGTGACGGCACGTTGGCGCGCGAAGTGATCGATCCGTGTCGGCGAAGTGGCGAATCCGGTGGTCGCGATCTGCGACAGCGGAATCATCGCACCCGTCACGGTGCCCACCTTGATGCGATCGAGCGCTTCCGGGCGCGGCCGCCCGTCGTGCGCGATGCGCACCATCAGTGGATACTCGTCGCCGTCATCGGCGCGGATCTTCCCCGCTTCGAGCCCAGCGATGCCCAGCCGCAGCGTGCGCTCCACCTCGGCACTCGGCACCCCAAGCAGGCCGGCCTTTTCGCGGTCGACGAACAGGCGCAGGTCGGATCGGCGCAGCCGCACGGGATTGTGCACGTACTCCGTGCCTTCGGTGCTGCCGAGAATCCGCTCCACCTGTGAGGCGAGACGCTGCAGCGTGTCGAGCCCCGTGCCTTCCACACGCATCGCGATCGGCGCATCGATCGGCGGGCCGTTCACGAACTCCTTGAGCTCGACGCGTGCCCCCGGATACAGGGCGAGCTTCGTACGCAGGGAGTCGAGCATGACCGGCGTGCCCTCGTTGTCGTACTTGTCGATCAGCACGATCAGCTGCGCGCGATTCGGGGCTTCGGCGCGCTGGAACACGTTGTAGTACACCGACGGGTTGTCCTTGCCCACATTCGTGAACACACCCTTCGTGCTCGGATGCGCACCGATGATCTTCTCCGCGAACCGTGCAGCCCGGTCCGTTTCGGCGAGCGACGTGCCTTCCGGCGTCTCGATGTCGACGTGGTATTGCGGCGTGCCGGCCTTCGGAAAGAGCGAGAAGCCGACGACGGGCACCAGTGCCACGGCACCGGCCACGAGTGCGCCGGCGATCAGCAGCGTGCGGATCGGCGCCGCGAGCGCACGATGCAGCAGTGGCGCGTAGGTGCGGTGAATGCCGCGGTCGAGCGCGCGCAGCACGCGGTTGCCCTCGGCGCTCTCCGTCTTCGGCAGCAGGAGGCTCGACAGCCACGGAATGATCGTGAGCGAGACCAGCAGCGATGCGAGCACCGCGTACACCACGGCGATCGGCAGCGACCGGATGTACTTGCCGGACAGTCCGGGCAGGAACATCAGCGGCACGAACGCGAAGATGAGCGTGGCCGTGGCGCCCAGCACGGCGACCGCGATCTGTTTGGTCGCGGCGATCGCCGCCTCGCGCCGCGGCACACCACTTCGCATGAAGCGCGTGATGTTCTCCACCACCACGATCGAGTCGTCGACGAGCAGGCCGAGCGCGATGACGAAGCCGACGATGGACAGCTGGTTGATGCTGAAGCCCGTCGCGTGCAGCATCACCACGGCGAGTGCGAGCGACAGCGGAATGGAGATCATCACCACGATCGATGCGCGCCAGCCGAGCGGCAGCAGCGTCACCAGCACGAGTGCGATCGCGATGGCGAAGTCCTCGCCGAGCCGAGCCAGGCGCGCCTTTACGTTCTGCGACTGGTCGAAGCCGCGGGCGAGCGTCACGCCCTTCGGGAGTGTCGGCTCGATCTCGTCGAGCGTCTTCCACACGGCGTCGCGCACGTTCTCGACATTGCGCCCGACCTTCACGGCCACGGTCACGAACATCGCGCGCTGGCCGTTGTAGCGGCCGATGTGCACGTCTTCCCCATCACCCCATGCTACGGTCGCGACGTCACCGACGCGCACGGCAGCACCATTGGCGGCCGTGATGACGGTGCCCTCGATCTGCTCCGGCGTCTCATAGCGGCCGGGCGTCGCGAGATTGTAGCGGCGCGTGCCGACATCCACGGAGCCGCCCGGCACGCGCGTGTTGTCGCTGCCGAGTGCGGCCAGCACCTGCGAGGGTGTCATGCCCAGCACGGCGAGCCGCCCGAGGTCGAGCGTCACCTGCATCTCGCGCTGCGGGTACGCCAGCCGCTTGGCGGTCTTCACGCCATCGACGCGCGCCAGTGCATTCTCCACGCGTTCGGCCACATTCTCGAGCGCGCTGTAGGGCATGACCGGCGCGACGAGCGCGAGCTGGAAGACCGTGAGGTCGGAGTTCTCGTTGCGCAGCACCTCGAACCGTTGCAGCGCCTGCGGCAGCGAGGGCCGCAGCGCGTTCACTTCACGCACCACCTGGTCGTACTTGCGCTCCGCGTCGACATCCGAGTTGAACTCGACGCGAATCACCGACAAGCCGTCGCTGCTCGTGCTCTTGAGCTCCTTCAGTTCGGTGAGCGCGTTGAGCCTCTTCTCGATCGGCTCCGTCACGAGCTGCTCCATGTCCTCCGGCGACGCGCCCGGATACACGACGACCGCCGTGAAGATCGGCACCGGAAAATCCGGGTCTTCGGCGCGCGGAATCGCGAGCCAGCTCGACACACCGAGCGCCGTGAACATCAGGAACAGCAGCACCGTGAACTGCCAGCGCTTCACCGCGAACTCCGCCAGCCGGCCGAGTGCGTTCATGGCCTGGGCTCCGGCTTCTTCTCGGCGGCAGTGAGCACGCCGGCGCGTTCCACGACACGCACGCGTGAGCCGTCCGACACGTACGGTGCGCCGCGCGTGATCACGCTCGCGCCCTCGGGAATGCCCGTCACGGCCGCACGGTCGCCGTGGACGCCGCTGATGCGAACACGATGGGCCTTTGCGACTGATACGCTGTCACCAGGCGCGTTGTTACCCGCTACGGTATACACGACCGCCGAGTCGGCATCCGCCTCGACCAGTGCATCGACCGGCACCATCGTGGCCGTGCCCGTGGTGCGCGTCGCAATCTCCGCGCGGCCGACGAGGCCCGCCGGCAACCCGTTCGCGTCGCGCAGCGCGAGCTCCACCGTGTACGTACCCGTGCGCGGGTCGGCGGACCCCGCCAACAGGGTGACCGCGCCGCTGAACGTGCGGCCCGGCAGTGCATCGAATCGGACGGTCGCCGCGTCACCGACTTTCACGCGCAGCGCGTCGCGATCGGCGAGCCCCGCCTTGAGCACTCGGCCGCGCGCGGCGCCGCCGAGTGTGAGCACTGGTGAGCCGGCGCCGATGTTGGAGCCTGCCGTGGCGACGCGCTGCAGGATCACGCCATCCTGCGGCGCGACGATGATCGCGTAGTCGCGATTCACGCGCGCCGCAGCGAGGTCGGCGGCCGCGGCATCACGCGCGGACTGTGCGTCCTGCCACTGCGTGCGCGTGGCGACGCTGTCGGTGAACAGGCGCGCGACGCGTGCCTCGTCACGGGTGGCCTTGTCCCACGCCACCGTTGCCTTGGCGACGAGTGCATCGATCTCGCGGGTGTCCAGCGCGGCGAGGGTCTGCCCCCTTCGCACCAGCTGCCCCTGATCGACGGTGACGCGTGCAATCACGCCACCGGTCTTGAAGGCCAGCGGGATGTCGTCACGCGAGCCGAAGGTGCCCGTGGCGATCACGGGATCGGCGGCCTGGTCCGATACCACGAGCGCCGTGGCCACCGGAACGAAGTTGTCGACCGGCTCCTCGGCAGGCGCCGATGTGCATGCGGATACCAGCGTCGCGGTCAGCGTTGCTGCCAGCGCAACGAACATCGTGGCGCGGTGCTTCGTCTTCGTCATGACGGTTCTCATTGGGGCAGCTGCCGCAGTGCGGCAGCGCGTTCGAGTTCGACTGCGCGAGCGGCGAGGGTATAGCGCGTGATCACATCATTGAGTGCTGCGGCAGTGAACGCGGAACGCGCGCTCAGGAACTCGATCTGTGTGGCCAGCCCTTGGGCGTAGCGTCGCTCCACCAGCGTGAAGGCGCGTTCGGCGGCGGTCAGGCGATCAGCGGCCGCGCGGGTCGCCGCGCGTGCGGAGGTGACACCGTCGAATGCGTTCCGCACGTCCGTCTGCACCCCGCGTTCGGCTTCGCGCCGACGCGCTGTGGCCTCGTCGCGGGTGAGATCGGCCTGCTGCCGGCGCGCGACGTCCTGCCCGCCGTTGAACACGTTCCAGCTCAGCATGAGCGACGCGAGCCCGACGTCGTTCTGGCGGTTGAACCGGTAGCGATCGCCCTGCACGCCATAGCTCGCGGCGAGCGACACCGTCGGCAGGAAGGCCGTCGCTGCGGAGCGGCGCGCGGCATCCGAGAGCCGAATGCCACCGTCGGCCTGCTGCAGCTCCTCGCGATGCGCGAGCGCATGGGCCTCGAGCGCCTCCAGCGCGAGCGTGTCCGGGGGCAGCAGCGAGGAATCCGCGGCGAGCGCCACCGGTGTCTCGGGGTCGCGGTTCCGGAGGAGGTTGAAGCCGCGGCGTGTCGCATCGCGCCCCCGGCGCGCTTCCGCCAGCTGCTGCTGCAGGTCGCTCGTTTCAGCGCGCGCGCGGAGGACGACATCCGGCGTGGCCTGGCCGGCGCTCACGAGGCGTTCACTCACGCGGACATTCTCGTCCACCACGACCCGCGCGCTCTCGAGCGTCTCGATGACGCGTTCGCTGCTGGCGTATCCGAGCCAGGCGAGCTGGATGTCGGCGGCGACCCGTCGCGCCGAACCCGCGACCGCTGCGCCGGCGATGTCGCGCTGCGCACCGGCGGCGGCCGAGGCGGCACGCAGGGCCGGCGCGAAGAGTGGCTGCACCAGCTCGAGCTTCGTCTCCTGCCGGAACGGGAGCGTCGCGTTGACGTCGGTGGGGAAGCGCTGCTCACCGATCAGGCCATTGAGCGCCCCGTAGGCCGGGTTGATGAAGTCGCCGATGTTCACGACACCGGTGAATTCGGAATAGCGTGCGTTCACGCCGACCGACGGCAGGTACCGCCCGCGCGCCTCCCGCACCGCGACCTCGGCCCGGCGTGCGCCCGCACGGCCGGCGCTAAGGCCCAGGTTGTCGCGGAGGGCCTCGTTCACGAAGCCATCGAGCAGGGCTCGGGCGGTGGGGCCGGCCTGCGCCGGAGCGCTGCCTGATGCGGTCCATTGAGCCACTGCGGCCTCCGGCGCCGCGACGAAACTCGCGACTCCGACTCCGGCGAGGGCGACCCAGCGTCGGGTCCGATTGATTGCCATCGGCGCGTTACACATGGCTATGCGTTGTAACAGTGTTAAGCGAGGAGGCCGTAGAGAGGGCGCCGAGGCGCCCTGCGGAACGATCTGTGGAGGAAGTGCTGGGTCAATCGCTTCGGACGGCACCGCGCAGCATCACGTCGATCATGCTGCGTACCGTCTCGCGCGGCGGGCGCCAGCTGATGTAGGGGTCGTCGCAGTGCGTGTAGTACAGGGAGACGATGCCATGGACGCCGGACCAGAAGATCTGCGCGAGCTCTTCCGGATCGGCGAGTTCGGGACGATAGCGCCCTGCCTGGATGCCTTCGGTCACCGTCTGGAGCAGGAAGCCGTAGGCGTCCTGATCCGGCAGCGCGTATTTATCGCCATCAGGGTGCTGGTGTCCCTGTTGTGTCATGAACATGAACCGATACTGGCTCGGATTGTCCAGCGCGAAATCCGCGTAGGCAAGCCCCATCCGACGCATTCGCTCAACCGGATCCTCGATCCGCCCGATCTTGTACATCGCCTGACCCAAGGCCGAGAAGTCGGCCATGCACAGCTCCGCGATCAGCGCGTCCTTGTCGCGAAAGTGATGGTAGATCGCGGTGGGCGTGTAGCCGATCTTGAGGGCGATGGCCCGCATGGTCGTCGCCTCGATCCCGTCCGTCACGAAAAGCTCGCGCGCCGCGTCCAGGATCGCCTGTCGCGTTTCGGCCTTCTGGCGCTCGCGACGGGCGAGCGATCCGGTCTGCACTGAGGAAGAAGTCACGGGCCCACTATGCGGGTTTCACCTAACGCTGTCAAGTGTGAACTGCGAAGGGGAGTGACCTCCCCTCACGCCGAGGCCGCAACGCACCACAGAGCGGCGCAGCGAAGCGCCGGTTTCTACAGCATGACGCGGAGGCGCGGAGAACGGCGCGCAGAGGCGCGGAGGGGGCACGTCGACCACATCTGGGCATGTCCCCTTTTTCTTTTGTTTTGGGATCCCTCGCATGCCGCCGAGCCACCCCTCAAAAGAGCATCGGCACTTAACTCGTCGGATGCCCGACCTCCGCGCCTCTGTGCGCTGTTCTCCGCGCCTCCGCGTGGGGCTGTAGAAAGCCGGGATTCGCTGCGAGCGACCACTGCGACTCAGGCCGCTTGACCGCGAAACATGAAGTACAGCGCACCCATCACGCACAGCGACGCCCAGAGATAGTCGAGCTTGATGGGCTGCTTCATGTAGAAGACCGCGAACGGGACGAACACCGCCAGCGCGATCGCCTCCTGCAGGATCTTGAGCTGGGGCAGCGAGAGCTCCGTATAGCCGATCCGGTTCGCCGGCACCTGGATGAGGTACTCGAACAGGGCGATGCCCCAGCTCACGAGCGCCGCGATGTACCACGCGCGGGTGTTGAGGCTCTTGAGGTGCCCGTACCAGGCGAAGGTCATGAAGACATTGGACGC
>JAZKCW010000011.1:0-16332 GCA_040387895.1 Gemmatimonadota bacterium
ATCGGGACGGCGGGATTCGAACCCGCGACCCCCTGAACCCCATTCAGGTGCGCTACCGGGCTGCGCTACGTCCCGTCCTGCCGGCGCCGACCGCACGCCCGCTGGACTGCTACGACGTTAATCGCCTGAAGCCCCGCTTACCACCCCCACCGACTACTTGAACCCTTCTGCGGCCTTTCGCACCTCGGGGTCGATCGCCGGGTACGTCAGCTCCAGGCTTTCGAGCGTCTCCACCAGCATCCGCGCGATCAGGTAGTTCCGCTGGCTCTTGCTGTCGGCCGGCACCACGTACCACGGCGCGGCGTCGCTGCTGCACCGGGTGAGCACGTCGCGGTACGCCTCGGTGTAGTCATCCCACAGCGCGCGATCCTCGAGGTCGCCCAGGCGGAACTTCCAGTTCTTCGTCGGATCCTCGAGCCGTTCGCGCAACCGCTCACCCTGCTCGTCCCGCGACACGTGCAGCATGCACTTGCGGATGATCACGCCATTGCTGGCAAGCGTCTCCTCGAAGGCGTTGATCTGGCCGTAGCGTGCGCGCCAGACGGATTCCTTGGCAAGCTCCCGTACACGCACGACGAGCACGTCCTCGTAATGCGATCGGTTGAACACGGTGATCATGCCGCGCGGCGGCACCACCTGATGCACGCGCCAGAGGAAATCATGCCGCAGCTCGAGCGGCGACGGCGGTCCGAACGAGGCCACGCTCACCCCGCTCGGATTGAACGCGCCGGTGACGGTGCGAATCACGCCGTCCTTGCCCGACGCATCGCGCCCCTGCAGCACGAGCAGCAACGCGTGTCGCCCGTCGGCGTGGAAGGCGTCCTGCAATTCGCTGAGGCGTGTCAGCAGCGTCTCCGTCGCGGCCTTGAGCTCCGCCTTCGATGGCGCGGGATCGAGTCGGGCGGTCGCATTGCCGAGCTTCATGCCGTCGATCGTGTGGACCGGCCGCAGCTGCAGGTCGTCGAACGTTGCTGCCGTCATGTAGCACTCACGGTGTGGGTCCGCGTCGCAGTGTTGGCGTTGTTGTCGTCATCGGTTCGCGGGTCGGTGGTGGCTTCCGAGACCGTGGCCGCATCGAGCACCGTGTCGGCGTCCGGCTCGTAAGGCTCCATGTGAATGAGCACGCCGATGGCGGCAGGAACACGCTGGCGAATGGCGCTCTTCACCCGACCGGACAGGATGTGTGCATCGTGGAGCGACATCGCCGGATGCGCCTGCACATGGATATCGACGTACAGCCCGGTGCCGGAGCGCCGCACCTTGAGCTTCTCGATCGCGCGCACACCCGAAGTTCGCAACGCTGCCTCACTCACCGACGCGAGCACTCCCGGATCAGGTGCGCGATCCATAAGGTCACGCAGTGCCGCACGAAACAGCCCTGCCCCGTTGAAGAGGATCACACCCGCCGCCACCAGCGCTGCCCAGTCGTCCGCCGCTTCCCATCCAGGTCCTCCGAGGAGCGCCACCGTGATCCCGATGAACGCTGCGCCGGAGGTGATCGCGTCGGCCTGATGATGCGACGCGTCCGCCTTCACGACGACACTGCCGGTGCGGCTGCTCACCCGCAGGACGCGCGTCGCCAGTACCACCTTGACCACGATGACCAGCGCCAGCACCAGCAGCGTGAACGGTGCCGGCGCCTTGTGCGGTGTGCGGATCTCGCGGATCGCCTCGATCGCGATGCCCGCAGCGGCACCCAGCATCAGCGCCGCCACGGCGGCCGTCGCGATCGGCTCGGCGCGCCCATACCCGAACGGATAGCGCTCGTCGGGATCCCGGCTGGCGATGCGCAGCCCGCCCCAGACCAGCAATGACCCGACCATGTCCGTGGCGCTCTCGATCGCGTCGGCCACGAGCGCGTACGCGTTCCCGAGCAGGCCAGCGACGAGCTTGACCACGGCGAGCAGCGCGTTCACGACGAGTCCTACCTGCGCCAGCCGCTGGGCGCGCCGCGCATCGCTCAGGGACACACCCTGCAGCGCCAGCGCGTGCCCGGACTGGACGAACGACCCCGAGGCCGGCGTCTCCAGACCCGGACCCGTTGGCATCTCGCTCCGCCGTTGGTTTGCGCTCATGCGGCGTGTAGGACTTTCCAGAACATGAAGGATCGTTGGCCGAGCTCTTGCTTACGTACAGCAGAGCACGGAAGGGACGGGACGCTTTGATCCCGCTGTCGAAGCGTAGGGTTTTGGGAAGAGTACGGTCATCTGTACCGATTCGCCCCCTGCGGTCGTCGTGCTGTCGAGTACGGCGACGGCAATGGGTCAAAGATTGTGATGCCGCTTTGGTCGCCGAGATTTCCGGACTGCACGCTACATCCCTGCCGGAACATCGGGAAGGAGAGCAGATCCGTGATATTCCGCACACATTTGCGGGAACGAAGCGCACCCAGCTATAGATTATACAGTTGTTTGTGAGGCATATCGCAAAAGTGTTCCATGAGTTCTCGCAGACCGTCTGCGTGACAGCTCAGTAGGCCGGCTCTACCCTGCTCCATCAATCCGGAGGTTTATGCGTACCCTGTCAAAGTTTGCAATCGGCGCGGCCCTGTCCCTCGCCATCCCCATGTCCGCTTCCGCCCAGCGTCAGGGAGCCATCGAGCTCGGCGCTTTCGGTCGCATCACGAAGTTCGCTGATACGCTCGACCTGAAGACTGGCTTCGGGCTCGGCGGACGCGCGGGTATCTACGTCCTCCGTAACCTGCTCGCTGAAGTCGAGCTCAGCTACGCCGACGTGAACGTCGACCGTGCGAAGACGGGAGACCTCTCCCGTGACACGCTCGACAAGGTGTCGCATGCACTGTGGGCCTACCGGCTCACGTACAACGCCCATATGTCCGACCGTGTGAAGCTGCTCCTCGGCGCCGGTTACGCATACGACTCGTACGGACGCGTGCGTTACGTCGCTCCCCGTGGTGGTGGCCCGCAGGCGCTCGTGGGCCTTCGCCTCGTGCTCAACAACCGTCTCTCGGCGCGCTTCGAAGGCACCGGCACGTACATCCTGCCGGCCGATGAAGATGCACGCCCGACGCCGCGCGCCACGCACTTCAATCTCGGTGCACAGGCCGGCCTGAGCCTCTCGTTCTTCACGAACCCGCCGGCTCCGCGCATCCAGTACGACACGATCCGCACTACACAGCGTGACACGATGTACGTCACGCGCATCGACACGGTGCGAGTCGGCAACGCGAACAACACAGGTGGCACCGGCGGCAACACTGCTGGCGCCGCGGGTCGGCCGGTCGTGATCGGTGCGATCAACTTCGCATTCAACAAGAGCGACATCACGCAGGAAGCGAAGAACATCCTCGACAAGATCGCCGAGTCGCTGAACCAGCCGGCCAACGCAGCGCGCACCGTCACGGTCACGGGTAACACCGACGCCGTCGGCAGCGAAGGCGCCAACGAGCGGCTTGGACAGGCCCGCGCCGATCAGGCGAAGGCATACCTCGTATCGAAGGGTGTTTCGGAATCGCGTGTGACGGCCCGTACGGCCGGTGAGTCCGATCCGCTTGCTCCGAACGAGACCGACAACGGTCGCGCGACGAACCGTCGCGTGCTCATCATGCTCACGAACTAGTTCTGCACTGATGACCAGTTGACCGCCGCCTGCGCGCCCTCGCGCTCGCACGGTTGGTCCAGGCGCCGCGTCGATCTTCGGATCGACGCGGCGTTTGGCATTCAGGCACCGCCTCGCTAGTTCTCACGCATGTCCGACGTGCAACCCGAGTCCGCGCCCGTACCGGCAACCGCTCCCGCGACCGCTCCCGCAAAGGCGCCCACGCTCTCGCATCGCCTCGAGTATTACGGCACGCGGGCGATGGTCGGCGGTTTGCGCTTGCTGCCCTGGCGCAGCGCGAGTGCAATCGGTGCGCGGCTCGCCACGATGGCGTACCGCCCGTTCGGCATTCGTCGCGGCGTGACCGAGCGCCAGATCGCCGCCGCGTTCCCGGAGTACACACCGGAGCAGGTCGCCGACGTCGCACGCCGCTCGTACGAGAGCCTGGGCCGCACGTCGATCGAAACGGCGGTGCTGCCCGGCACTCCACGCGAGGAGTTGATCCGCCGATTCGAGCTCGTGGAAGGCTGGGATCTGCTCGAGGCCGCGCGCGCCGAAGGCAAAGGCGTGATCATCGTGACCGGGCACCTCGGCAACTGGGAGTATGGCGGCGCGTACGTGGCGGCTCGTGGCATGCCGTTCGATGCGGTCACCCGCGGCATGGCCAACCCGCTCTTCGACGCATACATCCGTCGCACGCGCGCGGACATCGGCTTCGAAGTCATCCACGATGCGGAAGCGGTGCGCCGCACGCCCCGCGCGCTCAAGGAAGGCCGTGTGATCGCCATGGTCTGCGACCAGGACGGACTCAATCTGGCCAGCACGTTCGTGCCCTTCTTCGGCAGGCCCGCGAAGACGCCGCGCGGTCCGGCGGTATTCGCCCTGCGCCTGGGCGTGCCGCTGGTCTTCGCGGCCTCGGTGCGCCGCCCGAGCGGCAACTACGCGCTGCTGCTCACGCGGCTCCCGGTGGTGCAGACCGGCAACCGCGATGCGGACATCGACGGGATCGTGCTGGCGTACACGCAGCGCCTGGAGTCGTACGTCCGTCAGTATCCGGACCAGTACTTCTGGCAGCACCGGCGCTGGCGCCGGCAGCCGCCCGATACGCCCGTGCACCTGCGCGAGCCCTGAGCGCGCGCAGAGTGGCCAAGGCAGCGCGCCCGGGGAAGGGCAAACGCGCACGCTTCAGGTGGCGCGTTGGCCCGCGTGCATGGCTGCGGCGGCTCCTGATTGTCGCCGTGGTGCTGCTCCTCGCACCCGTCCCGGTCATTCTCCTGTGCGCGGTGGTCAATCCGCCGACGACGTCAGTGATGCTGCAACGCACGGTCTCGCGTGCGTGGAACGGAAAACGCCCCGTGTTTCCGCGGCACACGCCCGTGGCGCACAGTGCCCTGTCGCCGAACCTGCATCGCGCCGTCCTGGCCTCCGAGGACGACCGGTTCTACCTGCACCATGGGGTGGACATGGTGGAACTCAGGAAAGCGGTGGCGCGGCGCCGCGCCGGCGGCTCACTCCGCGGCGCGTCCACGCTCAGCCAGCAGGTGGCCAAGAACATCTTCCTCTGGAACGGCCGCAGCTTCGTCCGCAAAGGCCTCGAACTCTACCTCGCTTTCCTGCTCGAGCTGCTGCTGTCGAAGGAGCGCATCCTCGACCTGTATCTCAACCTGGCCGAGTGGGGCGATGGGGTGTTCGGCGCCGAGGCGGCGGCACGGACGCACTTCGGCAAGAGCGCCGCGTCGCTGACACGCGACGAGGCCGCGCGGCTCGCGGCGGTGCTGCCCTCGCCGGTGCGATGGAAGCCCAGGGGCGCCGTGGCCACCCGCCGCGCCGCCACGATTCTCGCGCGCATGCGCTACGCCGCGCCCAAGCCCCCTCCCTGATCCGCATCGGCCCCGGTTACGTGCCGATTACCCGCCGCTTACGTGCCGATCACGAGGCCGCCGTCGACGGAGAGCACGGAGCCGTTGATGAACGCCGCGTGGTCCGAGGCGAGAAAGCAGTAGGCGGCCGCCACGTCCTCCGGTGAACCCATGCGGCCGAGCGGGGTGTGTGCCCGCATCGATTCGAGTGCGGCCGCGGGCATCTTGGCCGTCATTTCCGTGGCGATGAAGCCCGGCGCCACCGCATTCACGGTGATCCCACGCTTTCCGAGCTCGCGCGCCCACACCTGGGTCATGCCGATGACGCCGGCCTTGCTCGCGACGTAGTTCGTCTGTCCGAAGTTGCCGTGGAGGCCAACGACGGACGATGCGTTGACGATGCGCCCGCCGCCCCGCGCGATCATGCCGGGCACGATCGCCTGCGTGCACGTGTACACGCCCTTGAGGTTCACGGCGATCACCGCGTCGAAATCGGCCTCGGTCATCCCTGCAGCGGCGACGCCGTCGCGGACTTTGACCAGCTGCGCGTCGCGCGTGATTCCTGCGTTGTTGATCAGGATGTCGATGCCGCCGAAGCGTGCGACCGTCGCCGCGACCGCTTCGGTGACCGCGGTGCCCTCGGTGACATCGACCTGAAAGAAGGCCACGTCATGGCCGTCCCCCGTGAGCGCCGACGCCGCGCGTGCCCCGTGTTCGGGACTGTGATCCCAGAGCGCGACGGCAGCCCCGCACTCGGCGAGCCGCCGGCCCGTCGCCAGTCCGATTCCGTTCGCTCCACCCGTCACGACCGCCACGCGGCCCTTGAGATCGATATGCATCGTCGGAAGGTAGAAGCAGGAACTCGCATGGTGCAGGTTGCCCCGGCGGCGTACGTTCTCCCCATGCACCAGCGAATGCCGCGGGTCCGGCGCACCCTTGCCTCGACGCTCCTGCTGGCGTTGACGGCCTGCACGTCCGAGTCGATTGCCCCGATTGCTCCGTTGGTGCGCAATGGGAACACGACGGTCGCAGCACTCCCCGACATGCCCCTCTCGGTGGTGGACGCGCCGATCAGCTATGCGCTGGCGCCCGCGCTCGTCGCGTTGGAACGTGCGGTGCCGCGCAAGTTCGGGGACATCGAGAAGCAGCTCGAGATTCCGTCGAACAAGCGGCAGAAGGTGGCCTTCGCTGCGTCACGCACGCCGTTCTCGGTACAGTTCGACGGCAAGCGTCTCACCATCGAGACCACGGTGTCCTACAGTGGTCGCGGATGGTACGATCCCGTCATCGGGCCGACCATCAGTGCCTCGTGTGGCACCGACAGCCTTCCGCCGCGCCTGCGCGTCGTGCTCGTGACGGACGTCAACGTCGCCGCCGACTGGAATCTCCGCACGAAGACGCGGCTGGTGTCCGTCGAGCCGCCCACGAACACCCCGCGCGACGGCTGCCGGGTGAGCGCATTCCAGATCGACGTGACGGACAAGGTCGTGAACTCGATCCGGCCCCTGCTCTCCAGCAAGCTGTCGGCGGTCGACGGAAAGATCGCCGCGTTCGATGTGCGCACGCGGATCGAGAAATGGTACAACCTGCTCAACCGCAGCATCCGCATCACCGACAGCCTGTGGCTCGTGCTCGCACCGCAGGGGGTGCGCCTCGGCTCCCTGTCGATGGCCGACACGGCGCTCGTCGCCAACGTGCGCCTCTACGCGCGGCCGTTCATGGTGTCCGGCCCCAAGCCGCCCACGATGGTGTCGAAGCTCCCGACGTTCGACCGCACCGCCGGTCCCGTCGGCGACAGCGTCCACCTACGGCTCGAAGGGCTGCTGAACTACGACGACGCCTCGGCCAAGCTCGCACAGAAGCTCGTCGGACGGACGTTCCGCCGCTTCAACCAGTCGGTCACCATCGAGAAGGTGCGCCTCTATTCGCTGGGCGACGGGCGTGTTGCGCTCGCGGTCGGAATCAAGGGCGGCGTCAACGGCGACATCTTCCTCGTCGGGACGCCGAAGCTCGACACGGCGTCGCGCATGCTCACGGTGCCGGATCTCGACTTCGACGTGGCGACGGCGGACGGCCTGGTGCAGGGCCTGGCCTGGCTCAAGAAGGGCGACATGGTCGCCACGCTCCGCAACCGCGCGCAGCTGCCGCTCGACGACCTGCTCGACGACACGCGCGCCAAGGTGGAGAAGGCGCTGAACCGCGAGCTGACGAAGGGGGTAGCCCTCTCGGGAGAGGTGAACACCGGCCGGTTGGTCGACGTGGTCGCCATGCCCCGCTGGCTCGTGGTGCGCGCCGAGGCGACGGGATCGCTGGGCTTGTATGTAGATCGCGCCATCCCGCCTCCAAAACCGCGCAAGCCCAGCTAAGCTGTTGGTCTGCACGACACTCTCGTCGTCAACGCGCGACACTACCTCACGACGACGGCCTCCATCGGCTGACGTCTGCTCCCCTACTGCCCCGATGCGCTTCTCGCTTCCGAAGTACGCCCGCATGCTCGTTCCCGTCGCGACGGCAGCGCTGACCCTGTCGGCGCTGACACTGTCCGCCGAGCCCGTGGAACAGCAGCAGCCACCGGCCAAGGCGAAGCCCGCGGCCAAGCCGGCCGCGCCAAAGAGCACGGCGTCCAAGCCGGCCACGTCGGCGCAGGATACCGTGAAAAAGAAGCCCCGCGGCATGCTCGGGCCCCAGTCGGGCGACCGGCACATGGCCTACCGCGATCAGGGCAGCGATCTGGACTCGCTGTGGCCGCCGAAGATGCCGGCGCCGCTCCCGGGCGCGATCCTGCCGGCCAAGCGCGTCATCGCGTTCTACGGCAACCCGCTCTCGAAGCGCATGGGCATCCTCGGTGAATTCGAGACCGCCGAGATGCTGCGCAAGCTCGATCAGGAAGTCGCGGCGTGGAACAAGCTCGATCCGGCGCATCCGGTGCAGCCGGCGCTGCACCTCATCGCGATGGTCGCCGACGCGACGCCGGGCACGAGCGGCAAGTACCGTCGTCGCATGGACAGCACGCTGATCGAGAAGGTGTACGGCTGGGCGAAGAGCAAGAACGCCATTCTCTTCCTCGACCTGCAGGTCGGCCGCAGCACGCTGCCGGAGGAGCTGCCATGGCTCGAGAAGTACCTGGTGCGCCCGGACGTGCATCTCGGGATTGATCCGGAGTTCTCGATGAAGGCGAGCAACGGAATCCCGGGCAAGCGCGTGGGCACGTACGACGCGGCAGACATCAACTACGCGACGCGCTTCCTCGCGAATCTCGTGGACAAACACAAGCTGCCGCCCAAGATCCTCGTCGTGCATCGCTTCACCGGCAAGGGCGTCACGAACTACAAGAGCATCAAGCTCGATCCACGCGTGCAGTTCGTGATGCACATGGACGGCTTCGGCGCACCATGGCTCAAGCGCGACTCGTACTACAGCTACGTGAAGAAGGAGCCGGTGCAGTTCGCAGGCTGGAAGCAGTTCACGAAGGAGAAGAACGACAAGCCGATGACGAGCCGCGAGTCGATCCTGCGCTTGTGGCCGGTGCCGATGTACATCCAGCTGCAGTAGCTCGACTCAGGGTCGTCGTTGGCGACTTGAACGGCAGTAAGCGGATTCAAGCGGATTTGAACGGATAAGAGCGGATCTGTCCCGTGCGCGGGGCAGATCCGTTTTCATCTGTTTCTATCCGCTCAAATCCGCTTACCTGTTTTTGGCGCCCTCCGCCCGATCGGACCTACGGAAAAAGCAGTTGACAGGATCGGCTGGCCGCCCCATACTACTGGAAGACCCGTAGACGGAGCCCGCCGATGGACGATGTGCACTTCCCGCCCCGCGAACTCGAAGTCATGAGCGTCCTCTGGCGACAGGGGTCCGCCACCGTGACCGAAGTGAAGGACGCACTGGACGAGCCGCTGGCGTACACGTCGGTGCTCTCGGCGCTGCAGACGCTCGAAGAGAAAGGCTTCGTGCGGCACGAGAGCGAAGGACGCGCGTACCGCTATTTCCCCGTGATTGGTGCGGAGCGCGCCGGCAAGAGTGCGCTCTCGCGCATCAAGGACGCCATGTATCAGGGATCGGCGGAGCGCATGTTCGCGCACCTCGTGTCCGACCGGAAACTCAGCCGGGCCGAGCTCGAGCGCATGCGCGCACTGCTCGCCGAGCGGCTCGAGGGTGGGGGCGACCGCAAATGACCGTGGCCATGATGCTGTGCGGCGCCGTGATCGGATGCGTCCTGACACTCGCGGCGACGGTCCTGCACTCGCAGGAGCGGGCGGCGAATCGCTCCGTCCGCTGGATCTGGGCGGCGATGATCGGACTCACGGTGCTGTTGACCGCGGTGGCGCCCGCTCGCCGTCAGATGGCACAGAATGCCGCGTTCGCGATGGTCGACTCGGCGACGGCGCTGCAGCCGACCGTGACGTACGAGGCCGTCGGGCCCACGGGAGCGTGGAACGTGCTTGCCGCCCGCCTGGCGGAACTTCGTGAGGACGCTGCGGGAGCCGTGTCCCGCGTCGTCGCGCCAGTGCTGGCGGGCGCGGGCAGGATCTCCCCGGAAGCGGCGCGCTCCATCGCCTTTGCATGGCTCGCCGTGTCGCTCGCCTGCATGCTGGTGCTGTACGCGGTATACCGACGTGTACGACTCTCGGCGAATGGCTGGACGCAACAGCGTGTGCTGGGCATCGACGTGCGCGTGTCGCATGACGCCGGGCCTGCCGTCGTGGGCCTGAGCCCCATGGAGATCGTGGTTCCGTCGTGGATCCTCGCACGGGGTGAGGACGACCAGAGGCTGGTGCTGATGCACGAGGCTGAGCACGTGCGAGCCCGCGACCCGCTTCTGCTGCTCGCGGCGTGTATCGCCGTGGCGGTCATGCCCTGGAACCCCGTGCTGTGGTACGCACTGTCCCGGCTGCGCCTCGCCGTGGAGCTCGACTGCGACCGGCGCGTGCTGCTGCGCGGTGCATCACCGGATCGATACGGAACCCTGTTGCTCGACATATCCGCCCATCCCTCGACGCTTGCATCGGCGCTTCCCGCGCTCTCGTACAGCGCCTCTCATCTCGAACGGAGACTGCTCGCCATGACTGCACGTGCCTCTCGCTTCACCCTGCCCCGTCGTGCGCTCGGTGGCGCCGTTGCGACCTTGCTGCTGCTTGCCGCGTGTGAATCGAAGTTGCCGACGTCGTCGGAGATCGAGGCGATGGACGCCAAGAGCGCGGTGAAGGCGGCCGCCGCGTTGCCTGGGGTCGACCCGACGCGGACGACCTACGTGCTGGACGGCGTCCCAGTCAGCAAATCAGACGCCGAGCGTGTGCTTACGGAGAAGATCGCGAGCATTGAAGTGGTGCGCGGACAGGATCGTGCGTCGCAGATCCGCGTGCGGACCAATGAGCATGCGCTCGACATCAACCGTCCGGGGGGTGCAGGCGACAAGGAGACGGCGACCTTCACACTCTCCGCGGACTCCATCCGTTTCGTGGACTCGGTGAGCGTCCGAGGCTTCCCGGCCGACTCGTCACGTCGGGTGCGTGTACGAAGCCTCATCTCCGACACTGCGAGACGAGTGACAGGGTACCGACTGGACTCGACACTGCAGGCATCGGTCATGCTGGACTCGATGCGGCCCGACTCCGGTCGGGTGCGCATTCGAGGCGTGCAATCTTCCGCAGGAAGCATTCGGTTCTCTTCGAACACCGGTGAGCGGCTGCCTACCCAGCCGGACGTACTGGTGGTGGTGGACGGAGTCGTGGTAGATCAGCAGACACTGAGCAAACTCTCACCTGATCGCATCGAATCGGTGGAAGTCATCAAAGGGAAAGCCGCTGTCTCGCTTTATGGAGCCAGGGCTGCAGCGGGTGTCATCAAGGTGACGACGAAGCGCTGACCGTTACTCCGACAGCGGATCCGAAGCACGGCGGTGCAGCGTCATCTGCACCCCGTGCTTCGGTCGCAATGTGATGCGTGGCTGCAATGCGATGGGATGTCCCGGTACCAATGACGCATGCCAGCCCTGCGCGAGTGTCGCAAGCAGCAGTACCGCCTCCGTCCACGCGAACGGCTCACCGATGCACACGCGCGTGCCCGCGCCGAACGGGAAGTAGCTGAACTTTGGCCTGCCCTGCACCGCTTCCGGCGTCCAGCGATCGGGATCGAACCGTTCGGGCTCCGGGAACCAGCGCGGGTCGCGATGCTGCAGAAACTGGCTCACGAGCACGATGGTGCGCGCCGGCACGTGATACTCGCCGAACGAGTAGGGCTCGACCGCGCGGCGGCCGATCGCGTATGCCGGTGGATAGAGGCGCATCGACTCGGCGATGACCTGCCGTGTGTACGCGAGCGACGGCAGGTCGGACAATCGTGGCTCGTGACCCAGCGCGTCGACCTCGCGGTGCATGCGCGCAGCGACATCGGGGTGCTGCGACAGCAGCAGCCATGTCCAGGCCAGCGCATTCGCCGTCGTCTCGTGCCCGGCGAGGAAGATCGTGAGCGCTTCGTCGCGCAATTGCTGGTCGGTCATGCCCGTGCCATCGCCTTCGACATCCGTTGCGTGCACGAGCATCGACAGCAGGTCACCGCGGTCCTCGCCACTCGCACGCCGCTCCGCGATGAGCCGGTAGATCGTGCCGTCGAGCGTCGTGCGCGCCGCCCTGAGGCGTCGCATCGCCGGGAGCGGTAACCGCTCCAGCCATTCGCCGAGCGGCAGCATGTTCACGGAGAATGCGCCGAGTGCGTCCTCGAGCGCCCGACCGATGTCCTCGGCCTCGCCCTCGACGTCGGCATCGAACAGCGTCTTGCCCACGACGGCGAGCGTCAGCCGCATCATCTCGGATCGCATGTCGACGGCTGCTCCATCCCGCCACCTCTCACGGGTGCGCTCGGCGCAGCCAACCATGTCGGAAGCGTAGGCCGCGATGCGCTCGCGATGGAAGGCGGGCTGCACCATGCGCCGCTGGCGCAGGTGGAATTCCCCCTCGCTCGTGAGGAGCCCGTTGCCCAGCACACGCCGGGCCTGTTCGAGGGCGCGACCCTTGTGAAATGACCGTTGATGCGTGACGAGCACATCGCGAATCAGGTCCGGATGATTCAGCAGTACGTACTGCTCGGTGCCGAGCTTGAAGCTCACCGCATCGCCGTAGGTGCGCGCCGCATCCCCCAGGAACCCGAGGAAGTCGGCGCGCATCCGCAGCATGATGTCACCAGGGAAGCGGCCCCGTGGCCCGGGTGGGTATCGTGCCGGCTGTTGCGTGCTGTCAGCGATCATCAGATGTGGTGTGCCTATGGCGTGGCGACCGCCACGGCCGCGGGTGGAGTCTTCGGCTTGCCGGAGCGCAGCAGCACGTAACCGACGCCACCGGCGATGATCGATGCCATCAGAATGCCCAGCTTCGACTCCTCGAGCAGGATCGCGGTCTCAGGCGTCGCGAAGGCCAGCCCGGCCACGAACAGCGACATCGTGAACCCGATGCCGCCCAGCCATGCCACGAAATGCAGGGCCGTCCAGCTCACTGCGCTCGGCTTGTCGGCCAGCCCGACCTTGACTGCGAGCCAGGCGAACAGCGTGATGCCCAACGGCTTTCCGATGACCAGCCCGAGGATCACCCCGAGTGTGACCGGTGCGGTGAGGGTGGCGAGCAGGTTGCCGCTCAGGGCAACGCCGGCGTTCGAGAGGGCGAAGATCGGCATGATGCCGAATGCCACGATTCCGTGCAGTGCGTACTCGAGCCGATGCAGTGGTGGCTGCGCCTGTTCGGTGATCGTCTCGAGCGAGTGCAGCGCTTCCTGGCTGTCCGCGTTCGTGAGCACCATGGGCGGGTCACCGGGCTTGCAGTCGGCCAGTGCGTCGTCGAACCGCTGGAGCGCACGGCGTGCCCGGTCCAGAAACTCCCGCTCGTTGATGCGGGTGCGCGACGGGATCGCGAACGCCAGGAGCACGCCCGCCACCGTCGCGTGCACACCCGAGTACAGCACGGCAAGCCAGAGTGCGATGCCGATGATGGCATACGCGGATGGCTTCCGCACGCCGGCGGCATTCGCACCAAGTGCGAGCAGCAGCAGGCCCGCGGCGGCCCCGAGCGCTCCCCAGGCAACACCAGTCGAGTAGAAGACGGCAATCACGAGCACCGCACCGATGTCGTCGACGATGGCCAGCGCGGCCAGGAAGACCTTGAGCGATGCCGGTACCCGATCGCCAAGGATCGCGAGCACGCCGAGCGCGAAGGCGATGTCGGTGGCCATCGGAATTCCCCAGCCAGGCGCCCCGGGTCCGCCGTTGTTGAGCAAGGCGAACAGCGCTGCGGGAACGAGCATGCCGCCGAGCGCGCCGGCCATCGGCAGTGCCGCATTCTTGAAGGATGCGAGCTCGCCCACCAGCATCTCGCGCTTGATCTCGAGCCCGACAAGGAAGAAGAACACCGCCATCAGGCCATCGTTGATCGCCTGATGCAGCGAGAAGCGCGCCGATGCTCCACCCGCCGCGACCTCGAATTCGAAGTGCCAGAGGTTTTCATAGCTCGCTGCCCACGGCGAGTTCGCCCAGATCAGCGCAATTGCGGTACACGCGAGCAGCAGCAATCCGCTCGATGTCTCGCGGGCCGCGAAGCGCTCGAAGGGCCCGAGCACACGCTCGACGAGCGGCATCCGGGCAGCGCCAGCCAACGGCGCGTCCACAGCAGCTCTGCTGGGTGTTGATGACATTTCGGAAGGGCTGGGTCGGTGGGTGAGGTGTCCCGCAATCTAGCATGCACCTCACGAAGGCCTGACACTTACCCGCAGGGCAATCCGGCGCGAAAATTGATGGGCTTCTCCACCCGTACCCGCCTTCCAATGCTCAATTTCCGCTACGCGCTACGCAGTCTTGCGCATGCCCGCTCGTTCGCGATCGCGGTGATCGTCACCCTCGGCCTCGCGATCGGCGCCAACACCGCCATCTTCAGCGTCGTTCGCGGCGTGATGCTCAAGCCGCTTCCGCACCAGGACGGCGACAAGCTGCTGTACCTCCGCCAGTCGATGGGTGGCCCGGCGGGCGAGAACGTGCGCTTCTCCGTTCCGGAGATCAACGATTTCCGCTCGGGCTCGAAGACGCTCGGCGGTATCGCCGAGTATTCGCCAATCACCTTCACGATGGTCGAGCAGGACGTGGCCACACGCGTCGATGCGGGCCTCGTCACCGGTAACTACTTCAGCGTGATGGGCTTGACGCCGGTGCTCGGACGCGCGTTCCGGGACAGCGACGACGGGCCGGGTGCGCCGCCTGTGATGATGCTGACGCACGAGTACTGGCAGAAGCACTTCCGTGGCGACCCGGCGATCGTCGGCAAGTCGTTCCGCATCAACGGCAAGGCAGTTCCCGTGGTGGGTGTGCTGCAGCCAGCGCCGAATTTTCCGGAGCGCATGGACGTGCTCATGAACATGGTGAACAGCGAACACCATGTGAGCGCGACGATGGTCACGGGTCGCACGCATCGCATGACCGAGATGATCGCGCGGCTCGCACCCGGTGCGTCGGTGGAACAGGCCCGCGCGGAGGTGGCGACCATCTCCTCGAAGGTGCATGCGGACTTTCCCGCGGCGTACGATGCCGCGTCGGGCTTCGCGGTGACGCTCACGCCGTTCCAGCAGGTGCTTGGCCAGAAGGCGAAGCTCACGCTCTGGCTGCTGATGGGCGCGGCTGCATTCGTTCTGATCATAGCGTGCGCCAACGTGACCAACCTGACGCTGATGCGCGGCGTGCGCCGCGAACATGAACTCGTCGTCCGCGCTGCACTCGGTGCAGGAACCGGCGGTCTGCGCCGCCTGCTGCTGGTCGAGAACCTGATCCTCACGATGGCCGGCGCGCTGCTCGGGCTGGTGCTCGCATTCGCCGGCGTGCGCATGCTGGTGGCATTCGCCGCACGCTACAGCCCGCGCTCGGGCGAGATCGCGATCGACGGCGCCGTGCTCGCATTCACGTTCGGCATCTCGGTGCTGGTGGCCGCGCTGCTGTCGTTCGTACCGAAGCTGGCGCGGGAGGGCGAGCTCGGTGCGTCGCTGGCGGCCGGTGGCCGTCGCGGAACAGGCGGCGTGCGCCGGAAGCGATTGCAGCAGTCGCTCGTGGTCGCGCAGGTGGCGGTGACCATGATCCTGCTCACGGGCGCGGGCCTGCTGACGCGTACCATGCAACGGCTGTCGGAGGTGGACACCGGATTGCAGGCCCAGGACGCGCTGACGATGGAAGTGCCGAGCGATTTCGGCGCGGAAGCTCCCGCGGTGGCCGTCGCGCGCTACGAGCGCATGCAGAATGAGCTGGCAGCGCTGCCTGGTGTGACCGCGGTCGGTCTCGGATCGACCGTGCCACTGCGTGCCGCGGGCATCATGCTCGATGTGAAAGCGGAGAATCGTCCCGTCAATCCGAAGGAGCCGCAGCCGCAGGGCGAGTATCGCACCGCAAGCCCCGGCTACTTCAACGCATCCGGTATTCCGATCCTCAAGGGCAAGGATTTCTCGAGCACCGATCGCGTAGGCTCGGCGCCGGTGGTCATTCTCAACCAGACACTCGCAGACCGGTTGTTTCCCGGACAGGATCCGGTTGGACGCCGCATCGCGTGGACGGGCGAGGTGCTCAAGTTCATCGGCATCTCGGACGAGTGGCGCACCGTCGTCGGCGTCGTCGGCAACACGAAGGACGGGGGGCTGGATGCCGCGCCGCTGCCGGTCGTCTTCCTGCCCTTCTCGCAGGGTGCCTTCCCCGCTGGCGGCTTCGTGATTCGCGCACGGGGAAGCGCCGCCGCGCTGGCGCCGCAGGCGTCTCAGGTCATTCGGAGCATCGCGCCGCAGCTTCCGGTCGAGAAGCTGATGACCCTCGACCAGATCCGCGATGAGAGCGTCGGGCCGCGACGCCTGAACGCCCTGCTCGTGGGCTCCTTCGGTTTGCTGGCGCTCGTGGTGGCCGCGATCG
>JAZKCW010000012.1:0-31784 GCA_040387895.1 Gemmatimonadota bacterium
GGATGAGAGCAGGAACGGATTCTCGAACGGAATTCCGGTGAACATCACGCGTCGACTCGTCATGACAACTCCGAATGGGGAAAGGCGAAACCGTGTGGCCGCGCCGCGCTAGGACATCCAGTTCGTTCCGGCATCGCGGTTCCACTTGGTCGTGATCTTCTTCGCCTGCGTCCACAGCTCGATGGAGCCGCGGCCGGTGATGTCACCGACGCCGAACCGGGAGTCGTTCCAGCCCCCGAACGAGAACGGTTCACGCGGCACGGGAACTCCCACGTTCACGCCGACCATGCCCGCACTCGCCCGGTCCATGACATGTCGAGCAATACTGCCACTTTCGGTGAACACCGAGGCGGCGTTTCCATAGGGGGACGCATTCTCCACGGCGAGCGCCTCGTCGACGGTGTTCGTGCGCACGATCGCAAGCACGGGCCCGAACACCTCATCCTGTGCGATGGCCATGTCCTCCGTGACGTGATCCAGGATCGTCGGGCCGATGAAGTACCCGCCTTCGCGGCCCGGCACCACCGTCTTGCGTCCATCGACCAGCACCGTGGCACCGGCCTGCTCGGCATCGTCGATGTACCGGATGATGCGCTCCTTCGCCGCCAGCGATATCACGGGCCCCACGTCCGTGCCCGGCACCATACGCCGGGCATGCTCCACCATGCGCGCGATGATGTGATCGGTGGCGGATACGGCGACCATGACGGACGCCGCCATGCACCGCTGGCCCGCGCATCCCGACATCGACGCGACGATGTTCGTCGCCGCCATTTCGGCATTCGCATCGGGCATGACGATGAGGTGATTCTTGGCGCCGCCGAGTGCGAGGCAGCGCTTGAGATTTGCGGTGGCGCGGCGGTACACGACCTTGGCGACCTTCGTCGAGCCGACGAAGCTCACCGCTGCGATTCCGGGATGATCGCACAGGGCCTCGACTGCGTCCTGTCCGCCGTGCAAGACCTGCAGCACACCCGACGGCAGCCCTGCTTCCTGCAGCAGCTCCACGATGCGTCGCGCGCTGAGCGGGACGAGCTCCGAGGGCTTGAGGATGACGCAGTTCCCGAGCGCGATTGCGTTCGGGATCGTCCAGTTGGGCACCATGTTCGGAAAATTGAACGGCGTGATGCAGGCGACGACACCGACTGGGAACCGCTCCACGCGACATTCGACGCCGCGACTCACCTCGAGGGTCTCACCCGTCACGAGCTGCGGCAGCGAGCAGGCGAACTCCGTGAGTTCCGCGCTCTTGAGAATCTCTGCGCGTGCCTCGCTGTCGATCTTGCCGTTTTCCTCGCTGACGAGTGCGGCGAGGCTCGCAATGTCTCGCTCCAGCAGTGCCTTGTAGCGGTAGAGGACCTGGACGCGCTCCTTGATCGGCGTCGCCGACCACGCGGGCAGCGCCGCCTGTGCGGCGGCGACGGCGGTCGCCACCTCTCGCCCCGACGACAGCGGCACGCGGGACAGCAGTGCCCCGTGGCTCGGATCGTAGACGTCGAGCCAGGGAGCGTCGCTCAGCACGTCGGCGCCACCGATGTGGTTCCGGACTTCCGCGTATTTCATTCGCTATTGTGCCGACCGGTGGGGCGCCCGGCAAGGCGCCCGACATCGCATCCGGAATCGCATCCGGCGTCGCGAGGAATTGAGTGGTGCTCTCCGTCCCTCCAAAGGGGCTTCCTTGCAGGCTGAGCAATAAAACTTGCTGCGGTCGGACGCGACTGGTGGGCGACCTGTTGCTGGTCGGGCCCGCATCGTGCGATAAAGTCGCGAATGGATCAGGTTCTCACCCGACAACAGGCCGAGCTCGTCGCCCTCGAGCGCCGTCTCGTACTCCAGGTTCGTGACACCCTCGCCGGAGCGGAAGGCTCGCGGGCGGACGTGGAGCGCCTTGCACAGCTCGTGACCGAAATGGACGAGCTCTTCCTGCTCGTCATCGCGGGCGAGTACAATGCCGGCAAGAGCACGTTCATCAACGCGCTCCTGGGTGATGAAGTGTTCGCGATGGGCGACCTGCCCACGACGCGCGTCATCTCCATCCTCCGGCATGGTGAGCCCGGACCGCCAGAGCCGATCGGCGAGCACACACGCGTCTATCGCTATCCGCTCGACGTGCTGCGCGACCTCGAGATCGTGGACACCCCGGGCACCAACTCGATCGAACGCATGGAGGAGGAGATCACGCGTGGCTTCGTGCCGCGCGCCGACCTCGTGCTGTTCGTCACCAGCCTGTTGCAACCCCTCACGGCCAGCGAGCTCGGATTCCTGAGCCACATCCGCGAGTGGGGCAAGAAGGTCATCTTCATCGTGAACGGTGTCGATCGTCGCAACTCGGACGAGCAGCTGCTGCGCGTCCGCGAGTATCTCGAGCGCGAGATCACCGCGCGACTTGGCGGACCGGTCCCGACGACCTACTTCATCAGCGCGCTCCGTGCGCTCCGCCGGAAGACGGCGGCGAAAGGTGCGGACGCGCATGCTGACGGCGCCGCTGTTACGCAGGACACCGCCGCGGACCCGCTCGACGAGTTCGCCGCGCTGGAGCGCTATCTGCTCGAGACGTTGCGCGACACGGATCGCGTGCGGCTCAAGCTACTGTCCCCGCTCGGCGTGCTGCGACATGTGCTGGAGCGCAACGTCGCGGCGGTCGAGACACGGCGCACCGTCGTGCACGAGGACACCCGGGTGCTGCGCGCGGTTCGCGAACAGCTTGCGACGTACACGAACGAGATGCGCACCGATTCGGAACGCTATCTGCTCGAGCTCCGCGCCTCGCTCGCCGGGGTGGAGCGCCGCGGGCGTACGTGGCTGGAGCAGAATATCCGCGTTGGCAACATCCGGTTGCTGCGCAACCGGGACGCCGTGGAAAATCGTTTCCGGAACGAGGTGGTGGCCGACGCACCACGCGAGATCGAGGACGTGGTACACCGGATGGTCGACTGGACGGTGGCCCGCAACCTCAAGCTGTGGACGGCCGTGTTCGCGGAACTCGACGCGCATACGGCGCGACTTCGGGCGTCCGGTGCACTCGCGGCGCACGCGGACACGGAGTTCCAGTACAATCGCGAGGAGCTCTTCTCGCGCATGCGCCAGCCGGTCGAACGCCGGCTCGACGACTTCAATGCCGAAGCCGAGGCGCGCGAAGTGGTCGATTCGATGCGTGAGGCCGTCACGCAGGCGTTCGGCGTCAACGTGTTCGCGCTGGGACTCGGTGCGGTGCTGGTGGCGGTGTTCACGACGGCAGCCCTCGACGTGACGGGCGTACTCACCGCGACACTGTTCGCGGTTGCCGGGTGGTTCATCATCCCGGCTCGCCGGCGCCAGCTCATCAAGGAGCTCGAGGGGAAGATCGCCAAGCTCGGAGATGACCTGTCCACGCTCCTCTCCACGAAGTTTCAGGAGCAGCTCGCCCGCTACGAGACGCAATTGCTCGAGGTGATCCAGCCATACGAGCGGTTCCTGGAGACCGAGCGCACGAAGCTGGAACGCGCGGCGACAGAACTCGCGGCTGCCGGTGTGGAGGTCGATCGCATCGAACAGCAGGTGCTCGGTGCGTTCCCGGAGCGCGCCGCCTGATCAGGGAGGCAGGGATCCGCGCGGGTGGCCCGGAGCCCTGCTGACCGCGCCCACTACGTCGCAGAGCGCACGCGCGACCTGCCATCGGGACTCGACCTGCAGGCGTGCAAGAATATGCTCGGCGTGATTGCGAGCAGTGAACCGGCTGATGCCGAGTCGCTCGGCGATCTCCGGATTCGAGCGTCCCTCCGCGATGAGGAGCGCGACCTCCGCCTGCCGGATGGTCAGCCCGCACGCGCTCATGATCTGCTCGGGAGTGAGCAGCGAGACGTCATGATCGGCGGGAGCACCGGTGGGGGCTGATGCTACCTGTGCGGTCGCGGCGGCCCGCTCGCGGACGACTCGACGCCCCATCGCGTCCACTCGCGCCATGAGTTCGACCGTGCGAAACGGCTTCGTCACGTAGTCGTCCGCTCCGAGACGAAACCCTTCCACCTTGTCCGAGTCCGAGTCGCGTGCGGACAGAATCAGGACCGGGCACCACTGCCCCTCGGCACGCAGGCGTGCGAGCAGCGCGAGCCCGTCGAGTCCCGGGATGCCGAGGTCGAGCACGATGATGTCGGGTGGGTCGGCACGCACCATGGCGAGCGCCTGTCGCCCGTCATTCGCGACACTCGCGTGGTATCCCTCGCTTCGGAGGTTTGCCCGAAGCGCGTCGGCGAGGTCGTCGTGGTCCTCGACGATCAGGATGCGCAGGGTCGGACTCACGTGATGGAAGGCGTTCGGGATGCTGGTGTGCGCGGCGATGCGAGGCACGGTGGAATCTGGACTGCGCGACCCAGACCGGTATAGGTCCCGCCCATGCCTGAATCACTGTCGGACGACTCTTCCGCCCGGACGTCGGCAGCGCCATGGGTCCGTGACCCATAGGATACTCGCCCGATCGGGTGCACTTTCCATCATCCCGCCGCCGCGACCCCCGCATCAGCCTCCGCAGGCCTTCTCAGCGCGGCAACTTCGACCGGCCAACTCGTTGCGCTTCGATCAGATGCGACAGACACTACGGTCCGCTGCTGCGCGCCGCGGGCGAGAGACAGTGGCTTGGCTCGCCATCGGCGGAACGCTGGCGGCGATGTTCATCACCGCGTACCAGGTGCGTGGAGGATGGGAGCAGCGACGAATCGCCGCGGAGCATGCCGTGCGCGACCACCTGACCACTGCCGCCGTGCTCATTGGCTCCGAGGCAGCGAAGATGAGTGCGCTCGAGCTGCGCGCGCTCCTCTGGCCAGTGCTCGGGTCGAACGGGTCGCCCAACCCGCGTACGCTGACGCTCGATGGGTTTGCGCGCGCCGGCGCGGGAGTGTTCGCGGCCATGAGCGACGATAGCGGTGCGGCGAAGCCAGGCTATTTCCGCCTCGCGCGTGCAGCACAGGGCGAGTGGAGCACCGAACTGCGCGGCGCGCTCGCCACCGACACCGTGTATTCACGCGCTGTGCTCGACGAGGTCCGTCGTTGGGCAGATCGCGTCAACCTCGATGGGCCGGGTGCTCGCATCGGCATCATCCGTCCGAATGTGGGCGATGTGCCGATCATCGTCGGCATGGCACCGGAGCGAGGACCAGACGGGCGTACCATTGCCCTGTTCGGCGTCGCGTATGCGCGCACCGTGGCGCTCCGCACGCACGTCGGTCACGTGCTGAAGGCAGGTTCGCTCCTGCCAGCGCCCTCTCGCGACCGGAGTGACCCGGCGGGAGACGCGAACGTGAACAGCGACGCCGCACGGGTCGACGGCGCTGCGGGCGAAGGCGCGCTCGACGAAGACGCCACGGTCGACAACGCAGCCCTCGCCGTGCGGCTGCTTTATGCGACGGGATTGCGAGACCCGGTGTCCGCGACCGGGGAGCAGGACGGGGTCTGGCGTTCCCGGTTCGTCGCCTCGCGCCCAATCACGGGGCCGGATGGCGGCTTCACGGTGGAGGTGGCCGTGCCGGAGAGCGTCGGCGAGCGTTTCGTCGCCGCCGCGATGCCTTCACGCAGTGAACAATTGATGCTCGTCGGCGTGCTGCTGCTCGGCATCGGATTCGCGGCGGCGGCGGCGCTCGGGCTGCGGCGTCAGTACAAACTCGCCGAGGCACGTCGGACGTTCGTTGCGGCAGTGTCGCACGAACTGCGCACGCCGCTCGCGCATGTGAACGCGCTGAGCGAGACGCTGCTGCTTGGACGCGCCGAGTCGCCCGAACAGGCGCAGCGCTGGCTGCGCGCCATCCACCGCGAAGGACGGCGGCTCAGCGTGCTTACGGAGAACGTCCTGCTGCACGCGCGGGGCGAGCGACGCGGCATTCGCGCCGCCCCGCAGTGGACGGACGTTGGCGCCGTCGTCCGCGATGCCGTCAGCCTCGTCGAGGCGCAGGCACAGGCGCGGTCGGCACGCATCGTCATCGCGGGCACGGCAGTCGACGGCGCGCTCGGCAGCGCGGGCGGATGGATCGACGCCGCCGCCGTACGTCAGATCGTGATCAACTTCATTGAGAACGCGTTGAAGTTCGGCCCCGATGGCCAGACGGTGACGGTGACGATCGGCCTCGAACAGCCGGGTGAACATGGCAGCGCGACCGGTCTGCTGCGGCTGAGCGTCGACGACGAAGGGCCTGGCGTTCCCAGCGCTGATCGCGACCGTATCTGGCAACCGTTCGTCCGACTTGCGGAGGGAGGCAGCGCGCCCGCGGGAACGGGCCTCGGCCTGAGCGTCGTGCGACAACTGGTGGCGGAGTTGGGCGGGCGCTGGTTCGTCTGCAACCTGCCTGAGCGCGGTGCGCGATTCCGCGTCGAGTTGCCGCTGGCGACGCCTGCGGCACCTGTCGGGGAACGCGGGGTGGATCGCGTGACGAAGCCCGCGACATCGTCGCGAGCGCAACGATAGACATTTCGTTCGACGGGGAAACGTTCACGCCGGGATGATGGGTCACTGCACCATGCCTGATGCAAGGCGCGGGCGTAGGGTGTGGCTCCCTCAACCCTGGTGCGTGCAATGCCGCGGTCCCGCCACCCCCTCCCGCTCTTCCCCGCTGTTCTCGTCCGCAGCATCGCGACGAACCTGACAGCGTTACCATCGACGTCGCCGGCAACGCTCCGGGCGACTCTTGCCGCCATCGCGTCGCTCGCGTTGGTCACAGCGACTGCCGGCGCGCAGGGCCGCGCCGCGGCCGACACGCCGCTGCACCTGGCGGTGAGCCGCTTCGAGTTCAAGTCGTCCGGTGATGCGCAGCCGCTGTCGAAACCGCTCGCGGTGCACAACGGCGGATCCGCGCAACTCACCGACGTTCGACTGACGCGGCTCGTGTACGCCGACTCATCGCGCGGCGCCAAGTGGCTCGTCGCGGTACCACGACAGTCCGCGGTCGCGCCGGACGAACTCGCGACGGTAGGCACGCTTTGCGTCGATGCCACCGGGCTGGCGCCAGGCACCTACCGCGCGACTGCCGCTGTACGCGCGCGCGAGGTTCCCGAGCCCGTTGCATTCACCATCACGCTCGTCGTGACGGGAGCATCGGCGCGCCCGCGTGATGCGGCCGCACGCTGTGGGACGGCTGCCACGAAGTAGCGCGCACACGCATGACGCCGGGAGCATCGATGATGACTCGCACGCGCGCGCCGCCAGGACTCCCACCATCCGCGGCCCGAAGGACTGAAGCTCCGAGCAACTCCGAACACCCTACGCGTCCGACGCCGGTCCGTACCGCCACCGGATGCACTGCGATCCACTACATCACTCCGAGACTCATCATGTCAAGAAACTCCCTTGCGAGCGTGCTGCTTTCCTGCGTTGCGCTGGCAGCGTGCTCCGACACAGGAAGCGATCGGGCGATCACTGCCCCCGAGATGTCTGCATCGTTCAGTGAAGCGCCGGCTGACCTTCGAGGCGCAGCCAGCGTGGACGGACCGTTCGACGTCAGCGTCGCGCGCCAGGGCGCCGGCACGCAGATGGCCGCATCGGTGCACGCCGCATCGGGAGGCCGCGCATCCGGTCACGTCGGGCTGACGCTCGGCTTCACATTCTTCACGAACATCGTGAACGAGGAGTACTCGTTCGTGGCGCTGAGGACGGATCCCCTCACCCCGTTCGCGGCGAAAGGGCAGTACGACATGACGTTGCTGAC
The DNA here is from genome assembly GCA_040387895.1 of Gemmatimonadota bacterium. GTDB lineage: Bacteria > Gemmatimonadota > Gemmatimonadetes > Gemmatimonadales > Gemmatimonadaceae > Gemmatimonas. The sequence continues at coordinate 7,668 of JAZKCW010000012.1, forward strand.
CGCAGCGGGCGCCGTGCAGGAGTTTCACGGCGACGTGATCTGCATGGCCGTCGTCGGCAATACGACGAGGATCGCCGGACAGCTCACGTCGGTCGTGATCAACGGCATTCCACGCGCGATCAATCCCGCTGCCTCGCACAACATCTGGAGCGTGACGGACAACGGCGAGGGCCAGGGGACGCCGGACACCGCATCACCGATGATCTTCTTTCCCGCGGCGATCGCACCGTTGCACTGCGCCACGGACTTCATCCCGCCGCAGTTCGCCAACGAGGAAGGCAACATTCAGGTGCGTCCCTGAGCACGCGACAGCGCTGATGGCACCCGTGGCGGCGGCCTGCGTCGCCGCCACGCAGGCCCTCGCCGTGCGATCCAGTACGCGAGATGAATCGCAGGTCGCCGCGTGCACTCGTCATCGCAGGGAGCGCTGATGTCACACCCACCAAAACATCAGATGACACTGTTCCGACACGTTGCGTGCGTGGTGATCGCGCTCCTGTTCGTCGGAGCTGCGCAACGGCGTGAAGAGCCGGCCGCGAGCGGCGACAGCGCGCTGTGCGCGGCGGCTGTGCAGAAAGCGAGCGGACCGCAGCGTGACGTCGAGACGTTCCGACAGCTGCGCCTGTGTCCCGAGACCGCACCGGCGCTGCTGGCCGCGGCGTGGATGCAGCTGCCGAGTGACGACGCCCAGTTCCAGCAGTTGCTCGCTTCGAGCGCGCATCTCCGTGACGGGCGCATCCTGCAGGCAGTGATGGAGGTGAGCGAAGATCGCAGCCGATCGTTGCGCGACCGCGCGGGCGCCTGGGCCGTTCTGCTGGAGTATATCGAACCACCTGGCAGTAGTCATTCGCTGACGACCGGGCGTGACGGCTACCGCTTCGTCAGGCGCCTGATGACGAACCGCCGCGCCGGACTGCTCCCGTCGGCGGGCATCGCGCCCTCCCAGACCCCGCGGGCTGAGTCGTCCGCGAAACGCCCTCGCAGCACGACTTCCGCGTGCGTCATGTAGCGGGGGCCGCGCCAACGAAGGTGCCCGTCGCACGCCCGAAGAGCCTCGGATTGGGAAGCCCGCCACGATGAAGAAGCGGCGCCACGGTGCATCGAGTGTTCAGCTGCGTCCAAAGCGGGCCCGGTACCGCCGCGCGAGTTCGAGCGCGATGAGTCGCATGCCCTCGCCATAGTTGCGCAGGACAAATGCCGGCGTGGCCGACCTGCAGAGCGATGCTGCCAGCGAATCCGAAATGAACGGCGTCGCTCCATCGCCGAGCTCGATGCGGCAGTACCCGCGGCCGTCGGACGACGACTCCTTCGGGGCGATGAGGACCACGACACCGGCATGGCGTGCCGGGCCATCCTGTGCACCGATTCGCCATTCGATTCCGATGCGGCGAGCGATCACTTCGGAGGGAATCCCGGCGAGATCCGGCAGCGTGACAAGCACGATGTCGCCACCGGTCGACTTCTGGATACGCTCCAACGTGTCCGCGAGCATGCGCTGCGTCTCTGCAGGAACGACGCCGGCAAAGTCGTTCACGAAGCCGACAGGACGCGGCAAGGGAAAGCCCGCATACCTGGCGGAGTCGCTCACAGGTTGCATGGCCTTCGCAACCGCGGTTTCGGAGGCAGGAGCAGCTTTGGCGTCTGCCATGTCGCGAGCTCCCGACGCGCACGCGGACACCGTGAGCAGCAGGGAGACGAGCGCGATGCGCAACCGGCCGATGCGTGGTCGTACCATGGGTGGTATTCCGGTCGGGAATGATTGACGGAAGCGAATGCTTCCGGTCCGCGCCGCGCAGGAACATGCAGCAGAGAAGTGTACCAGTGTGCGTTGGGGAGTGTCACTCCGCTCGCAGTGCTTCCATCGGTTGCACGCGCAGCGCGCGCACCGTCGGCACGATGCAGGCGAGCATGCACACACCCAGCATCAGTACCGCGTACCCGACAAGCAGCATCACCCGCAGGAGCGCCGGGGGCGGCTGCACCGCGAAATGCCCAGACTGCTGAACGCCGACCGCCGCCAGGGCAACGAACACGCTACCCGCGATGACGCCCAGGGTCACTTGAGTCAGCGGACGCCTGAAGATCGAGGCAATCACGCGACGCGAGTTGGCACCGAGGGCCACGCGTATCCCGATCTCCCGGGTGCGACGGGCGACCGTGTAGGTCAACACCGCGTAGATCCCGGCGAGTGAAAGCAGCAGCACTACCGCCGTGAGCCCGACGATGACCTTAACCCACAGGCCCATGAACCAGACCTGCGACGCGGCCATCTGGTCGAGACGCGTCGTCTGTTCGACGCGGAGCGCCGGGTCGATCGCCGTTGCCAGCTGGCGGACGAGTGGCGCGAGCGCGAGCGGATCGCCGCGGCCATGAATGACGAGGCCGAGCGCGCCCTGGTTTCCCGGAGTGGCCGGTAGGTACACGCCACCGAGTCGCTTGGTCTCCACCGCGTTGGACATGCCGAGGTTGTTCACGACACCGACAATTTCGTGCCATGGCTGTTGCGCCGCGGTCGGGTCGTCCAGCTCGCCGGAGGTCAGGCGCACGCGATGACCGATCGGATTCCGTCCGTTCATCACGCGGTCCACGAAGCCCTCATCGACGATGGCCACGCGAGCGTCGGGCAGGAGATCAGCGCTGGTAAACGCGCGTCCCGCGAGCAGCGGCGACTTCAGCACGTCGAAGTACGACCGATCGATCGCGGCCGTCGCAACCCATAGGGGTGCGATCTCCGGCTGGGACACGACTTCGGCCAGCCGCCCGTTGTGGTGGTCTCCGGGCAACCGATCGACGTACGTCACGCCGGCGACCCCCGGGTCAGCCTGCAGGCGTTGGCGCAACGCCTCGAGCGATCTGCTGAACTGGGCGGCAAGAACGGTCCGCATCTCGGCGGTGAGCGTTTCGTCCGTCGGACCGTCGAGGTCGAGCGTCACGCCGAGGTACTCCTTGGCCGGAAAGCCTGCTTCGTACGACGCGATGCGATCTCTTTCGGCGCGCACGAGCATCACCACCCACGGCAACGCGACGGTGAGCGCGACCTGGATGACGATGACCGCCGTCCACACGCCACCGAAGCTCACGCCCCCGCCGGATGTCCCCGCGCGAAGCCGTGTACCCAGGTCGCGAGTGATCCTCCGCGCCGGCATCACTCCCGCCACCACCGCGCCGATGATGGCCAGCCCGACCGCAGCGAGGATGGTCGATGGCGACAGGTTGAAGTCGTACCAGAACGGAAGCTGTTCGTAGTTCGCCGCCAAATACGGTTCGCCCAGCCGCGTGAGCGCGAGTTGCGCGCCCGCCAACCCCACCACCGCCGCGACGCCGGCGAGCACCAGCGCTTCGGCGAAGAGCTGCACCACGATGCGTCCGCGGCTCGCGCCCAGCGCGCTCCGCACGACGATCTCCGTCTCCCGCGACGCTGCGCGCGCGAAGAGAAGCAGTGCCACGGTGCTGCACACCACCACCATGAGCACGGTCACGAAGAAGTAGGTCAGCGCGGTGACCTGCTCCGTGTCGCCGCCATCGGCACTATCCTTCGTGTACGGGACCACGTGGGACTCCAGCTGCGCGTGCGTCGTCGGATGGGCCGCGGTGAGTTGCTTGCCGAGCGAGGTCAACTCCGACTGCGCGCTCTCGAACGTCATGCCGGGTGCGAGCCGGCCGAAGACGGTCACGGGGAATCCACCGCGCGGCTCTACGGCGCCGTCCGCGCGCAGCGGCAGCCACATCTCGTGCGACACCGGGAACGCATACCCCTTCGGCATCACCCCCACGACCGTCGCGAAGCTGCCCCCGAGTCGCACGTTGCGGCCGACGATTCCCGGATCGCTGTGGAAGCGCTTCGTCCATACCTCGTGGCCGAGCACTACCACCGGTGGCGCCCCCACTCGCTCGTCCGCTTCGACGAGCACGCGGCCGAGCAGCGGCCCGTCTGGGGCAATGCGGAACGCCGACGCGCTGATCTCCGCTGCCGTCACCGGCTGCGCGCTGGCGTCCGCGCCGACCAGGTTGACGCTCGTGTTGCGATAGGCGCCGAGGTCGGTCACTGACCGCAGGGACTGCCAGTGCCTGTAGTCGTACAGCATCCGGCTCTCCGGCTTCTTCGCCTTCAAGTCCGAGGTGACGACCTTCACGATGCGATCGCCGTCCGGCAGTGGCAGCTTTGTGGTCGTCATCATGCCGAACATTTCGATAGTGACGGCGCCGAACCAGATGCCGAACGCCATCGCGAGGACACCGACGATGGTGAGCCCGGGATACTTCGCGAGCATCCGGAGGCCCAGCTTGAAGTCGAGCGACAGGCCGTTGAACCACGCGGTGCCCCTGCCCCGGCGAAGCGTCTCGCGATGCTGCTGCACGCCGCCGAAGGCCGCGCGCGCGCGTCGTCTCGCCGCCTCGGGATCGAGGCCCTGCTCGCGCATCAGCTTCTCCGTTTCCATCTCGATGTGAAATTGGATCTCGTCGTCGATCCGGGACTCGGCGGCGCGAGGCGCCAGAAGGCGCAGGCGCGCGCGGGCGGCATGGAACCACTTCATGGAATGCTCCGGAAACGAGAGCGTGCGGCGCGGATGCCGCGCATGATCACGACATGCGCAGCACGGCCTCGAGGCCGGCTGCGAAGCGACGCCACTTCTCGACCTCGACGCCGAGCGCGCGGCGTCCGGCGGCGGTCAGTCGATAGTACCGCGCCCGCCGATTGTTGTCGGTGGTGCCCCAGTCACTCGTCACCAGCCCGGTTTTCTCGAGGCGCTGCAGCGCGGGATACAGCGATCCCTGATTCACCTCCAGCACACCCTCGGAGATCTGCTGCACGCGCTGGCTGATCCCCCAGCCGTGCATATCGGTGAGGGAGAGCGTCTTCAGGATCAGCAGGTCGAGCGAGCCCCGCAGGGCGTCCGACTCTGGTTTTGGCGCCACGAGACGCTCCGCGTGGGTGCTCTGGCAATCGATGGGAGAGCATACACCATGGCTCCTGTCGACGTCAAGAGGAACGGAACCGGACGGCTCGGAGTGTCTGGGGCAGCAAAAAACGCGGGAGCCACGATGGCTCCCGCGCCTTCCTGCGCATGCGCACCGCGATTCAGGCGCGTTCGTCCCTACTCGCTGGCCTCTACCGTCGCAGCGCCCGGATCCGCTGCCATCGCGATGGCTCGCCACGCTCGACGACGGTTCCGTTCTGCACGTAATTGCCGAACTGGGCCGGCAGGCTGTAGATGCCGCGCTCCTCGACTGGGCGCGTCAGCAGATCGTAGTGGAGCGCCGGATGTGTGCTGCGCCCGCTGTTGCCGCACGCGCCGACCACCTCGCCGGACGTCACCCGCTGCCCGGGCCGCACTCGCACACTACCCCGTTGCAGGTGCTCCAGCAGCGAGAATTCGCCTGTGCCGTGGTCGATGACGACGCGGTTGCCCCAGCCTTCGTGCGGCGGCAAGGTACCGGCCGGATGGTCCGAAATCGAATCGACAGCCACAACGACGATTCCATCGGCGGCCGCCAACACCGGATGCCCAAGGCACGCAAAGTCGGACAGCTTCGTCGGCTCGCCGCGCATCACACGCGCGTACACGGCGCTGTCGGCAGCGGGAACAAGATCCATGGCGAACCGCTGCGAGGGATACGCCGCATGATAGTTCGCAGCCACGGTGCGCCCGCCCCAGAACACGATCCACTCTCCGTCGAAGGGGAGGCGCAGTGCTGCCTTCGTTCGATATTCGAGATAGGGCGTCGCCGCCGCCACGCCGGCGTCCTGTGCGCCGATGGCGGAGATGCGATACTCGCCAGGTGTGAGGCGGAATCGCAGGTAGTAGGTGCCGCCGTCGCGCGCGTTGATGCCGTACCGGGTCACGGTGATCATGGTGTCGGACCGAGCGATGCTGTCACCCACCACGGAGTCGAACGCGGTGAGCACGGCCGTCACCTCACGCTGCACCCGGGCCAGGCTGTCGGGAGTCGGCCAGCGCTGGCGCCCACGCTCACTGAGGCGCGCCCAGAGACTGTCTGCGTGCCCCGCGAGGAACCATCGGGTGTACTGCTCGGTCATGGCGGCAATCGGCTCGGCAGACGTGGAGTGACGACGCGGCGCCGATGGCGTGCAGCCACCACCGAGCACCACGAGCGCCGCACATCCGACCCTGATCGTTCGCACGACACGTGACATCGAGCTTGCGCCCATCGGCGCGCAGGAGCAGGCATTCACGGCCGCGCACGGCGACGCATCCGTGGCGCATTTCATCGGAAATTCGGGAACAGGTCGTGTGTCGGGAACGACGTGACCCCCGCGAACGCATTCGCGAGCGCAGCATCGAGCTCGGCCTCGAGGTTGGCGGTCTGACGATTCCCGTTGAACAGTCCGACCCACGCAAAGTTGTGGTGCGTACGCACGAGCATGGCGGTCGTGCCGAACAGCGATCCTCCATGCCACCAATTCGCATCTCCCTGGGTTGGGCGAACTCCCCATCCAAACGCGTAGTAGCACGAACCATCGGCACAGAGCGCAGGGCCACTGCCGGTCATCTGCACGACGAGTGCAGGGCCGAGGATGTCCGGACGACTTGCGCGGCCGTCGACTCCCCCCACGAATCGCAGGAGATCGACGGTCGAGGAGACCCAGCCGCCGTGCGCATCCATCGCTTCGAGGTAATAGCCCCCGTACATGACGGGCACCGGGCCACCGCCGGCGAACACCGACGGTTGCATCGGCGCGGTCAGGCCCACGCCCGCGTAATACTTCACCTCCTCTGCGAGCGCGCCGTCGAGACGCGTCTTTCCGAGGCGCGTGCGCGTGGCACCCACTGGGTCGAGCACGCGCGTGCGCACGAAGTCCTCGTATGGCATGCCGCTGACGCGCTCGATCACGCGACCAAGAATCGCATACCCGAAGTTCGAGTAGGCGTACTTCTCGCCGGGATTGAAGTCGAGCGGCATACCCTTCATGTAGCGGATGATCGTCTCGGCGGACGCCGGCGCGGGCGCGTTGACGGCGGCCGCGGCGATCGCCGATCGAAACATCGGATCGAATCCGCCATTCGGTTTAGTGCGATCCCAGCCTCCGGTGTGATTGAGCAGATGCCGAATGGTGATCTGCTCCCACCGTGGATCGACGGTCGCTCCCGGTGCCGGCGCGATTGCCGCGATGAGCGGCGCCACGCGGTCCTCGATATTGAGCTTGCCGTCGCCGACGAGCGACATGACGGCGGCGCTGGTGATCGGCTTGGACACGCTGGCGGTTCGGAAGAGCGCATCGGGCTGCACCGGTGTCTTGTTCTCGACATCGGCGTACCCGAAGCCGCGCGCGTATATCAGCCTGCCGTCGCGCATGACGGCGACCGCGCCACCGGGAATGGCGTGCTTCCCCATGAAGTCGGCGATGATCTTGTCGTACGACGCCATTCCCGGCACCGCCGCACCGCTGATCGGCATCTCCGGTTGTGCCTGCGACGAGTCTCCATGCGAGACGGGCGGCGTCGGCTCTCCGCCGCAGGCGAGCAGCACCGCGAGACAGGCGAACCTCAGGGTCGTGATGGCAATCGCTCTGCCGAAAGAGTCGCGCACGGGGTGAGGGCCGCTCATGTGCCCGCGCGTGGATCGATGCCGATTTGCTGTCGCAACCACTCGTGCTTCTCCGTCAGTGCCTGTTCAGGAAGGACATGTCCCGTCTCGTACCAGCGCAACTCCTTGTTGGGAGACGATGCGGCGTCGTACAACGCTCTCGCATCGGCCGCAGGCACGAGGTCATCGAAGCGTCCGGCTTGAAACAACAGCGCGGTCGTCGACGCATGAGGGAGGAATCGAATCGGCTCGATGGGTGCCATGACCTGGAACCAGAGTGCGCGTGTTGCACACGACTGATTCGCCAGGTTCGACAGGGCCCCCGGGATGGTCGCCCGCGTCACCAACCCCCCGTTCGCCGCCACGAGCACTGCGGCCTTGAGGCGCGGCTCGATGCCGACAAAGCCCGATCCGAGGCTACCGCCGTAACTGTATCCCTCGAAGGCGATCCTGGCCGGGTCGACCTTTCCCGTTGCGATGAGCACGTCGACGGCACGCTGCAGGTCCTGCATCAGCTGGATCTGCTCACGCCGATCGAGACTCATGAACATGAACATGGACGTCCCACCTCGGCGGAAATACGGCGCGTCGATCGCGATCACGACGGCGCCGTGCTGCGCGAGCATCTGCGCTTGCGGCGTCAGGCCTTTCGCGGGAGTGCCGGAGGGGTGCAGGATCACCATGCCGGGGCGCAGCCCGGAGCGCCCCACCGGTTCGGCCATGATGCCGGTCACCGGCCCGCCGGCGGGACTGTCGTAGGTGATGCTGCTGAGCGTGAAGGTGGTGGTCGTGGTCTGCGCGGTTTTCTGCAGGTTCAGCGGCGCATTGACATGGTAGGCGAACAGCGCACGGTCTGCCGCTGTTGCAGGACCGCTGAAGCTGGGACGTGCGACCGGACAGGGATCGGCGTAGGCCGGCTGCGGGAGCACGCGCACGCGCACGGAGTCACGCACGTCCGAGCGTCCAGCAAGCATGACGAGGACATGGGTCGAACCTGCTCCTGTGGCGCGGATCGCGCCGTTCGCATTCACCGTTGCCACACTCTGATCACGTGAGACGTATTCCGTCGTCCCACTAGCGTTGCTCAGGGTGGCGGTGAGCAGCGACCCATCGCCCGCGTTCACGACGATGCTGTCCACGGACAGTGTGAGCCGCGGAGCGTCGTTCTGGTCGACCGGGTTGTCCTTCGGTGCAACCGGATCTGTGTCGCACGCGAGGAATGCGGCGGCCGCCAACGTTATCGCGACCAGTGCCTTTGCGGACATCATCGAAGCTCCCGGAGAAATGATCGACATGCGGGTGGGTCGTGCGCGTGCCGCTCAGCGCAGCCGAGTGAGCCGGACAATGCGCGACACCGGCGCCATCGACACCAGCTCCAGCGAGATCCCCCGCGGCCCGTCGCCCATGAGGTACAGCGCCGCGTGGCCGCCGTCCGCCGCGGCCAGGGTGCGTTCGCTGTCAGGACGGCGGCTGGCGCGGGCGGGGAAACCCGCGGAGAGCGGGCCCACCAGACGCGCACGCTCGGCGTGGTCCCACGACGTGTAGCGCGGCAGCTCGTGCACGACGCCCGGGTGAATGAGCCCGGCGGTGACACTTGCAAGCGTCTGTCGGTCGATCAGGTCGGAGTATCCGATGCCGAGCACCGAGGTGATGTGCGCGATGACTGCGGGGCGATTGAGCCAGTCGACCGGCGCATAGATCAGGCGTTGGTACAAGGTCGGACGGCGCCCGTGGTCAATCGACGCCTCACCCGCGAGCTCGCGCAGGAAGAGGAGCATGCGTGCATTCGCACCGTAGCGGCCGTTGAGTTGCCACGGCCCGAACTCCGGCTGTGTGCCCCACATGCCGAGCGGCGCGCCGTAAGACGGCGTGGCCGGTGCGTCGCTGCCGACGCCCGAATGTCGCGCGTGCACCGCCTGCCCCGAGCCGATGCGACTGGCCGTCTCTTCGGCGAGCGTGGCCAGTCCCTCGTTCAGAATGCTGGCCGTCCGGTCACGGCGGCTGGTGAGCAGGTCGGCGTTGTGGGCGTACTCGTGCAGGAAGCCGCTCGCCATGGCCCTCGCGCTCTGCAATGCCGGCAACGCCAGCTGGTTGGCGTTGAAGAGACTGACTACCATCTCGGAGGCACGTGGGCAGCTCGCCTGGCTGGCGAGAGTCATGGTCGGCAACGGCCCATCGTAGGCAATGCCGGTGGCGGTCGGGGGCAGAGTGCCGAGCAGCATGTAGTAGCGTCCCCCGCCTCCGGCGGGAGGCTGGTAGTCGGCATCAAACACTGAGCGCATCGTCGGCAGCAGCAATCGATTCGTCATGGTTGCCGCGTCGCGCAGCCAGCCGTTTTTCGCCGGGTCGAGGAACGCCGCGGCCAACGGGTGCCGCAGGTCGACGACGACGACGACGCTGCCCGAGACAGCAACGACCTTCGCCCGGAAGCTCGGCACGGACTCCGGCGGCTGATGACAGATCTGTGGTGTCCCGGAGAACCAGTCGACGAACCGCAGCGTGTCCCCTTCGGCGGCCGTCGCATACCGCGGGTCGAAGGGCACCGGCGACTGCGAATAGGTGCCCGTCAGCGCAGCCATGTCGGGCGTCGCCAGCGCCACCGGCGTATCGACATCGCTTGCAGCGAACGGTGCGAGCGGCCCGCGTGCGTAAGACGAGGCGAGCGTCGATGCATTGGTGTCACCGGTGCCGAGGAGCCGGACGGCGATCAACATCCGCTGGGACTCCACCTCTGCCACCGGGATCGCCACGTTGGCGGCGCTCAGCACGTAGTCCTCGTCGGCCGCCGGAATGCGTAGGCAATGCAGATCGTCCTGCGTGAGCACGCGAGACTCGCCAGCGCGCAGCGCGACGCTCGACGGGACGCGCACGATGGCTCCGACCGGTGCCAATCCCTCCGCCGACACCTTGACCGCGCGCATGTCCGTTTCGCAGGCGCGCATGGACGGCACCCGGAACTCGGCGACGCTGTCGGAGCGCGCGACGAGCTCCGTCGCTGCCACGCCGTCGATCAGGAGCGAGCGCAGACCGGCGAGGCCCGAGCCGCGGACACTAGCGATCTGTCCGGGACGGAGCGTATCGATTGCGGTCACGTGAACCGGCCGCGCCGGTTCTGCGGGAGCGCCGCCATCGCAGGCGCCACATAGCGCGACGACGAGCGCGGGGAGCAACGGAGGGAGAAAGCGGGAACGGCGCATGGTGACCTTCAGGTGATGGCGCCACGGGTGGACCGCGACGCGCTGCACCGCGCTCATTTTCCGGTGTTGTAAAAGGCGACCAATCGGGCGTGCACTCCACCGAGTGCCTGCACCGTCCCGCTGGGATCGACGCCGTTCGTGGTGATGAGAAACGCCACGTTGCGCACTGGAGCCAGAACTGCGAGGGAAAAGTTCCCCCCGTCGCTGCCGTTATGATCGAGCGTCTTACCATTCGCCCACGGGCGGGTCGCGACGACCCAACCCATGCCGTAGCTCGTCCCCGGGCCAATGGCAATCACCTCGGACGTGGTCTCCCGGGCGACGGCAGCGAGGGCAACGGTGGACGTGCCCGCCTCCACGCGCAACACCTCACGCACGAAGCGTCCCCAAGTCGCGAGCGACATGTGCATCGTGCCCGAAACATTGAACACCGGCGGCAGGCCGTAGGCCTCAAGCACGCTCCAAGAGCCGTCCGACTGCCGGCGGTGGGGGAGAGGCTGGGTGGTGCTGCCCACTGCGGCCTGTGGGCCCCAGTTGGCGCCAGTCATGCCGAGCGGCGTGAAGATTCGCGCGATCATGGCCGCCTCGAACGACGCGCCGAAGGCCCGCTCGAGCATGGCACCCGCGACGACGTAGCCCAGGTTGTTGTACACGTAGCTGCCGCGCGACCCGGACGGGGGTTGCTGCAGCACGAACGGCACCATCGACGCGCGCTGGGCCACCCCCGTCGTCCCGCTCCCGAGCCCCTCTTCACCCACCATTGACGGGAGACCCGACTGGTGCGACAGCAGCTCGCGGAGGGTAACGGTTTGATACGCCGCGCGGATGTTCGCGATCTCCGGGAAGGCCTCGGCGATGGTCGTTGTCCACGCGATGCGGTTCTCCGATACGGCTACGGCGGCGAGCATGGCCGTCATCGCCTTCGTGTTCGACCCCAGGTGCCAGAGATCGTCTGTAGTCACCGCATTTCCCCCCGTCGCCCGACGCGTCCCGGCCGCCCCGACGGCGACGAGGCCGTCCTCCAAGGTTACGATGGCCGCGCCCATCGCCGGCAGCTTCCAAGCGAGGCGTACCGAGTCAATGATCTTGTTGAGATTGGCCACGGGGGCGGCGGGCCCAGGCTGCACGACGACCGTCGTCGTGCCGCGGACGGTGCCCGAGGTGGCCGCGATCACCGCGGTGCCCGAGCCCTCGGCGGTGACCTTCCCCGTGGCGTCGACCGTCGCGACGGCCGGCGCCTCGCTCTGCCAGGTGAACGGCGCGGCGCTCACCGCCTGTCCCCCGGCCGTCACCGCACTGGCGACGAGCGGCGCCGACTGGCCGACGGTGAGCGTGCTGGTTGTGGCGGTAACGGTCACCGCGGCGACCGCTGTCGTGGGCGGCGTCGGGCCGGTCGGGGTTTTCGGGTCGCCACCGCCGCAGGAGTTCAGCGACGCGGCGAGGTTGGTGGCGAGCAACAGTGCGGACAGGCGGCGGAGGCGGGACATGGCGGGCCGGCGTCAGCAGCCCGGCACGACGACGAGCTGGACACCACCCGACGTCGTCGGCACGATCGCGAGCGTGTTGACGGTGCCCGCCTGCAGGGTGACCGCGGTACCCGGGCTGGCGATGATGTGACCAGGATTCTGCAAGAGGGCGAACGTGTTGGCGCCACTCGTCACGGTTCGGTATGTCGTTGCTGCGCCGACCTCCATGTCGATCGCGACTGGTGCGCCCGCCCCAATCCCACCCGCCCACGCCACGAAGGTGTTCGGTGTCGTGCCCGTGCCCGGGGCGAGGTTCACGAGACGCACAGCCGCCTGGCTTGTCGCCAGCGTCCCCGAGAACTTGTTGTCCAGCATGAACAGCCTCGGACTCGCGGCGGATCCCGTCGCCATCACGGTGTAGCTGCCACCGGCGGTGATGCTCTGGTCGTTCAACGTGGCGAGCGCGGTGCCACTCAGGCCCGTCCCGCCTGTGTTGGCTGCGCCGAAACCGAGCGCTGTCGAACCAGCGGCGACGGTCGCGCACGTTTGCGTCGATTGCCCGAACGGGAGGGCGGAACCGGTGGCGAACTGTCCGTTCGTCGTGAACCCACCACTACCAGCCATGCCCATCGTCGCGTTGAAGAAACGCACACGTGCCGTCGGGCCACCTGTCGAGCCTCCTGCGGTCGGACCGCCGTTCTCTCCGCATGCGGCGACAAACAGCAGCGCAGCAAGCACCGGCACGAATCGCACCTTCGTCATACGAACTCTCCGCCCTTTCGATGAATGATTGTCTCCAGTGACAGCGCGACACCGCTCTCCCCCTGGAAGTGAGAGTAGGGCTCTCTCACCGGGAGCGAAGCCTCCATGTGCTCAACTGCCTTCGTCGCGGGCCAGCCGGTGTCACCAGCGGGGTTTCGTGAAGCGTGGGCCTTGTCGAACAGCGATCCGGTCCTTGAGACGAGCTTCACTGCGCAAAAACGACAGCGATACCCGGCGTGAGTCGTAGCGCGCGTGGTGCGAAGCGGTCGGACCAGGTGTTCGGCCGTGGCATCGGTGACGTCACCAGCGCGCACCCTTCGCACAAGGCGCCATGAACAGTGCCGGGTGTTCCGTCAGCATCGACGCCGTCATCGTGGCACTGCTGCACATCAATCGCTACCGTTGTGCAATTCGCGCTGCACCGCATCCATCTCGAAGCATCGTCCTGACGCCTGTGCCCACCGCAACGAATACGCGACCAGCTCGATACGATCCGCTCAACCGCCTCGGGGATACCCTCTCCTGGTGGCTTCGGCAGCCGGCGTTCGCTCGCGGCATGATCGCGTTCGGCGCATCGTGCTTGTTCTGGGGAGCGCTCGGTGTGTTTTCCTTCGTCGGGGCGGCGTTGGATCCCACTTACCCTCGCGATCGCCTTGCCGGACTGGCGGGATACGAAGCAGCGGAGTCATTCGGCTGGAGCCTGTTCACACCGTTCATCTTCTGGGGTGCTCATGCGGTGATCCAGCGCCGTTGGCACTTGAGCGCGATCCTTGCTTTCGTGCTCGTCGCTGCCGGAATGAGCGTGCTGAGCCGCCTGTCGCTGGTAGCATGGGCCAGTCACTGGACGGGGTTTCGGCCGCTGGTGATCGATGTCTACACGGTGTTGCGCGTGCTACCACCGGCGTTTCTGCACGTGCTCAGCTTCACGGCGCTCGTCGCGGCATTGCAGTTGCGCCGTCGGGAGGACGAGCACGAACTCGAGGCAGCCGTGCTCGCTGCGGAATTGAGTGAAAGCCGCCTGCTCGCGCTGCACCTTCAGCTCAATCCGCATTTTCTCTTCAATGCACTCAACGGTATCTCTGCGCTCATATCACGCCAGCCGGAGGCAGCGAATCGCGCGCTGTCGCAACTGAGCACGCTCCTGCGCGCAGTGCTCGCGCAGAAACCCACGCACCTGGTACTCCTGTCGGACGACCTGCAGGTGCTGGAGTCGTATCTGAGTATCGAGCGGATGCGCTTCGCCGGCTGGCTTACGATCCATATGGAGATCGCGCCGAACGTGGCGCGGCGTCAGGTACCGCCGTTCCTCGTTCAACCATTGGTCGAAAACGCAATCAAGCACGGGATCGCACCCCGCTCGGGGCCTGGATGTGTCGCCATCCGCGCGACCGCCGTGGAACAGGACGGCGAACAGTACACCTTGATCACGATCGAGGACGATGGCGTGGGCCTTGACCGACGCGGTGATCGCCACCAGCAACCTGGGGTGGGGCTGCGCAACGTGAATGAGCGGCTTGCCCTCCTCTACGGCGAGCGCGCACGGCTGGAGCTGCGACAGGGTGAATTTGGCGGCGCAGTCGCGATGGTGTGGATCCCCGCGACGGTCTCGCGCAGAGCGTGAGCTGCGCGTCATGCCGGTGTTCACGCTACGGTGGTCACGGGGGCAGTCCGAGAGCGATTCGCAGCCGACGTCGATAGATGCGGCTGGCACTGACCACGTCGCCGCTCGTCATCGTGAGCTCGTAGTCGCCATTCACGATCGCCTGAAAGCTGTGCACACGTTGCACATTCACGATCGCTGAGCGATGCACGCGAATGAAGACGGTCGGGTCCAGACGCGCTTCCAGGGCGGCGAGGCTCTCCCGGATGAGGTGATTCTTTTTTCCGACGTGCAGTCGCACGTAATTTCCATCGGCCTCGATCCAGTCCACGTCGTCGACGGGTACGAGCGTGGTGCGCCCGGCGAGTGTGACGGGTATGCGTACCCGCGGCGCGGGCTGCACCATGGACAGGAGATTGGCCAATGCCGTGGCGGTAACCGGATTTGCCTGTGCGGAGTGCCGGTGCCGCACCCGTTCGAGCGCGCGCTTGACCAGGTCCGGCTGCAGCGGCTTCAACAGGTAGTCGACCGCGTGCACGTCAAAGGCGTTCAGGGCCCACTCGTCGTATGCGGTGACGAAGACTACCGCGGGCATCCGTTCCGGACCGATCGCTTCGATGACTCCAAACCCACCCAGCTCACGCATCTGGATGTCGAGGAAGACAACATCCGGCGCCATGTTACGGATGGCCTCTACGGCCGCGACTCCGTCCTCGCATTCACCGATCACATGGAGGTCGGGTTGCTCATCGAGGATGTCGCGCAGACGCGCGCGCGCGAGGGGCTCGTCGTCGACGATCAGTGCACGCATGAAGTCGGGTTCGCGGTGAACCGGTTGGTCCGCATTGGTGAAGCTTCGCAGTCTGCTCGTTGGAGGACCAGACAATGGGGTGAGCCGTTGCCGGACAGTTGTCGATCGGTGCCGACGCCATGCAGACCCACAGCGCGTCCGCAAGAGCGCCACAGGCGGGGTTGCAAAGACGGTTTGACCGTGAACACAAAGCATACAACTCCTGAACACGACAACGGCCTCCAGTCCGCGCCAGCCCGTATCAATTAGGAGGAGCGCTTTGATACGTACCCGCTTCGAAATTACTCGGTCGAGGAGCGTCAGCATGCCAATTGGAGTCGCCGGATTTCTCGTCGTGTGTTGCCTAGCCGTGAATACCGTCGCGGCGCACGCGCAGATCTACGATCCGCAGAAGGAATCGCCAATCAGCCTGCTCGTCGCGCCGAAGGACGGCGTGGCCTACTACGAGCTGCGGAAGCGTGCCGCTCGGCTGGCCTTCGTCGATGCGGCCCAGGCGGAGCCGCTGATCGAACAGCTCGTGCGCGACTATCCGCGCGACGCGGAAAACTGGATGCTGCTCGGGATGGTGAAACGCGGCGTGAACAAACCCGACGAAGCGGCGGTGGCATTTGAAAAGGCCAGAGACATTTCGGGGCTGCGCCGGGAGCCGATGGGCATGGCCGCTGCCTATGTCGCGGCCGACGATAAGCGAGCAGCCCTTGCGGCGTTGCGACGCGGAATCTTCGAGGACCGAAGCATCGGTCGCCAGCAACTCTTCAATGCGGCGGCGCTGGCCCCCCTTCGCGCCGATCCGGAATTCCGCGCCATCACCGGCCGCCCCGACACGACCGGAGTTTCTCGCGAGGAAGGGTGGCGCCGCGATCTCGACTACCTGTACGCCGAGGCGCTTCGGGTCAGCCCCGATTATCGGAACGGCAATGCGCCGGCAGCATTCACTCGTGCCTACCGGGAGTTGAAGGAACGCATTCCGGCCTTGTCGCTGGAGCAGTTCATTGTGGGCCTCAACCGCATGCTGGCGACGCTGCATCAGGGGCATACCGGATTGTTCGGCGGAGGTGGCGTTCATCATCTGCCTGTCCAGTTCTACGTCTTTCCCGAAGGAATATTCATCGTCCGCGCGGCGGAGCAGCATCAGGAGCTCGTTGGCACGCGGCTCGTGAGCATCGGCCGCACGTCCGCCGAAGACGCCCTTCGACTCGTGAACCGCATGCAGAGCGTGGATGGTGACATGGAGTACGTGGGGCTCGGCGCCTTGCTCCTGCGCACAGCCGAGTACCTCAAGGGGTCCGGCGTGGACATCAGGGTCGACGCCGTGGATATCACCGTCGAGTCGCGCGACGGGCAGCGTCGCACCGTGACGCTGGGTGGAGCGGGCCTTCAGAGCCCGTGGAAGCTCCCGCCGCCGCCGCGCGTGCAAGCACCCGTTTTCCTCCGGAACACGCAGGAAAGTCACTGGGAGCAGGCGCTTCCCGAGCGGAGTGCCGTGTACGTGCAGTTCAACCAGGTGCGAGATGACCCGACCGAGACGCTGCGCGCATTCGGCACGAGGTTGTGGAGTGTCCTCGAGGCGCAGAAACCGCGGAACCTCATCCTCGATCTTCGCCATAACACCGGCGGGACGACGAGCCTGTATCCGGAGTTGCTGCGCACCGTCATCGCCTACACGCGCGTGCCGGGCCGCCAGGTGTACGCGCTAATCGGGCGGACCACCTATTCGGCCGCCGCCAATTTCATCACTGACCTGGAACGGCTTGCCGATCCGCTGTTCGTCGGCGAAGCTAGCAGCGAATGCTGCAACCTCAATGGCGACTTTGTGCAGGTACACCTCGCCCACAGTGGCCTGAGCGGCACCATCGCCGGTGTGCGCTGGAACCTGAGTGGCGACGTGTTCGACGGCCGCAGGGAGATGAGTCCGCATGTGCCGGTGCAATTGACGGCCGCAGCCTACTTCGCGGGTCGCGATCCCGCGCTCGAGGCTGTCTTCAGGTTGATCGACGGCATCAAGAGGTGAGTGCCGAACGCCAAAGGGAATTCAGCGACGCAGGCAGCTGAGATCGGCGAGCAGGTGCATCGTCGATGCGTCATTCGTTGTGACAATGCGCCGCGTCTGGAGGTACTCGACGTAGAGTGTCACATCAGCCAACGAACAGCTCCGGAGGATACTCATGATTCGCAAGGCGATCGGATATCTTGCCGTGGTCGCGCTGACCGCAGGGTGCGATAGCGCAACGACGGCACCGCCGCCCGGCGTGCCGGCGGGCAGTACGGCACTCCAGGTTCTGACCGTGCCCGACTCCGTCGCGCAGCATCTGTATTCAGGCATCAAGGACCGGCGGCGCCTTGTGATTCGCGACATGGTGACGTGGACTCAGCTCTGGAACGAAGCGACGCAGCAACGCCAGCCGCGCCCGCCGGTGCCGCAGGTCGACTTCACCCGTGAAGTGCTCATCGTCGCGTCGATGGGCTCCCGCCCCACGGGCGGATACAGCATCGACATCCCGAACGTCTACGAGTCCGGTGGTCAACGCTACGTCGTGGTGCGGGAAGTCTCGCCGGGCGCGGGTTGTGTCCTCACGCAGGCCCTGACGGCACCGGTAATCGCCGTGCGCGTGTCGCAACATGCAGGCAGCACATCCTTCGTGGAGGAGCCCCGCACGCGCCCGTGCACATGATGCATGTGTGATTCCGCTGCGAGCTGCAGTGCCGGCGACGCACGTCGGAGCGGCGCGCGGCGCTACCGCAATCCGTGCTTCGGATGAGGCAGCTCGTGGAAGCATCTGTCGCAATCTCGTGAGCGCGTGGCCAGGACGGTTGGCAGGTGCTGAGGCTCAACCGTCTACTTTGGCGTGACGACCGTGCCCGAGTCCCTGCAGGGCGGTATCGCGCAGGTGTCCGTCGGCAATTACCACCCGGCGCCCTGAGCACCGCCGGGCGCTGACCCGCTGGGGCGACCATTCCAACGGCCTGACGGACGGGCCGACCTGCACCCCGGCACAGGCCATAGGCGCGCTGCGCGCGCTGGTGCTCACCGCCTCGCTCGCCCCCGACATCAGGCCCGCTCTCACGGCGAAGCTCGATGATGCCTCAAGGCGCTCGCCGCCGGCAAGACGTCACTTGCCTCCGGTGTGCTTACGGCGATTTCAGATACAACAAAGCCGCGACCAATCGTCGAGGCTAAGTGCCGGTCAAAACTCTATTGATGAAATCGCGACGGCGGGATTCGAACCCGCGACCCCCTAAACCCCATTCACCGGGTGCTCAGCGCAAACGAATGCGACAGAGGGAGATAGGCACCCCCTGATGTGCGACGCAGGGTGTATTCAGGGGGTCGTGGCTTCGTTTCGACGCTGTTGTGGTACACAACGTCGCCGGCTGCGTCGCCAATGTTACGCAGCCTACTACATCGCGGCGCGCTGCAGCACCGTCCCCGGTATCCGGCGCACCGTCGGCTTGTACTCGCTGCGGCGTCCGTGCGCTGCGGCCTGGATAACAGGCTGCCTGGGCTCGCCCGCTCGCAGGGCGCGACTTGCGGCGCGGAGCCGGGCGGCGTGCGCGCGTGTCTCTTGCGCACGCGAAATCGCGGCGTGCACGGAGAGATAGAGGGCGTGGAGTTGTTGGTATTGAATCGGCGTCATGGTCCTCTCTGTCGGGACGCGCAGACGGTATCGTCGGCACGCCGCTTCGCGCACGCAATTTCGCGACCGCCGAAACCGCGCGCCGTGTCGTCGCCTCAGACCGGCGGCAGCGTCAGCGTGAATCGGCTGCCCACGCCCACCGTGCTTTCGACGGTCAGCTCACCACCCATGCCGCGCGCCAGGTCTCGGCTGATCGCCAGCCCAAGCCCCGTACCTTCGGCTGTCCGCGTGAGGTCGGCGCGGACTTGGACGAAGGGCTCGAAGACGGAGTCCAATTTTTCTGGCGCAATCCCGATGCCGGTATCCCCGACCGTGATCCGCACGCGGTCCCCGGCCGCGTCGCACGTCACGCGGAAGGTCCCGAGGGCACCGTCCCGCGCGCCGGTGAACTTCACTGCGTTCGAGAGCAGGTTCACCAGCACCTGTCGCAGCTTCTCAGGGTCCGCGCGCACCATGAGGTCGGCGACGCAGTCCGTCGCCTCCACGACCAAGCCCTTCGCGCGGGCCTGCGGCGCGACCAGGGCCTGCGCGTCGGCGACGGCATCCCCCACGCGGACATCGGCGACATCATAGCGCACGGTCCCCGCCTCGAGCCGCGTATAGTTCAGCACCTCGTTGACGAGCCCCAACAGGTGGCGCTGGCTGCGCTGAATGCGCCCGAGGTCCTCGCGCTGCTCCTCGGTCGTCGGGCCCCGGACGCCCAGTTCCATCAGCTCCGCGTAGCCGCCGATGGCGTTGAGCGGGGTGCGGAGCTCGTGGCTCATCACCGCCAGAAACTCGCTTTTACTTCGGTTGGCCAGCTCGGCGGCCGCGCGCGCCACGTCGGCCTCCTGCCGCGCCCCGACCGCTTCCTCCCGGGCCGCGTCGAGGGCCTGCCGGGCCTCTAAGCTCTCGGCAAGGAGCCGCTCCACCTCGCGCCGGGCGACGACCTGCTCGGTGACGTCCGTGCCGTGCGCGATGACCCCGACCCGCGTGCCGTCGACTTCGGTCAACGCCTTGTACGTCAGGTCGATGAAGCGCTCCTCGGGCTCTGCCCCGGGAGTGCGTGCGAGGTCGACTGGCACCTCGCGTCCGATGAACGGGTCGCCGGTGGTGAGTACGCCGTTGAGCAACTCGACGAATCCTTGCCCCTGAAGCTCCGGCAGCGCATCGATCACGGGCTTGCCGACCATCTCGCGGTGACCAACCAGCTGGTAATACGCGTCGTTCACCAGCGTGAATACGTGGGCCGGACCTCGAAGCACGGCCAGGAACGCTGGCGCGGCGCGAAAGACGTCGGCGAGCCGTGACCGCTCCACCTCGAGCGCCGCCAGCAGCCGCTCCACCTCCCGCTTGGACCGCACCTGATTGGTCGTCTCGCTCACCACGCTCAGGATCGCCACGACCCCGCCGTTGTGCTCGAGATCGCCTTCACCCATGGTGCGCACGGCACTCAGCGCATAGTCGAACCAGCATTCTTCCGCGCCGCCGCCGTCCAGCCGCGGGAGCGTGAAAGGCACGTCACGGAGGTCGAGCCCACCGCCGCCGCTCCAAACCCCCTCGTACTGGGGTCCGATGACGGGCCAGATCTCCCCCCACACGACTTCTGCCGAGCAGCCGAGGGCGGCGGGGTGCTTCGTCCCGAGCAATCGTCGATACCCGTCGTTGTAGAGGGTGACAAAGGCATCACCGGCATACAGGCACATCGCGCCGGGCGCTTCCAGCATGAGCCCGGCGGCGGCCAACAGTGCGGGCGACCACTGGGCGGCCGCTCCCAAGGGCGTCGCCGCCCAGTCGAGCGCCCGCCACTGCGCGCGCATGTCGCCCGGCCCGGCGAAAAGTTCGGCCGCTCCCCTGGGCTCGCGCGGAACGCGGTCCGCTCCCGTTCCGCGCGCCGCATCGGCCCCTTGATCCGTCATCTGATCCCGCCGTTTCCGTAGGTGGAGCTCGGGACCATCGTATCTCGCAGGCCGCTGACAGCCGAACACTGCAATTATCGCGGCGGGAGCGCGTGGGCGGGCTGCGGCGCGGGCAGACATAGCGTTCCCTGTCCGGTGTGGCGTGGCATGTGCGCAGGCATGCGATTCACGTGGATCCGAGGTCTCACGAGTTCTCTGACGACGTGCGCTGCTGCTACCGTGGCGAAGGGGTTCCCGAGCCGCCCGCGGCAGCGCACGGTCCGGCGGGCGGCACCGCGCCGGCCGGGGTGGGCGGATCCGAACCACAGAGGGAGTAGCGGACGATGGCGCGGGAGAGCGGGAGTGAGGGAGACGTCGAGCAAAGCGCGGAGGTGGTGACCGCCGCCGCCCATCTCTTCGCCGGCCCCGGCGAGATGCGCGAGCGCTGCCGCACGCTCGACTGGGCCGCGACCCCGCTCGGGCCGGTGGAGGGCTGGCCGCAGAGCCTGCGCACGGCCGTCAGCATCTGCCTCGCGTCAGGCTTCCCCAAGCTCGTGATGTGGGGGCCCGAGCTCGTGCAGCTCTACAACGACGCCTTTATCCCTATCCTTCAGAAGAGGCACCCGGCGGGGCTCGGCCAGCGCGCGCGCGACTGCTGGCCCGAGCTGTGGGAGCAGGTCGGGCCCATGTTCAGGGGCGTGCTGGAAACGGGCGAGTCGATCTTCCTCGAGGATCAGCTCTTCACGCCCGAGCGCCGGGGCTACGTGGAAGAGGCGTACTTCACGTTCTCCTACAGTGCGATCCTGGACGAGGCGTACCGGCCGGCGGGGATCCTCACCACCGTCATCGAGACCACGCGCCACGTCCAGTCGCGCGGAGACCGGGAGCGCGCCCTCGAGCGGATGAACGCCGAGTTGCGCGCCGCCGCCGCCGAACGGGAACGCCTGCTGGCGGAGAGTGAGGCCGCCCGCGCGGACGCCGAGACGGCGTGGGCCGCGCGCGCCATGAGTGAGCGCCAGTTCCAGACGCTCGCCGACGCGATCCCGACCCTCGCCTGGACGGCCCAGCCGGACGGGCACATCGACTGGTACAACGCGCGCTGGTACGAGTACACCGGCACGACGCCCGAGCAGATGGAAGGCTGGGGGTGGCAGTCGGTGCACGATCCGGCCGAACTGCCGTGGGTGCTGGATCGGTGGCGCGCAGGGATCGCGAACGGCCAGCCGGTGGAGATGACCTTCCCCCTGCGGGGCGCCGACGGACGGTTTCGCCCGTTTCTGACGCGCATCGTGCCGCACCGCGATGCCGACGGACACGTGCTGCGCTGGTTCGGCACGAACACGGATGTGAGCCTCGAGCGGACCGCACGCGAGGCCGCTGAGGCAGCCAATCGCGCCAAAGCCGAGTTCCTGGCGGTGATGTCCCACGAGTTGCGCACGCCGCTCAACGCGATTGGCGGCTACGCCGAGCTGCTGGAGATGGGGATCCGTGGGCCGGTCACTGCACAGCAGCGTGAGGACCTTTCAAGGATCCAGCGGAGCCAGCGTCACCTGCTGGGCCTCGTCAACGAGGTGCTGAACTACACGAAGCTCGAGAGCGGGAGCGTGCACTACGACATGGTCGACGTGCCGGTCTCCGAAGCGTTGGCCGGGGCGGAGGGCCTGGTGGCGCCCCAGGCCCGCGCCCGAGGGATCGCGCTCGGCACGGACGGCCCAACGGACCTGGTGGTGCGCGCCGACCCGGAGAAACTGCGGCAGCTGCTCGTGAATTTGCTCTCGAACGCGGTCAAGTTCACCGAGCGTGGCGGGCGCATAACCGTGGGATGCGCAACGCACGGCGCACATGTCCTGATCCGCGTGCAGGACACCGGCATCGGCATCGCGACCGACCAGCTCGACCGCATCTTCGAGCCGTTCGTGCAGGTGCGCGCCGACTTGTCGCGGCCACACGAGGGCGCGGGGCTCGGGCTGGCGATCAGCCGCGATCTGGCGCGCGGCATGGGCGGCGATCTGACAGCGGAGAGCGTGTTCGGCACGGGGAGCACGTTCACGCTGACGCTCCGGGCGCCGTAGCGCGGCGGTGCCGGCAAACTATCGAAAACAATCAGGTTGGTGCGGTCACCTGCGTCGCGGCGGACGGACCATGCGGAATGGTCAACGTGAACAAACTGCCGCGCCCTGGGACGCTCGCTACGTCCAAGTTACCTCCCAACAGCTTGGCGATTGAGGTGCTGATGGAAAGCCCGAGCCCCGTCCCGCCATACTTGCGACTCGTGGTCCCGTCGGCCTGGCGGAAGGCCTCGAAGATGAGACTCTGCTGGTCTTCAGCAATGCCAACCCCGGTGTCCAGCACTGAGAAAGTGAACTCTCGCCGGCCATCGACACCTGCCTGCCCGAATGCTTGCTCTCCCGCGGCCAGCGGAAACCCTACATGAAGGCTCACCCGCCCCGCCGACGTGAACTTGAACGCGTTCGAGAGCAGGTTGCGCAGCACCTGCTCGAGCCGCTGGCGGTCGGTGTGCACGCGTGATGGAACACCCCGACCGCGGCTCGCGATGAACTCGAGGCCGCGTACGCGGGCAACCGGCTCGAAATTCTCCCGCAGATGTTGAAGCAGGGCATCAATGTCGAATGACGTCGCCTCTATTTCCATCTTCCCGGCCTCGATCTTCGAGAGATCGAGGATGTCGCTGATGAGCGCCAAAAGGTCGGTGCCCGCACTCACGATGACGTTCGCGTATTGCTCCTGCTTCGTCGTCAGATTTCCATCGTCGTTGTCAGCCAGGAGCTTCGCCAGCAGCAAAATGCTATTGAGCGGCGTGCGCAACTCATGCGACATGTTCGCCAGGAACTCTGACTTGTACTTTGATGCAGACGACAGCTGCTCGGCTTTCGTCCGCAAGGCGACGTTGACGTCGCTCAGCTCCTCCGTGCGTTGACGAACGCGGGACTCCAGGTCGGTCGTGAGCAAGGTCAACGAGCGTTGCGCAACCGTCAGCTTCTGATTGTCGCCTTGCAGGTCATCGAGAATGTTGATGACCGCCCGTTGCATGTCCTGCAATCGCCCCTTCTCGCTCGAGAAGTCCTCGAGGATGTTGAGCACCGCGCTCTGCGTCGACTGCAGGCGCACCTTCTCGTCCGAGAAGTCCTCGAGGATGTTGAGCACCGCGCTCTGCGTGGACTGCAGGCGCGTCTTCTCGTCGGAGAAATCCTCGAGGATGT
>JAZKCW010000012.1:31884-46595 GCA_040387895.1 Gemmatimonadota bacterium
GCGCTCTGCGTGGACTGCAGGCGCGTCTTCTCGTCGGAGAAATCCTCGAGGATGTTGAGCACTGCGCTCTGCGTGGACTGCAGGCGCACCTTCTCGTCCGAGAAGTCCTCGAGGATGTTGAGCACCGCCCGCTGTGCCTGCTGGAGCCGCGCGCGCTCGGCCTCGGAATCCTCGAGGATGTTGACGAGCGCGCTAATGTACGCGTCGGTTGAATACTTCGGCCGCGTTGCGCTCGCGTCCGACGCGGAAGTCACCGTACGGTACCCCGGCTACCCGCCTTCCGGAGGTCTTCGATTTCCTTCTTCAGTTCGATCATCTTGAGTTCGCGCCCAATCGTCAACTGCTGGAATCGCTCCAGCTCCGCCAGTCGATCCAGCTCGCGGCTTCGCTGTTTCGCGACTTCGGCTTCGGCGGCTTTCTGCGCCGACACGTCTCGCGCGGCCGCAAACACGCCGAGCACGGCTCCTGTCGAATCCTTGTAAACCGATGCGTTATAGAGCACGTCGGTCAGCTTGCCATTACGGTGCCGAATCGTCAGTGGGTAGTCCGAGACGGCGCCCTCGTCGAACACCTGCTTGTAGCCTTCTCGTGCTTTCTCGGGCTCGGTGAAGTAGTTCGAGAAGTCCGTGCCGATCAGTTTGTCGCGCGCGACACCGGTCACGTCGGCAGACGCCTGGTTCACGTCGGTGATTTTGCCTTCCGCACTGATGGTGACCAGCGGATCGAGTGACGCTTCGATCAGGCTTCGGGCGTACTGCGAAGCCTTCTTCTGCTCGGTGACGTCACGCGCGGCGGCGAACACACCAAGCACCTCGCCTTGCGCGTCCCGGTACACGGAGGCGTTGTACAGCACGTCCGTCAGCCGGCCGTCCGTGTGTCGGATCGTGAGCGGGTAGTCGGTGACCGAGCCCTGCGCGAACACCTGCTCGTAGCCGTTTCGTGCCTTGTCCGGCTCCGTGAAGTAGTCCGAGAAGTCCGTGCCAATCAGCTTCTCGCGCGGCACTCCGGTGACCTTCACCGACCCCTCGTTCACGTCCGTGATCTTTCCCGCGGGACTGATGGTGACGAGCGGGTCGAGCGACGCCTCGATCAGGCTTCGCGCATACTGGGAAGCCTTCTTTTGCTCCGTGACGTCGCGCGCGGCGGCGAATACACCGAGCACCTCGCCCTGCGCGTCCCGATACACGGAGGCGTTGTACAGCACGTCGGTAAGGCGGCCGTCCTTGTGTCGGATGGTGAGCGGGTAGTCGGTCACTGAGCCTTGAGCGAACACCTGCTCGTAACCATTACGCGCCTTGTCGGGCTCCGTGAAGTAGTCGGAGAAGTCGGTCGCGATGAGCCGATCCCGCGGTATGCCCGTGATCTTGACCGACCCCTCATTCACGTCGGTGATCTTTCCTTCAGGACTGATCGTGACCAGCGGATCGAGTGACGCTTCGATCAGGCTTCGGGCGTACTGTGATGCCTTCTTCTGCTCAGTCACGTCGCGCGCGGCGGCGAATACACCGAGCACCTGGCCGCGCGAGTCGCGGTACACCGAGGCATTGTATAGCACATCGGTCAATCGGCCGTCTCGATGCCGAATCGTCAGCGGGTAGTCGGTGACGAACCCCTCGGCGAATACCTGCTCATAGCCGTTCCGCGCTTTGTCCGGCTCGGTGAAGTAGTCAGAGAAGTCCGTGCCGATCAACTTCTCCCGGGGGACGCCAGTGATCTTGATGGAACCGGCGTTGACGTCGGTGATCTTGCCCTCGGGGCTGATCGTGACCAGCGGATCAAGTGAGGCCTCGATGAGGCTTCGCGCATACTGGGAGGCTTGATCCTCCGACTGCGCCGTGTCGGCGTGTGGACCCTCATCAGCTTTAGGCTCTGCCGGCGCGGATGGCGGTACAAAGGCGTCGCTGAACTCACCCCGACGCGCGGGGCTCACCGTGTTCTTCGGCATCATCGATGTCGGCAGCGGGAAGGAGTGATGCCATCTTCACGCCGGTGCGCGATTCATGGCAGCAAAAGGCGATTTCCCCGACGGCAAAAAGCGTACCAATGTCGAGTTCGCCTTAAGTGTGGCGAGTGCCGCGCGGGCAAAGTTGCAAGGGGCGCGTCGAATGCAGTGTTCCCAGATGAGGACGCCGAGGTAGGCAGCCGTGTTTTGTTCTACGGCCTGGCGGCATCAGACGGCGCACCGTTGGGGCATGTCCGTGGCCTCGGCAGGTCAGTCACCGCGCAGTCGAACGCGCCCACTGGCGCCCGTTGAGCGCGCGCTGGACGACGTGATCCAGGCAAGTTTGCCAATGACCCCACTGCCGGGCTTAACATTCGTTCCCGGGGTACGTCTTCAGGACTGAGGCACGAATTGCTTCCATCCGTTCCTGGTCAAGATCGTCCACAAGGAGATTCCGTATGCGCGCTTCGATTCTCAGTGTTTCTGCTTTCGTCGCCCTGGCACTCACCGCCAGCGTGGCCAGCGCACAAAGCCCCCGCGCGGGCAGTGGCCGCCCGGGCGCGCCGGAGCATCGCGCGGAGCTGCGCGACAAGCTCAAGAGCATGACGCCCGAGGAGCGCAAGGCGGCGCTCGCAGCGGCGAAGGAGCGGCGCGACGACGGAAAGCGCAACGCCTCGGATGCGCAGAAGGCTCATCACGCGGCTATGCAGGCCGAGCTCAAGGCGACGCATGAGGCCGTGAAGGCCGGCACGCTCACCCGACAGTCTGCGGCCGCGCAGCTCAAGGCGTGGCGTGAGGCGCACCCCGCCCCGAAGAAGGGGTAAGGCCGTTATCGGGCGTTCGGTTCACGCGATGAGTGCAGGACGAGCGGGGCGCGTGGCGATTGCTGTCGCCGCAATCGTCGGCATTGCCATGGCAGACGGACTGGTGGCCCACCGCGTGCTGCATGCGCAGGATGCGACGGTCGAGCGCCGAGGCGCCGACAGCGTCTCGCACGCTTTCAGACAATCGCTCACGGTGACGCCTACGCATCGGGCAATCACCGTGGGCGATGTGCACGTTACCGAACGCGTCGCGCCGTTCTCCTGGCGCCTCACAGGGCCTCGCTTCGGCCTCCGGTTGTCCGGTACGCCCGTGCAGCTGACGACGCCGGGTGAACGCATGAACGCGATGATCCCGACATCGCTTCGCGCCGATTACATGCTGCGGCCAGGCGACACGCTCAGCGTGTACGGGCGGAGCGGCAGCTCGCCCTCATCGCTCAATTCGCTCAAGGTGAATGCCGTCGGAGCGGCGGGAACGTCGGTGGTCGACTTGTCCAGCCAATCGCTTGGACTTCCCGCCCGCGCCGGTGTGCGCACGGTGTTCTCGTTTCCGGTAGGCGATCTCGTGCTCGGTGTGTCCGGCGCCCTGGAGTACGAACCCGCTCCTGGTGGCGATGGTGCGACCTACTGGCAGGGCACGACGGGACGCGGTGCGTTGTCGTTGCGCGCCCTGCAGAACGAGCGCACGTACATCGTGTCGGTCGATTTCGCATACAGCTCCGCCGATTCACTGAACGGACGTAATCAGTTCCCTGGTGGCGGCTCGGCTGCCATTGCCGGAAGTGTGTCCGGCGCCCTGGGCGGCAGCGCCGGACTCTGGTTCAGCGGCGATGCGTTCTACGCGCGCCCGTTCTCGAACACGAGAACCGATCAGCCGACCCGACTCATTCCAAGCGGCGACTTGACCGGCATCAGTGGCGTGATGCTCTTCGATACGGGTGCGCTGACATGGTCGCCATCACTGTCGCTGTTGCGCGAATCGAGCAGCGCGACCGTGGACGTGTTGAGCGGCAATGTACGGACACGCAGTGCGCTCACCGGCAGTGCATGGAGCGTCGCCGGTGGTCTCAGCTTCGACATCCCCCTTGGCAGGATCTTCACGCTGTCGCCAGAAGCAGGCGTCGTGAGCGGCTCGGTCTCCTCGCGACTTGCGCAGACCAGCGGCGTGGTCGTCGGGCGGCGCGGGCGCACGATCAATCGCACCACCGTGGATGGCGTGACGAGCGGAATCCGCGGCTGGTGGAGCGGCGTGGGTGTGAGCGCTAAGTTCTGAGCTCCCGCTTTCTCCACGGAGCCCTGCATGTCGGCCGCCCGCGGCGCATCCACCGATGTCCCGCTCTTCCAGTCGACGCACTTCAGTTCCGGGCACTGGCAACCCCGCGGTCGTGCCCTCGGCCGGCGCGAATGGTTCGCGCACGTCAAACCCGAGCGCGGACACATCGTGATCGACTGCGGCTTCGCCGCGTAACGAGCGGGATTCCCCGGCTCTCTCTGGCGCGCGATGACGGCTTCCATGAGTCGTTGTCGCTCGTCACGCGGCGTGCAGACCGAGGATGCACACGCAGCGGTTCCGATCACGCGAGCGCCCACACCGGCGCCTAGTTGGCGTGCTCTGATAGCATCTCATCGAATTGCGCGTCGCCGCCAACGTCTACGGAGCGCGTGTGGCCTCCCAGCGTCCGCGCGCGACGACGGAGTCCGGCGACGTCGCGAGCCTCACGGCCGAGGTGCCAACCAGTTTGTCGCCGACCAGGCGACCCACCGTGCGGACCACGACCTGCGGCGAGCCGTCCGGCGCCTTGGGCGGGGTGTAGGGTTCGGACGTGGAGACGATGCTGTCGCCCGATACCACGGTGGCATAGCGCACGGTGTCCGAGGAGCCCGCGTACACAAAGCCGGCGGTGCCATCGGCATTCCGCGTGTAGGTCCAGCGGAAGGTCACGGAGTCACCGACCTCCCCCATGCTCACGCCGCTCCAGGTTCCGTTGATTGCCTCGGCCGAGAGCACGGGGGGCTGAGGCTCGGCCCTCAGGCCCGCCGAATCGGCATCCATCGTGGTCGCATCGTCGGCCGAGCCACCGCAAGCGGTTAACAGGGAGAGCATTACAAGTTCACCAACGCTTAGGCGCATACGAGAGACTCCGTGCGGTAAGGGGATGCGTCGGTCCGGCTCTTGGCGGCAACGGTCGCAAGAGTACAGGCGAGGCCGCCGGTCGGTAAGATGACCGTCGTCAAGCCAGAGCATCCGTACAACGCTGTGCAAGCAGGGCAGGACCTCGCTGACGACGCGATCTTACCGTTGATTACGTGTCACGCCCGCGGACACCACTGGATCGCTGAAGCGAGCGGCGTGGGCGGATTCACGCACGCGCCCGGCGCCCTCAGCGTGCGATGCCCAAACTGTCAGCGCCGTCCGCTGCTGCCGGAGGCATTGCTCGATTGAGCTGATCGCGGAGCGCAGGTTGAAACGCTCTCGATGCCTAGTGGAGCAGCACGCGTCGCTGCACACGCCAGCCATCGGAGCTTCGGATCCACGTGTCCGTGAGTTCTGTTGAGTCACGGAACGGCGGCGTCTGCATGAACTGCCCAGCCCAGACAAACATCAAACTGGCGAGGGCGGTGTCGCCGCGTACAGTCACGCGCGCCGGGCTGACGCGGATGGAATCCACGCGGAGTCGCGTCAGCAAGTTTTCCATCCACGGAGCGCGCGCAACCGTTGCGGTGTCTTCCGCGCTGGCCAGTGTGAAGTCAGGGGCCATCAACCGCTCGAGCGCCGACGAGTCGCGCGTCCGAATCGCATCGGCCCAGACTTGTTCGAGCGTGCGCACAGAGTCTTCGATGCGGCGAGCCGGGGCCGACGCCGTAACGCTATCGGCGGGCGCAGAGTCCGCGCTCTGACCTCGGCAAGCGAGAGAAGCGAGGAGAAGTGCGCTGCATGCGATGTTGCAGGCTCGCATTGGCTCCGCCTGTTGATGTGTGTGTGTCGCAAGGACGCGTCCACAGGCCGGAGGCGGTGCGAACGCTCGCTAGGGTAACGCTAAAGTGGCCACGGCGCGACCCATACGTCGGGCAAGCCTGGAACTCCTGTCTCCGTGGATCCCGACTCCAGCGAACTGCCGAGGGCCTACTGAGCCGGTTGACCCAGGTGCGCGCACCATATCTCTCTTTACCCCCCACAGTCGGTGGAGCACATGACGTTCCGGCGGCCCCGGGCGGAGGAAACTGTTGCGCGACTCCCTTCGCGTGTTTTACCGTGGCAAATCCGCGCGCCGGGCGACCGCGCTCGCTAAGCTCTCTCGTCCTTGGAGTCGCCGCTCTCCTTGCGGGAGCGGCCGTTTGCGAGCAGACACCCGCTGAAGGTGTGCCGCCCGGCGGATCGACCGCTATCGCCGGCGACCCTGCCGCGCCATGCCGCGACTCAAGGCAAACCGGACAGTGGTGCAGCGCTTTTTGGAGGCGCTCAACACGGGCGACCCCGGTGGCTGACTCGCTCATCAGCCCTGACTACCGTCACCACGCCGTCGTCTCGGACACCGGCTGCGTTGCGCCCACTTGGGCGGGCAGATGCGTGCGTGCACGGAAGTTCGGACGACGATTGGCTGGGAATGTTTGCCGGTCGCGAGAGTGTGCGTCGATTCGTTTGACGCGGTCGACCATGGACTGCACGTCGTCATGTCGCCAGCACGCTCTTGAAGTCACAACGCGAGCGCCTGGGACGCGCGGAGAGGAGGACGGCCGTGCAGGCGGAAGGGATGGCACAGTGCGCGCCGTTGGCTAGGACGACATACGCTAGCTGATCTAATCGCCTACGACCCCTCAGTGGCTGACCACTCTCCGGTACTGATCGCGCGACGTGCCATCCGGACGCTCACCCGCAACTCGGCCAACGCATCGCGAAACGCCTGCTGTACTCGAAGGTCCGATGGACGGACCAGCGTCGCCAAAAATGCCTCACGCGCGACGCTGCATGGCCCCGCGATTTCGGGGAGGGCGTCGCACGAAAACGCGATGCGTTGGAACCCCTGTCGTAGTCGCTGCTCTTCTGGGACGCCCGGTGCCTCGGGCCGGTCGAGCATCGCGAGGATTTGCTCGACTTCGTGCTCCGCTTCCAGGACCGCAATCCTGCGACTGACGGGCATGCAGCTGTGCCGGTAGTGAGAGATCAGGTCCCCAGAGGCGCGCAAACAAGTCACGGCGGAGGCGATGGCCAAAAAGTAGCGCCTGAGCGCGTGGGCGTAATGCCGTCATTGCAAGGTTGCGCAACTCCTCGATGCACGAGATGCCGTGGCCTGGAGCGCCGCGGCAACACGAGCAGCCACTCGCGCAAAGCATACCGCGTGGGTCTGGCTCGGCTCCATCGCCGACGGACGTTATCACCCCGACTGCGCAGCGCGTACGAACGGAAGCCGCCGCACGCGCTGGCCAGTTAGCCGGAACGATGCGTTCGCGACAGCCGGCGCCACCGGCGGTGTCGGCGGCTCGCCAACCCCACCCGGCCTCGCGGTGCTCGGAACGATGTGCGTCTCCACCACCGGGGAATCGTGCATCCGCATGACGCGGTAGTCGTGAAAATTGCCTTGCTTCACCTTGCCGCCTTCTACCGCAATATCGCCGTGGAGTGCGGCACTGAGCCCGTACAGCACCCCGCCCTGTACCTGCGCTTCGATGATCGACGGGTTCACCACGCGACCGCAGTCGATGGCACACACGACCCGATGCACCCGTGGCTGCCCGCGCTCCATGCTCACTTCGGCCACCTCTGCCATGTAGCTGCCGAATCCCACCACCAGCGCGATGCCCTGCGCGCGGCCCGCGGGTAGCGGATGTCCCCACCCCGCCTTCTCCGCCGCCAGGTTCAGCACGCCGAGGGCACGCGGATTCGTGGCGAGCAGGTGGCGGCGCACCTCCAGCGGGTCCTTCCCGCCAAGCACTGCCAGCTCGTCGATAAAACACTCGACCGCGAATGCGGTCCCCGAGTGTCCCACCGAGCGCCAGAATCCAGTCGGCACACTGGTATCGAGCTGCGCATACTCGACGCGGTGGTTGGGAATCGCGTACGGCAAGTCTGCACCTAACCCGGCGACGTGGTCCGGGTCAATGCCGTTCTGGATCGCCTGCGGGAAGAATCTTCGCATGCCGGATACGTGCCCTGCGACGCGATGCCTCAGAAGCGTGGGCCAGCCGTCGGCGTCCACGCCGCCACGCAGCGCGTGCACCGACGCGGGCCGGTAGAAGTCGTGCCGCATGTCGTCCTCGCGCGAGTAGACGACCTGCACCGGTGCCCCCACGGCCTTCGAGATGCGCACCGCATCCCCGACGAAATCGCTCTCACCGCGCCGTCCGAAGCCACCACCCATGAGCGTCGTGTGGACGACGACGCGCTCCGGGGGTACACCCGCGGCCTCCGCCGCGGTACGCACGGCTTCGGACTGAAACTGCGTGGGTGCCCACAGCGTCACCCCGTCCGCGGTGACGTGCGCCGTGCAGTTCATGGGCTCCATCGTGGCGTGCGCGAGAAACGGCAGTGTGTATGTTGCCTCGAGCATTCGTGCGCCCTTCACGTCCGCTTCCCCGCGCGCAAACCCCTGGGCCGCCGGCCGCGCCGCAAGCTCGGTGAGTCGACGGGCGACGTCGGTGGAACTGGCGCGATCCGCCGGCTCCTGCCACTGAATCGTCAACGCCTCGCGCCCTTTGTGTGCGGGCCAGTATCCATCCGCGACGACCGCCACTCCGTGATCCATGCGGACCACATGGCGCACACCCGGCACGGCGCGCGCGCGGGCGTCGTCGACCCGACGCGGCGTTCCTCCGCACGCACCACAGCGCGCCACGACCGCCGTCAGCATCCCCGGGACGCGCACGTCGATGCCGAAGACGGCAGAGCCATCGACTTTCGCTGGCGTGTCGAGCCGAGGCTGGCGCGTGCCGACGATGCGGAAGTCTTTTGGGTCCTTGAGCGGAACGTCGGTCGGCGGGGTCCGCCCCGCCGCAGCATCGACGAGCGCGCCGTACGCCTCGCGTCGGCCCGACCGCTCGTGCATCACGACACCCTGCCCTGTCGTGCACTCTGCCGCAGCGACGCCCCAGCGCTCGGCTGCCGCGGCCACGAGCATCGCGCGCGCTACGGCCCCCGCCTGCCGCGCCGGCGTCCAGCCCTGTCGCACACTGGCGCTGCCTCCCGTGAGGCGCACGGCGCGTCCGATGGGGCGCCGTGCGTCGACCGGCAGGTGCTCGGCACGCACGCGCGACCAGTCCGCGTCCAACTCTTCGGCGACGAGCATGGGAAGCGATGTGAGCACACCCTGCCCCATCTCGCTCCGGTCGATGAGCACGGTCACCGTGCCGTCCGGTGCGATACGCAGCCACGCATTCGGCTCGAAGTCCGCCGCGTTCTGCTTGGGGTCGGCGGACTGCGCGCCCAAGCGGCGACTTGTGCGGGCCGGCAGCACGAAGGCGAGGAGGAGCCCTCCTGCACCAAGCGCGCCCACGCGGATGACTTCGCGGCGAGTCAGCCCGCGGTCGGAGGAGTCGGGCGTGTTCATTTCGGCTTGGCCGCCCCCGCCGCGCGATGCACCGCGCGGCGGATCCGTTCGTAGGTGCCGCAGCGGCAGATATTCCCAGCCATCGCGGAATCGATCTGCGCGTCCGTGGGATTCGAGGTGCGCGCAAGCAGCGCGGCCGCCGTCATCAGCTGACCAGACTGGCAGTAGCCGCACTGGGGCACGTCCTCTGCGATCCACGCCAGCTGGAGCGCATGACTGCGATCGGCCGAGAGCCCTTCGACCGTCGTGATGCGCTTGCCGGCTGCTGCGGAGACGGGAATGCTGCACGATCGCACCGGGCTGCCATTGAGATGGACGGTGCATGCGCCGCATTGTGCGGCACCGCAGCCGAACTTCGTGCCGGTGAGCGCGAGCGCATCGCGTAGCGCCCACAGCAAGGGAGTGTCGCCGGGAATGTCGACACGGCGTGTACGCTCGTTCACGACGAGGGAGAGCGCCATACGTGCTCAGGAGGGAGGAAAGCGCGCAAAGGATGGATCGGGCTGCTGGCGTGCGCCGCGCGGCCCACATCACGATGCGCGATTCCAGGAAAGATCGCAACCGCGCCAGCGTGCTGTCACATAGCCCAGGGCCGCGAACAGCGCAAAAAGCTGATTTCGGACGTGCAGTGCCGTCCGTGACAGGATGGCGGCCTCCCGACTCGAATACTTCGGCCCGTTGGACATGTCACGCGTAGATCCACCATTCGCTCAGACTGAATACTCACACGGCTCGGTGATTCCACGCTCGTCGGTCACTGCGGTCTGGCGCTCTCCTCAAGGAAAGCAGCACGCCGCACTTGGGTCGGCACTGCAGCATTCGGATGGGCAACCGTCTGCACAGCAATCTCGCGTGTCCGGGCAGGGGGGCACGCGGTACACAGCGTGACCATTTGCGTCATACCTGGCCCCCTGCTGTTTCCCAAGCCAGTTGCACGTCTGCACATTGAACGAAACACTTCCCCCACCCCATCTGCGATGATCCGACCGGGAATCTCGTACGCCCTCGCCTTGCTGGCCGTCACCGGTGTGTCGAGGCCCACCATGGCACAACGCCCCAGCGCGGCCGTGCCCACGCCGGCGTCGGTCCTCAGCTGGGAGCCGGGTACGGACCGCAAGCTCCCCACCTGGAAGCAGGTCACGGATTACTTCTCGGCGGTTGACCGGGCGAGTCCGCACGTCTCGGTGCGCACGCTCGGACAGACCACGCTGGGACGCCCGTTCATCGTGGCATTCATCAGCGACTCCGCGACCCTAAGGTCGCTGCCGCGCTATCAGCGCATCCAGCAGCAGCTCATGGACCCGCGGCAGCGCGCGGCGACCACGCGCGCCGAACTGATCGCGTCGGGCAAGAATGTCATCCTCATCACGTCGAGCATTCACTCGAACGAAGTCGGCGGGTTTCTCACGCCGCTCGTGATCACCGACCGGCTCGCACGTGCGGACACGAAGGAAGTGCGCTCGATCCTGGCCAACACGATCATCATGCTCGTGCCGAGCCAGAACCCGGACGGCGTGGACATCGTCGGCGACTGGTATCGGCGGACGCTCGATACGCCGGCGGAGGGAACCAACCCGCCCACGCTCTATCACTACTACACCGGGCACGACAACAATCGTGACTGGTACGCGTTCACGCAGAAGGAGACCCGGTACACGGTGGATTCGCTGTACACGCCGTGGGTGCCGCAGATCGTGAACGACGTGCATCAGCAGGGGAGCAATTCCGGACGCATCTTCATCCCGCCGTACATGGATCCGCTCGAGCCGAACATCGATCCGCTGCTGACCGCGAGCACGAATGCACTCGGCATGGCGATGGCATGGCGGATGACGGCGGACGGAAAGACCGGCATCGCGACCAATGCGTCGTATGACCAATGGTCGCCGGCGCGACAGTATTCGCTCAACCACCGTGGCGCGCGCATTCTCACCGAGACGGCCAGCGCCCGACTCGCGACGTCCATCGACATCCCGTTCGACCGGCTTACGACCGGACGTGGCTACGATGCGAAGGTTGCATCGTGGAACTTCCCCGCCGTGTGGCCCGGCGGTCGGTGGGGACTCGGCGACATC
This sequence comes from Gemmatimonadota bacterium, assembly GCA_040387895.1. Taxonomy (GTDB): domain Bacteria; phylum Gemmatimonadota; class Gemmatimonadetes; order Gemmatimonadales; family Gemmatimonadaceae; genus Gemmatimonas. The sequence continues at coordinate 43,268 of JAZKCW010000012.1, forward strand.
GTGTCCTATCAGACGAGTGCGACGTGGGCGCTACTGGTGGAAGCCGCGCGGGATCGCGAGGGCTGGCTCGAGAGTTACGCAACGCTCGGCGAACGCGCGCTCGCCGCTGCTCACCCGTGGACCACGACTGCGGTGCCGGCGATGTACGTGATTCCGAAAGCGCAGCGGGATCCAGCGGCGCTCACGCGGCTGATCTGGACGCTGCAGCACGGACAGGTCGTCGTACACGAGAGCGACCCCGCCGGGAGCTATCTCGTGCCGACGGCGCAGCCGTTCGGGTCGTACGCCAAAGCGCTGCTCGAGCGGCAGGTCTACCCCAATCTGCAGGAGTATCCCGGCGGCCCGCCGAAGCGACCGTACGACGTGACGGCACACACGCTGCCGCTGCTCTTCGGCGTGGACGTGCAGGCCACCGCATCGCCGTCCATGCGGCTGGGTGCGATCGTGAAGCCGGTGGCCGAACCGGTGTACAATGTCGCGGGTCTCTCCGGTACCAGTACGAAGCGCATCGCGATCTACCAGAGCTTCAACGCCTCGATGGACGAAGGGTGGACACGCTGGGTGTTCGATGCGCACCGAATCCCGTTCACCACCGTGCACGATGCCGACGTGCGCGCTGGCGGGCTGCGTGCGAAGTTCGATGCGATCATCCTGCCCGACCAGGCCAGCGCAGCGCTCTCCCGCGGATTGGCTGCGCCGTACCCCGATTCACTGCGCGGCGGATTGGGCGAAGCGGGAGCGAAGGCACTCCAGGCCTTCGTGACCGAAGGTGGGTCGCTGCTGGCCTTCAACGAGGCGACGGAGTACGCGATCGAGGCACTCACTCTGCCCGTGACGAATATTCTCGCGCGCGTGCGCAACACGGAGTTCTACGCGCCGGGCTCGATGTTCGGTGTGGAGATCACACGTGGTCATCCGCTGGCCGCGGCGTTCAACGCGCCCGTGCCGGCCGTCTGGTTCGAGGACAGCCCGACGTTCGCGGTGAGCGACACCACCAGGGCGACGGCCGTACTGCGCTATCCCTCCGCCGGTGATCCCCTACTCTCGGGCTGGTTGCTCGGTGGGGCGCGGCTGAACGGACAGGCCGCGATGGTGGACGTCCGTGTCGGCGCCGGTCACGTGGTGCTGTACGGCTTCCGTCCGCAGTACCGTGCGCAGACGAATGCCACTTGGCCGCTGATCTGGAGTGCGATCCTCCGATAGACCGCAGCAGCATGAACACGCGCACGCGTCCGTCGGCGTGTGCCTTCCCGCAGTACCATTCACCCGGAGCGACCGCAGTCGCCACCAACGAGAACGCAAAGACCGTGTATCCGTCGGCCGGAGGCTTGCCGTTCTCGAATGCGATCCGCGCTGGCGATTTCGTGCTCGTGTCGGGCCAGATGGCCTTCCTTCCCGACGGATCGCTGTCCGCCGGGCCGATAGAGCAGCAGACCCGCCTCGTGATGGAAGCAATCAAGGCGATCCTGGAGACTGCGGGGTGCACCATGGCCGCGCCGCGAATCGGCGGCCCCGCGGGCCGGTCGTCGGGTCTGTCAGTGGGTGTATCGGTCGTTCCCGAATCGTTGCGGCGCCGACCGGACGCGGACCCGGGATACGGGCCCGCGTCCGCGGCGCGCTAGGCGCGTCAGCGGTCGACGCGCACCACATCGTACGACGTCGCGGGCGTCGGCGGCGTCGTGAAGCGCGCGTTCACTGCGTACAGCGACCCGCCGAACGCTGCCACCGTCGTAGGGACGTCGAAGGCCGGGGAGGTGATCGCGGGCCCGACTGCGCCCGTCGCGTAGTCCGGACCGAGCTGGACGACGGCGATCTGGTTGAGCCGGTTCTGCACGACGTACAGCGTGCGCCCCACCAGCAGGAGCCCGTCGCCGTTCGTGAGCGTCGCCCCCCCAAGGTCCACCACCGCGGCCACGCCGGTCGCGGCGTCCACCCGGTAGAGTGTTCCGTTCGCCGAGTTGATGACGAGGAGCGTCTTTCCGTTGGGCGACGCCTCGATGCCATTGGCGTTGAGGCCCGCGAGCTGCCGATAGTCGCCGCCCAGCGAGAGCGCTTCGACCGCACCCGGCTCGGGGAGAGCGCCGCCCGGGCCTAGTGGGATGCGGTAGAGCACGTCGTCGCGCGAGTCGGTGACGTAGACGGCGTCGCGCGTCACCACGAGGTCGTTGAGAAAGGTTTCGGGACTCGGCGCGGTGAGCTGGAAGCGGGCGAGCCGCTCACCGGTGGAGGCGTCGTACACGGACACCGTTCCCGTGGCGCCGCCCGCCACCCAGAGCCGGTCGCGTTGCTGGTCGTACTCGAGCCCGACCGCGAAGCCGCCTGGCTCGCCGGCGACGAGCAAGGCACCCTCGCCGGTGCGCAGGTCACCGGAGTAAATCGCCCCGTCGCGCCGTGAGCCCGCGTAGAACGTGCTTCCTGGGCCCGAGGCGACCCCCTCCGGCAGGAAACCGTTCGGGAGCGGGATCCGGTCGGGGAACTGCGCCGCCGCGCGCGCGGCGGTGGGAATTCCCGACACGGCGAGGCCGGTGGGCGACCGGTCGTTGCAGGCCGCGAGCGCAACCGTCGCGAACGCCGCCGTGGCGAGGCCGACACGGCGAAGGGAACGGTGCGCGTGAGCGGCGGTCGGGCGGGCGGCGGGCGGTCGCGTCATGAGTGCTCCGTGCGTAGGGGCGTGATGACGCCGAGCGGTTCGCCACCCATCAGAGTGGGAGGAGCGCCGGGCAGCGCCTGAAGTGGCCGGGTGCCGTGCACCGACCGTGCCATGCGCGCCTCGCGCCCGGGGGTCGGCACGCGGTCGCGCATCGTGGCCCGGGCCGGCGGCACCGATGCTTCCCTACGCCGGCTGATGCCGTCGTGCGAGCGCCGACTTATATCGCATGTGGATGAGAGATCGCGTGGTGCTCGACCGCCTGCTGGACCATGCCAACGGGAAGAATGCGAAACGCGGCTGCACCCGTGAACTCGTTCACCTTCATGCCAAGGATCTGAGCGTGTTGGGTCAGATGGTCGACGTCGTCGGGTACGCGCGCATGACGTTCGCGCGCACGGGCATTTCGCTGAAGCCGGACGTCGAGTGATTCACTCGGGCGCAACATGCGGCAGTGCATTCGTCGCGAACGCAAGACGGCCGCCCGATGGGCGGCCGTCTTGTCGCTACAATCGCATGCCCATCAGGGGGCACACGTACATCGCGTCAGAACCTGCGTCGTACACCCTCCGATGCATGTACGACGCAGTACGCCGAAAGTGCTTATCAGGCTGTGCGTTACTTCCATCGGGACGGCGGGATTCGAACCCGCGACCCCCTGAACCCCATTCAGGTGCGCTA
>JAZKCW010000013.1:0-25214 GCA_040387895.1 Gemmatimonadota bacterium
GTGCAGGGCAGGCCCATCTCCTCCTCGAGGAAATTGCGCACGCCGCGCGCGTACGTCTCGTTCGCCACGATCGCGAAGCTCGCGGTGCCGAAGAAGTCCTGCGTCACGCTGCGCCAGAGATCCCACAACGGCTTGATCGTCGTGTGCTTCTCCTTCTCGATGAACGGCTCCGGGTCGAGCCCCAGCAGTTCGCCGAGCGTGCGGAGGAACTTCGTCGTGCTGTGCAGGCCGATCGGCGCCTGGAGATACGGGCGCTCGAGTGCCTCGCAGAGCATGCGCCCGAACTCGCGGTACATGCACACGTTCACGTCGGCGTCCACCAGTCGCGGCACTTCCTCGAGATGGCTGCCCATCGGGAAGACCATGTTCACTTCGGCGCCGATGCCTTCCACCAGCCGCCGGACCTCCGCCAGGTCGCTCGGCGAATTGAACGTGCCGTAGATCGTGCCGACGATGTTGACGCGCGGCTTGTCGCCGGGCTGGCGTTCCCGCGGCTTCGGCGCGATGCCTTTCTTGAGGCCGTACTCCGTCCACAACCAGTACAGCGCGCGTTCGGCGGCCTGCCACTGATCCTCGTCGATGGTGCGCGGCAGGAACCGCTGGATGTTCGTGCCTTCCGGGGTCACACCACCACCGATCATCTCGGCGATGCTGCCGGTGACCACCACGGCAGGCAATTCCGGATCGAGCGTCTTGTGCGCGCGACGCATCGCGCCTTCCGTGCCGTTGCGCCCGAGCTCCTCTTCGCCAAGTCCGGTAACCACGACTGGCAACTCGTGCGGCGGCAGCGCATCGGTGTAGTGGAGCACCGACGTGACCGGCAGGTTCTCGCAACCCACGGGCCCGTCGATGACGACCTGCAGGCCCTTGATGGCCGTGAAGACGTATACCGCGCCCCAGTAGCCACCCGCGCGATCATGATCGAGCACCAGCATCAGACCATCTCCTCCGCCTTCCGCTTCTTGGCGAGCTTGGCGAGGTGTCGCTTGTAGTGTTCGCGGAACTCCGGGTGATCGACCGGCGTCTCTTCCCACACGCCGGCGCTGTGTCCCGTGCCGACGCCTTCGAAGAACTCGCGCATGGTGTCGAAGCGCGCCTTGTTGCCGAGCGCCGCATTCACCACCGTTGCAAGCGAACCGGCACCGGCAGGGCCCATCAGCGGCCGCGCGGAAATCAGGTTCGTGAAGTAGAGCGAGGGAATGGCGAGTTCCTTGGCCTTCTGCACGACCGGCGTGGTGCCGATCGCGAGGTCGGGCTTGAACTCGTGCATCGCCGCAAGATCCTGCTCGAGCGACGCGCGGTACTGCACCTCGATGCCTTTGGCAGAAAGCCACTGCCGGTCCGCTTCGCTGTGCGGGGTGCGCGGGCATGCAGTGCCCACGTAGCGCACGTCGGCGCCACTCTCGACGAGCAGGCGCGCGACCAGCAGTTCCGACCCTTCGTAGCCCGAGAGCGTGATGCGTCCCTTGATCGGCTTCGCCTCGAGCGCGGCCTTGATGGCGGGTAGGAACTTGTTCTTTGCGCCGTCGATCCTGTCGCGCGCAACGTTCGCCATCCGGCCAATCGATTCGAGCCACGCTTCGGTGCCGTCATAGCCCACCGGAGCGGACCCGACGATAGGCCGGCCCGCTGCCTCGAATTCACGGAACGATGCCGTGTAGAATGGGTGAATGGCCGCCACACCGACGCAATCGAGTGCGGCATACAGCTCGCGCCACTCACGTGTCGGCACCACGGGGCCCGCCGCGAGCCCGAGCGGCTCGAGCATCATGCCGATGCCGACAGGGTCCGCCGGAAACATCTCGCCGACGAGCGTGACGGTCGGCTTCTCGCTCACGCCACCGCGCGGTGCCGCCACCGGCCCCTGTTCCGCCTCGTTGCGCGCGTAGCGGAGCATCGCGCCCGCGAGGACGTCCTTCGCTTCCGCATGCGTCGGTACGCCGAACCCCGGCACGTCGATGCCGATGATGCGCACCCCGTTGATCTCGTTCGGCAGCAGCTGCAGCGGCACGCCCGACGCCGTCGGCACGCAGAGGTTCGTGATGATGATCGTGTCGTACAGCGCCGGGTCGGCCATCTTGTAGACGGCGTCGCGGATGTCCTCGAAGAGCTGGCCGGTGACGAGCGACTCGGAATTGAACGGCACGTAGCCGACCGTGCGCCGTGCGCCGTAGAAGTGCGACGTGAACGTCAGGCCGTACACGCAGCACGCGGAGCCGGACAGGATCGTCGCGGTGCGGCGCATGCGCAGACCGACGCGCAGCGAACCGAATGCCGGGCACATCGACTGCGGCTGGTCGTGCGGCCCCTTCGGATAGTCGGCCGCATAGCGATCGAGTGTGTCCGACTTGCCTGCAGCTTTCGCGGCGGCCAGCATCTCGTCGGCGCCGGCATGACAGCCCAGGCCGTCCGTCGAGACGGCGCCTGTCGACGGGTTGATGACGGGAAGATTCGCGCTCATGCGGGCCTCAGACGGTCTCGTAGACGACTTCGAGCGACGGCTTGACGACTTCTTCGCGTCCAACGAGGTCGAACAGCGTGGCTGGTTCGAGCTTCACGTTGCCGCCGACCTGCGATGCCGCGAACAGTCCGAGCAGCTGATCCTGCGTGAGCGGCTTCGGGCGAACCGGGGGTGCATCGGACACAGCCTGCGCGAGTTCGCCGAACAGCGGGCCCCAATCACCGCCGGGGAATCCGATGATCTCGTAGTTCGCGCTCTTGCGCCGGATGTCGTCGTGCGCCGGCACCTTGGCGAGGATCGGAATGCCGACTGCACTCGCGAACGCCTCGGCTTCGCCGGTGCCGTCGTCCTTGTTGATCAGGATGCCCGCGACGCCCACGTTGCCACCGAGCTTGCGGAAGTATTCCACCGCACTGCACACGTTGTTGGCGACGTACAGCGACTGCAGGTCGTTCGAGCCGACGACGATCACCTTCTGGCACATGTCGCGCGCGATCGGCAGGCCGAAGCCGCCGCACACCACGTCGCCAAGGAAGTCGAGCAGCACGAAGTCGAAGCCCCACTCGTGAAAGCCGAGCTTCTCGAGGATCTCGAATCCGTGGATGATGCCGCGTCCGCCGCAGCCGCGTCCCACTTCCGGCCCGCCAAGCTCCATCGCGAACACGCCGTCACGCTTGAACATCACGTCGCTGATGGTGACCTGCTGGCCCGCGAGCTTGAGGCGTGACGATACCTCGATGATGGTGGGGCAGGCGCGCCCACCGAACAGCAGCGATGTCGTGTCGCTCTTCGGGTCGCAGCCGATCAGCAGCACCTTCTTGCCCTGCTGCGCCATCATGTATGACAGGTTGGCGAGCGAGAAGCTCTTGCCGATGCCACCCTTGCCATAGATCGCGATGATCTGCGTCTCCTTAGTGACGGGCCCGGTGTGCACCGTATCCGGCTCACTCTCGGCTTCATTGCGAACGTTGCTGTGCAACTGATGAAGGGCGCCCGCCGAGCTGCTCATGCCGTTGTCGATCATGCTGCCGTTCTCCAGTCGAGGATCATCTTGACGCAATGAGGGTCGCCGAACGCCGTCGCATACGCGGCTTCGGCACGTGCAGCAGGTTCGCGATGCGTGATCAGGCCGTCGAGTGCGAGCTCGCCGCTGTTGGCGAGTGCGGCGGCGGCGCGCAGGTCGGCTTCCTTCCACTGTGCCGCGATGCGGAATCGTGCTTCGCGCATGAAGGCGGGAGGAAACGTGAATGCGACCTGGTTGCTGTAGAATCCGGCGAGCGTGATCTCGCCGCCCGGCGCGAGACGCTCGACGAGGCCGTCGAGAATGCCATCGGCGCCGCTCACTTCGCAGATCGTGCGATAGTCGCGACGCGTGTCGTTGTCTGGATGGGTCACGTCGTAGTCACGCGCACCATCGTGGCGAATCGGATTCGTCTCCCACACCGTCGGCCGCTTGCCACCGTACAGCACCACGAGCCGTGCGATCAGGCGACCGAGCGCACCATGTCCGACGATGAGTTCCGGCATCGCGCTCGGTGCGGGGCGCGTGCTGCCTGGTGCGATGTCGCCGAGTGCATGGTGTGCGGTCGCGGCGAGGGCGAGCAGTGTGCCGCGTTCACCGAGGGCGCGCTCGATGACGACCGTCTTGGTGCCGGCAACGACGACGTGCGACGCCTGGCCACCAAAGAGGCCGCGCGCATCGGTGAACCCGCGCGAACCGGCCACGTAGACCAGCTGTCCGGCGGTGCGCTCGGAGTCTGCGCCGGCGCTCAGGATTTCACCTACGCCTTCGTAGCCGGGCACGAGCGGGTAGCCGAGCCCGGGGAAGGGCGGCATGCGCCCCGTCCAGAGGAGCCGTTCCGTGCCCGTGCTGATTCCCGACCAGTGCATGGCGACCGTGACGTCGGCGGGAGTCGCAGGCACGAGCGCCAGTTTGCGCACCGAGAGGTGCTGGGGCTGTTCAAAGACGACGGCGAGGGTGTCCACGGGTGTAACGTGTGGTTGACACATCGGAGTGTCAATGCTCGATGATACCGACTCGCGGGCGAGAATCGTCAGGCCTGCGCCACGATGAGTCCGGTCTGGATCGGATAGCGGGTCGGGATTTCGCGACTCTTCCGAAAACCAGCGGTTCTGAGCATTGCGTGCAGCTCGTCCGGGCGGCGAGCTCTGCCTTTACCCATCGCGAGCAAATAGAACGAGAAGTACGCATCGCCGACGGTCTCTGCGCCCTTCACCCCAGCCATTGCCTCGGCGACCAACAGGGTGCCTCCCGGTGGGAGCGCCGCATGGGCCCGGCGCAGGAGTCGTTGGGCGGAGTCGTCGTCGTGATCGAGCAGCACGCGCACCAGCGAAACGACGTCTGCGCCCGCCGGCAGTGCATCCTTATGGAAGTTGCCCCCCTCGCACTCGACCCGGCCCCCGAGGCCGGCACTCTGCAGCCGGCTTCGCGCCCGCGCCGCGACGGCGGGGAGGTCGAACAGCCGGAGTTGCAACGACTGGTGCCGCTGCCCCGCGAGCGTGAGGAACACCCCTTCGCCGCCGCCTACATCCAGCAGGCACTCATGGCGGGAGAGGTCGTAGGCATCGAGCACGTCCAGGGCGAGCGGTGGGAGGGTCGCCGACATCATCTGCGAGTACGACGAGACCCGGGCATCGTCGATGGACTGGGGGCGCGGTGCGTCCGCATACGGCCAGTAGCGGGAAAGCTCCGTCCGGAAATCCGCCCCCTGCCGAAGCAGGTCGACCGGGTCCGTGAGGTCCTGATAGGCCATCGCGTGATGCTGAACCAGTGCCTTGAGGCCGGCGTTGCCGACCATCGGCGCACCCAGGGGGCCCAGGGCAAACCGGCCGTGTCGTCGCCGTTCGAGCAGCTTGAGCGAGCAGGCCGCGTTCAGCAACCGTTCGGCAGACGTGGCGGAGAGTCGCGTGTGGCGCGCGATGTCGTCGGCCGTGGCCGACCCCGCGGAAAGGAATTCGAAGAGCTCGAGCTCGACGCACGCATAGAGGGTCTGCGTGTACACGAACCCCGCGCACAGATCGAAGAGCGCGCGGGACCGCCGCAGGGCGACAGGGCGGGTGAGCGGAAACCGTGCGCTCCAGCGCTGGAAACCGTCCGTAGCCACTAAGGCGTTCCACCGGTCACGCAGTCGATCGAGCAGCGAGTCGGCGTGCGGGTCACGGGAAGGCCGCGCCGAACTGCGTGCGCCCGAGGATCCAACGCCCGACGGTGGCGCGGCCGACGGCGCGATGGACAGGGCCGGCACCGGCGGGGCAATGGCGGACTGGGCCGTTAGTGCGCGATCCGGCGTGGTTCGCGCCCGTGGGGAGAGGGCCTGTTCGGGAGGATGCACCGGCGACGATTCTGGGGGGACAACGAAGAGCAGTCTCATCGCGACGATACCGACTGCCCAGCGATGTGTCAAGAATTGTGTACAGTCAACAGCAAGGGATAGTGTAAACCTCTTGCGACACTTGCCGCGTTCCCGTAACGTGGCGAACGCCCTCCTCCCGCCCCAATCCGCTCGCATGCGACCCGTATTTCCCTTCAGCGCGATCGTCGGCCAAGACGAGATGAAGCAGGCGCTGCTGCTGGTGGCTGTCGATCCCACCATCGGCGGCGTGATGGTGTTCGGGGATCGGGGCACCGGCAAGTCGACCGCGGTGCGTGGACTGGCGGGACTCCTGCCTCAAATGAAGGTCGTCGTCGGCTGCCGGTACGGCTGCGACCCGGCGGCAAACGGTGCGCGGTGCGACGAATGCCAGACCCGGGCGGCCGGTGGCACTGCCGTCCGCTCGGCGCTTGCCCCTGTGCCGGTCGTCGACCTGCCGCTCGGTGCGACGGAGGATCGCCTCGTGGGCGCCCTCGATCTCGAGCGCGCGCTCACCAGCGGCGAAAAGGCCTTCGAGCCGGGACTGCTCGCGCGGGCGCACCGGGGCTTCCTGTATGTCGATGAGGTGAACCTCCTCGAGGATCATCTCGTCGACCTGCTGCTCGATGCGGCGGCGACGGGCGAGAACGTGGTCGAGCGGGAGGGCGTGAGCGTGCGGCATCCCGCGCGATTCGTCCTGGTCGGCAGTGGCAACCCGGAGGAGGGCGAGCTGCGCCCGCAGCTGCTCGATCGATTCGGACTCGCGGTGGACGTGCGCACGCCGACCGTGATCGCGACACGCATCGAAGTGATCAAACGGCGCGATGCGTTCGACCGTGACGCCAGCGCGTTCATGTCTCACTGGTCGAAGTCCGACGCGAAGATCCGCCGCAGTCTGGAGAAGGCGCGAACGTTCATCGAGACACTGTCGGTCGACGACGCGATTCTCGAGCGGGCGGCCACACTCTGCGCGGCACTCGGCACCGACGGATTGCGTGGGGAGCTCACGCTGCTGCGCAGCGCGCGTGCCCTCGCCGCGCTCGAGCATGCTGACGAGGTCACGCTCACCCATCTGCGTCGTGTTGCGCCAATGGCCCTGCGACATCGCCTGCGCCGGAACGTGCTCGACGAGGCGGGATCGACGGTCCGCGTGGAACGTGCGCTCGCCGAACTGTGGGGCGACCGCGCGCAGGTTTCGTGACGGCCGTGCTGCCACTGCTGCTGCTGGCTGTCGATCCCTCGGGGCTCGGCGGTGCCGTGCTCGATCATCCGCTGCACGAGCACGCGCGCGCTTTCGTCAACGCGCTGCAGTCCGTGCTGTCCGGGGACGCACCGGTGCGTCGCGTACCGATCGGCGTGAGCGCCGACCGGCTGATCGGCGGTGTGGATCTCGCGGCGACGCTCCTCGCGCGGCGACTTGTTGCCGAGCGTGGCGTGCTCGCCGGTGCAGATCGCGGGGTCGCCGTCTTTCCGATGGCGGAACGATTGTCGACAGCCGTGCGGGTCGTCGTCACCGACGTGCTGGACACCGGGGTGGTGCAGGTCGCACGCGACGGCATCGTCGCCACGCACGACGCGCGCTTCGTGGCCGTGCTGCTCGATGAATCGCTGGAGGACGAGGCGGTACATCCGGCGCTCTCCGATCGCGTCGCGTTTCGGATCCGGATCACGGACGATGCCGATGCATTTGCCGACCTGGCGGAGACCGAAGGGAAGCGCGTGCGGGATGCTGCAATGCGCCTCGCGTCGGTGAGTGTGGAAGAGCGATGGACTGCGGCGCTGTGCCAGACCGCCGACGCATTCGGCATCGACTCGCTGCGCGCACCGCTGCTGGCACTGCGCTGCGCGCGCGCGCACGCGGCACTCGCGGGTCGGTTGACCGTCACGGAAGCGGATGCAGAAGCGGCCGCCGCGCTGGTGCTGGCACCACGCGCCACGCGCATGCCGACACCACCTGACGACCCGCCTCCGGCCGCCGAAGCGCCGCCTCCGGCCCCGGAGAGCAGCGTCGCCGACGCGGCACCGCCTGACGCATCGGATGAGGCGGACAGGGCCCCGGACGCGGAGCCCAACGATGCGATGGAGGAGCGCGACGACGACGATGAGCGCGTGCCGTCGAGCGACACCGACATCCTGCGATCAGCGGTGACGGCGGCTCTCCCACCCGGACTGCTCGCCGCATTGCAGGCGCGACTCGCTGCCGGGGCGATGTCGGGGCGTGAGGGCGCGGAGCAGGCGAACGCCCTGCGCGGTCGTCCGCGCGGTGCCCGTGCGGGCATGCCGCGTGGCGGCGCTCGGCTGCACCTGCTGGAAACGTTGCGCGCTGCGGCGCCGTGGCAACGTGTGCGCGCGACCGCAGGACCGCGAACGCGCATTGCGATCCGACGGGAGGATTTTCGTGTTCGCCGCTTCGTCGAGAAGAGTGGTACGACCGTGATCTTCGTGGTCGATGCGTCCGGATCGTCCGCACTGAACCGGTTGTCCGAAGCGAAAGGCGCGATCGAGATGCTGCTGGCCGAGAGCTATGCGCGGCGTGATCGCGTGAGCCTGATTGCCTTCCGCGGTGCAGGCACCGAAGTGTTGCTGGCGCCGACGCGTGCACTCGCGCGCGCGAAGGGGGTGCTGGCGGCGATGCCGGGAGGTGGTGGTACGCCGATGGCCCACGCGATCGAGTGTGCGATGGAGCAGGCACTGCTCGCCCGACGCGGTGGCAGCGCGCCGCTCGTGGCCATGCTCACGGACGGCCGTGCGAACATTGCACGCGACGGCACGCCCGGGCGCGCGGGTGCCGAGCGCGATGCCCTCAGCGCGGGCCGCGCGTTTGCGGCGCTGGGCGTGCCTGCACTGTTCGTGGATACCTCGCCGCGCGGTGAAGCGGTGGCACGTCGCGTGGCCGATGCCATGCGGGCCCGGTACATCATGCTGCCGGCTGCGGACGCGCGTGCACTCTCGGGGTTGGTGAAGCTCGCGATCGGCACGGAGCCAGTGTCATGACGTCGGGCGTTGCCGGTACGACGTCGAGCATGGGCGCGATGCTGTCGGCGCTTCCGGCCCTGCTGCGCGCACGCCGGCCCGGGTCGCTCGCCGTCACGGATATCGCGACCCGCGAGACGACGCTGCGCGTGGCGCTGCGCTCGTTCTTCGTGGTGGTCCTGTTCTGGTGGAGTGCAACGGGCGCGATCTTCGCGCTGGAACGCAGCGTGGCAACCCGCTCGCTCGGCATGGCATTGGCCACGGTGCTCGCGGCGTGGGGTGGATGGCTGCTGCATGCGGAGCGCGACCGTGAATCGGCGTCGGCGGTGCGCCGCGGTTTCCTGGGTGCCGCGTTCCTCTGGACGTGGGTGCAGGTCGCGTTCTACGGCGGCTGGCTGATCGGTCCGGAGGCATTGCGCGTCGCGGTCCCGGCGGAGGCGCCGTCGTTGGGGCTCGCGGTGCGGGCGGTGCAGACGATGCTCTGGTATCAGCTGCTGATGCTGTTCGTGCTGGCCGTCGCGGCAGTGCTGGTGGCGCGACGCCCGAACCGTATCGGATGGTGGGCGCTGCTGCTGTTCTGGTGCGAGCACCAGCTCGCGAGCATCAACATCTTCGTCGGCGTGGAGAACCCGGGGCGCGGATTCTTTCCGGACTCGCTGATCTTTCTGGAGTCGTACTTCGGCCCGCAACGGAATACGTGGCTGCTGCCATTGTCAGTGGCGGCACTGCTGGTGTTCACGCTGCGGGTGACGATCCACGCATTGCGCGACCGGAGTCCGGTACGGCGGCAGGCAATGATGCTGCTGGCGGTGCTCGGGGCATTGGGCATTCTGGAACTCGCGGTGCTCGGCACGCCGATGCAGCTGCTGCTCTGGGATTGGGCGCTGGGGTTTCGCGGGTACTGAGCGGCAACCGCGTCTCACGCGGCGATCGCGGCGGACTACGGAGTGGCGCAGCGAACCGCTGGTTTCTACAGCCTCACGCGGAGGCGCGGAGGACCAAGGAGGCGCGGAGAACAGCAACGGCGAACCACAAACCGGGGCACGCCGGCAGGATCAGAGCGCGCCCCGCTTTTCTTTTCTTTGTGGGGTCTGTGGCATTCCGCGGAGCCGCCAAGAAAGGGTGAATCGCACCAGCCTCGCGGCCCTCAACCTCCGCGCCTCTGCGCGCTGTTCTCCGCGCCTCCGCGTGCGGCAGTAGAAACCGGCGGTTCGCTGCGCCACTCGGTGGTCCGCGGTGAGCTCCGCGTGAGACGCGGTTGCCTTCCGCGGTTGCCGTTCGCACGCTTCGTTACGTCCGCGTGCTACTCGTGCCGTAGTGCGTCGATCGGGTTGAGTCGTGATGCGCGGCGCGCCGGGACCAGCCCGAAGACGAGTCCGATGCCGACCGACACCAGTACCGCAATCACCGTCAGCGTAAGGGGCACCGGCGTGCTGACGTCGAGCGCCATCGATGCCACCGCCGCGAAGCCCAGGCCGACGACGATGCCGATCGAGCCGCCAATCCCCGTCAGGGTCGCGGCCTCGACGAGAAACTGCACCAGGATGTCTCGCCGCGTGGCACCCAGTGCCATGCGCACGCCGATCTCGCGGGTGCGGCTCGTGACCGACACCATCATGATGGCCATCACGCCTATGCCGCCGACGAGCAGCGCGACGCCCGACAGCACGACCATGACGAGGAAGAACACACCCGTCATGTTGTTGAACGTCTCGAGCACCTGATCCTGCGTCACGACGTCGAAAGTGTTCGGGGTCCCGGGCCGCAGCCCTCGACCTTCGCGCATCACCATGACCGCCGCGCCCTGTGCATCGCTCACACTCACGCCGGCGCGCGGCTTGACCGGAATCCACAGGGCGTTGGTGCGATCGATGTCGAACTGGTGGTCGAGCATGCGGTAGGGCACGACTGCGCCGACTTCCTGTCCCGGCGGCGCGAAGATGTTCGCGGGCTCTTCCCACAAGCCGATCACTTCCGCCGGACGCCCCCCGATGCGCACGCGCTTGCCGAGGGCGCGCTCGCGGCCGAACAGTGTTGCAGCCGCGCGCTCCTGCAGCACCACGACCCCCGATCCCGCGAGCAGCTCACTGCGGGTGAACCAGCGCCCCTCCAGCAACTCGCCGCCCTGGATCTCGGTGAATCGGTCGTCCGCGCCGAACACCGCCATCGGCTGTGATCGCGCTCCATCCGCCTCGATGCGCGCGAGCACCTGGGCCCAGAGCGCGGCATAGGAGACCTCGGGCAGCGCTCGCAGCCGCGCCGCATCCCGCTCGTTCAGATCCGGCCGGATCCGCACATCCTTCGGGAGGTTGTCCGGATTGAGTGGTGTCTGCGAGAACTTCTTGAGCACGTAGAACGTCGTGGGGCCGGCCACCTCGATCGTGTTCACGATCTGGTCGCGGATGCCCTGGACGATCGCTGCCATTGCCATGACGGTAGCCACCCCGATCACCACCCCGAGAATGGTGAGGCTCGAGCGCAGCTTGTTGATGCGCAGTGCATCCAGCGCCATGCGGATGTTCTCGCCGAATGCACCGCCCAGTGCGCCACCGCCTGCCATGCGCTAGGTCTCCGCGCGCATGGCCGTGATCGGATCGAGCGCGGCCGCGCGCGACGCGGGATATACGCCGAAGATCAGACCGATGCTCGACCCGAGTCCGAGCGCCACGAGGACCGACCATGTCGTCACGCGCGCGGGCAGGGGAGACATGGTGGACACGAGCAGTGCGAGCGACCATCCCGAAAGCACGCCCAGCGCGCCACCAAGGGTCGCCACCACCACTGCCTCGAGCAGGAACTGCAGGCGCACGTTCGCCGCCGTGGCGCCCATCGCCTTCCGGATGCCGATTTCGTGCGTGCGCTCCGTGACCGACATCAGCATGATGTTCATGATCACGATGCCGCCCACGAGCACGCCGATCGCCACGACCGCGGGCACCACCGCGAACAGCACACGCGTGAGCTGATTCCAGAAGTCGACCAGCGCCTCGGCCGTGCTGACCGTGAAGTTGTCGCGTTGGCCCGGCTTGAGGCGGCGTGCGACCCGCATCGCCTCGACGGCCCGTGCCATGGCCGGCGCCACTTCCGCTGCATCACGCATCTTCACGGACACCGTGGTCGTCCGGCGCCTTCCGTACACGGCCTCGAACACGGTGATGGGTGTGAGCGCGAAGCCGTCGAACGACTGACCGAGTACGCGCCCTTTCGGGGCCATCACGCCGACCACCTCGAATCGCCGCCCCATCATGCGCACCACCTTGCCAACGGGTTCGGCGCCGTTGAATAGCGAGGTGGCGACCTCGGAACCAATCACGATCACAGGGCGATTCTCCCGCTCGTCGATTTCATTGAGCGGCCGCCCGGACGCCATCCGGTAGTCCTTCACGTCCTGGTACTCGCTCGTGACCCCGAAGAAGTTCACGCTGCCGAGCGTGCGGTCGCGCCAGACCATGTCCGCACGTGGCGTGGGCCAGCCGGACTGGTAGCTGATCGCCGTCGCCTCCGGAAGGGCGGCGCGCACGGCGTCCGCATCATCCTCGCTGACGAGCGGCCGGCGCTGCAGCAGCCGGAACTCGTCGTCGGTGAACAGGCCGAAACTGATCGGCAATCGACGCACCTCGAACACGTTCGATCCGATCATGGCATCGGCGATGTTCTCCTTCACGTACGCATTCATGCCCTGAATGATGGCGACGACGGCCACCAGGAATCCGACGGACACGACGATCCCGAGCAGCGTGAATGCCGTGCGGAGCGGATTCACCCGCAGCTGAACCAGGGCGAGACGCACGGCGTCGCTGAAGCGCATCCCGGAATGTACAAGGTGGCGGACCCGCGATTGCAGGGATCCGCCACCAGTCCACTCACACGCGCCGCATGGCGCAGGCTCGTTACGCAGCTACTCGTGGCGGAGCGCTTCCACCGGGTCGAGCTTGGCCGCCCTGCTCGCGGGCAGGATGCCGAACAGGATGCCCGTGACGCAGCTCGCGCCGAGCGCCACGATCGCAGCCCACGGCGGAATCGACGCCTGAATCGGCGAGAAGTTCCGGATCACCAGCGTGAGCAGCCATCCCCCGAGCAGTCCGATGGCGCCACCGATGCCGGTGAGCGTGGCCGCCTCCACCAGGAACTGCCAGAGGATCGTGCCGGCGGTTGCACCCAACGCCTTGCGCACGCCGATCTCACGGGTGCGCTCGGTGACCGAGATCATCATGATTGCGACGACACCGACACCGCCCACCAACAAGCCGACGGCCGACAGGCAGATCATCACCAGGAAGAACACGCCCGTGACCTTGTCGTACGTCTCGAGCAGCTTGTCCTGCGTGATGATCGCGAACGAGGATTCCTCGCTGGGTCGTGACCCACGCTGCCCGCGCAGCGATGCCGTGACGTCATCCACCGCGATGTCCCGCTGCACGCCGGCGCGCGGCTTGACCACCAGCGACACGTTGCTGTAGCGCGCGCCGATGTAGCGGACCAGCGACTGCAAGGGGATCACGGCCTTCGGGCTGTCACCGCCCGAGAGGAAGCTGCTGTTGTCCTTGTAGACACCGATCACCTCGAACGGCGAGCCGTTGAGCGTGATCGACTTCCCGATCGGATCCGATTCACTGAACAGCCGCTCGGCCATGATCGTGTTGATCACCGCCACTCGCGACGCATTGCGCGCTTCCGACATCGTGAACGCGCGCCCCGGGAACACTTCCGGTGCCGCGAGCGTGACCCACTCGCCGGAATAGCCTTCGACGCTGGAGTTGGAGAGCGTGCGGTCGCGGTACTTGACCACCGATCCCCAGCCCAGCTGTTCGCCGACCTGTTCGACCGATTCCAGCTTGCGGAGCGCGTTGACTTCACCGGGCCGGATCGGCGGGTTGCGGCGCCACGCGCACGACGCGTCGCCCTGCCCGCAATTCTCGAAACTGATCGGATATCGCGAGACGAAGAACGACGTCGGCCCCGTGCTCGCGAAATCGTTCTCGACCGACTTGTTGATGCCGTGAATGGCTCCGGAGATCGCGACCACGACGAACACGCCGACGGCGATACCCAGGATGGTCAGACCCGCCCGTACCTTGTTGGCACGGATCGAGTCGAGGGCGATGAGCACGCCCTCCTTGATCGCATGCAGCTTGAGAAACAGGGATCCCATCAGCGCTACTCCGCCCGCAGGGCCGTGATCGGATCGAGCCGCGAGGCACGGCTGGCCGGATACGATCCACTGACGATACCGACGCCGGCGCCGAGTGCGATGCCGACGAAAATCGACCACGGCGCGACGCTCGCCGGGAGCGGCGTCGCGATCGAGATCACCTGGGCAAGCCCGATACCGAGCCCGACGCCGATCGCGGAACCGACGGCTCCCAGCACCGACGACTCGATGAGGAACTGCGACATGATGTCACGCCGGCGCGCGCCGAGTGCCTTGCGGATGCCGATTTCCGCCGTGCGCTCGGAGACGGCGACGAGCATGATGTTCATGATCACAATTGCGCCGACGACCAGGCCGATCGCGGGGAGTGCAATGCCGGCGAGCACGAGGTACGCCTTGATCTTGTTCCAGAACGCCAGCGCGCTATCGGCGGTCTGCAGGGAAAAATCATCCTTCTGCGACGGGCGCAGGCGATGCTGCGCGCGCATCACGGCGCGCACCGACTCCATCGTCTCCTTCATCTCCGGCTCGCTCGGCGCCTGCACCATGACTGCATCGATCATGTTCGGACGCGGGTTGAGCAGGCGACGCATCTGCGACTTCCATGGGGCGACGACGAAGTTGTCGA
Source organism: Gemmatimonadota bacterium (assembly GCA_040387895.1). Lineage (GTDB taxonomy): Bacteria > Gemmatimonadota > Gemmatimonadetes > Gemmatimonadales > Gemmatimonadaceae > Gemmatimonas. The sequence continues at coordinate 14,586 of JAZKCW010000013.1, forward strand.
ACGACATGCCGAGTGCGCTGCCCTGGACTTCGGCCAGGCCCACGACCGTGTACGGCACGCCACCGATGCGCACTTCGCGCCCGATCGGGTCGAGCGACGGGAACAGCCGCTTGGCCGCGTCCACGCCGATGACCACGCTGCGTTCACCATTGAGCATCTCCTGCTGCGTGAGGACACGCCCGGCAGTGACGCCCAGTTTCTTGATCTCGAAGTAATCGCCTTCGACGGCGTACGCGCGCATCTGGCGCGGCTGGCCACCCGTCCGGCTCGTGGCCGTCACGCCACCGTCGCTCACGACGGCGTAGCGCACGCCGGGCGGCAGCTCGGCGATCACCGGATCCGCCTCGCGATACTCGAGACGCTTGCGCTTGCGGTACTCCTCCCAGGTCGCCTCGTCGACGTCGCCGATGTTGATGTTCGGCCGGTTGCGCAGCTCGAACGTGTTCACGGCGATGAGCTTCCCGACGAGGTCGTCCTCCATGTAGCGCCCCATCCCCTCGACGATCGAGACGACGGAGATGAGGAACATCACCCCGATGCAGACGCCCAGCAGGGTGAAGGCGCTCTTGAGCTTCTGCGTCTGGATGGTGCGCAGTGCCAGAACGACGGCCTCGAAGAACGGCACGGTCTAGTGCCCGCCGTCGAGCCCGACCTGCGCGGCGAACTGCTCCCGGCGCTGGTCGCTGCTGATGACGCCGTCGCGCAGCACGATGACACGCTTGGCGTGCGCGGCGATGTCGGGTTCGTGCGTGACCATCACGACCGTCTGCCCTTCGCTGCCGAGCTTCTCGAAGATGCGCATGATTTCCTCGGACGTGTTCGAGTCGAGGTTACCAGTCGGTTCGTCGGCGAGCAGGATGGACGGCCGGTTGACGAGCGCGCGCGCGATCGCCACACGCTGGCGCTGACCGCCGGAGAGCTCGTTCGGACGATGGTGCACACGCTGCGAGAGCTGCACACGATCGAGGGCTTCCATCGCGCGCTTCTTGCGCTCGTCCGCGGCGATGCCGCCGTAGACCAGCGGCAGCTCCACGTTCTGCAGTGCCGTCGCGCGCGGGAGCAGGTTGAACGTCTGGAAGACGAACCCGATCTCCTTGTTGCGCACGCGTGCGAGCGCGTCGTCCGACATCTCGGAGACGAGCAGGCCGTTGAGCCAGTACTCGCCATCGTTCGGCGAGTCGAGGCAGCCGATGAGGTTCATCAGCGTCGACTTGCCGGAGCCGGACGGCCCCATGATCGCCACGTACTCGTTGCGGCGGATGGCGACATCGACGCCGCGCAGGGCGCGCACGATTTCGCCGCCCATGTCGTACTGTCGCTTGAGTCCGCGCGTCACGATCACCCAGTCCTTGTCGGGTGCCGCGCCGGACGCGGAGACGACGGCGCGTCGCTCGCCGGTGGTGCTCAGGCCAATGTCATCGAGTGTGTCGGTCACGTCTTCTTGTCCGTTGTCGGGGCCTTCGTGTCTTCGGGCTTTGCGACCCGGATCAGCGCGCCGTCCTTGAGATCCCGGATCGCCTGGTACGAGCCCGCCACGATCGATTCGCCGGCCTTGAGCCCGTCGATGACCTCGAAGTGGCGCTCGCCGGCGATACCCGTCTTAACGGCCCGGAAGGTCACTTTGTTGTCGGTCCCGACCACGAAGACGCCCTCGATGTCACGCTTGCCCATCTGCTTTGCAGGCGCGGTCCGCCCGACGGTGACCGCGGTGTCGCCGGCGGCGAGCTTCTCGTCCTCGCGCACCGTCAGCGCGATGATGGGGATCGAGAGCGCCTTCGTGCGCAGGTCCGTGATGATCTTGGCCGTCGCGGAGAAGTCCGGCCGGGTCTCCTTCGGCGGGTTGAGCAGCTGGATCCGGACCTCGTAGTCGATCGCCTGGTCGCCGGTGGCGGCGCCGGCGGCAGCGCGGGAGACCGAGCTGTTGCTGATCTCGACCACACGACCCAGAAACGAGGTGTCGGGGAACGCATCGATCTCGATGAGCGCCGAGTCGCCGACGCTGATGCGGGCCACGTCGGTTTCATCGACCTTCACCTTCGTCTCGAGCACACTCATGTCGGCGATCGTGAGGAGCGTGGCGGCGTCCTTGTTGAGCGTGCCCTGGATGGCCGTCTCACCCTCTTCCACCACGAGACGCGTGACCTTGCCGGTCATGGGCGCCACGATCCGGGTGCGGCTCAGCGCCTGGCGTGCATCGCGCACGGACGCGCGTGCCTGCTCGACACCGAAGTTCGCGGCCTGGGCCAGCTGCTTGTTCACTTCGGCCTGCGTCTTGAGCTGCTCGAGCTGTTCCTCGGTCACGCCCAGTTCCGCGGACTGCTGACGCAGCTTGAGCGAGCGATCGTAGTTGCGGGTCGACTGGAGCAGGTTGGCCTGCGACTGCGCCACCTGCGCCTGCGCCGATGCGAGCGCCGCTTCGGCGCGCTGCAGGGCGGCCGTGACCTGCTCGGGGTCGATCTGGAGCAGGAAGTCACCCTTCTGCACCATGTCGCCCTCCTTCACCGCAATGCGCACGATCTTGCCCGTGACGTCGGCGCTGACGTTGACCATGGTGCGGGGCTGGATCTGTCCGCTGGCCTGTACCGACGCGACGAGGTCGCGCGCCTCGACATTCTCGATGCGGACTTCGGTGGGCTTGTCCTGGTTCTTCTTGATACTGACGAAGGCCAGCCCCGCGACACCCGCGAGGACTACACCACCGATGATGAATTTACCCGTCTTGGTCATGAAGTTCTCTAGTTAGCGGAGAGGGCGTCCGACTGCTGCTTCCAGCGCCGTGAACGCGCGTTGTACGTCAAAGAGGGACGTGATGCGGTCCGTTTCAGCACGCTCGTACTCCGTGCGTGCCTGCACCAGCTCGACGAGACTGGCGAGGCCCACGCGATAGCGCTCCTGCGCGAGCGTGAGTGCGGTGCGCGCCGTGCGCACGTTCTGCTCCTGCAACTGCACTGTCTGCTGCGCGTTCGTGAACGTCAGTGCGGCGACCGTCACGTCGGACTCGACCCGCAGCCCCTCGGCGCGCAGCTGGTTCTGCGTATTCCGACGCTGCACCGTGGCCTGCTGGATCTGCTGCTCGCGACGGAAGCCGTCGAAGAGCGGCAACGAGAGCGACGCATTCAGGCTGTACGGGTTGCGCGTGAAGTCGAACGGGTACTGGCTCTGACTCTCGCGGATGCGCGCTTCCTGCTCGGGCGTGAACAGGATCTGGTTGCACTGCGCGAGGGTGTTCGGCAGCCCGACTGCGGCGCGCACTTCCTCGCGGCTGATGCAGCTCGACCGCGCACTCGTCGTGTTCGACTGTCCGCTCACGATGAGCTGATTGATGTCCGTGAAACGGTTGGTGATGCCGGAGACGCTCGCGCTGAGACCGAGCGTCGGGAAGTACAGGCTGCGTGCCGTCTTCTCTGAGATGCCCGTGGCCTGCTCACGATAGCGCAGCGCCTCGAGCTGGGGGTTCGACTTGCGGGCCTGTTCCAGGATGGCCGTCATGTCGATCGTCGGCGGCGTGGGCAGGTTCGCGTCGAGACGCGCACCCGGGACGGCCGGGATGCCGATGAGCTGGAAGAGCCGGATGATCTCGATGGCGGCGGTGTTGCGCGCATTCAATGCCGCGACGCGCTGCGTGCCGTCCGCGACTTCCGCCCGCTGCACGTCGAGGGTGGTCGCGTTGCCGACCTGGAACCGCGCGCGCGCGAGCTGCAGCTGCGCCGCGGTATTCGAGACGAGCGTGTCCTGCAAGTTTGCCCGTGCCTGCGCCTGCAGCGCGGCGATGTACTGGTTCGTCACGTTGTTCCGGACGACCAGCTCCGCGGCGGCGATGTCGGCTTCGGTGGCGTTCACGTTGGCGCGGGCCTCGCGCCGATCGTTGAACGTGCGCACCGACAGGCCCATCTGCGCGCTCAGGCTCGCACTGGTCGAGAGCTGGTCGTTGGCCGCACCGAACGCCTGGCCTTCGATGATCGACTGGCGACCTTCACGAAAGCCGGCGCCGAACCCGGTGTTGACGCTTGGCAGGAACGCGCCGGTCGCCGAGCGGAGCTGCGCCGCCGCGGTGCGTCGCGCGTTCAGGGATGTCTGCAGCGACGGATTGTTGCGGCGCGCGAGGGTCAGCGCATCGGACAGCGTCAGGACGTTCCCGTCGGCGGGAGCGGCGGCGGGGGCAGGTGTCTGCGCGCTGATCGAATGCGCAGCGGACATGGAGCCGGCGACGGCGACGAGCGCCAGCGCGAGGTGTTGGATTCGCATGGGAATATCGCGGGGAAGGGTCAAGGACAGGGGGCCGTACGAGGCCCTCGCGGGGCCAGTTTCAGTCGTTCCAACATTTGGCGGTGTCGCCCGCGGGAGGGTTGCCGCGGCCTGTCGCATCCTGGCGCGGGACGTCATCGCGTACCGCCTCGAAGCCCTGTGCCGGAATGCGGACCCTCAGCACTCGGCCTACCGGATCCGACCAGACCGTGCGAGGGTCGCCGGTCGACGGGATGGCCTGCCAGCGCCACGCGTCGCACGCCGTGCCGGCGATCGTGACCGTGTCGGCGACGGACTCGAGGACCAGTCGGATCATCCCCTGCCGGTTGGCGATGGGGGTCAGCGTCGGGATCCGCAGGGTGTCCCCGACGCCTGGACGGTGGAGGCGAACGAGCAAGGCATACTGATGAACACCGTGGTCCTCGAGCACGATCACGCCGGGGGTCAGCAAGTACTCCCGGGCTGCCTCACCCTGCGTGCTGCGCGCGAGGGTGGCGAACCGCCCTCGCACGCGCTGCCCGCTCAGGCGGAGCGAGACACCGGCACCGCTGCGCTCCTCCACGGCGTAGGCGAGCGGCGACCCGGCCGAGTCGGTGGTCAGCCTGACCGCACCGCGCCGATCGCCTACCGAGGATTCGGCGCGAAGTTCGAGGACGGTGCCCTCGGCACCTTCGACCGATTGCAACGAGAACTGCTCCCGGCCACTGCGCCCGCCCCCCGCAAACAGCGTGAAGCTTCCGACGTCGAGCCGGCTGCTGCCCGCTGTGGCCTGCGCGTACAGCGGGTCGGTGACGAGCGCCGGCCCGGCGACCGCCAGCATTGTGGCAAGCAGCCGAGTCGACGCACGCGTAGCTCCCGGCCCCGGCCTGTTCACGAAAATCGTCCTGACGGCATGAACGAAAGCTAGCGACCTCCTCCTGAGCCGACCCCCCTTCGCGCCGGAGAGTCGCGCGGGGTATTCTGGGGCGATGCCCATCGTCTCCCAGCCCGCTTCCGACCTGGACGCCCGGCCCGCGCTCCCCCCGGAGATTCCGCGGCCAACCCGGGTCCGACGGGGACAGGATGGCCGCTGGCCGCTCGTGTGGACGTGGAGCGCGATGGTCGCGGTGCTCGGATTGACCGGATGGCAGAAAAGTCCGGGCTGGACCTTTCTTGCCTTCGCGGCGGCCGGGACGGTCGGCGCCTCGCTGCTCCTGTCGACCGTGCGTCGACCGCGCGCGTGGGCGATCGGCGCGGTGATGATGCTGGCGCTCGCGGTCATGGTGGGGGTTCGCCAGACAATACAGTTGCAGGCCGTGGATCGCGACTGGGAGGCGTGGTCGGCAACGGAGCGCGAGAACCGTGCGGGTCGCGTGGCGGGCAGCATCGAGGATGTGGCACGGGTCCTTCAACGCGCCGCGAGCCGAGCCGCGCTCGACACGGTGCAGGCGCGCCGGCTCGCCGACGACTCGCTCGCGCCCGGGCGTCTGCTCGCGCCTCCATTACAGGGCAGCGTGGAATCCGCCCTGCTCCTCTTTCGCTACGGGCAGCTGGTCGACCGCGCGGGGCAGACGCGCACCCCGGTCATGACGACTGTGCCGGACGGGGTGCGGCTCGAGGAAGGTGCGTTTCATACATCACTCGTGGCGCGCGCGACATCGCCGGACAGCAGCGTGCAGGCCGTGGCGGTCGCGCTGCTTGCATCAGCGCCGCCGGCAGATCGGTTTGCACGCTCGCTCACGCAGACACTCGCGAATCGCGTGGACATCGCACGGACGGTCGTCGAGTCGCCGGATTCGGTGCTCGTCATTCCCGGTTCGACTGTCATCGTCGTGTCCGACCCGTTCGGCGGTCGCATGGCGCGCGTGCGTGCGTACGCGTACTCGGAGGGCGAAACGCGCCTCGCGCTGCTGCAGGCGGCGCGCGCGCGCACGGGCATCCCCCTGGTGATCGCCGTGCTGCTCGTCCTGGTCACGACGTGGCGGCGGCCCGCCGGCACACCGCAGCGCATCGGCACCGCGATGGCCATGCTCGCCGCGCTCGCGATCGCTCCGCTCAGCGCATTGTCGAACGTTTCGCTGCTGTTCGATGCGAGCACTTACTATGCGCCGATGGGCGGTCCGCTCACGTCCAACATCGCGGCGCTGCTCGTCACGGCCGCGCTCTGCCTGGCGACGCTCTTCACCGTACTGCGTGACGGCGGGGTGTTCCGCTCACGCGCTGTCGCCGTCGCCCTCGTGGCAGTCATCGCAGTGCTCGGACCGTTCCTGATGCGCGACCTGGCGCGTGGCATCGCGTTGCCGGCGTCCGGATCGACACTCGAACTGTGGGTTGCCTGGCAGCTCGCGATCGCGCTCGCAGGCGCGTCCATCCTGCTGGCCGGCGCGGCCGCAGGGCAGGCGGCGCTTGGCCGATTGCGCGGGCTCGCGCCCGCCACGGCACCGTTGCTTGCGGTCCTGGCCGCCGTGCTGGCGCCGGTGCTCTGGCGCGCACCGGGCTCGTGGCCCGCGTGGTATCCCGTACTCTGGGTGGTCGCCATCGGCGCACTCGCGTTGACGCGACGCGGCACGGCGCTGCTGGTGGGCACGGCGATCGTGGCCGGCGCCGGCGCCACGACTCTTACGTGGGGCGCGACCGTTCGCGAGCGCATCGAACTGGCGGATGACGACCTCTCGCGCATCGGTGCGGTCGACGAGAACGCGCTGTATCTGCTGGAGCGTTTCAGCGGCAGTCTCGCGAGCGAGCGCGATCCCGTCGTCGCGTCGACCGAACTGCTGCGGCGTTACGCGGGCAGCGAACTCGCACGCGCGGGCTACCCGGCGCGCATCGCCCGATGGACCCGCGACACGCCGTACGAACCGGTCACCCAGATCGCACTCGCCCCGGTGAACGACACGATCGGTGCGCAGGCCGTCATCGCCGACCTGGCGCGCGAAAGCGGCATCACGGAGATCCGCGCCGTCGGCGATGGACCGACCACCTTGCTCGTCGCCGGTGTTCCGGCGGCCGATGGCAGCGTGGTCACGATCGCCGTGCCTCCGCGCACGCGTCTGCTGCCGGCAGATCCGTTTGCCGCGCTGACCGGCGTGGCGGGCGAGCGCGGTGTCGAGCCGCCGTACCGGCTCACGCTCTCTGCGCGCGCCAATCCGAACGACCCGGCGCGCCCGCTCGTCTGGCGACGGCGGGGCAACACGATGCATGGCGACGGCGTCGTCACGGGCGGCGCGGCGTCGACCGGTGGCAGTGCACGCGACGTACATGTCGAGATCGACCTGCGCGGCGCAGACGTCCTGATCCCGCGCGGTACGCTGCTCGTGCTGCTCGACGTGGTTGCGGTGATGCTGCTCTGGGCCGCGAGCGCGATGGCGGACGGTGCGCTCGGCCGCTGGCTGCGCGTACGTCGCGAACGCTGGGCACGCTCGTATCGCGTGCGACTCAGTCTCACGCTCATCGGGTTCTTCGTCGCGCCAGCCGCGATCTTCGCGGGCTGGTCGTGGTACCGACTGCAGGACGACGACGCGGCCGCGCGCGAGCTGCTGGTGCGCGAGGCGCTGCGAGTGGCCGCCGCCGATGCGCCGCGACAGCCGCTGGGTACATCCGCCGCCAGTGCGGGCACGCCGTTGTTCCTGTACCGGGACGCGCAGCTGGCGGAGGCCAGCGATGCGCTCCTCGAGGCACTGGCGCCATTGGGCCGGCTGCTGCCCGTGTCGCTGGTGAGCGACGATTTCGGCACCGACGAAGTGTTCACGACGCGCTACCAGGACGTCGGTGCGCAGCGCGCGCTCGTCGGTTACCGACAGCTGCCGCAGATGGAATCGAATGTCGTGCTGGCCACGCCCGCTCGCGGGGACGAGTACGCACTCGATGAGCGGCGCGAGGACCTGGGCGTACTGGTACTCTTCGCCACCGCGCTTGGCGCGCTGGCAGCGTTGTGGTCCAGTGGCGTTGCCGCACGCTCGCTCGCGCGACCGGTCGGCGAGTTGCGCGAAGCCGCACTGGCCATCGCGTCAGGGCGCAGCGCGCCATCGCTCGGCGCCGCACCCGCCGCGGAGTTCGCACCGGTGTACCGCGCGTTCGGCCGCATGGCCGAGGATCTTTCGACGAGCCGCGCGGCGCTCGAGGCGGCGCAACGACGCACCGAGGCCGTGCTCCAGCACGTCGCGAGCGGTGTGCTCGCCTTGCGCTCCGATGGATCCATCCTGATTGCCAACCCGCGCGCGGAAGCGATGCTCGGCGCCGCCGCACGTGAGCGCGGCGGCAGCCTCGACACGTTCCCGACCGCGTTCGCGGCGCTTGCGGCGCGATCGCGCGCGTTTCTCGCCGGTGAGGACGAGGAGGATACGTTCGATGTGCGCGCCAACGAACGGCAGTTCCGCGCACGGATCACGCGGCTCACCGGCGGTGCCGTGCTTACGCTCGATGACGTGACCGAACTCGCGTCGGCGCAGCGCGTGCTCGCGTGGGGCGAGATGGCACGCCAGGTGGCGCACGAGATCAAGAATCCGCTCACGCCGATCCGCCTGGGCGTCCAGCACCTGCGGCGCGCCTACCGGGATGGGCGCGGCGATTTTGCCACCATCCTGGATACGAACGTCACGCGGGTACTCGCCGAGATCGATCACCTGGACGAGATCGCTCGCGCGTTCAGCCGGTACGGGACAGCGCCGACCGACCGTGCACCGGCGGAACCCGTCGATGTGCTGCATGTCGTGAAGGACGTCCTCGCGCTCGAACGCATGGGCGAGAGTGAGGTGCAGTGGTCGCTCGATGTCGTGCCGGACGCGCTGCCGCGCGCGTACGCCGGTGCGGACGAACTGCGCGAGGTGCTTCTCAACCTGCTCGAGAACGCGCGTCTGGCCGGCAGCACGAGCGTGAGCGTGTCGATTTCCACGGATGCCGACGGGGTGTCGCTGCGCGTGCGGGACAACGGGTCCGGAATTCCGGCGGACGTGCTGCCACAGGTGTTCCAGCCGCACTTTTCCACCCGGACCAGTGGCAGCGGATTGGGTCTCGCCATCAGCCGGCGCCTCATCGAAGGGTGGGGCGGGACGATTGCACTCACGAGCGCGCCCGATCGCGGCACCGTCGTGCATATCCGCCTTCGAGCGGTCGCGTAACACGCATGTGAAGCGCGTGTCCGCCAGTTAAAATTCGCCATGGTTCCGGACCCGATCATCCCGTCACATACCGCGACGACCACGCCGCCCAGGCATCTGGAGGAGTGGGTGCTCCCGCCCGGCTGGACGTGGGGTGCAGAGGGGCTGTTCGGTGAGCACCGGCACTATCAGGAAGTCATCGACGCACTCGGTCGGTCGCTCTCGCTCGTGAGCGCCCCCAATCCGGAACATGGCGGCTGGCTGCAGAACGAGGCACGCGCGCTCGCCCATCGAAATCACCCGTCGATCCCGACGACGTATCACTACTGGGCGTCGTACCGGGAGAGTCGCCGCGGCCCCGGGTACCTGCGTCGGTGGATCAGTGGTGAGACCGTGCGGTCTCGCGTGATGCGCCTCGGCACCGAGGACGTTCCGACGGTACTGCAGGTGCTGCGCGAGGCGGGCAGCACGCTTTCCTACCTGCATGACACCGGCGCGCCGCATGGCGGCGTATCGGCGAGCACCGTATGGCTCACGCCCGGCGGCCGTCTATGGCTGCTCGGTTGGGAGTGGATGCTGCCCAAGGACCAGGTTCCGGCGGGATTGACCCCGGAGCGGGAATACTCACCGGCGCCTCCGGAGTGGGGCGCTCGCGGATGGAAGCCGACGGCCGCCAGCGATCAGTGGCAGCTCGCCGCCATGCTGTTCATGATGCTCACGGGCGAGACACCGCCCGAGCAGGATGTCCCGCCCATTCAGCTGCTGCGGCCGGACTGTCCGCATGCGCTGGCGGTGCTGCTCGAACGCGCCTTGCATCCCGATCCCGCGAAACGGTTTCCATCCGTGGCCACGCTGCTGCGGGACATCGACCGCTACGTCTCCGTGCGCATGCACCTGATCGCGCCCGAAGGCGACGAGGTGAAGGCGACGCAGGACACTGCCGAGATCCGGCTTCGTCGTGCAACTGCAGACGACTACGAGATCCTGTCACCGCTCGGCCGCGGCATGTTCGGCAGCGTGTGGCGTGCGCGTGACCTGTCGTTGGCACGCGAGGTGGCGATCAAGGTGCTGCACCGTCACATCTCGAAGGACGACGTCGCGGTGGCGCGCTTCCGCCGCGAGGCCGTGCTTGCCGCCGGCCTCGCGCACCCATCGATCGTCCCGATCTACGACAGCGACAGCCGTGGCGACGTCGTGTGGTACACGATGGAGCTGGCGGAAGGCGGGTCGGTGGCCAGCCTCGTGGCGCGCAGCGGGCCGCGCCCGTTCGAGGAGATCGCGCAGCAGGTGAACGACGTGCTCGAGGCGC
>JAZKCW010000014.1:0-70200 GCA_040387895.1 Gemmatimonadota bacterium
AGCCTGCGCGGGCACGTGACACGCCTGGCCGCCAAGAAGTACTGGTCGCAGTTCGCCGACGCCCCGGAGTTCGTCGTGCTGTTCCTGCCCGGCGAAGCCTTCTTCTCGGCGGCGCTCGAAGCCGATCCATCGTTGCTCGAGGCGGCGCTCGGCGACCGCGTGCTGCTGGCCACACCCGTCACGCTGATCGCGTTGCTCAAGGCAGCGTCGTACGGGTGGCGCCAGGAGACCGTCGCGGTCGACGCCGCGCGTGTCGTCGCGCTCGGACGCGAGCTGCAGGAGCGCATCGGGTCGTTCGACGAGCAGCTCACCGAAGTCGGGCGCGCCCTGCAGCGTGCCGTGCAGTCGTACAATCGCGCCGTCGGCAGCCTCGAGAGCCGAGTACTCGTGAGCGCCCGCCGACTCGGCGCGCTCGGCGCCAGCGAGGATGTGCTCGATACACCGCCGCTCGTGGACACCGCCGTGCGCAACGCGACGCTCATCGCATGACACAGGTTGCATGAGGAACGCCGCATGAGCACAGCCGTCGTACCCTCCGCCGTGGCGGCGCGTGTCCTGCGCGCGGACCGGCGCGGCTCGTCGTGGCCTGTCGTCGTGGAAACGTCGCAGGGCCTGTGGTTCACGAAGCTGCGCGGTGCTGCACAGGGTGCACCTGCCTTGATCGCCGAGATCATCGTGGCGGAGATTGCGCGTGCGCTCGAACTGCACGTGCCCGCATGGTGCATCGTCGAGCTGCCCCCCGGTGTGCCCTGCGACGACCGCAACGACGAGCTGCGCGACCTGCTCGATCGCAGTACGGGGGACAACGTCGGCTTCGAGTTCCTGGAGGGCGCGCGCGACCTGCAGGCGAGCGAAGCGCCGACGATCGATCCGGCGTTTGCGGCGCGGGTGCTCTGGCTCGACGTGTTCGTGCAGAACATCGATCGCTCGACCCGCAACCCGAACATCATGGTGCGCCGCGGCCGGTACTGGCTCATCGACCATGGCGTGGCCCTGTCATTCCATCACGACTGGGCGGCCGTGACCGAGTCGAGCCCAGAACGGCCGTACGACGTGCATCGCCACCTGTTCGGCTGGGCGGCAGACCGCTTGCCTGCACTGACGGAGCTGCTCGTGCCACGGCTCACGCGTGAAACGCTCACGACCGCCGCGGCCAGGGTTCCGGCGTCGCTGTTCCCGGAAACGATGAGCGCCGACGAGATCGATCGTCGGCGCGCCGCGTACGTTGCGTTTCTCTGGAAGCGACTGCGGGCGATGTCCGAGCACCTCGTCGCTGCGTCGTTGTAGCGCCTGACGACGCCTCACGACGCGAGGCCCTACAACGATCCGAGCAGGTCGTCGATCGCCTTGCGGTCGGCGTCTTCCAGTGATTCCGCGCCGTGAATGATGCGCTGGAGGATATCCACGGCTTCGGCCGCCAGATCCTCCGGGTGCCGGCGATCCTTCTCGAAGCGCACGATGTGTCCGAGCAGGATGGTCTCGAACGGCGCCGTGTCCTCGTCGCCGTCCTCGTCATCCTCCATTTCGTCGTCGTCCTCGTCCTCGTCGTCGTCATCTTCCGCGGCGGAGCCAAGGGCCGCCTCGAAGCTCGGCACGCTCTCCTTCCAGGGCTCGGACGCGTGCGATGCGCCTTCCAGGGCACTCCGCGGCACGAGCGCAAACAGGCGGCACTGCAGGCCCGGCGCGTCCTCGTAGGCGAACAGGCCGAGCGGCACCGGCTCCTCGAAGAGGCGAAGCTCCAGCAGGCGGGCAATGGCCTCGGGCGGCATGGCACTGCGCGCGACCATGCGCCCATCGATGTACGCTGCGAGCGCCGATGATTCGGGCGCACGCGGATCATCGAGCTGCGACACGAGCAGCGTCACCGGCTCGCGTGTCGTCACGAACACGGCCGGACGTGCTTCGCCCTCTTCTCCCTCGTCGCGGATCTCGTCTTCAGGAGGTTCGAATTCGTCAGGCGACATGGTCGTGGATTCGTGGGTCGACAGTGCTGCGGCCAGCGGTGATGCGATCGGCGTTGCCATCAGCCTTTCAGCGATGCCGGTGCCACTGGAATATGTCAGGTTTATAGGCGGAATATGACGACGGCGGTGATGCGGCGCTCATGAGCCGGTCAGACGTTGCCCGCGACTTCGGTGATGTCGGTTCCTTCGAAGACTGTGCCAAGCCAAGAGACCACCGGCCAGAGTTCCGCCACCACGACCATCGCGGCCACGACGGTCGCGAGCAGGTAGGACCAGTCGCCCAATCCGCTCCCGAGCCAGAGCACCAGCACCCCTGCTCCTACCGGGAAGACCAGTGCCACCGCCACCACCAGCGTCGTTGCGCCAGTTGTGAGCAGGTTCTGGCCCATCGTCTCGAAGCCGCGCGCCTCCGTTCCCAGTCGTACCCACGCCGGAAAGAGGAGTGCGGTGCCGTTCTGGACCGTGAACATGAGCGCGTTGAAAACAGGCACACCCAGAACGACGGCGAGGAACAGCGCCGCGCTCGCCCCACTCGCAACGGCGACTTCCGGATCCTGCAGCAGCATGACCATCGGCACGGTCATCAGTGACCACACGGTGATCGTGTGCAGGATGGTTACGCCGCTGATCTCCGCCGCGACGATGGCGCGACCGGAGAGTGGCAGGGTCTTCAGTATCTCGAGGCGCTGCAAGTCCAGGCGCAGGTCGAAGCGCATCCAGAGCGGCCCGACGAACAACAGCATCGCACCCCAGCCGAGCGCAATCGCGATGAAGAGGTCGTTCGCACCATCAGAGACCGATCGGGAGATGGCCGCGAACGTCCCCAATCCGATGGTGAAGGAGAGCACCTGCGTGCGCCATGCGCCGCCACGGATCGCGGCCGCGACGTTCTTCCAGACGATCGCGATCGCGGGCCGTCCGGTGAGTGCGAGCGCTGGCACCCGAGCGAGCTTTCCCTTGCGCGACCGCGTCTGTCCGAGCTGCGACGTCCGGAAGCGATGGAGGCGCTCCGCACGATGCTGCGTAGCCTCGAGCGCGGCCTCCTCGAATGCATGGTCGAGCCGCACCACCCAGAAGTAGTGCAGCACCAGCAGCCCGATCGCGAGCGGCACACCCTGCAGCCACACCGACAGCTCGGTGGCGAACACCGGAGCGATGAGTGCGCGCACGGGCCACAGTGCCGCAGCGGGTACGGGATCGGCCAACGCATCGACGACGGCGCCTCCGAATGCGCGCATGCCCTGTGCACTCGCCGTGCGCAGGACTTCGGCGTGATTGAGCAGGCCGAAGCTCACGGCGGCGATGAGCCCTCCGAACACCGCCACCGGAATGAGGCTGCGCCGCCGTCCGGCGCCCTCGTTGTCGACGGCATTCGCGCGCACGATGGACGCGCCGAGCCGGTGCAGCGACAACGTCGAGAAGACGAGCCACAATGCAATGCCGCGTCGCCACCCTTCGGCCGACCCGCCGTTGCCGCGAAGCAGTACCGTCCAGATCACCGAGTTGAGCAGGATCGCGAACTGGTTCCGCAGCAGCTTTGCGTGCACCAGCGTGCGGCGGCTGACGGGTGCAGGAAACATGAACTGCACTTCCGCGGGCGCAAATGCGAGCGCGGAGCGGTCGCTGCCAAAGATCCACCAGCGTGCCGCCGACACCAGCAGCAGCGCCGCGAAGATCGGGACGAGGATGTCCGTGTTGACGACCGACGCCAACGGACTGCTGCCCAGGCGCGCATTGCGGAACAGCGCCCAGTAGAGATAGAACACGCCGAGCAGCACCGCGACGATGTAGCGCGGATTACGTGCACGCGCGAACTGGGCACGCAGGCGGTTCGCCGACGTGCGCTTGTACAGGTAGAACAGTGCGACGTACGGGGCACTCACGCGGCGGCAGGCTCCGAGACGCCGTCACCGGTGAGCGCGATGAAGATTTCCTCGAGCGAGCGTCCCGCGAGCCCAGGGCGCGCCTCGACGATGTCCGCGATCGGGCCGAACGCCACCATCTCGCCGCGACGGATCACGAGGATGCGCGTGCACAGCTCCTCGACCAGGTGCAGGAGATGCGAACTCAGGATGACCGCCGTGCCGGCACGTGCGCGCCCGGCAATCGTTTCCTTCATGCGGCGGATGCCGACCGGGTCGAGGCCGGTGAGCGGCTCGTCGAGCAGCAGTGCCGACGGCATGTGGAGCAGTCCACACGCGATCGCGAGCTTCTGCTTCATGCCGCGCGAGAGCTCCGTCGGCAGTGCGTCCTTCTTGGCCGTGAGCTCGAGTTCGTCCAGCAGGATGGGAATGCGCAGCTCCGCATCCTCCACTCCATACAGACGCGTCACGAAGTGCAGGTGCTCCGTGACCGTGAGGTAATCGAACAGCTGTGGTTCGTCGGGAATGAACGCCAGTTGCCGCTTGGCCGAGACCGGATCCTTCCCCAAGTCGACGCCGCCGATGCGAATGGTGCCGGACGTCGGCTGCAGGATGCCGGCGAGGGCGCGCAGTGTCGTGGTCTTGCCCGCCCCATTCGGTCCAACGAGCCCCAGCACATCGCCAGGCTGCACGGTGAATGACAGTTCGCGCACGGCGACCGTATCCCCATACAGCTTGGCATACTTCTCGACTTCGATCACGGCACTCCTGGCGTGAGAACGATCGGCGCGGACAAGGTGACGGTAATCGTCGCCCCGGCCGGCAGGCAGCGCTCCTTCACGGTATTGCGCGCCGCGGCGACCGAACCGGCTGCACCGCCAGCGGCCGCACCGATGATCGTGCCCTTCGCGCCGCCGCCGAGCACTCGCCCGAGAATCGCGCCGGCGATGGCGCCGGTGACGACTTTCCCCTTGTCACCGCCCTTGGAGACTGCGCGCTCCGTCGACGTGCCCTCGGCCACCACGGTGCCCTCGATGGGAATAAGTGTCCCGTTCACCTGAACGGCCTTGACCCTGAACGCGAAATCCGTCCCGGCTGCCGGTTGTGCCATTTCGACGAGCACCGGGGTGCCTGCCGGAATCTCGGCGCCGTCGGCGCCGGTCACCGCCTGTGTCAGGGTAGCAACGAATCGGTCGCCCGGACGGTTCGCGAGCGAACAGATCTGTGCGTCGGTCTTGCCTACGAGCGTCGTGCCGGCTCCGATCGACCGGCTGCCCGACCCCCGGCCTGATGAGCCGCTGCTGGAAGACGCCGTGGATCCCGCGCCGGGGTCGGCGGCCGGCACCGGAACGGGCGCCGGTGTGACGGCTGGCGCGGTGGGTGCAGGAGCGGACGTCGGCGTCGCGGTAGCCGGAGCCGACGCGGCAGACGACGAGGGCGACCGGGAGGGCGTCGTGGTCCGGGTCACGGGTGCCCGCGGCGTCCGGCGCGGTGCAACCGTGGGTCCGGATGCCGTTGGCGGGGTACTCACCGCTGTGGGACTTGTCGACGCAGTATCGCCAAGTGTTGCAGTATTGGCGTTGGGCTGCGGCGATGATGCGAGCGTCAAGTCTCTCTGCAGGAGGCTGTCGACTGCCGCCGTCTGCTTGCGGTCACCGCACGCGGCCGCCGCTGCGAGCATGCCGATCACCGTCAGAACGCGCGCAATCCGGGGAGCACGACTGGAATCTTTCATTTGCGGGGACGATACTCCAACGAGTGTGTCCAATGTCACCGCCACGATTCGACCAGCGGTGGCTGAACCTCGGACGGGTTCCGTTCACTACGCCGCCGCTGCCCTGGCGTTCCCCAGCGCCCATGCCGGCACCCGCGCGCTCATTTTCCCGAACACTCCGAGATGACTGCTGAACCAAACGGCGAGAAGCTGTCCGCCGTGCAAGATGTCTTCATCGCCCGACAACCGATCTTCAACGCCTCGAACCGACGGGTGGCGTACGAGCTGCTGTACCGGGAGAGCCGGCATGCGACGACGTCGGGCGGGGTCTCGTCGAACGTCATGTGCAGCGACACGGCCCTGCACGCGGTGGTGTCCATCGGTCTCGACCGGCTCACGAACGGCTCCATCGCTTTCGTGAACCTCACGCGTGAGCATCTGGTCGGCGACCTGCACCGCATCTTCGACCCGTCGTCGGTGGTGCTCGAGCTGCTCGAGACCATCGACGGCGAGGCGGACGTGGTCGAGGCCTGCGAGCGCGCGGTCAACAACGGGTACGTGCTGGCGCTGGACGACTACGACGGCCGGCCGTCGCTCGATGTGCTGCTCCCGTACGCGAGCATCATCAAGCTGGACGTGCTCGGCAAGACCGTCGATCAGCTCCGGCCGCAGGTGCAGCGTCTGCTCGACCGCGGGCTCACGGTGCTGGCCGAGCGCGTGGAGACGCCCGAGATGCATGCGCTGTGCATGGAGCTCGGTTGCACGATGTTTCAGGGCTACGTGTTCAGTCGCCCCGAGACGATGAACGGGCGTTCACTGTCGGTCGACCAGACGACGATGTTGCACATCGTGTCGCTGCTCGGCGATCCGCTCGAATCGGACGACACACTCGCTGATGCGTTCCGCTCGCACCCGTCGCTGTCGGTGGCGCTGTTGCGCATCGTGAACGCGGCGTCCTTCGGGTCGCGCATGGTGGAATCGATTCCGCACGCGATCCGGCTGGTGGGGCGCGACGCACTCTCACGGTCGCTGCTCGTCATGCTGGTCACGTCGATCGGCTCGACCAGCCCGATCGCCGGCGAGACCGTGGCGCATGCCCTCGTGCGCGCGCGGTTCTGCGAGCTGCTGTCGCTACGCTCGGGTGACGGTGATGCATCGGCGCGCTTCCTGGTCGGGCTGCTTTCGCGCCTCGACATGCTCCTCGGCGAGCCGATCGAGCAAGTCGTGACACGCATGCCGGTGAGCGACGACGTGCGTGCCGCGCTATTGGAGGGTACCGGGCCGCATGCCCACGTGCTCGCCCTCGCGAAAGCGTACGAGAGCGGACAATGGGCAGTGGTGGACGAGTGCCTGTCGGCGATCGGCGCCGAGCTCAGGGACCTGGCGCCGATGTATGGTGAGGCGACGCAGTGGGCCTCGGAGCGACTGCTCGGCTGACGTGCGCCCGCCGGAGTCGTGTCGCTCTAGGGTGTGATCGGCCGGCCGATGCTGCCGACGAGCGAGTCCCGCTTGCTCGCGGCGAGTGATTCGGCGCTCCCGTCGCCATCCGGCATCCGGCTGAACGGCAGCAGGATCGAGATGCGCCGGTTGGCGGCGGCCATCGGATCGTCGGGCAGGCGCGGTTTCGTCTCCGCGTAGCCGCGGATCTCGACGATGCGATTCCCCTCGACTCCGGTGGCCTCCAGCACACGTCGCGCCGCATTCGCACGGTCGGAGGAGAGCTCCCAGTTGCCGTAACTGCCACCGGCGCGACCGAACTTCGCGGCATCCGTGTGTCCTTCGAGCACCATGGGATGCTGCAGCACCCGCAACTCGTCGCCGATGAGCTGCAATGCGAGCAGCGTCGCGGGCTTCATGCGCGCGGAGCCGAGGGGGAAGTACACATCGCCGGCGCCGGTCTCCACGAGCTCGATGCGGAGACCCTCGTTCGTGACCTGCACTTCCACCAGCGCATTCAGGCGCTTGAGGGAATCGTTCTGCGCGATCTTCGTGAGGATCTGCTGGCGCAGCTTCTCGAACGAGCGCTGCTCGGTGGAGCGCACGATCATGCGCAGCGGCGTGCGCTGGATGTTCGACGGCGTGGAGCCGGCGGAGACGGGGCTCGAGCCTGCACCGTAGCCTTTCTTGTAGCCGACAGGATTGGCGAAGTAGCCCTCGATCGCCTTCTTCGTCTTGTCGTCCATGCCCAGGATCCACATCACCATGAAGAAGGCCATCATGGCGGTCACGAAGTCGGCGTATGCCACCTTCCACGACCCGCCGTGGTGTCCACCACCACTACTGATCTTCTTCTTGACGATGATGATCTTCTTGCCACCGCGCGGTGCCGCCATGGTTACGCGGCCTTCTTGCGCGTGAGGTCTTCGAGCTCGGCGAAGCTCGGACGCTCATGCGGTTCGACGTTGCGGCGGGCGAATTCGACGGCGGTCATCGGGGCATCACCGCGGGCGAAGGAGAGGAGCGCGGTGCGGACGCACAGCATGTAGTCATGCTCCGCCGCGATGCGGTTCTCCATGGCCTTGGCCAGCGGCGTGAGCACGCCGTACGACAGGAGAATGCCGAGGAAGGTGCCGACGAGCGCCGCGGCTACTTTCTCGCCGATCTCGGACGCCGCACCGCCGATCGAGCCCATGGTGATGATGACGCCCAGCACGGCCGCCACGATGCCGAAGCCCGGCATGGCGTCGCCGACGGCCGACACGGCATGCGGCACCTGCATGGCCTCGTGATGATGCTTCTCGAGATCCACATCCAGGATCTCCGCGAGGTTATGATCCTCGACAGTGCCGGTGAGGAGTACCTTGAGCGTGTCGCAGAGCAGCGAAACCGCGTGATGGTTGCTGGTGAACGACGGGTACTTCTGGAACACATCGCTGCTTTCCGGATTCTCGATGTGCGCTTCCAGCCCGACCAGGCCATCCTTGCGAGCTTTCTGGAAGATCTCGTAGAGTACCTGCAGCAGCTCCGCATATGCCTTGGCGCCGAACGGCGTGGGCTTGAGGAGGCCGAGGGTCTGCTGCATGACACCCTTGAGGACCGCAGGCGAATTCGCCACGATCATGGCGCCGAGGCCGGCGCCACCGATGATGATGAACTCGTTGACCTGCACCAGCACGGCGAGCTCGCCATGATGCATGACGTAGCCACCAATCACGGCTCCAAACACGATGACCAGACCGACGATGACGAGCACTGATGCTGTCCGGAAGTGCGAGAGTGGAGTTCAGTCGTGAGCGGGCATGCCGGGGCGGCACGCTGGCTCACGATTCAGGACGAACTGCTGCGCGGGATTGCTCATACGCTGAGCAACCGCGTGGCGACGATCGATGCGGCGGCGTACATGCTGCAGTTCGACGGCGCCAACATCGCCGCGCAGTCGGCGGTGCTGCGTGGCGAGGGAGAACTGCTCGAGGCACTGGTCTTTGCCCTGCGCGCGATCCCGCGGCGCAGCGATGCCGCCGCGGAGCCAGTGATGCCGAGCGATGCGGTGCATGCCGCGCTCACCCTCCACGCGCATCACAACGAGCTGCGCGACATCGCGTGTGAAACGCGCATCGAGCCCGACGTGCAGCCCGTGTTCGTCGATCCGCTGGCGCTCCAGCATGCGCTGCTCGTTGGCCTGACTGCGGCGCGCAGTGCGGCGGGAACGGGCGGGCTGGCGATCGTGCAAGTGACGGGCACCGATGACAGCGTGCAGTTCTCGGTCACTGCGCGCGATGTCGTGCACGCGGCCGCCGATGGCGGCAGCGATGATGCCGCCGCGATCGGATGGCTGCTTTCCGGATACCACGGTGAGTGCACGGTGCAGCACGGGGGCAGCAGCTTCCGCGTGCCCACGCTGGGCGCTGCCCGGCGTGCGGGACGCTGAGGGCCGCACGATCGTCCCCGGCACGACCGTCATGCGTCTGCCTTGGGCGCGGTGACGGGCGTCGTGATCGGTATCGTGCTCGGCACCGTGCTGGTCGTCGTGTCAGGTCCCGCGCCCGTGAGGGCGCCAAGCCACGCGCCTGCGGCAGCGCCGGCAGTCGCGCGCTGATTCTCCACGGCGACCTGCTGCGCGATCTCGCCGCGCAGGATCTTGAGCTCCGGCGGTGCTTCGATGCCGATGCGCACGCTGCCGCGATCGCAGGACACGATCACGATGCGAATGCCGCCTTCAATGAGTATCGAGTCGCCTTCGCGACGTCCAAGAATGAGCATCGCGTGTCAGATCAGCGAAAGTAGGGTCTGCAGCATCTCGTCGGCCGTCTTGATGAGCTTCGTGGCGGCAGTGTACGACTGCTGCAGCTTGAGCATCTGCACGAGCTCCTCGTCCGTGTTCACTCCGCTCACGGACTGACGACGTGCGTCGGCCTGGTCCCGGAGCGCGCTGTACACGGTGACGTCGTCCTCGGCGCGACGTACGTCAATGCCAAGGCGGGTGACGGAGTTGCGAAAGAATGACAGGAACGATCCGGACTCCGATGCACCGTTGGCATCGGTGTAGCTGACGGTACCACCCGCCGCACGCAACCCGGCGAGCACCGTGGCGGCACCGTTGTCCGTCGGGGCACTGGCGTTGCCGCTGGCGGCGATCTTCGAGGCATCGGTCGCGATCAGGCTGTGCAGCCGGATCGTGCCACCACGCACGGGATCCGTCGCGGAACCTGCGTCGAAGAAGACGCCGGCCGCCGTACCCGGAATCGTGCCACCCGGGAACGTGTAGCCCGCGGTGTGTGCGTCGTTCACCGCAGTCACGAGCGCCGACGCCATCGTGTCGAGCCGGTCGCGCAGTGCGGGAATGTCGGTGTTCACGACCTTGACGAGCGCGCTCAGTTCGCCGCCGAGCGGATACAGCGCGTCCTCGGAGTTGCCCAGGCGGATGCGCACCGGAATGTCGCTCGGAACCACCGCTGGCGGCGGCACGGGCGGCAGCAGCTCCATCGTGACCGGGCGTGCCGACGTGCCATCGACGAGCGACGAGTTGCCGATGATCACCGACACTGCGCCATTCGCCTGCGGGAACACCCGGGTTCCGGCGAGCTTCGACAGTTCGTCGAGCACGAGGTCGCGCTGATCGCGCAAGTCGTTGGCGGTGTCTCCACCGATTTCCGACGAGACGATGCGGCCATTCAGCTCCGCCGTCTGCTCCGCGAGCTGATTGATGCGCGCGACCGTGTTCGCGAGGCTGTCGAGCGTGGACACCCGCTGCTGCGAGAGCGCGGTGTCATATGAGTTGAACAGCCCCGCGACCTGCGCACCACGCTGCTGGACGACTGAGCGCGCGGCGTCACTGCTCGGCGACGTCGCGAGGTCACTCCACGATCCCCAGAACTGGTCGAGCGCATTGGACATGCCGGCGTCCGTAGGCTCGCCGAAGATGTTCTCGATGCTGCTCATCACGTCGCGGCGCGTTTCCGCGCTGCCGAGCGACGCATTCGCCGTGCGGAAGCCGTCGTCGAGCAGGATGTCGCGCTTGCGGATGATCGTGGCCACCGAGACTCCGGTGCCCACATTGCCGTAGGACATGCGCACCGGCGTGTTCGCCACGTTCAGCGCTTCCTGACGCGAGTAACCCTCGGTCTCCGCGTTGGCGATGTTCTGCGCAACGGTCTGGAGACCGATCTGGTGCGTCGTCAGTGCGCTGCGCGCGATGCTGAACAGGCCGCTGCTCATCTCAGGCAGTCCGGTTGACGAGGACGCCGCGGGCCGCGCCGCTCACCGGGGCACCGGCACCTTCAGCGGCGTACGTGGACGCGCTGGAGGGGGCACCCACGAGCGTGCGCACATGCTGGTCGTTGCTCGACAGCGCCTCGCGCAGGAGCTTCCGGTTCATGCCGACTTCGCGGGCGAGGAGGTCGGCGGCCTGCTGCAGGCGGAGCCGCGCCTCGCGCAGGCGCGCGTCGATGCCCGGGCCGATGATCGACTCGAGCTCGGTGAGCGTGCAGTCTTCGCTGCCGCCGAGCAGCAGGTTGAGCTGCCGGCGCCGCTGACGCGCCTGTCCGAGCGTGGCGAGGATGCGGTGTGTCGCGAAGGTGCTGTCGTCCACGCCCTGGATGTCATCGACGCTCACCGCCGTGCGCTGGCGGCGCATCTGGACGATCAGGTCGTCGAGCAGCCGGCGCTCGCTGACGAGCGCATCGTGCAGCGCTTCGAGCAGGGCGGAGGATGACGGACCGAAAGGAGTCACGGCAGGTTGGGAGAGGAGCGCAGTCATGGGGTCGTGGACGAGCTTGAGTGCGAAGAAGCGATACCCTGCAGCTGTCGGTACAACGCCGCGGTGACTCCGCTCTCCCATTGCTTTGGAGTCTCGGCAGCAAGGTGCTGATCCAGGAGCCCGGTGAAGATGTCTTCGCCGGCTCCGCCTGAAACGATGCCTTCCCCCTGTGGAACGGTCTCGCGCATGGCCTTGAAGAGCTGCTGCACGAACATGCCTTCGAGCTGTCCTGCGACCTCGCGCAGCTTGCGCTCCTTCTCCGTCGG
The DNA here is from genome assembly GCA_040387895.1 of Gemmatimonadota bacterium. Lineage (GTDB taxonomy): Bacteria > Gemmatimonadota > Gemmatimonadetes > Gemmatimonadales > Gemmatimonadaceae > Gemmatimonas. Next base: position 12,003 of record JAZKCW010000014.1, read on the forward strand.
CTGCGCCGGAACGCCGGGTCCTGACACAGCACCGATCATCGGACGATCACCTCGGCCACGATCGCACCGACTTCACGCAGGGCGGCGAAGATGGCGGCGATCTCGCCTGGTGGCGTGCGAACCGCATGCAGTGCGGCTGCCACACGTTGCACGGAAACACCAGCGGGCAGGCGCACACTCCCTGGAACGGCCGTCGTGTCGGAGGCCACGTCCGCACCCAGCGCGAGCGTGATCGCGCCGTGGCTCACGGTTGCGGCGCCGACGACCATGTCACCACCGGCCACCACCGTTCCATCCTTGCCGTCGATCATGATGCGCGGTGCGCGTTCGGGCTTGATCGACAGGTCGCGAATGCGGGCGTATGCGGTGGCGCGTACCACGGAGTCGGCGAATGTCACCACCACGCTGCCTTCGTCTTCCACCAGCGCCGTCTTCTCGCCGAACTCGCCGTTGATCGCCGTGACGATGCGGGTGGCGGTGCCGAGGTCCGGTTCACGGAGCAACAGGCGTGACGTTGCGGCAACGACGGGGCGGGCCAGGTCGGCCTCGAGAATGCCGCCGGTCGGAATGCGTGCCGAGGTCTCGATCGTGGGGGCGTAGCGGGTGAGGGAACCACCTTCGCTCACCAGCACCGTACCCTGTGCCGTCGCGAGTGCGGGGCCCGTTGGGTCGCCGACGAGCGGCGTCATGTAGAGCACACCGCCACGCAGCGAGCGGGCGTCGCCTATCGATGACACGTGCACTTCGAACCGTCCACCGGAGCGCAGGAACGGCGAGACTTCGGCCGTGACCAGCACGGCCGCCACGTTGCGCATGCGAATGAGGTCGGCCGGCACCTCGATGTTGAAGCGACGGAGAATGTTGACGACGCTCTGCACCGTCTGCCCACCCGTCTGTCCGCCGTTGGCGCGGTCACCCGTGCCGTCCAGGCCGACCACGAGCCCGTAGCCGACCAGCCGCATCGGCATCGCGCCTTCGGGATTCGTGAGGTCGCGGATCTTCACGTCGGCCTGCGCACCCGCGAGCGTCGGCAGCAGCAACAGTGCAGACGCGAGCAGCGTGATCCGCGAGACGCGGCGCAGCATGAGGGAGCCGGTCATGGCCAGATCGCTCCGAGCACCTTGGAGAGCATGCCCTGCTTGGGCTTGGCCAGGTTACCCGGGGATGCGTAGCCGATGCTCACGTCCGCGACACGATTCGATTCGACGTAGTTCTGCGCCGAGATGTCCTGTGCGCGAACCCAACCCGAGAACTCGATGTCCTGCTTGGCCTTGTCGACGTCGATCTTCTTCGTGCCCTTCACCTGCAGCAGGCCGTTCGCGCCGACGGCGACGACCCGCACACTCATCTCGTTCTGGAAGCGATTCTCCCGGCGCGCGCTGCCGCGCTGCTGCTGCGTCGCGGTGTTCCGCGTGTCGAGGCCGACGCGCTTGCTGCTCGAGGGCAACTGCGCATCGAGTCCGAGTCCACGCGTCCGCTGATCCGACGCGATGTTCTCCTTAACCGCGGTGCTGATCGTGTAGTCGTCGATGAGCACCGTGACGATGTCGCCCACGACGAAGTTGCGGCGGTCGGCAGTCCAGGACTGGCGCGGCGCGACGGCTGGTGCCGCAGGTTGTGCCGTAGCCGGGGTGCCGACTGGTGTGCCCGCGGCGTTTGCGGCGGGTACGGCCGGCGTGCGCGGGGCAGCCGCCTGGGCCGCGAGCGGTGACGACAGCGCGGCGACGCTGGCAAGGAGCATCGTGCCGGCCAGCATCGGCACGTGCAGCGAGGACAGGGGCGATGGTTTCGAGGAACGCATGGTCGGTCTCAGCGAAGACGAACGGTGTTCGGCGCGACGGCGATACCGTCGAGCCGGCGGGTGCGATCGATTCGCACCCCGACTGCAGCGCCAAGTGGCGCGGTGTTCATGGCGACACCCGTGAGCGTCAGGCGCACGGGGCCATCCTGGTAGACTACCGTCACGGTGGCACCGCTCGTCACGAGCGGTGGTGCCATCACGGCCGGAGCGCGCAGCACCTCGCCGGCGACGATTGCGCGTCGCGTCACCCACCCCGTAATCGCGCGCGTCGTGTCCGGAGAGACGCCGTTCCACCGCCACACCATCGTCGTGTCGCGCAGCGTGAAGTCCGCTGCGCCTACCGTGTCGCCGCGCGCGAGATCGCGAGTGGCTACCGGAAGCGACAGGCGCACGTAGCCGCGCGGCACGCTCACCGCGTGCGCATCCTGCGCACCGGCCTTCGATGCGAACAAGACGACGAGCGCGGACAGCGTGAGTGTGACGGAGCGCCTCATCATCGTGCTTATCGCGTGATGTTGTTGGCCATCTGGCCCATCTCGTCGGACTGCTTGATCGCCTTGCTGTTGATCTCGTAGGCACGCATCGCCGTGATCATCTCCACCATCTCCTGCACGATCTCGACGTTGCTGCCTTCGAGGCTGCCCTGCTGCAGGCGCCCCATGCCTTCGTCGCTCGGGTAGCCGGAGACGGCCTGCCCTGATGCGGCGGTCGCCGCGAACAGGTTCTCGCCGAGCGAATAGAGGCCCGAGGGATTGGCGAAGCGCGCGAGTTCGACGCGGCCGATCTCGGTGGGCTGGATGTCCTGCCCGCGCCGCACGGTCACGATGCCGGTGTTCGAGATGACGAGCTCCGATGCGTCCTGCGGCACGCGAATCGGCGGCTGCAGCGCGTAGCCACCACTCGTGACCAGCATGCCCTGATCGCTGATCTGAAAGCTGCCGTCACGCGAGTACACGGTCTCGCCATTCGGCTTGCCGATCTGGAAGAAGCCCTCGCCTTCGATCGCGACGTCGAGATTGCGGTTCGTCTGCTCGAGCGGCCCCTGCTCGTGCATGCGCTGCACGCCGGCGAGCCGCGTACCGCGACCCACCTGAATGGCGGGTGCCGTCTGCGAGTCGGGATCGCCCAGGATCTGCTGGCCCTGGACGGTCTGGTAGAGCAGGTCTTCGAAGTGTGCGCGGCTGCGCTTGAAGCCCGGGGTGTTCACGTTCGCCAGGTTATTGGCGATCACTTCGGTGCGAGTCTGCTGCGCCATCATGCCGGTTGCGGCGGCGCGGAGTGCTGGATCCATGTGTGGCTATTCCTCGGTTCAGACAGGCTTGGCGAGCTCGTTGACCGCGATACCGCGCGTGTCATCGAGCGTGGAGAGCGTCTTCTGTGCGGCGCCGTAGCGATGCATCACATCGATCATGGCGGTCATGGCGGACATCGTGTTCACGTTGGACTCCTCGACGAAGCCCTGCCGTACGCGACGTTCCTGCGGCGCCATGGCCTGTCGTGACGCGTCCGGCACGAAGCGCGTGCCGCCCTCGTGCTGGAGTCGTGCTCCATCGGCGACGCTCTCCATGCGGAGACGCTGCACCGGCTTGCCGTCGACCTTGATGAGGCCCGTGGCATCGATCTCCACCATGCCCGCCGGCAGGACCACCGGCCCTTCGTCGCCGAGCACCGTGTCGCCCTGATCGTTGATGAGTGCGCGGTCGGGACTCAGGTGGAAGCTTCCGCCACGCACGAGGCGCTCGCCGGCCGCGGTGTTCGTCACGAAGAACCCGTTACCCTCGATCGCGAGGTCGAGCGGGTTGCGCGATTCGGTGAGCGTGCCGGGCGTGAGATCGAGCGCGGTGTCCGTGGCCGCGAGCGCGTTGTCCATCATGCGCGTGAACACGGCCTCGCCCTTGAAGCCACGGGTGCTCGCGTTGGCCAGGTTGTTGGAGAGCACCTGCTGCCGGCGCTCCAGCATCTGGAGCGCGGCGGCGGCGCTGGACATTCCGTTGGGGCGAACCGGATCGGGCATCTGAACTCGGGGAATGGGTGTGCTGCGATGCCCACTCCAAAAGCAACGGCCGGGCCATACGGGCCCGGCCGTTCGATGTCACTGTAACTCGTTGTTTTGCAGTCACTTGGCAGTACACTCCGGCAGGATATGCCGGCCGTCCGTCAGCTCCGTGGACGGCAATTCATGCCGTCGGCGGCCGGAGTTGCCGCGAAAATCGACGAACTCGGCAACCGAGTGTGGACCTGCTTCATGAACGGGACGGCGAGATTCGCCCTCGGGTGGTCCTGCCTTTGCAAAGTCCTGCGTCTGCAATGAGACCGCCCAATCCAGTCACGATCCATGTGGCGAGCATGATCGCCGCCGCTCCAGCTCCTTCGGTAGCTGAATGAACATCCTCGTGATCGGCACCGGGTATGTAGGGCTCGTCGTGGGCGCTTGTCTGGCCGAAACCGGCAATGACGTCGTCTGCGCCGACATCGACGCCAGCAAGATCGCCGATCTCCAGGCCGCGATCCTTCCGTTCTACGAGCCAGGCCTCGAGGAGCTGGTCCGGCGCAATCGGGACCAGAAGCGCCTCACGTTCAGCACCGACGTCGCCGCCGCCGCGCATTCCGCGGATGTGGTGTTCATCGCGGTCGGCACCCCGGCTGGCGAAGATGGCTCGGCCGACCTGCGTCATGTGCTCGCTGCAGCCGAAACAGTGGCGACGAATCTCGGACGCGAGGCAGTCATCGTCACCAAATCGACGGTGCCGGTGGGAACCGCGGCGCAGGTCGCCGACGTGCTGGCCCTGCATGCACGCGTCCCGTTTCATGTGTGCAGCAATCCCGAATTCCTGAAGGAAGGCGATGCCGTCGAGGATTTCATGCGGCCCGACCGCGTCGTCCTTGGCGTTGAGAGCGACTTTGCGCGCAGCGTGCTCGCGGAGCTGTACGCGCCGTTCGTGCGCACGGGCAAGCCAATCCTCTTCATGGACATCGCGTCGGCCGAGCTCACCAAGTACGCCGCGAATGCGATGCTCGCGACGCGCATCTCGTTCATGAACGAGATCGCGCTGCTCTGCGAGAAGGTGGGAGCGAACGTGGACAACGTGCGGCGCGGCATGGGCAGCGACACGCGGATCGGCGCTGCCTTTCTGTTTCCGGGGCCGGGGTACGGCGGCTCCTGCTTCCCGAAGGATGTGGATGCGCTGCTCCGCACCGCGGGCGTCCACGACAGCCCGCTGCATGTCGTGAATGCCGTGAAACGGGCGAATGATGCGCAGAAGACGCTCATGTTCCGACGGCTCGAACGCGCGCTCGGCGCCGAACTGCGCGGCGCGCGGGTCGCGGTGTGGGGCCTGTCGTTCAAGCCGCAGACGGACGATCTCCGCGAGTCGCCAGCGCTGTCGCTCATCGACTCGCTTCTCGACGCGGGAGCGTCGGTCGTGGCGCACGATCCCGTGGCGATGCCGCACGCGCGGGCGCTGCTCCGCGATCGCATCGAGTTCGCCGCAACGAGCTATGCTGCACTGGAACGCTCGGACGCGCTCGCAATCGTCACCGACTGGATGGAATATCGCCACCCGGATTTCAAGCGCATCCGGGCCACGCTCGCGCGGCCGATCGTGGTGGACGGGCGCAACCTCTACGACCCGTCGAAAATGCGGGCACTCGGATTCACCTACCACTCGATCGGCAGGCCACAGACATGAGAGTGCTCATCACCGGCGGAGCCGGCTTCCTCGCCTCACATCTCACGGACCGCTTCCTTCGCGACGGCCATGAAGTCGTGGGCATGGACAATCTCATCACGGGAAGCCTGGACAACATTGCGCACCTGACGGGGAATCCCGGCTACAGCTTCGTCCGCCAGGACGTGTCGGAGCACATCGACGTCGATGGGCCGCTCCAGGGCGTGCTGCACCTCGCGTCTCCGGCAAGTCCGATCGACTATCTCGAGCACCCGATCGCGACGTTGAAGGTCGGCTCACTTGGCACGCACAACGCGCTCGGCGTCGCGAAGGCCAAGGGCGCGCGATTCTTCATCGCGTCGACGTCCGAGGTGTACGGCGACCCCTTGGTGCACCCGCAACCGGAGAGCTACTGGGGCAATGTCAATCCGGTTGGCCCCCGCAGTGTCTACGACGAGGCAAAACGGTTCGCCGAGGCCATCACCATGGCGTATCACCGCGAACATGGGCTCGACACGCGCATCGTACGGATCTTCAACACGTACGGCCCGCGCATGCGCCCGAACGACGGGCGCGTCGTCTCCAACTTCATCGTCCAGGCATTGCGCGGCGAACCGATCACGATCTACGGCGACGGTTCGCAGACGCGCAGCTTCTGCTACGTGGACGACGAGGTCGAAGGGATCTACCGCCTGTTCATGCGCGGTGACTCGAACCCAACCAACATCGGCAACCCGGTGGAGTTCACGGTGAAGCAGCTCGCCGAGATGGTGGTGGAGCTTACCGGGACGAAGGCGAAGATCGTGTACCACGACCTGCCGGTGGATGACCCCAAGGTGCGGCAGCCCGATATCACGCGCGCGCGTGAGATGCTCGGGTGGGAACCAGTCGTGCCGCTACGCGAAGGCCTGCAACGCACGATCGAGTATTTCGGGCAGGTCGTCGGGGAAAAGCCGGCGACGTAGCGTCACCCTGCCGCGCGGTTGCCGGAGATCGACAGGAGCATCGAGACGGCGTCCACCGGGAGACCGGTACGGCGCGCGATATCCGTGAGCGCCGTTCCCGCCTCGGCGAGTGCCGCGATGCCGCGAGCACTGCGGTCGACGCGACCCATCGAAAACGACGGCATGGCCACGGTGGTGGATTTCCTCGCGGGAGTCCGGGTCGGCATGAGCCACACCGCGAGCGCGCCCAGCACGGCCATCACCGCAAATCCCTGCGCCGCGGGGCGAAGCCATGGCAACGTCGTCGCCATCGGCGAGACGAACAGCGCACCCGCGCCCAGTCCGACTGTCGTCACGCCCACGACCAGCGCGATGATTCCCGCGAGCCTCTTCATGCGACGCGATCCCGCAACGGCTTGAGATCGACGCGCAGCTTGCCGAGCGCCTTCGAGCGGATCTGCGACACGCGCGACTCCGTGAGCTCGAGCACCTTCGCGATCTCGTGCAGCTTGAGCTCCTCGAAGTAGTAGAGCGACAACACCACACGCTCCTGATCCTTGAGGCGGAGGATCGCGTCGCGCAGGTGCGACACTTCCTGCTCATGCGTCAAGGCATCCTCGACCTCGGACTCCTCGCTGCTGGCGAGCGTCTCCACCGGCGCGGGTGCCGTGTTCTCGCGCTCACCCGGTGCGCGATCGATCGGGATGTGATGCGCACCTTCGACGTCGGCCTGCCAGCGCCAGAGCGTCGGCATGTCCACACCCATCTGTTCGGCGAGCTGACGATCGTCCGGCGCAATGCCATTGGCACGCATGTACGTCTCGCGGGCGGCCGAGATGTCGCGCGTCTTGCGGCGGATGGAACGCGGCACATGGTCCTGGCGGCGGAGCTCGTCGAGAATCGCACCACGGATGCGCGGGGCTGCGAACGTGCTGAACGCGAGACCGCGCTCGGCGTCGAAACCTTCGAGCGCGCTCATGAGGCCGATGGTGCCGGCGCTCACCAGCTCATCGAAGTCCGTGCGCACGGACAGCGTGCGCGAGACCTGCCGTGCGACGTGATGCACGAGGCCCAGATGCTCCTCGAGCAGACGGTCACGAGCCGTATCGTTGCCCGCGTGGTACGACTGCCAGAGCTGGGTATTCATGGACGCGGATCCTGTGGAGAGCACGAGAGACATGTTCAGTTGCCTGGCCTGAGAGGTGAGATCCCGGCCAGCACGCGCGTCACGGCATCGTGACAGGCGGTCGCTGCGGGTGAGCCGGCGGCGGCGTCGGGGAAGGGCATCCCGGCGCGCAGTGCGGCATCGAGCGTGGAGTCGGAGGGAACTGCACCGGCGAGGCGCGTCGTCGTTCCGAGGAACTGGCGCACACCGGCATCAATGGCATCGAAGCAGCGGACGGCGTCGTCGGGCTGGTGTCGATTGACCAGTACATCCATCGGGAGCGCGCCGTGGCGGGCATGCACGGCCTTGCACAGCGCGAACGTGGCAGCCATCGCCACCGGATCACTGCCCGCGGTCACTGCAACAAGACGTTCATCCGCATGTGGTGTCACGGCGCCGAGAATGGTGTCGAGCCGCGAACCGCAATCGATCACGACGAGATCGGCGCTCTCGGTCAGCGCGCTCAGCCGCCGCATGCACGCGCGACGCTCGGCAGCGTTGATCACACCGGGTTCTGCTGCACCGACACGTGCGGCACCACCGGCGACCAGGGTGAGCGTCGTGCTCACCGGCGTTGCAACCGCAGCGGCATTCACGCGACCGCCGCGCAGATCCTGCCAGCCTGCCACGGGCTGCACGCCAAGCATCATCGCGAGCGGCCCGACGAAATCATCCGCGTCCACCAGCAGCACGCGATAGCCGTCGCCCGCTGCACAGACGGCGAGCAGTGCGGAGACGAGCGTGGTTCCGCTGCCGCCGCGACCGCTGGCCACGAGCAGGGTCGCCGGACCGCGATCGTCACTCCCGCCATACGACGCGGTCATGGTGCCGCCGGAGGCGTTCGTGCCCGCATTCGAGGCGGAGAACTGCGAGGCGTAGCGTGAGATCACGCGGGCGCCCAATCGGATTCGGTGTCGACCGTCAGTCCGTAGGCGCGCAGAATGCGCGGCACGCCCGGCTTGAGATCCGTCGGCACGTCCTGGCCATCCGTCGTCCAGCGCACGGGCAGCTCGAGCGACATCGCCAGGTCGGCGATGCCGGTCTCGCGCGGAACCTCGTCCAGCTTGGAGAGCAGCAGGTGCGTCGCACCACGATGCGCGCGCGTTCCGCAGTAGGCGCGGCCGACATCGAGTGCGAGGTCGGGACGCAGCGACGCGGGCAGCACCAGATGCGTTTCGTGCGGTGCGATCGCGTCGAGCAGCGTGCGCCACCGCTCGGTGAGCTCTGCCGACGCAGGACTGCGGCCCGGCGTGTCGATGATGATGACGTCGCAGCTCGCGAGACGCTTCATCGCCGCGGGCACTTCACTCGCGTCGTACACGACTTCGAACGGAACGTCTGCAAGCTCGGCGTACGTGGACAGCTGCTCCATGCCACCGACGCGGTACGTGTCGATCGTGAGCAATCCCGGGCGTGCCGCGCCGAACATGCCACGCTTGACGGCGAGCTTGGCGGCCGTCGTGGTCTTGCCGGCACCGGTCGGGCCGACGAGTGCAATGCGATACGGCGACCCGTCAGCGGCGCGCATGCCGGGCCGGAACGGCTCGGCCTCGAGACGAGCACGCAGGCGGTCGATGGTCGACGACGGTGCCGCGAGCACTTCCACGAGCGGCACACCACCGTCGCGCACCGTACGCGTGTGCAGGATCATCACGTCGTCGCCCAGCGAGCGGCGTGCGCGCTCGGCAACGTGCGACAGGTCGGCACCGCGAAAGCGTTCAGGACCCATGCGGCATTTCCCAGGTGGCGACGCTGCTCAGCGTGATGGCGGGCGGCAGTTCGGCGAGTGATACGATCGGCAGGCTCGGAAGCACCGGCTCGATGAGGCGGCGCACGCCAATGCGCAGCGACGGCGGCGTGATGAGCGGCAATGGACGTCCGTCGACCGCATACGTGGTCGCGAGATGATTCAGGTCGCGCAGCATGCCGGCGAGCGACTCCGGGGTGAGCACCGGCGCGTTGCTGACGGCGGTGCGCGGCGAGAAGAGACCGACCAACGCACTCTCGAGGCGTCCGCCGATCGTGATGCCGCGGACGACGCCCGACTGGTCGGCGAAGAGACGCGCGATCACGTTCACCAGCGAGCGACGCACGATTTCCGTGAGTGCCTCCGGATCCTTCGTCTGGTCCGCGCCGTCGCCCACCGCTTCGAGAATCGTGACGAGGTCGCGAATCGGCACACGCTCGCGGAGAAGGCGCTGCAGCACGCGATGCAGCACGCTGAGCGACACCTTGCCGGGGATGATCTCCTCGACCAGCGCGGGATGCGTCTTCTTGAGCTGCTCGACCATCTCCTGCACTTCCTGGCGGCCGAGCAGGTCGGCGGCGCTCATCTTGAGCGTTTCCAGCAGGTGCGTCGCGACGACAGTCGACGGTTCGACGACGACGTAACCAAGCGCTTCGGCTTCCGTACGACGGCTTCCGGCGATCCAGCGCGCCGCCATGCCGAAGGACGGATCGACGGTTTCCATCCCGTCGATCTCGGCCACCACGCCGCCCGTGTTCAGCGCCATGAGGAAACGGGGAAGCACTTCGGCGCGTGCGACTTCAGAGCCGCGCAGCTTGATGAGGTACTCGTTCGCCGGGAGGCGGATATCGTCGCGAATGCGAATGGGCGGAACGAGGATGCCCAGCTCGAGCGCGGCCTGCTTGCGCAGCAGCGAGATACGTTCGAGGAGGTCGCCGCCCTGGCCTTCGTCCACGAGCGGAATCAGTGCGTAGCCGACTTCGAGCTCGATCGGGTCGATCTGCAGCAGGTCGCGCATCGGATCCGACGGCTCCGGCGCTTCCTCGACCGGCGCGCTCGAGATCTGCGCGAGCTCCATGCGCTGGACCTCACGCTTGCCGGAGTTGCGCGCGATGACCGCGACGCCGCCGGCGAGTGCGAGGAACGGAAGGATCGGCAGGCCCGGTACCAGGGCGAACGATGCGAGCACCCCGGAGGTGATCCACATGGCGCGCGGATGCATGCCGAGCTGACGGCTGATCACCACGCCCATGCGATCGGTGCCCGTGGCGTTCGTCACCATGAGACCGGCAGCGGTGCTGATGATGAGCGCCGGGACCTGCGAGACGAGGCCGTCGCCGACCGTGAGGATCGTGTAGGTGCTGGCGGCCTTGCCGATCGGCATGCCGCGCTGGATGACGCCGATGAAGATGCCACCGAGCACGTTGACGATGACGACGAGGATGCCGAGCACGGCGTCGCCCTTCACGTACTTCGATGCGCCGTCCATTGCGCCATAGAAGTCGGCAGTGCGCGAGATCTCGTCGCGACGGATGCGCGCTTCCTTCTCGTCGATCAGGCCCGCGGACAGGTCGGCGTCGATCGCCATCTGCTTGCCGGGCATGGCGTCGAGCGTGAAGCGCGCGCCGACTTCGGCGATGCGGCCCGCGCCCTTCGTGATGACGATGAAGTTGATGCCGATCAGCAGCAGGAAGATCACGACACCGACGGCGTAGTTGCCGCCGATGACGAACTGTCCGAAGGCCTCGATGACCTTGCCTGCGTGGCCATGCGTCAGGATGAGGCGTGTCGAGGACACGTTCAGTCCGATGCGGAACAGCGTGAGCAGGAGGAGCAGGGCCGGGAAGCTGCTGAAGTCGAGCGGGTTCGTGGTGTAGAGCGCCACGAGCAGCACGACGAGCGACAGCCCGATGCTCGCCGCGAGGCAGAGATCGAGCAGCAGCGGCGGCAGCGGTACGACGATGAGCGCAATGACCAGGACGACGGCGATCGCGCTGGCGATTTCCGCGCGCTTGTTGCCGGCGGCCGTCTCGAACGGCAGCGGAATGGCGGCACTCGTCATGAGTTCCTCATGCGGCCGCCGTGCCGCGCCACGCCATGCCATAGCGCTGGCGCTGACGCATGACGAAGGCGAGCACTTCCGCCACGGCGAGATACATCTCGACGGGGATCACGGTACCGATGCGAGCGCTGACGATGAGAGCACGGGCGAGCGGCTTGTTCTCGATCACCGGCACGCCATGCTGAAACGCGAGTTCCTTGATGCGGAGCGCAATCTTGCGCTGCCCGATCGCGACGACGTACGGCGCGGGCGCGACTGCGGGGTCGTACTTGATGGCGATAGCGATGTGCACGGGATTGACGATGACGACGTCGGCCTTCGGCACCGCGGCGAACATCTGGCGGCGGATGCGTTCACGGCCGATGGAGCGGCGGCGTCCCTTCACTTCCGGGTCACCCTCCTGCGCCTTGTGCTCTTCCTTGACCGCCTGCTTGGTCATCTTGAGCTTTTCCATCGTGCTGTAGCGCTGCCAGGCGTAGTCGCAGCCGGCGAGCACGATGAACATCATGCCCGCGTTGCGCAGCAGGCCGATGCCGTAGCGGCGCACGATGTCCATGAGCGCGTACGGATTCTGCAGGGCGAGCCCCTGGATGTCCGGCCATGCGTCGCTCAGGGTGGCGTACACGGCCCAGCTGACGATGGACAGCTTGAGCAGCGACTTCGCGAGCTCCACGAACGACTGCTTGCCAAGAATGCGGCCGGCATTTGCGAGCGGGTTGATGCGCGCGAACTTGGGCATCATCGGCTTCGCGCTGATGATGCCGCCCGTCTGTGCAGCCTGCACGGCAATCGCGATGACGGCCATCGCGCCGACGAGGCCGATGACGGCGACCAGTGTGCGGAAGCCAAGCGTCTGCAGCCACGGAATCGCCGAAGCACCGGCGTACTCCAGGTTGGACGCCGTGGCGAGGCCATGTCCCATCGTGTCGAGCAGAAAGCGCCACAGCGGCGGGCCTGCGAACGACAGCGTGATCGTCGAGCCGATCAGGAAGGCCGCGGTCATGATCTCCGGGCTCTTCGCGATCTGGCCTTCGCTGCGCGCGTCCTCGAGGCGTTTGCCTGTGGGCGCTTCTGACTTTTCTCCGGCGTCGCTGTCGGACATCCTAGCGCACCGGTGCGGTAACGGTTGTGCGCGAGCCGCGCGCGAACGTGTCGAGCGATGCGGCGAAGCCGGGCTGCCAGTCGAACATCGCGTGCACCACGAGAGCGACGGAGCCGGCGAACGTGATCATGCCGACGCCGATCTGCAGCGGGAACGCGAGGCTCATGATGTTGAGCTGTGGCGCGGCGCGACCGAGCACGGCGAGAGCGATGTTCATCACGAGCACCGCGGCAACGACGGGTGACGCGAACTGCAATCCGGTCACGAAGATCGAGCGCGCCACCGGCACGAATGCGCCCAGGCCAGCTCCGAGATCGACGGGTGCGCCAAGCGGCATCGCGTGGAAGCTCGCGCCGACGGCTTCGAGCATGACGAGGTGTCCGCCGCCGATCATCAGGATGGCGAGCGCCATCAGCTGCAGGAACTGGCCGAGTACGGGGCTCTGCGTGTTGTGGATCGGATCGAAGATCGCGGCGCCGGACAGGCCGATGCTGAGCGTAAGCAGTTCGCCCGCGAATTCCGCAGCCGCGATGACGAGGGCCGCAGCCATGCCGATGACGAAACCGATCGCGGTTTCCGCGAGGAACGTCGCCGGTGTGATGGCCAGCGTCGCGAGATCAGCGCTCGCCGTCGCACTCGGCACCAGCATCGCGGAGAAGATCACGATCAGCGCGGTGCGCAGCTTCATGGGCACCGTCTTGGCGGACCATGCGGGCGCAACGAGCATGAGGCCACCGACGCGCAGCGCGGTCAGCACGAGTGCCGTCGCGACGCCGGGAGCGAACAGGTCTGGAATCACGACACCATCGCGGGAATGCCGCGGAGGATGCCCTGCGTGTACTTGATGAGGATCTGGAGCAGCCACGGCAGGCCGACGATGAAGGCACCGCCGACGAGGATCAGCTTCGGGACGAACGTGAGGGTCTGTTCCTGGATCTGCGTGACGGACTGGATGATGCTCACGACCAGCCCGACGCCCAGCGCGATGAGGAGCATCGGCGCGGCGACCATCAGGGCGGTGAGGATGGCGTCTCGGGAAAGATCGATGACCATCTGGTGAGACATCGGGAGCGGCTCTGGGCTTCGGGGCGACAGCGTGGCGGACACGAGGGTGTGTCCGCTGTGCCCGGATAAAGCAGGGGTCGTACCAGATGGGGCTGGCTTCAGCCTGATTCGTAAGTCATTGTCCAGCCGACAATTACGTTCAGTGGTCAGCGCGTGTGGACAGCGCAGGTTTGTGCCGAGCGGCACATTGTGCCGATGGAGCAGGGGCGGATTTGCCGTTCCCTTGTGCTAGGCCGAGTTGGCCGAGCTAAAGTTTTGGCGGTGAAATGCCGGGTCGTTTGGCGGGTTGGAATGGAAGACCCGGAATCACGCCAATGCGCCTGTCGGACCTTGCGTGCCCCTCGAGAGAACGGATGATATCCGTCATGGCCTCCTTTCTATCCCGCCTCTTCGGACTCGGCGACGCCGCTCGCCTGACCGTCCGCGGTATTCCCGTCGAAGTCGACAACAGCCGTCCGGATATCCGAACCGAGGATGTGCTGGCGCGGCTCGACGAAGCGCTGGCGCTGATCGAGCGGTATCAGCCGATCCGATTCCGGCATCTGCAGCGCGATGCCCGCGCGATTCGGATCGAGCGGTACCCATGTCGCGGCGCGTTCATCCCGGACGAACGCACGGTGATCACGGAGCTGACGTTTCTCGCGCGGCGCGACATCACCGCGGCACCGGTGGCGTCGAGCATCCTGCACGAGGGCGTGCATGCGCGCGTGCATGCATTCACGACGCGTGTGCTCGGTGGCTACGCGCCGGAGCGGGATATGGCGAAGGAAGAGCGGTTGTGCCGGCGCGCGGAGATCGCGTTCGGCCGGGCGTTGCCGCTGGAGCTGGGGGCGCCGGTGCTGGAGCGTGCAATGGCGACGCTGGAGCTGGATGACCGGGGCGTGGCGCCGACGGTGGATTGGGGGGAGGCGCTGCGGAGGCAGCGGGAGGTGGATGCGGGATTGTAGTGGTGCGTGTCGCGAGATCGCGGCCGATGGCGGCTGGTCGCTTGGCCGGTCGTTCGCAGCTTGGGCAAGCGCCGCTTTGCCTGGCGAAACCAACGTGGAGCGGCTGTCAGCGGCAGCTGCCCGCACCAGCCGCCAGGGGTGAACGGATAGCTGACAGCTATAGCGGTCAGTTGGAGCGTCCAGCCACGCCTCAAGGAAGAAGGGAAGAAGAACCGAGGTTGGACTGCGGTGCATGCGAGTACGGCGATGGTGGCCCTCCCGGTTTAGCTGCTACGAGAGTCAAAACCCCACGCTGCCGGCGCCGCCGCCGCAGTCCACTGCAGGTGCTGGTCGCTGTCAGCTGTAGCTCCCAACTATGGCTGGCCGCTATCGGTTCACTCCTGGTAGCTGGCGCGGGTAGCTGCCGCTGACAGCCGATCTGCGTTGGTCTCGCCAGGCAAAGCGACAACAGCCCTTCACCCAGCACCCCGCACCCCGCGCAGCCCAACCCTTACGCCGCCCCTGCCCGCTGCAAAACCGTCACCGAAAACGGCTCTCCCCCGGCTCTATACGCACACTGCAGCAGCTGCACGCTCCCCGGCACGCGCAACCGGAAATCCCCACCCTCGACCACGACCGGCAGCCCCATCGCGCATGTCTCCGGCATCAGCGCCTTGATGTTTCCACCCGTCATGTTCGCGAGCTCGCCGAGCGTGTCCTGGATGTCCGTCAACCCGATGTCGGCGTCTTCCATCCCCATCATCGCGGTCGTGGCACGACGTGCAAGCAGCTCCGAGCACTGCACCGCGACCGCGCCGTTCCATGCGCCCGTGATCTGCACGACGCCGGCGAATGTGCGTCCCTGCTCGCGCTCCAGCAGGAATGGATCGTCCGGCGTGGTGCTCATCTGCAGTGCGCTCGTCCAGATCGTCTCGACGATCTCGCCGATGCTCGTCTCGAGTCCGCTCATGGGTTGGTCCTGGAAGTGCCGGTGGATGCTGCAGACGCCTTGGTCGTGAGCCGGTACGTCACACCGCGCTCGCTCTGTACGCGCTCGAATGAATCGTCGATCGCCATCGTCGTCTCCGCGCTGCCGAGCAGCAGGTAGCCCTGCGGTGACATGACGCCCCGCACTTGCTTCAGAATGTTGCGTTTCGTCTCGATGTCGAAATAGATGAGGACATTGCGCATGAAGACGATGTCCACCTTGTTCATCAGCGGCCAGCGCTCGATGAGATTGAGCTCGCGAAACTCCACCATGCTTCGTATGCTCTCGTTCACCTGCCAGCTTGTGCCGTCCTTCGTGAAGTACTTGACGAGCAACGCGGCCGGCAATCCGCGATTCACCTCGAGCTGCGAGTAGCGGCCTTCGCGTGCACGGGCGAGCACCGCCGTCGAGAGATCCGTCGCGAGAAACTCCACCTTCCAGTCGCGCAGCTCCGGGAACGATTCGCGCAGCAGCATGGCCACGCTGTACGGCTCCTGTCCGGTGGACGACGCTGCGCACCAGAACGTCAGCCGCTTCTCCGCCGACTTGCGCGCGATGATCTCCGGCAGCACGAGCTTGCGCAGCGATTCGAAGGGATGGATGTCGCGGTAGAAGCTCGTCTCGTTCGTGGTCATGGCCTCGACGGCCTGCCGGTGCATGGTGCTGAACGCCGACGCCGCCATCCTCGTCGCGAGATCGTCGAGGGTCGCGAATCCGTGCGTCCGCGCGAGCGGGGCGAGGCGCGTCTCGACGAGATACTCCTTGCCGGGCTCCAGCACGATCGCGGAGCGGGAGAGCACCAGCTCCCGGAAGTAGTTGAACGTCTGCGCTGTCATTGGCATGCGGGATTCCTATCGAGCTGCGGCGCCCCGTGCGCCTCTCGTGGGTGAGTTGTTGCGTGTGCCGCGGCCGGCGTCGACCCGCTCCACGATGGCGTCGGCGATCTCGCCTAGTGGCAGGATGCGGTCGGCGAGGCCGGCACCGGCAACGAAGCCCGGCATGCCCCACACCACCGATGTCGCGGCGTCCTGCGCGAACACCGATCCACCGCTGCGGCTGAGAATCTCTGCGCCGAGTGTGCCGTCGCGTCCCATGCCCGTGAGTATCACCGTGAGTACCCGTCCGCCGAAGATTGCATGCGCCGAGCGCAGCATGACGTCGACCGCGGGACGGCAGCTGTGCTCCGGCGCGTCCTTGTTGAGCGCGACCACCACGGACGTGCCACGCTTGGCGAACGCCATGTGGGTGTCACCCGGCGCCAGCCAGACCACGTTCGGCGCGAGGACCGCACCGTCCGTTGCCTCGCGCACCGTCAATCCCGACAGCCCGTCGAGACGTTCGGCGAGCAGGCGGGTGAAGACCGGCGGCATGTGCTGCGTGATCACCACCGGCACTCCCAGGTCGGCCGGCAGCTGCGGAATGAGCGACACCAGCGCGTTGGGCCCACCCGTCGACGACCCGATGGCCAGCAGCTCGACCGGCAGTGGTGCGCCGGTACGGGGTGCCTTGGCCACGGGGACGGGAGCGCCGAACGCACTCTTCGGAGCGACCACGGCCGGTCGTGCCGACACCGGCGTGCCCGGCGCGGTGGACGCCGTTCCCGAGGGCCTTGCCGCCGCCGTTGGAATCGCGCGCCGGCCGCACAGCCCGTGGATACGCGGGATGAGATCGTCGCGCACCCGGTGCTGCGCCTGCAGCACGCTGCCGACGTTCGCGGGCTTCGTGACGTAGTCCGTCGCACCACGCGCCAGCGCCTCGAGCGTCGCCGCCGCGCCTTGCGCCGTGAGCGTGCTGAACATGATCACCGGCAGCGTCGGCCAGCGTTTGCGAATCTCGACGATCGTTTCGAGACCATCCATCTCCGGCATCTCGATGTCCAGCGTCACGATGTCGGGATTCAGCTGCTCGATCTTCTGCAGCGCGATCTTCCCGTTCGCCGCGATGCCTGCCACCGTGATTCCGGCGTCGGCCTCCAGTACGTCCGTGACGAGCTTGCGCACGACCACGGAGTCGTCCACCACGAGCACACGGATCATCGGCGCTGCCATGCCTGTTGCCATTACGTCATCACTCGGACGTGACGAGTCCGAGCAGCTCGAGCTTCTCGCGGAGGATGTCCGCGGTGAAGGGCTTCATGACGTATTCGCTGGCGCCATGCTCGAGCGCCTTCGACACCTGGCTCATCTCGGTTTCCGAGGTGACCATGACGAGCGGCATCGTGTTGAACGACGCGCTGCCACGGACCGCCTGGAGCAATTCGAAGCCGTTCATCTCCGGCATGTTCCAGTCGACGAGCGCCACATCCGGACGCACCGCCCCCTGGAGCCGGTCGAGCGCCTCCTTGCCGTTGCCGGCAAAGGAGGTCTCGAATCCCAACTGGTTCATCATGCGACCGATGAGCGTACGCATCGCTCTCGAGTCGTCGACGATCAGTGCGTGCACAGTCCCGTCCAGGCCTAGAAGTGGAACTGCTGCAGCATGCTCTGCAGGTCCGACGCCATGCGCGTCAGTTCCGCGGCCGCGCGGAGGGAATCGGTGGCACCGTGCGACGTGTCGACGGCAGCCTGCGCGACGCCGATGATGTTCTGCGCGATCTCCGACGATCCCTTCGATGCCTCGCCGACGTTGCGTCCCATCTCGTTCGTCGTGGCCGTCTGCTCCTCGACCGCGCTCGCGATCGTGGTCTGGATGTCGGCGATGCGGTTGATGATGCCGCCGATCTCGCGGATCGCCGTGACGGCGCCGTTCGTGTCGGCCTGGATCGCCTCGATCTTCTGGCTGATGTCCTCGGTCGCCTTCGCCGTCTCCTTCGCCAGCTCCTTCACTTCGTTCGCCACGACCGCGAAGCCCTTGCCCGCCTCACCGGCGCGTGCCGCCTCGATCGTCGCGTTGAGTGCGAGCAGGTTGGTCTGCTGCGCGATCGACGTGATGACCTTGATCACCTTGCCGATCTCCGCGCTCGACTCGCCCAGCTTCGCCACCGTGCTGTTGGTCGACTCGGCAACCCGCACCGCGTCGGTTGCCACCCGGCTCGCTTCCGCTGCGTTCGTAGCGATCTCGCGGATGCTCGACGCCATCTCCTCCGTGCCCGTCGCGACCGTCGCCACGTTGCGGCTCACCTGCTCGGACGCCGCCGACACCACACCGGCCTGCGCGCTCGTCTCTTCGGCGTTGCTGCTCATGCTCTCGCTGACGGACGTCAGCTCTTCCGCGGCGCTGGCGAGCGACGTCGCGCTGTCGCTCACGGCGCGGAGCAGGGACTTCTGCGCCGTGACATCCGTCGCGAACTTCACGACCTTGTACGGCTTGCCGTTCAGGTCGAAGATCGGGTTGTAGGAGGCATTGATCCAGATCGTCTTGCCGCCCTTGCCGACGCGCTTGTACTCGGCCGCCTGAAACTCACCGTTGTTGAGGCGCGCCCAGAACTGCGCGTACTCGCTGCTTTCCGCCGTCGTGGGCTCGACGAACATGCGATGATGCTTGCCCTGTACTTCGGCGAGCGTGTACCCGACGGCGCCCAGGAAGTTGTCGTTCGCCGTGAGGATCGTGCCGTCCAGCCGGAACTCGATGACCGCCTGCGCCTTGCCGATCGCCGTGAGCTGGCCTTCGAAGTTCGCGGTGCGCAACCGCTGCTCCGTCACGTCCGTCGCGAACTTGACCACCTTGAATGGCTTGCCGGCGCTGTCGAAGATCGGATTGTACGACGCATTGATCCAGATCTCCTTGCCGCCTGCACCCAGCCGCTTGTACTCCGCGCTCTTGAACTGGCCGGCGTTCAGGTCAGTCCAGAACTGCCGGTACTCTGCACTGGCGGCCAGCGCCGGCTCCACGAACATGCGGTGATGCTTGCCCTGGATCTCCGACAGAGAATAGCCGACCACCGAGAGGAAGTTGTCGTTGGCGTGGAGGATCGTGCCGTCGAGCGCGAACTCGATGACGGCCTGCACCCGCGAGATCGCGTCGACCTTGCCACGCAGGTCCTGCAACTCTTCGGCAGCGATGGATACAGAGGCTGCACGCGCCTTGGACGGAGCAGCGGTGGTGCTCTTGCGAGCGCGAGTGAGAGTCGGGGTCACGGGTGGGTTCCTGGAAGGGGTGCGTGCTGCGAGGGGAGTGAGGTCATGCGGCCGCCGCGTGTTCGATGTTCACGGCGCGGGTGGTATCGAGCACGAGCAACAAGCGGTCGGCCAGCTTGTACACGCCCTTCACGAGGGCACCAGCTTCCTGGTTGAGTGTCTCCGGCACGCGCTCGAAGGCGTCCGGGGTGACCTCGATGACATCGTCGATCTCGTCCACCATGAAGCTCACGGCACCATCGTCCGTGCGGACGACCACGTGCATGGGCTCCTGTCCCGGCAGTCGGGGAGACAGGCCGAGCCGGCAGCGCAGGTCGATCGCGGTGACGATCTGTCCGCGGAGATTGATCAGCCCTTCCACGGATGCCGGCGCGAGGGGCACGGCGGTCATCTCGAGTGAGCGGATGACTTCCTGCACCTGCCGCACGGCGATCCCGAGATAGAGGCCGTCGACGGTGAAGGTGCAGAACTGCAGTTCCTCATGCATGGGCAAACTCCTGGGAGTGCATCTCGCGGTCGACGATGGCCATGAGGGCGTCGACGTCGATCACGTCGGTGACCTTGCCCTGCACGATGGTCGAGCCGGCGACGGCGCGGCCGCGCTTCTGCTGCGTCAGGTGCACGGAGGTTTCCACGACGTCGAGGATCTGGTCGACGACGAAACCGATCGCGGTGGTGCCGTGCACGTAGACGATGACGCGCAGCGTGTCACCGTCGGCGGGGCCGCCGTCCATGCCGTCGAGCACCTGGTCGAGGCGGATGAGCGGAAGGATCTCGTCGCGATACTGCACGACTTCATGACGACCGGTCCGTTCGATCGCCGACGAGGGGAACTCTTCGAGGCGCGAGATCGCCGACAGCGGGAACGCGACGCGCTGGTTGGCGCCGAGGCTGAAGAGCAGCAGCTGCTCGAGATCCTGCACGTCTCCCACCCGGCCGTCCTGGCGTCCATCGGCGTTGGCGCGTTCCTGCGCCGCCGACAGAATGCCGCGCATGTGGGCGAGGCCCAGCACGTCGAGAATGAGTGCGACGCGGCCATCACCCATGATCGTCGCGCCGGCGAACGCCTGCACACTCTTGAGCTGCTTGCCGAGCGGCTTCACGACGATTTCTTCGGTATCGTTGATGGTGTCGACAACCATGCCGAACGACGTGCCCTCGGCCTGCAGGACGACGATGTTGACGATGTTGACGGCGTCGAGATTCCACGGCTCGTCGGTGAGACCCAGCACGTGATTGAGGTGAATGAGCGGCAGGAGCTTGCCACGGAGCCGGTAGACCGGGGCCCCGTAGATGTGCTCGATGCGCTTCTTCGCCTCGTCGCCCTCGAGTCGCACGAGCTCCAGCAGGCTCACCTGCGGAATGGCGTAACGATTACCGCCCGTCGTCACGATCAGGCCGGGAATGATGGCGAGCGTGAGCGGAATACGGATGCGGAGCGTCGTGCCCTGGCCCAGCACACTCGACACGTCCACGGTGCCGCCGATCTGCTCGACGTTCGTCTTCACGACGTCCATGCCGACTCCGCGACCGGACACATTGGTGACGGCGCGCGCGGTGGAAAGGCCCGGTGCGAAAATCAGGTTGAGTGCTTCACGATCGTTCAGCTTCGCGGCCGCCTCGGCGGTGATCAGGCCTTTCTCGAGCGCCTTCGCCTTGAGCTTCGTGACGTCGATGCCGCCGCCGTCATCGCGTATCTCGATGTTGACCTTGCCGCCCTCATGGAAGGCGCGGAGGAAGAGGCGCCCTTCCGGCGACTTGCCGTTGGCGACGCGCACGGCGGGGCGCTCGATGCCGTGATCCACCGAGTTGCGGACGATGTGCGTGAGCGGATCCTTGATGGCCTCGACGATCGTCTTGTCGAGCTCCGTCTCCGCGCCTTCCATCGCGATGACTACCTGCTTCTCGCAGGCGATGGCCAAGTCGCGCACGACGCGCGGGAACTTGCTCCAGATATTGCCGATGGGCTGCATGCGGGTCTTCATGACCCCTTCCTGCAGCTCCGTGGTGATCAGGTTGAGCCGTTGTGTGGTGCCGGCGAATGCGAGGTCCGTGCTGTCGACCGAGCTCTGGAGAATCTGGTTGCGGGCGAGGACGAGCTCACCGACCAGCGTCATGAGCCGGTCGAGCAGTGAGACGTCGACGCGAATCGATGCGTCGGCGACGCCGGCGGCACTCGACACGCGTGCGTCGACCGACGCATCGTTCTGCACTTCAAGCGCCTCACTCACGGCCGACGCGGACGTGACACCGCGTGCGACGAGAATCTCGCCGACGCGCGACGCATTGCCTTCGCGCTGTTCGTCGAGGGCGGCGGCGACATCGGCGGGCGCGACATCACCCTGCTGCACGAGGATGGCGCCGATCGCGGGTACGTCGGCCGTCACGAAGCCGCGTCCGTCCGCGATGCGCGTGAGCGTGAGGACGAGCGCGTCGTAGTTGGCGTCGCCTTCGGCGCCGGTGGTCTCGATCGACCCGAGCATCTCGCGGATCGCATCGACGAGCCCGAGGAGCGCGCTGGTCAGGGCCGGCGTGACGTCGAGCGCACCATCGCGAAGCTTCGCGAGCAGGTTCTCGCCGACGTGCGTGACGGATTCGAGCTTCTGGAAACCGAGGAATCCGCACGTGCCCTTGACCGTGTGCACGCACCGGAAGATGCGTCCCAGAAGTGCGGCGTCCGTACCCTGCTGCTCGAGTGCGACGAGATCGCGGTCGAGCTGGTCGAGTCCTTCGTAGCTCTCGACGAGGAATTCGTTGACGATTTCGCCAACGTCGCTGCTGTCCGACATGTCCGCTCCGCAGCGCCGGGCGGGCGCGCGCGCACTTCAGGACCCGTCACACCTGCGTCGGCAAGAACCGGGGTATGTGACATTATCGACACAGGTGGACAATACTTTACAATTGTGATAGAACCGGCATTCTGCACTCCCGCGCGTGCCGGCAGCGAACTACCGCTGCCGGAACGGTGACACTTTCTACTTGAAGCTCTGCACCAGGCTCTGGATGGTGAGACTCCACCCATCCACCAGCACGAAGAGCAGCAGCTTGAAGGGCAGGGAGATCATGGCCGGGGGCAGCATGAACATGCCCATGCTCATGAGCACCGACGCGACGACGGTGTCGATGATGATGAACGGCAGGTAGATCGCGAACCCGATCTGGAACGCCGTGCGCAGCTCGCTCGCGACGAACGCCGACATCAGCACGTGCAGCGGAACGTCATCGATGCTGTCGGGCTGCGGCATGCGGCTCATCTCGACGAAGGTCTTGATGTCCGACTGGCGCGTCTGGCGTACCATGAACTCGCGCATCGGCTTGACGCCGGTCTTGAGCATCTCGACCTGCGTCATCTTCCCGTCGAGCCACGGCGTGACCGCTTCGCGGTTCACCTGCGTGAGCGTCGGCGCCATGACGAAGCCGGTGAGCAGCAGCGCCAGGCCAGCGAGCAGGTGCGCCGGTGGCGCGCCCTGCGTACCCATCGCCTGCTTGAGGAAGTGCAGGACGATCAGGATGCGCGTGAAGCCGGTCATCATGAGCATCAGCGTCGGCAGGAGCGTGAGCAGCCCCATCATGACGACGATGCCGACCGTGCCGTTGAGGCGCAGTCCGCCGTCTTCCGTTTCGCCGAGCTTCACGTCCATCTGCGGCATCATGCGCATGATGGCGTCGTCGGCGCCGATCGGTGCCGGCGTTGCGGCGACGGCACGCGGGTTCCGTGTGGCAGCCAGTGCAGCATTCGCCGCGGCGGAGTCGAACCGCATGTCGGACATCGGTCGTGTCGCCGCAGCTCCACCGCGTGTCACGGAGGCGCCGTTGCCCGGACGCGCCGGTCGCGTTGCCGACGCGGCGCCGGTGGTGCGCGGCGGCTGGCCTGCGAGCGCTGGTACATTGGCGGTGCGCGGCGCCGTGATCGCGGATGCGGGGATGGCGACGCGCGGCGTTGCAGAGTTCGTGGTGGGTGCAGAGATCTGCAGCGCGGCCGGCGGAATCGGTGCGAGCACCGGCTCCTGCACTGGCGGCGCAACCGGGGGCTGCTGCACGGGCGGCACTGGTGGTTCACCCTGCGCCCGTGCTTCCGATGCCGTGGCACCCGACAGCACGACGGCGCCGACGAATGCGGCGAGCCGCGTGGTGTTGCGCAGCGACATCCCGAGAATCGCCAGGAACTCCCGATCCGGGGCAGGCGCCTGTGATGCGTAGACCTGCGCTGGGTTCTTCGCTACGGTCATTCGTGCCGTCGCTTCCGCGCTCGACGTCATCTGCACGGGAATCGTGCTCGTCGCGATCACGCGCTGGCGATCGGCCTCGTCGAGCTCGAACAGGGTGCGAATGCCACCGTCTCCGATCGACACGGCCATCACCTTCTCACCGACACGCACGACGGCCAGCCCGGTCTTGGGACCAAGGGACACACGCTGCACGATCTCGACGGGCACGCGTGTGCGCGGTGAGCGCAGCAGCGACCCTCCGCTGAAACGCTTGACACCCCACAGCGCGAATGCGCCGAGTCCGAGCACGAAGGCGAGTGCGGCAAGCACACCAAGACCGGCGATGATCACGCGGCGTTCAACGCTGTTGCGGTGGCCAGGATACGCGTGACGCGCACACCGAAGTGTTCACCAAGCACCACGACTTCCCCCTCGGCGAAGCGGCGGTCGCCGACGTAGATATCGATCGGCTCGCCGGCGAGCCGGTCGAGCTGGATGACGGAGCCGCGACCGAGGCGCAGGATCTCCTGCACCGTCATGCTCGTGCGTCCGAGCTCGATCGAGACCGGCAGCGTGAGGTCGAGCAGCATGCCGATCGGCACTTCCGTCGTGCCCGCGAGCGTGTGCTCGAACTCGGTGAGCTGCGGGGCGCGTGGTGCCGACATGTCGGTCATCACCGGGTCGGCGAGCGACGAGAGCGGCTGGCCAGCGGCCTTCGCTGCCTGCGCACTGGCGACCAGCGCGTCGATTTCAGCGGGGTTCATGTGGAAGACGTCCGGGAATCTGGGGTGACCGATGCACTGTGCACCGCATCGTGAACGCGCACGGCGAGATTGCCGGCCACGCGGCCGGGGTAGCCGATGAAGCGTTCCTGCGTGCCGGCACTGACGATGACGCGTGCGTCCTTCGGGATGCCGGTGGGGATGACGGTGCCGACCTCGAGACCCGCGAGATCGCGCATCGACAGCTGGAATTCGGGAAGGCGCGCCATCAGCGGCACCTTGGTCGAACGGAGCGACGCTTCGCTCTTCTGCCGCGTGCTCTCGCGTTCCTGCTCGCTCGTGGTGAGCAGCGCCATGCGCTGCTGCCCCGTGCTGGTGAAGAACTTGTCGAGCACCGAGAAGGGCAGGCAGATGAGCACGAGGCTCGTCGCGTTGCCGGCGGTGATCTCGATGTTGGCCACGAGCACCGGATCCTCACGGTTCGCGACCTGCAGGATTTCGGGCGACGACTCGAACGCCGTGATGTTGAGCTCCATCGGCACGTGGTCCTGCCAGATCTCCTGGAGCAGGACGGTCACGCGGTCGGCAATGGAGCGCACGGCCATGCGTTCGATCGGGGTCAGCGAGCGGGTGTAAATCGAACCCGATCCCTCGCCGCCGAACAACCGGTCGATCACGTAATAGGAGAACTCGGGGCCGAAGTCGACGACGCCCTTCTGCCCGGTGCCCGCGATCTCGAACACGAACGACGAGCAGGGCGTCGGGAGCGAGAGCGTGAACTCACCGAACGAGAACTGCTCCACGCTCTGCAGGCGGATCTCCATCTGTCCGCGCACGCGCGAGATCAGCCACGCCTCGAGGTTCTTGACAAGACGCTCGTACATCGCTTCCAGCGTCCGCAACCGCTCCTTCGACACGCGATGCGGACGACGCCAGTCGTACACCTGCACGTCGAGCGCCGCCGCGGAATGCGGCGTGAGATTCGCGCGACCGCCAAGCAGGCGGTCGATGTCGTTCTGGGAGAGCGTCTCGGAGCCCATGCTGTCTTACTGCACCACGAACTGCGGGAAGTAGAGGCGCTTGACGGCCGTCTTGCCGAAGCGCACCGCGATGGCGGACTGCAATTCGGACTTCATGCCGTCGCGCAGCGAGATGTCGGTGAGCTGATCGACTGTCTTGGAGCCCAGCGCGGTGAGGATGATGTCGCGCAGCTCGGCGTCACGCGCGGTGAAGTCGGCGGCCGTGCCTGCGGAGCTCAGTTCGATGGCAACGGACATGAGCAGGAAACGGCTGCCACCACTCGCCGCGGGGTTGAGCACGAGGTTCTCGAGCAGCAACACCGACGGCGCGCTGCCTTCGGCCCCGGCCTCGCCTTCCTTGCCCTCACCTTCGGCGGCGGCGGTGGAGTCGGCGCCTGCATGCTTGGTCGTATCCTGGGGGGCACCCATCGTGCGGCCCATCTTCGCGGCAACCATGGGGCCGAGGAACTTGGCACCGGTGCCACCACCGACGGCCAGCCCGACGGCAATGATGCCGATGAGCGGGAGACGCGCCTTGAGCCCGCCCTTGGGCGCTTCGGCTTCCTGTTCGGGGTTTGGAGCTTCGGTATCGGCCATGGTATCGCGGGAGGGTCATGCACGAGCCGCACGACGTTCATGCGGGTGATGCCAGCGCGACCGTAGAAAGCAGGGACCGGGCCACAAACGAGCGGGGCCGTAAGGCGGGTACCGCACTCTGCTAAACCATTGTCATTCAATGAGTTGGGATAAACAATCCGGCAAGCGCTGCCGGTCTCACTGCTCATGCGGCACCGCGCCTGACAGGCAAACTGTGCCAAGGGCGGAAAAGTCTGCCGTGCGGCGAGTCGCCTCCGCCGTCCTTTCGGACCGGGAGGCGACCGGCGCGCGACCGGCGTGCTACGACGTGTTACGGTGCCTTACCGCTTCACGCTCATCAGCTCCTGCAGCATCTCGTCCGACGTGCTCACGACCTTGCCGTTCGCCTGGAAGCCACGCTGCGCCACGATCATGTTCGTGAACTCCTGCGCCAGGTCGACGTTCGACATTTCGAGCGCGCCACTCGTGAGCTGCGACTGCGAGCCCTCGAGCGGGAAGCCCAGCACCGCGCCGCCGGAGTTCGCCGACTCCTGGTACATGTTGTCGCCGATGCGCAGCAGGCCGCTCGGGTTGTTGAAGTCACCGAGCACGACGCGGCCAAGGGGCGACGTGGTGCCGTTGGTGAAGAAGCCCGTGATGAGGCCGAAACGGTCGATCGAGAAGTTCTGCAGCGATCCCGACGTGTAGCCGTTCTGGTCGCGCAGCACGGCGGTCGACGACGTCGACGCGAACTGCGTGAGGCCGTTCACGCCGCCCTTGAGCGCGAGGTTGATGCGCACCGGGTTGGCGCCCGGCACCGCGAAGTCGAGTCCCGCGGTGATGTTGGTGGACATGACGCCCGCCTGGTCGAACGTGAACGTTCCACCGTTGATGCCGGCGTCCGGCGCCGTGGGGCTCATGAAGTACGCGATCTTGATCTCGGAGTTCGACGGCATCGATGCCGTGAACTGCACGGCGGATGGCGGGCCCGCCGAGAACGACCAGTCGTCCGGGCTCGAATACTCGGTGCCGCTCGTACTCATCACGCGCACGTTCTCCGGCAGGATCTCGTAGCCGGCAGCCGGCGTGGCGAGTTCGATATCGGATGGCGGCGAGTTGGCGTCCGTCTGGAAGTTCTGCGTGAGCGCGCTCGCCACCGGATCGATGCGCCAGTCCCACGTGTTCGGCGACGTCTTCCACATCTGGATCTTTACGTCGTGCTTCGTACCCTGCGAGTCGAACACGGTGATCTGCGATTCCGTCCACGCGGCTTCGTTCACCGGCAATGCACGCACCAGCGGATCCGTGAAGTCACCCTGGAACGTCGGCGCCGATGCATTGAGGTTGCCCGCGAGCACGGCTTCCGTCGTCGGCTTGGCCGACACCTTCTGGCCGAACGGAAGTCGGATGTCCTGGATGCCGTCCTGCAGCACGCCGTTCTCGTACATCTGGCCCTGCACCACGAAACCGTTCGTGGGCGACACCATCTGGCCGAGCGCGTCGATCTGGAAGTTGCCGGAGCGCGTGTAGAAGCTCTGGTTGCCCTTGCGCACGACGAAGAACGAATCGCCCTGGATCGCGAGGTCGGTGTTGAGGCCGGTCGTCTCGATGTTGCCCTGGCTGAACAGCTGGTCGATCGAGCCGATCTGCATGCCGAGGCCGATCTGCACCGGGTTGATACCACCCTGGTCTCCGGGCGGACGGCTCGCGCCCTGCAGCAGCTGGGCAAAGCCTTCCTTGAACGTCACGCGTCCAGCCTTGAAGGCGACGGTGTTGACGTTGGCGATGTTGTTGCCGATGACGTCCATGCGCACCTGGTTGTTGCGCAGGCCGGACACACCGGCGTAGAGAGAGCGAAGCATTGTGCGATTATCCTCGAGGTGCGGTCAGCCGCGGATCTGGGTGAGCTTCGACATCGGCAGGCTCAGGTCGTCGCCGATGATCAGGATGGGGTTGCCTTGTTCGTAGCGCATACCGGTAATCCGTCCGGTCGTGTAGGTCTTCACACTCTGGTACTGGCCGCCATCCGTTGCGACCTCACACTTGATCGTGTACTTCCCGCTTGCGAGCGGTGGCTCGAGCTGCAACTGCTGAACGTCGAACGCCTGCTGGCCCTTGCCGATCGGTGATACGTCCACCGTGCGAACGGTGCCATCCGCTGCGGTGAAGCTGAGACGGCCGTTGC
The DNA here is from genome assembly GCA_040387895.1 of Gemmatimonadota bacterium. Classification (GTDB taxonomy): domain Bacteria; phylum Gemmatimonadota; class Gemmatimonadetes; order Gemmatimonadales; family Gemmatimonadaceae; genus Gemmatimonas. Next base: position 40,257 of record JAZKCW010000014.1, read on the forward strand.
CGGACCGTGTGCCGGTATCCACGAGCACACTGCCGCGGCCCGATGCGTCGACGTACACGTTGTCGCCCGGCGTCACGCCGGTCTTGCCGACGGTCGACATGGCCATCTGTCCTTCCACGAGCGACGCGAGTTCGTCGGCGCGCTCGTTCTGCGTCTTCGTGAGTGCGTCGAGCGCCGTCACGACTTGTGCCTGCGCACCCTTCTGCGCATCCATCGACTCGTTCATCTTGATCAGCTGCTCCACGGACGAGAACTGCGCGAGCTGCGCGGCCATGTCCTTGCCGTCCATCGGGTTGAGCGGATCCTGATTCTTGAGCTGTGCGACGAGCATCTTGAGGAACTCGTCACGCCCCATGCCGGACGGATTCGTCGGCAGTGAACGCGGCGTCGACGGCGCGAGGTCGCCCTTCGGCGGTTCCTCCGTTGCACCGGGTGCCGTGGTGTTCATCGCGGCGGGTGTATCGAAGAACGTATTGCGGACGGCGGAGATCATCGCGGGTCCTCGTTGAAGTGTCGCTGCTGGCCTCGCCGGCGCGCGTCCTGCTCCTTCTGTTCGTCACGCGTCTTGCGCGCATCGTCCTGCTTGTCCCAGTCGCGGTTGACCGCGGCGCGTTCACGCCCGCCACTGTTCGCCGCGCCATCGCTGCTCGCGCCCTGCTGCGCCGCACCCAGCTTGAGCGCGTCACGCTCGGCGATCGCCGCACGCGACACATCGCTCGCGTCGACACGCGCACGCGGGCTGTTGCTGATCTGCACGGTGTCCGTCTCCAGCCCGTGCCGGCCCAGCGCATCCTGCAGCTCCGCCGTGCGCGCGCGCAGCCCATCAGCCGTGGCGGCGTCGGTGGTGATGTGTGCACCGACGGTCTTCCCGCGCAGATCGATGGTGATGCGTTCGTCACTGCCGTTCGCGCCCTCGACCGACATCGTCAGCCGCGAGATCGAGCCCGGCGTGTTCTCGCGAAGATCCTGTGCGTCCGTCGCACGCTGCGTCGCCTCGGCGCCAGCGGCGGCCTGCGGCGCCCTGACTTTCGGCATGTCGGCAGTCAGACCTCCATTCGGGCCGGCGGTCTGTCCGAACGCGGGCGGCGTACCCTCACCGTCGCGGTTGTCATGCACGGCACGTGCGCCGTGACCGAGCTTCCGCCCGTTGCTCTCGTCCGACTTTCCGTTGCTGTCCCCGGACTTCCCGTTGCCGTGCTGGGACGCTTCGCTGCGGGTCAGCATGCTGGCCGACGCCGCGAACGACATGGCGGACCCGGTGCCCGCCGAGGTGTCGGCCACGCGCGCGACGCCGGCAACGCCCGCCACGCCGGCCACGCCCGCGACGCCCGCCGTACCGGATGCAGTCGCCGCGCTCGCGACGGGCGAGCGGTTGTCCGACGTCGGGCGCGCGCTGCGCGCCGCGATCGCCGTGGCGTCCGCCATCACGCTGTCCTGTCGCAGTCCGCGCGGAAGCTCGAGATGGCCCGGGTCGCGCGCGCCAAGCGTGCGAAGCCCTTCCTCCTGTGCGATGCGCTGCAGCCGCGCGTACCCCTCGGCGTTGTTCCACTTGCCATCGACGATGAGGTCGGCCGCTTCGCCGCGCGTGTGCGCGGAATCCTGCGTCCATGTCACCACCGGGCCCGGTCGCGTGCGGCCCTGCGCAAACAGGTAGTCCTGTCGCTCCTGCGAGCGCGTCGTTTCCACCAGCTCCACGTTGTGGCCATGTTCGGCCTTCATGCGATCGATCACGCGCTCGAGACGGCTCCGGAACTCCGGCGCGAGTGCACTCGGATCGTTCACGGGCTCCGTGACTGCACCCGTTGCCGGCCGTGCAGCGTTGGCCGCCGCAATCGCCGCCGACGCCGAGATCCCGCTGTTGCCGAGCATGGCGAGCTGCGTCCCGCTGTCCGTGCCTGCGCGGTCGAGGATGCTGTCGAGCGCAGAGCGAATGTCGGCGCCTTGGTCATCACCCATGGCGAGCAGCTGCTCCACGCTCGCGCCACGCCGGTCCGTCATGCGCGCGAGAATCCGCTCGGCGGGCGACATGCTCGCATCCTTGGTGATGCGGCCCTGGGCGCTCTCGTGTGAGTCGTTCGCGTGCAGCGCACCGTTCTCGCTCCGCATGATCTGCCCATAGCGCATTGCGTCGCTGACGGTCGCACCCTCGTCGGCGATTCCGCCGGCCTCCGCTGCGGTCTCTTCGCCCGCGCCATCGAGCAACCGATCGACCAGCGAGCTGCCTTCAGCGGGCATCTGCTTCAACAGTTCCGCACGGACCGTCGGGCCAGCGCCCGACAGCAGCGCCATCAGCGCGGAAAACTGTCGCGCATTGCTGGCGGCCCGCGCCGAGCGCTGTTCGTCAGTGCGTTCGTCGTTGCGCACGTCGTCGCGCACCGCGTCCTTGCGTGACGCGTCGGGGCGACGTGCCGCGGCTGGCGCCGCAGGCGCTGCGCGAAAGTCTGCAATCGTGGTCACGGCTTCTGCTCCGGTGAGCGCGTGGCGCCCTTCGTGATGGCCGCCGCGCGCGGCGCGGGGAACGTGGACAGGATGGCGGCCGCCTGCTTGTCGCTCATCATGCCGAGCACGGTGCGAATGTCTCCGTCCGTCATCTGCTCCAGCACGCGACCCGCGTCCTTGGCCTGCATCGCGCCGAAGATCTTGGCGAGACGCTGCTCCGGCAGGCCCGACGACACTGGTGCGGCAACGGGCGGCGCGATCGGCCCGGCAGCAGGCTTTGCGGCCGGCGCTGCAGCGGACGATGGAGCTGGCGATGCCGCTGGCGATGCAACGGGTGCCGGCTTGAGCGCGGCAGCCGGCGCGGTCTTCGGCGTGTCGACGTGGTCCGTGGCGGGCTTGGCGGTCGCATGCGCATCCGCCGCCTCCGTCTTGATCGCCAAGCGGGCCGCCTCGACCGCGCGGATGCTGTCGGCGGGCGTCAGTGGTGCGGCACGGTGCGCCGAGTCGGCGGCGGCGGAATCCGCGCGCGCTGCCGAATCGGGGTGCGCCGCCGCGGATGTCACGCCATGACTCGCACCCGCCGCACTCGAGTCGTGCGCGGCCGTGCTGTCGGCGTGCGCGCTGTCGGCGACGATCGGAGCGCTGTGCATGTATGCGTAGCCGGATCCACCGCCGATGCTGGCGAGGAGTGCGACGACGAAGGGAAGGATCAGGCGTTTCATGTGTGTGAGGTGCCGTCGTTCTTGCGGCCGAAGCGGGCCAGCGCGATCTCGTCCATCTGCAGCTTGTCCTTGTGGGCTTCCTCGGCACGCCAGGATTCGGCGTGTCGCTCCTTCAACCGGTCGAGCACACGCCGGTCGCGCGCCGCATCGGTCAGCTCTCCCTGCGCACTTGCGACCACTTCGTCCGCGGCGTGCACGACCTCGCCGGCATTCTGGACGCGCTGGTCGAGCGACTGCAGCACGAACCCGAGCTGGTGCAGGTGCCCGATGCGAGGTGCGTCGGCATGCGCAGCGTGCAGTTCGGCACGTGAACTGTCGCGCATCGCGGCCAATGCTTCCTGCTCACGACGGGCGGCATCGGCCGCGTCCTGTGCCGCAGCCAGCAGACGCGCCTTGGCCTGTTCACTCTCCTCACGGAGCTCCAGCACACGCTGCAGACGAAAACGGAACATCAGGCGCGCCTCGTGACGGCCGCATCGATCGCTTCCGCGATGCGCGCCAGTGCCATGTACGTATCACCGTACGGGGTGATCTCGTCCGGGCGCTGCTGCAGGAATTCCAGGACGCGTTCGCGATAGACGATCGCGGCGTCCACGTACGGATCGCTGCCCTTCTGGTAGGCGCCGACCATGATCAGGTCTTCCTTCTCGCGATAGGCGGCCTCGAGCCGCATCATCGCATTACCCGCGTGACGCTGGACGTCGTTCACGATGTGATCGCGTACCCGGCTCTTCGACTCGAGCACGTCGATGGCCGGAAAGTGGTTCTGACCAGCGAGACGGCGCGTGAGCACGATGTGCCCATCGAGAATCGACCGTGCGGCGTCGGCCACGGGCTCGTTGAAGTCGTCACCATCGACCAGCACGGTGTAGATGCCGGTAATGCCACCCTTGGCCGCATTGCCGGCACGCTCGAGCAACCGTGGCAGCGAGGCGAACACCGAGGGCGGATAACCCTTGGTGGTCGGCGGCTCGCCGGTGGCCAGGCCGATCTCGCGCCACGCCATCGCGACACGCGTGACGGAATCCACCATGAGCAACACATGCTTGCCCTGGTCGCGGAAGTACTCGGCGATCGCGGTTGCCACGAGTGCTCCGCGGGCGCGCACGAGCGCGGCCTGGTCGCCGGTCGCTACGACGAGTACCGACCGCGCGAGCCCTTCCTCGCCGAGCGAGTTCTCGATGAAGTCCCGCACCTCGCGACCACGCTCGCCGAGCAGCGCGATCACGTTCACGTCGGCCTGCGCATGGCGCGCGATCATGCCGAGCATCGTGCTCTTGCCCACGCCGGAACCGGCAAAGATGCCGACGCGCTGGCCACGGCCGATCGTGAGCAGCCCGTCGAGTGCGCGGACGCCGGTCTCGAGCGGGCGGTCGATGGTCTCGCGCTCCAGCGGGTTCGGTGGCTCGGCCGACAGCGGCACGCGCGCGATGACGTCGAGCTTGCCCTTGCCGTCGATCGGGTGACCGAGGCCGTTGAGCACGCGCCCGAGCATGCCGGGACCGACGTCGACGCCGAAGGTGCGTCCGAGCGGCTGGACGATGGCGCCCGAGTGCAGGCCGTCGAGTTCACCGAGTGGCATGAGCAATACGCCACGCTCGTGAAAGCCGACGACTTCTGCGAGCACCGAGTGGTCGCGGGAGTGGCTGGTGATGCGGCACAGTGCACCGAGGCCCGCCTCGAGGCCCGTCGCTTCCAGCACGAGGCCGACGACGCGCGTGACGCGCCCGTACGTGCCAAGGCGATCGCTCTCCCGCAGGCGGGAGAGCATCGCGTTCGTCGCGCACATGAAGTCGGGCGAGTCGAGGTCGATGACCGTGGTCATGCCTGGATGTTTCCGATGCTGCGGTACGCGCGCTCGAGGGCCGTGTCGATTCGGCCATCGATGATCCGTTCGCGCCCTTCGATGAGACAGCCGCCACGCAGCACGTGCGCATCGGCCGTCCAGCGGATGTCGGGCGTGCGTCCGGCCTTGTCCTGCATCACGAGCGCGCTGCACGCATCGATGTCGTCCGGGTGCAGGCGCACGATGATCGGCGCATCGACCGGGAGCTGGACCAGCGCACGCATCACCAGCGCGCGCACCGTGTCCGGTGCGACGGTCACCTCATGCTGCACGATGTGGCGTGCGACGGCCACGGCGAGTGCGGCGATGTTCTCTTCGGCGTTCGAGGTCCAGCGTGCGGCATGCAGCTGCACATCGGTGACCGCAGATTCCAGGGCCGAGACGGCAGACGCCAGCTCACCAGTCGCGCGCTCACGTGCCACGCGCTCGCCTTCAGCGCGACCGCGTGCGTACGCGTCGGCCTCGATGCGACCTCTTTCTTCCGCGAGGGTGGCGTGCATGTCCGCGTGCAGTGTTTCCATCGTCGCCGGCGACTCGCTCTCCTCCGACATCGGGAAGATGTCGGGCATCGCGAATTCGTCCAGCGACCAGTTCATCACTTGCATGAGAGGCTTCTGCTCGGGCCGGTACGAGGATGACCTAGATGATGACATCATCGGTACCGGCACTCAGCACGATGTCGCCAGTCTCTTCGAGCGCGCGGACCTTCGACACGATGTCGGTCTGCGCCGCCTCGACGTCGCGCATCTTGACGGGGCCGAGGAACTCCATCTCTTCCTTGAGGCCGGCCACGGCACGCTGGGACATCGTTGACAGGATCTTGTTCTTGAGCTCCGGGCTGGCTGCCTTGAGGGCGAGCGCAAGCTGCTTGACGTCGACCTCGCGCAGCAGGCGCTGCAGCGACTTGTCGTCGAGTGATCCGAGATCCTCGAAGACGAACATGAGGTTCTTGATCTGGTCGCTGAGATGCTGGTCGCGATCGGCCACCAGGTCGAGCACTTCCTTCTCGAGCGAGCTGCTCACGAGGTTGAGGATCGCGGCGACGGCTGCCGGGCCACCGACGGAGCTCATGCCCTGCGAGAATGCGAGGTCGGCTTCGTTGCCGATCGCGCGCTCGACGAGCGAGATCATCTCGGGCGACACCTTCTCCATGCGCGCGATGCGATACATCACGTCACCGCCGAGCGCCGGATCGACTTCCCGGAGGATCGCGGCGACGTGGCCCGGATCGAGATGCGCGAGGATGAGCGCGATCGTCTGCGGATGCTCACCACGCAGGGTGTTGCCAAGCTGCTGCGGGTCGGCGCGACGCAAGCGGCCGAAACGGTCGCTGTCGGCGAGCTGGCCCTGGATGCGCTTGAGGATCGCGCCGGCCTTCGGGGCGCCGAAGGCGCGCTCGAGCACATCACGCGCGAAGTCGACGCCACCCGACGAGATCGAGTCGACGCCAAGCGTGAGTTCGAGCCACTCGCTCAACACGACGTCCACCGTGGTCGGTGGCACACGATCGAGCTGCGCCATCTCGAGCGCGACGATCTCCGCCTCTTCGGGGCTCAGGCCACCAGTCACCTTGGCGGCATGCTCCGGCCCGATCGCCATGCAGAGAATGGCGACCTTCTGCCGTCCGGAAAGACGGTCAGGGGCAAAGCGATCGTTCGTGTTGAGGCGGGCGAGGGCAGGCATCGTCAGGCGTGCGTTCTAGTTGATGCTATGTGATCAGGTGCGAAGCCAGCCGCGCACGACGCGCAGGGCTGCTTCGGGACGCTGGTCTACGGTGGCCATCGCCTGGTCGCGCTCTGGAGTCGAGGGCGGTGGTGGCAGGGTCAGGACACGCTGTTCTTCGGCCTGTCGCTGGATCTCGTCGATCTCGGCCTGCATGCGCGCGTTGTCGCGTGCGACCTGCAGCGCCTGCTGCATCGACGCCGACGACGGCAGCTCGGCGTATCCCGTCGCGCCGGGAAGCGCCTCGGTGGCCGCGCCCTTGGCGAGCTTCTTCGGCTTGAGCGCGCCCATCGTGACGACGGCGACGATCAGCAGCACGACCAGCGCGGCGATGGCGACGATCGGCTTGGGGTTCGACTGGAGGCGCGTCATCAGGTCCGGGGTCGGCAACGTGTCGGCAACGGTCTGCGCCACGGGCATGTCGAACGGCGCGCTCACGACCGAGATCATGTCGCCGCGCGTGCTGTCGACACCAAGTGCGTTGCGCACGAGCGTCTCGATGTTCGCGATCTCTTGCGGTGCACGGCGGGTGACGACCGGGGCGGCCGGCGTCGTTGCACCGGCCAGTGTCGGAGGAATCGTGACCTTGTCCGCGACCAGCACGGCCACCGTCAACTTCTTCAGGTTGCCGATGGCGCCGCTGAAGTTCTCGGTGCTGCGCGTGTTCTCGTAGCTCGTCGCGACCGTGCTGTAGCCGGCGCCCTGCTGAGGTGACCCCGGAGTCACCTCGGCACGCTGCTCCGTGTTGGTCGCCTGCTTGTCGGGATCGACGGCCTGCGTCGTGCGCTCGACCTTGTCGAAGTTGATCGACGCCGCCACCTGCACGCGCGCGTTGCCGCTGCCGACGAGGCTCGACAGGATCTCGTCCGCCTTCTTCTCCATGTAGCTCTCGACTTCCCGCTGCACGACGAGCTGCTGGCTCGACAAGCCGGCGATCGAACCCTCGCTCTCCGTCGTCAGGGCCTGGCCGCGTTCATCCACAATGGTGACGTGATCGGGCTCAAGACCGCCGACGCTTCCGGCGACGAGGCTCGCGATGCCGCGCACCGTGGTCTCCGCGGGGCGCTGGCCATTCGCCATCGAGAGCGTCACCGACGCCTTCGACTTGCGCTCGTTCTTCTTGAAGACCTGGTCGTCCTCGAGAGCGAGGTGCACCTGCACGGACTTGATGTCGGTCATCTTGCCGATCGTGCGCTCGAGCTCACCTTCGAGTGCGCGACGGTAGTTCACGCGCTGCGTGAAGTCCGTCATGCCCCACGACGGCTTGTCGAACAGCTCGAGGCCAGGACGGCCGGCGTTCGGCATCGACTCGCGGGCGAGTTCGACGCGTGCGCGTGCGAGATCGGAGGCCGCGACGAGAATGGTGGAGCCGGTCTGGTCGTACTCGTACGGGATCGCCGTCTCGACGAGCTTGTCGGTCATCTTGGAGACGTTCTCGATCGGCACGTCGGAATAGAGCGGCACCATCACCGGCTGCGTGGCCCAGCGCGAGACGCCGAGCACGAGCACGGTCACGATCACGCCGACGGCGATGATCGTCGCCTGACGACCACCGCTCATCCGGCCGAACATCTGCTGCACGAAGGGAGGCATCAGGTCAGGACTGCATGTTGATCATGGAGCGATACGCTTCCACGGTCTTGTTGCGCAGCTCGATCAGCAGGTCGAGCGCGATGCCTGCTTCCTCGCTCGCGGCCATCACCTGGTGCAGCTCGACATTCTCGCCATTCGCGAAGCGTGTGGTGAGATCGCTGCTGCGGTCGCGTGCATCGGAGACTTCGTTGATGGCGCGCGTGAGCGTGGAGCCGAAGCTGTTCTCGCCTTCTTCACCGCCGATCGGCAGCTTGATGGCGCCCGTGTCCTTGCCGGCAAAGTCCGGCAGGGCACGTGTCAGGAGATCGAGGCGAGTCTGCATGGGATCAGGATTGGATCAGGCGCGAACGTCGAGACGCACGCCGCGTGCAGCGGGCGGTACGGGATTCGTCACGGCCTTGATGCGACCGTAGGTGAGTGGACCCATCGCGGCGGTCTTCGCGAAGAAGTTGCGCTCCTCGGTCGTGAGCACACTCCAGAGCGACGGGTCGGTGCCGGCCGGTGCTTCCGACGGCACGGAGTGCTGTGCGGCGGCCTGTCCGGCGATCGGTGTCTGCGGCTTGAGCGCGGGACGCGCGAGCGCACCGGCCTGCGCCGCGGCAGCGCGATCGGTCGCGTGCGACGGGATGCCCTGGCCCGCGTTCCGATCGTTCGCCGTGCGCGCCGTCTCGGGCCGCACGAGCGAGCCGAGTCCGGGGAGTGGGGCGCCGTTGTTGATTCCGTGGAGGCTCATATGAGAAGCGGAAGCTGAAAGGCAGAGGCCGAGGAGCAGAAGCCGAAAGAGCAGAAGCCGAATAACAGGAGCAGAGCGACAGAAAGCGGGTGCGAGCCGGGAGCCGATGTGTCGGAGAGGAGGAGGAGGAGGTCACACCGGCTCCCGGACTCGCCACGCCTTCAGTGGTTCATGAGTGGTTCATCAGTGGTTCGTCAGTCGTGCATTGCGTTCATATGTCGAGCGCGGCGCGAAGCATCGACTTGGCCGTCTGGAAGACCGCGGCGTTCGCCTCGTAGATGCGCTTGGCGTCCAGGAGATTCACGAGTTCCTGCGTCGTATCGATGTCGGGGTAGCGCACGTAGCCATCTGCGTTGGCGTCGGGATGGCCTGGCTCGTACGCCAACCGGCCTTCGCCCTGGTCTTCGGCGATGCCCGCGACACGCACGCCGTACTGGCCACCCGGGCCCGGCACGTTGCCGTTGGTGCCGCCCAGCATCTGGAGCACCGGCACCTCGAGCTTCTTTGACGTGTCTTCGAGTGCGGGCACATCGAATGGCGCGCTGCCGAACACGCTCGTGCTGCTCGTCGTGCCGGCGATGCCGCCCGTCGGCCCGATGGCGTCGAAGTTCGCGTTCTGCGCGGTCGCCGATTCCATCACGACGCTCTGACGCTTGTACGGGGTGCCGTCCGGGCCGCGCGTGACGTCGCGGTTCGCGATGTTCTGCGCGATCGTTTCCATGCGCTGGCGCTGCGCGGACAGTCCGCTCGACGCGATGCCCAGCGAGCGAAACATCGGGCGCACCGTGCCCTGTCCCGGAATCGGCAGCAGGGCGGGGCGGCGGCTCGGTCCGATGTCAGGCATCAGCGCTCACCCCGGATCGCGGTGCGCAGGCTGGCATACGTCTTCTCGAGCAGGCGACTCGTGGCGAGAAAACGCAGCTGCTCATCGGCGAGCGACGTCATCTCCTCTTCGACATTCACGGGGTTGGCGTTCGACCCGCTCTGACTCTTGTTGGACTCGAGGGCGAATCCGTCACCGTTGTTCAGCGTCGCCTTGGACACGCGATCCGCGATGCCACGCGACCGCTCGACACTCTTGTCGAGTGCCGACTTGAGTGGTGAGGCTGTGCTGGCGCGATCGATCAGGCCGAAAAGCATCGGAACTCCGGGGGTGAGGGTCAGAGGGCGCGAGCGCTCTCACCACCGGAAAAAGCAATGGCTGGGCCAGACGGGCACAGCGGTACGGAATAGCCGAGTCCGCTAGGCGGATTCGGTCTTGCAAGTCATTGTCATACAATAGCTTAACAAATAGTTGTCGGTAGCCATTCTACCCTCTCCGAGGCTCTGCACGCACTCGGCAGAACTGTCGAAAGATCACGAAACCGGCACATTCTTCCCGGTCCACACAGGCCGTTGTTGCCGGTAGAACTTTCCGGCCGATCCGGATTTGATCTCCCAATCTAGGGCTACTTCAACCCGGTTCTTCCTCGCCATCGCCGTCGCGTCCCGGTCCATTCAGCTTGTTCCGCAGGGTGCGCACGCTGATGCCCAGCAGCTCCGCCGCCTTCGTCCTGTTATTGTCGGCTGCCTGCAGCGCATGCTGAATGAGTACCCGCTCCGCGTCCGCCACATTGAGCGACTGCAGGTTCACGGCGCCGGCGGGACCGGACGAGACGGCGTGCATACCGCCGTTGCCGGAGACCCCGGCCGGGGTCACACCGATCGCGCGCGGGCGAATCGACGGGGCGCCCAGCGAATGCGCGAGCCCGAACCGCGTCCCCTCGAGGCAGTGCGGCTGGATCATCGGGTCGGGCGTCAGGATCACCGCGCGCTCGATGACGTGCTGCAACTCGCGCACGTTGCCCGGCCACGGGTAGTGTTGCAGCGAGTCCAGCGCGTCCGGCGACAGTCCCTCGATCTTCTTGCCGATTTCCGCTGCCGTGCGCAGGGCGAAGCGCAGGGCGAGCACACTGATGTCGTCCGCCCGCTCACGCAGTGGCGGAATGCGAACCGGGATCGTGGACAGTCTATAGTAGAGGTCCTGCCGGAACGTGCCCTGGTCGGCCTCCTGCGCGAGATCGCGATTGGTCGTGGCCACGATCCGCACGTCCACCTTGATCGGCGAGGTTCCGCCGACGCGCTCGAACTCCTGCTCCTGCAGCACGCGCAGCAGCTTGGCCTGCAGGTCGAGCCGCATCTCGGAAATTTCGTCCAGCAGCAGCGTCCCACGATTCGCGCGCTCGAACGCGCCTTCCACCCGCTTGATCGCGCCGGTGAATGCGCCCTTCTCATGTCCGAACAGCGCGCTCTCGACGAGTCCTTCGGGCAGCGCCGCGCAATTGAGCTTGATGAACGGCTTGTCGCGGCGGTCGCTCTGGTCGTGAATGGCGCGCGCGAACAGCTCCTTGCCGGTGCCGGACTCGCCCTGCAGCAGCACTGTCGCGCGCGTAGGTGCCGCCATCGCAACGGTTTGCATGATCAGGCGAATCGCCGGCGAGTCGCCGATGATCTGGCGCTCGTTCCGGAACTGCATCACTTCCTTGCGCAGCGACTCGTTCTCGCGACGCAGCCGGACGAACTCCAGCGCCTGTTCCACCGCCAGCTCCAGCTGCTGCGGCCGCACCGGCTTCGTGATGTAGTCGATCGCCCCCGCCTTGATCGACGCGACCGCATGCTCGATGGTCGCGTATCCCGTGAGCATGATCAGCGGGATGTCGTAGCCCTCGCGCGTCAGCAGCTGGATGAACTCCAGCCCCGACAGACCCGGCATCCGGTAATCCGAGATGATCAGGTCCACGCCTCCACGTTCCAGAACCTGCAGCGCTTCCGGAACACTGCGCGCACCGACGGGCGTGTGACCAGCGCGTCCGAGCGTATCCTCGAGGAGCAAGCCGACATTCGGCTCGTCGTCGACATACAGGATTGTGGCCATTCAGGCGGAGAGGGCGGGGGATTCGGCGCAGCCACCCGATCAGGGATATCCCGCAGGATACCCGGCAAAGGCGACCTACCAATGGTGACCGACCGGGGCAGAGAGCGTCCTGCATCGAAGACTCTCGCAAGCGCACCCGGCAAAACCAGCCGCAAGCTAACCGTTTCCTGTCGCTAAAGGCTGGCTCGGTCGCACCGATACTCAAATAGACGAGTGCCGGCCGCGTGTTGCAATCCCCTCTAGGCGTGACACGCGGAAAGCTGCCTTCGCCTCTACCCGTCATCGATGCGCGTCACGAACCAGAGCATGATCCGGAACAGCCAGCTCCGCCTGCAGCAGAACCTGCAGGGCATGGAGCGCGCACGCGAGGACATCGCGTCGGGCCTGCGACTCCGGAAGATGTCGGACGACCCGATCGCCGCGAACGAAGTGGTGCGCACCACGAGCTCCATGCGGGCGCTCGCGCAGTTCCAGCGCAATGCCGATATCGCGAGCGCACGTGCGAGCGTCGAAGAAGCCGCACTCGACCAGCTCACCGGAGCACTGAGCCGAGCGGGCGAGCTGGCCGTGGGCCAGGCGTCAGCGACCGGGAACGCGCAGACACGCCTCATCGCGAAGGCGGAAGTCGACCAGCTGATCGCGTACGCCGTCAATATCGGCAACACGAAGTTCGGTGACGACTACGTGTTCGGCGGCACGCGCTCGAGCGAAGCACCGTTCCGGCGCCCGCCCTCGGCGACGGATGGCTTCTCAGCGCTGGTGGACAGCGCCAATGCCCCCGTGAACCCGAGCGGCTCCCTCGCCATCGAGATCAACGACGGCGAGTTCGTCACGCCGAATCACAATGGTACGCAGGTGTTCCTCGACAGCGACGCCTTGGAATCGCTGCGCGCCCTCAGCACCGCCCTTGGCAACAACGACGTCGCCGGTATCACGACGTCGATGGACCGGCTCAATGCGTCGGTCAGCACCGTGCAGTCGCTGATCGGCACGCAGGGCGCACGCATCAACCAGGTCGAGAACACGCAGCGCACGCTGGAGTCGCTGTCGCTCTCGCTGGTCGCCTACCGGTCGGATCTTCGGGACACCGAAGTAGACAAGGCGATGGTGGAGCTCGTGGGCAAGCAGACGTTGTACCAGGCGGCGATGTCGGCGACATCGCGCATTCTGGGCATGAGCCTCGCCAACTACCTGTGATGCGCCAGGTGTCGCGAATTCTCTCGCGCACCCGCCTCGCCGATCCACTCGAAGATTCACCATGTCTCTCGTGACACCAGTCGACCCGCAGGCCGAAGTCGCCGATCTGCAGATGATCTCCTCCAACGTGCTCGGTGATGTGATCATGCCGCTGCACGCACGCATGCGACTCACCACGCCGCTGTTCGGGCTGCCCGATCATCCGGAGTACGCGCTACTACCCGCAGCGCGCGCGGGGCTCTGGTGGCTCCAGGCCATGAACGATCCCGGCATCGCATTCATCCTTGCCGATCCATTCGTGCTCGACCCGGACTATGTGATCGACCTCGGCGACGTGGAGCGCGACTCGCTCGGTATCACGGAAGAGGCGGACGCCTTCGCGCTGGTGATGCTCACGCTGCCGGCGACGGACAGCGACGCGGTGACGGCCAACTTCCGCGCACCGCTCGTGTTCAACCTGCGCGAACAGCGCGGCCTGCAGATCGTCGCGCGCAACGATACGTACACACTCCGCACGCCGGTCGAGCTGTCCAGTCTTCCGCCGCAGCCCGACGGCGTCCGAATGCAGTGATGGCGCACGGCGCCGCGAAGTCCCGTCCCCCGCAGGGCCGCTCGACCGGCACGCCGCGCCCGACAACGGACGCGGCGTTTCGTGCTGCACTGGCGCTGGCACAGAGTGGCGACGCGCCGGGTGCGCTCGCACAACTCGAAGCGCTGCACAGCAGCGATGCCCGGCATACCGGCGTGCGCAACGCGCTCGGTGTCCTGCGCCTCGAGAGCGGCGACAGTGCGGGCGCCATCGCGATCCTTCGCCCGCTCGCGCGCGAGCACCCGGACGCTGCGGCGATCGGGCTCAACCTGGGCAACGCACTAGTCGCGGCCGGCCGTGGTGCCGACGCCATTGCGCCGCTCAAGCGCGCCGTGTCGCGTGATCCGCAGTCGGCCATCGTCTGCTATGGGCTGGCCCGTGCCCTCCAGATCGCCGGCCGAGCCGATGAGGCGATCTCCGCGTATGAGCGCGTGCTGCAACTGCAGCCGGGTCACGTCGACGCGCGCGCGAGCCTTGCCGCTGCGCTCAACTTCGTCGACCGGTACGCCGATGCGGAGCGCGAGGCTCGCGCCGTGATCGCCGCTCTGCCCAATGCGTCCCCGCTCTCGGCGGGCGCACACTTCAACCTTGCCGTGTCGCTGCTCGCGCGTGCACAGTGGGCGGAGGGGTGGGCGGAGTACGAGTGGCGCGAGCGGACCGCGTTGCTGGATGGTGGACGGCGCAGCTGGACCCAGCCGCGTTGGGAGGGAGAGTCACTCGCGGGCCGTACGGTGCTGGTGCACGCCGAGCAGGGGTTCGGCGACACGTTGCAGTTCGTGCGCTACCTGCCATTGCTGCGGGAACGTGGCGCGCACGTCGTGCTGCAGTGTCCCGCGCCGCTCGTGGAGCTATTGCGCCACTCCACGCTCGCCGATCGTGTGATCAGCTTCGCTGATGTTCTGCCCGCGCACGACCTGCAGGTGCCGCTCACCGGGCTTCCGCATCGCCTGAGGCTGCACAGCGACCGGGACGTGATGCTGCATGACGCCCCGTACCTGCAGGCGGTTGCCGGCCGTGACACGATCGATGCGGGGTGGGCCGCTGCTCCGTCGCCGCGCGTTGGTCTCGTGTGGGCCGGCAGCCCGACGCATGTAAACGACATGCACCGCTCCTGCGGACTCGGCGCGCTCTCCCCACTGCTTCGCACCGCCGGCGTGACCTGGGTCAGCCTGCAGACCGGCGACCGCGCACGTGATCTCGCGTCGGTATGCGAGGCGCGCCTCGTGCACGATCACGCACCGGCGCTGCACGACTTTGCCGCCACGGCTGCGGCGATCCGCGCGCTCGACCTCGTGATCACGGTGGACAGTGCAGTCGCACACCTCGCCGGTGCGCTCGGCACACCCTGCTGGCTGCTGCTGCCTCGCGTAGGCCAGGACTGGCGCTGGGCTGCTGAAGAGCACGCACGGTCGCACGCTGAACCTGGCGCGGCTGCTCTCGCGCAGGCGCGCTGGTACGCGAGCGTTCGCACGTTTCGCCAACGGAGCGCCGGGAGCTGGACCGATGTCGTGACCGACATGGCATCGGCACTCGCGTCCGTACTCGCGTCCGCATCTGCTGCCACACCGGCATCCGTGTCCGGCATCTCTCCGATCTCTCCAGTGCGCTGATCATGTGCGGCATTACCGGAATCCTCGACTACCGGCACGCTGACGGCGCCGATCACATCGACGCGTTCACGGACGCATTGGCGCACCGGGGCCCGGATGGTCGCGGCACGTTCGTCGATGGTCCTGTGGCACTCGGACACCGACGTCTCGCCATCCTCGACCCGACCCCGGCCGGTGCGTGTCCGATGGCGGTGGCGTGTCCTGATGGCACGACGGTCTACATCACGTTCAACGGGGAGGTCTACAACTTCCTCGAGTTGCGTGCGGAGCTGGTGCGCGATGGATACCGCTTCCGTACGGACACCGACACGGAAGTCGTTGCGGCGTCGTTCCATCGCTGGGCCGAAGATTGTCAGCTGCGATTCAACGGCATGTGGGCGTTCGCGATCTGGTCGCCGGCCACGCAGTCGCTGTTCCTGTCGCGCGACCGGTTCGGGGTGAAGCCGCTGTACGTGCACGTGCGCGGGTCTCGCGTTGCATTCGCGTCCGAGATCAAGGCGTTTCTCGCACTGCCTGGCTTCAGCGCCGCCGTCAACACCGACGCGGTGTCGGCGTTCTTCGGCAACCCCGTCGCGTTCGATGGTGTGAGTCTCAGCACGGCGCTCGCCGGCGTGCACCGCATGCCGCCCGGTCACTCGCTCACCGTCACGGCGGAGGGTGCGCGCGGCTTTCGCCGGTGGTGGGAAACACGCGATCACCTCGTGGCAGTCCCCGAGCGATACGAGGAACAGGTCGAGCAGTTCCGCGCGCTCTTCCTTGACGCCGTGCGACTGCGCATGCGCAGCGACGTACGCGTCGGCACCTCCTTGAGTGGTGGCCTCGACTCGAGCGCGGTCGCCAGCAGCATGGCGCACCTCGCCGCCCGACGGGGTGGCGGATCCGATCCCGGATCGGATTTTTCGCGATGCGCGAGCGACTGGCAACGCACCTTCATCGCGACGTTCCCGGGGCATCCGGAAGACGAGCGGCATTTTGCCGACACCGTTGTCGCCCATACCGGCGCTACGCCGACATACTGGACGTTCGACCCCGAACGCGACCTCGAGGATCTCGCAGCGAGTGTGTGGGCCCTCGACGACGTGAGTGGTGCACCCGCGGTGCCGGTATACAACATCTACCGCACGATGCGCGCGAACGACGTCGTCGTGACACTCGATGGACACGGGGGCGACGAGCTCCTCGCGGGCTACTCCTGGTATCGCAACCTCCCGGCCGCAGGACTCGGCGACGCGATGTATCGCGATTTCCACGTAACGCATCTGCCGACGATTCTCCGGCACTTCGACGGCTGCTCGATGGCGAACGGCGTGGAAGTGCGCTCACCGTTTCTCGACTGGCAGCTCGTGACGTACGCCTTCGGCCTCCCGGCGAGCGCAAAGTTTGACGGCACGTGGACGAAGCGGATCCTGCGCGACGCGCTGATCGGCATTCTGCCGGACGCAATTCGAACGCGACAGTCCAAACTGGGCTTCGAGTCGCCGCTGGTGGGCTGGGCAAATGGCGCGCTCGGACCGGTGCTGCTCGCCGCGACGGAAACGGATGCATGGCGGGACGCACCGGCGTCGGCGCGCGGTGCAGAGATCGCGGCGATCGTGCGCGCGAAGTCGGGGGGTGGGTGGACCGCCGCGGATAGTACGGCGGCCACGCTTGCGTGGAGACTGCTCGCGTATGTGGTGTGGTGCGAGCGGTTCGTGGGGAGGAGAAGCGGGTTGGTGGGGGTGGGGTTGGAAAGGGAGATGGTGGCGGCGTAGGATCGGGAATCGATGTGCGCTTGCCTGGATACTTGGGTGGGTGGGGTCGTTGGCGTCGCTTTGCTTGGCGAGACCAACGCAGTCCGGCTGCCAGTGGCAGCTAACCGCGCCAGCGGCCAGGAGTGAACTGACAGCTGTCAGCTCGAGCTGAGAGCTATGGCTGTCAGCTATCCGTTCACCGCTGGCGCTGGTGCAGGTAGCTGCCGCTCATAGCCGATCATCGTTGATCCGGCTATGCGCCCCAACGCCGCCCTCGTGTGCCCCGGCATTTCCTTCCCACCCGCAGCAATCCCTTCCTCGACACAGTGCACCTGCGTCGGCCACTGACCGCGTAAGAATATGTGTACAAACAACTTACGCACTAGTATAGTCGGGCACGCTTCCTGCTTTCCCCGCCCGCATGATGTACAGCGCCAGCACCCCAACCGCTCCCACCCTGCGGATGAAGGCCGTCATCCTCGCCGGAGGCCTCGGCACCCGCCTCGCCGAGGAGACCGTCGTCCGCCCCAAGCCCATGGTCGAAATCGGTGGCCGGCCGATCCTGTGGCACCTCATGAAGCACTACTCGTCGCACGGTATCCGCGACTTCGTCATCTGCTGCGGTTACAAGGGATACCTGATCAAGGAGTATTTCTCGAACTACTTCCTGCACAGCTCCGATGTCACGTTCGACATGGCGGCGAACACGATGGAAGTGCACGCTCGCACGGCAGAACCGTGGCGCGTGACGCTCGTGGATACCGGCGAGAGCACGATGACCGGCGGGCGACTGCGGCGTGTGCGCGAGTACCTCGAACCGGACATGCCGTTCTGCTTCACGTACGGTGATGGCCTGAGCGACGTCGACATCACGGGGCTCGTCGCATTTCACGAGTCGCACGGCCTCTCGGCGACACTGACCGCCGTGCTGCCATCCGGCCGATTCGGCGTGCTCGATTGCGAAGCGATGCGCGTGCGACAGTTCCGCGAGAAGCCGCAGGGTGACGGTGCGCGCATCAACGGTGGTTTCTTCGTCTGCGATGCCGGTGTGCTTGACCTGATCGACAGCGACGAGACGGTGTGGGAGCGTGATCCGCTGGAAGCCCTCGCCTCGAGTGGCCAGCTGGCGGCGTTCCATCACGATGGCTTCTGGCAACCGATGGACACGCTGCGCGACCGGCAGACGCTCGAGGAGCTCTGGACGTCCGATCGTGCGCCCTGGAAAACGTGGTGACGGCGCCGGCGTTCTGGCGCGGCCGTCGTGTGCTCGTGACCGGGCACACCGGCTTCAAGGGCAGCTGGCTCTCGCTCTGGCTGCAAGGGCTGGGCGCTGACGTCACCGGACTCGCACTGGCGCCGCCGACGTCACCGTCGCTCTTCGCGCTTGCGCGTGTCGGGGACGGCATGACGTCGGTCGAGGGAGACATCCGCGACATCGCGACGGTTCGGAGCGTGATGGCCGAGTGTGCGCCGGAGGTCGTGTTTCACCTCGCGGCGCAACCACTCGTGCTCGAGAGCTACCGCGACCCGGTCGCCAGCTACGCGACGAACGTGATGGGCACGGTGCATGTGCTCGATGCAGTGCGCGCCACGCCCGGCGTGCGTGCCGTCGTGAATGTCACGACCGACAAGTGCTACGCCAACCGCGAGTGGACGTGGGGCTATCGCGAAGTCGACCGACTCGGTGGTGACGACCCGTACAGCAGCAGCAAGGCGTGCGCGGAGCTCGTGGCCGCCGCGATGCGAGCGTCGTACTTCCCGGCGGCTCGCTATGCCGAACATGGTGTGTCGCTCGCCTCGGTGCGCGCGGGCAACGTGATCGGCGGTGGCGACTGGGCAGCGAATCGCCTGGTTCCCGACCTGCTCGCTGCATTCGCCGCCGGTCGCCCTGCGGTGCTGCGTCGCCCGGATGCGATACGACCATGGCAGCATGTGCTCGATCCGCTTGCCGGATACCTCGCGCTCGCCGAACGACTCGTGCAGGATGGGCCGTCGTGGGGTGAGGCGTGGAACTTCGGCCCCGCCGATCATGGCGCGCAGCCGGTGCGCTGGGTGGCGGACCGGCTGAGTGGCGCGTGGGGCCCGACGGCGTGCTGGACGATCGATGACGCGGGCAGTTCCGCCAGCACGACAATCGCCGGCAACGCCGCGGGTGCTTCACCGCACGAGACGCACGTACTGACGTTGGACAGCGCGAAGGCGCGCCAGCGCCTCCGCTGGATGCCGCGACTCGACCTCGACGCCGCCATTCGCTGGACTGCCGACTGGCACCGCGCCTACGTGCGCCGCGATGACATGCGGGATGTCACGCGCGCACAACTCCATGCGTACGGCGCCCTGCCGGCCATGATTCCATCCAATGCCGTGTCCTGCCCATGACCAGTACCATGCTTGCTGACGACGATCTGCATTCCTCCGGGCATGACGAGGTCGCGCTCCGTACGATCACGAGCTGCGAGGTATGCGGCGGGCAGAACCTGCAGCCGGTCATCGACCTCGGCCTGCATGCGATGTGCGACGACCTGGTGGCGGTGGGTGACAGCCGGACCTGTGCGAGGTACCCGATCGAGATCCTCTTCTGCGCGACATGCCTGACGGCGCACCAGAAGTATCAGGTGCCCAAGGCCGCGCTCTTCCCGCGGGATTATCACTACCGCGCGCGGCTCACCGCAGACGTGCTCGACGGCATGCGCAAGCTCGTCGCATCGATCGAGGAGCATGATGGCGCCGTTGCCCGCCTCCGCGTGCTGGACATCGGTTGCAATGACGGCAGCCTGCTGTCGCTGTTTGCGGAACGTGGCGCGCTCACGCACGGCATCGAGCCGACGGATGCTGCGCTCGACGCGCACTCACGCGGCCATCAGGTCACGCAGGCGTATTTCGGCCCCGACGTTGCCCGCGCATTCGTGGCCGAGCACGGGCAGCCCGACGTCATCACCTTCACGAATGTGTTCGCACACATCGAGCGGCTCGATGAGGTGCTGGGCGCCCTCCGCACTCTCATGGGCACGCACACGCGTCTCGTGATCGAGAATCATTACCTGGGCGCCGTCATCGCGCGAAACCAGTTCGACACCTTCTATCACGAGCATCCCCGCACGTACAGCCGGCGTTCGTTCGAGTTCGTGGCGCAGTCGCTCGGATGCAAGCTCTCACGGGTCGAGTTTCCGAGCCGTTACGGCGGCAACATTCGGGTCGTGATGTCGCGCGACGGCGCTGGCGCAGCTGACGACGTATTCGGTGGGGTGTCCACGAACGAATCGCATCTCGGCATCGGCCTGCAGGCGATGGCGGAGCGCGTCGCGAACTGGCGGGTCGCCATGCGGTCGACGATCGACTCGCTCGTCGCGGAGCACGGCCCGATTCGGGCGAAGGCATTTCCGGGCCGCGCCGCGATCATCGTCGAACTGTTGCAGCTCGATGCTGCGCAGGTCTCGGCCGTCTACGAGCAGGCCGCCTCTCCCAAGCTCGGGCACTACGTGCCGGGCACGCGCATTCCGATCATCTCGGACGCGGAGTTCGACCTGGCGGACACCACGCCGGTACTGAACTTCGCGTGGCATATCCACCTCGAGATCGAAGGCTACATGCGCCGCCTGGGATTCGCCGGGCGGATGGTTCCCGTGATCCCCCCGACCGGCGGCTGATCCGCGTGCACACGGTCGGCATCCTGGGCGGTGGCTTCGGCCTGTATGGCTACCTGCCGGCCGCCTGTGGAATCGCCGGTGTGCAGGTGGCGCTGCCTGAACGCTATCGCGGCACTGTGCGGGAGCGCGCAGAGCTCGAGCACCTCGAGTCGCGTGTGCACTGGGTCGCGGCGGATCATGAGCTGTTCACGGTCGCCGACACGCTCGTGATAGCGCGCCGGCCTGCGGACCAGGTGGCACTCGTGCACGCGATGCCAGCGCACTCCCGAGTACGTCGCATCGTGCTGGAGAAGCCGATTGCACCCACGCCGCGAGAAGCTGCAGCGCTGCTGGATGCAATCCGCGCACGAGGGCTCGGCGTTCGTGCCGGCTTCAGCATGGCCTACACGTCCTGGGCGGCAGCGCTGCCGGCTCTGTTGCACGCGCAGGGTGGCCAATGCCGCGTCAGTTGGCAATTCATGGCGCACCACTTCACGCACGACCGGCACGGGTGGAAACGCGAGCATCAAGAGGGAGGCGCGGCGCTGCGCTTCTACGGCATTCAGCTCCTCGCAGCACTGACTCGCCACGAAGGCACCAGTCTACGCGTCCTTGGCTCCTCTCTCCACCGCACGGGCGACGGCAGCGTCGCTGCCTGGACGTGTGAACTCGAGGTGGATCGTGGAGCGACGGTCCGGATCGCCGTGAATTCGCAGGCCGCCGTAGCCAGGTTTGCCATCGGCGCCGGGCCAGAACAGCATGGCCGAAGCGTCGTGGCGTGGGCTGATCCATTCAGGCCGGATGCGCCGACAGTGCCAGGTGCCCCGAATGCTGCAACGGGCGCAACGCGCGCAACGGGCGCAACACCCGAGCCCGACCGGCGCATCCGAATGCTGGCCGAGATTCTCGACCCGGACGCGCCATCCGACTACGCGTGGATTGCGCGCAGCACGGAACTCTGGAATGCCATCGAATCTGCCTCCGACTCGGTGAACTTCGCGTCCGAAAGCTCCGGTGCTGTGGTGAGCGCACCCGACATGGCATCGAGCAGCTCCCGGAGTGCCGCCGCGGAATCGGGCGCAGCGTAGCGCAACAGCACGGTCGTCATGGCCGTGAGCAGCGTCGGCCCGGAATCACCCATGCGATCCATCGCGCCAGAGCACACGCGAAGTGCGTGCTCCATGGCAGCCCGCGTCTCGGCCTTCTGCGCCGCCGAATCCTGCGTGCCGAACTTCGTGATGAGCTGATCGACGATGCCGGGAAAGCGACGCGCGAGGTAATGCCCGTTGATCACCGGCATGAACCACGATGGCATCGCCGGAGCGAGCTGCAGGGCGACCTCGTACAATGAGAAGAAACCTTCGTCCCACAGGTAGCGGCCCGTGTAGCGTGTCAGCGCGAGATGCAGCGGGCTGCACACCACGTTGGCCGGAACCGCCAGCGCCGGCAATGCGGCCCCGGTTTCCGCCATCGCGAGAAAGTACAACTGCGTCTGCGGCCAGAAACGTTGCAGCGAGGCCCAGTCCTCGCGAGCAAGCGGACCCCGCACGTGCGCCATGCGCACCACGGCCAGTCCCAGGTTTCCGACATGATAGAAGAATTCCGCCGCGACCACGTCGAGCCCGACGCGCGTCGGGGCCTGCACGGGGAACGTCGGCTCGGCGCCGCGGAAGACGACGAGCGTGGCATCGGGTGCATCGCGCAGCGTTCGCTGCAGGATGTCCAGAAAAGACGGGAGCCCGCCCTCGATCACGAAGTCATCGTCGCCCAGGAGGCAGCAGAAGTCCGCCGTCGAAAGGTCGAGGGCATTCACGACATTGAACCCGACACCGCGATTCTCGGGGTTCCGATGATAGCGCACCGGGATGCGCGTGTTCCGCGCGAGCACCGCCATCATGCCGGTGGTCTCGTCGGGGGACGCATTGTCGGATACCACGATCTCGAGCAGACTCTCGAGGCCGTAGCGCGCGGCCTGCGCGCACACCGATGACAGCGTGTGCAGCAGCAGCGGTGACCGGTTATAGGTCGGGATGGCAATACTGAGTAGCGGGGTCGCGGTGCTCGATGCGTTGCGTGCCACACGCTCACCCAGTGCATCGCCGAAGCGGTCACGCTCTTCCCATCGTCCGACGCGGGGGTGGGCCAGCGAGAATGCCCGCAGTTCGGCCGTGACCTGCTCAGGGCCGCCGGGTAGCACGCCGGCACACGCACCCAGCAGCATCGCGTACGCCTCGAGCTGATCAGGCGTCGGCACGAGGATCGCGTCGAGCGCGTGACGCAGCACTTCCTGGTAGAGAATCGTGAGCGCATGCTGCTCGCCCGGGCGGAGCGGACACTGCGCCAGCTCGTCGGCCGATGGCATGAACACCAGCGCCGCATCATGATACGCGGCGGCAACGGCAGCGCAGGGCAGCTGCATCCACGTGGTCGCAACGAAGACGCGTGCTTCGCTCTTCACGCATTCCACCGTCAGCTCATTGGCGCCGCGAATGCCGAGCGCGTTCCAGATCGGATGGAATGGGGCGAGCGCGCCGCGAAACAACGACGGGTCGAGCGTTAGCGATCCGTGCGCGAGCCGGATGTGCAGCACCGCCGGCCTCTCGGACACCACGTAAGCCAGTGTGCGAAGGTCCGCCGGCGTCTGCCCAGCCGGCAGCATCAGCGTCTTCGTGCTCAATCCTTCAGAGTTGCATGCGTCGATGAGTCGCAGGATGTGCTGCGGCGGCATCCCGCGTCCATCATGCACGATGACGACATCATGCTCGTCGAAGATCTGGCGGTGGGTCACAGGCGACTCGCGGGTGGCGGACAGGAGTGTGGCATCATGCTAGGCGGCTCGGGAGCGCGAGGCGATAGGGGCGAGCAGGACGGCCAGCCGCTGTGCATGTGTGGCCCAGTCGAACGGCATCACCGCAGCACGCGCACGCGCTGCCTTCTCGCGCGCTGCCTCGCGGTTCGCGTACACCCACTCCAGCTGCTCCACGATCTCGTCGACCGAAGACTCGCCCCAGCCGTCGGTGCCACCCGCAGTGGCCCCCCCACGCAGGGGTCCCTGCTGCTCGAGTGGCCACGAGTAGTCCGGTAATGCGACATCGCGATGTCCCGTGTTGCGGCTCAGGATGGTCGGAATACCCTTCGCCATGCACTCGAGTACGTGCGGGTTCGCATCGCTTTCCGCGCGGTTGGGGAAGAGCGCGACGTCCGCCGCGTTCATGAGCGTCGCGAGCGCGAGCTGCGACAGCGTGCCCAGCTCCACGATCGCGTCCGTCGGCAATCCCTCGCGCATGGCCCAGTCCACGATCCGAAGTTGGCCGCCACTGTAGTCGGGCGCGCTCGAGACCAGCCCTGACCGCACGATGTCGACGGCCTGCTCCGGGAACGGTGACTGCCAGCAGGTGAGCAGCAGCGTCTCGGGGTGCCGCGCGCGGAATAGCTTCGCGGCGGCGAGCACGAGGTCCTGCCCTTTGCGATAGCACAGACGGCCCGCGGAGAAAATGACAAACCGATCGGCGAGATCCGCGCTCTTCTGGCCCGGCGCGAAGGTCGTGCAGTCCACACCGGTGCCGTACTGCCTGACTGCGTCGAGACCATGCGACGCCAGCACATCACGCGTCCACGCGGACCGCGCGATCAGCACGTCATGCTGGGCCCCACGCGCACGAGCGCCAGCGTCGAACGCCGTGTCGGTGCCGCACACGATGCCAGCGCGCACCACGGCCGGACGCGCAAAGATGTCCGGGAGTCCCTGCAGGGCCGGGCCGAGCAGTCGAAGCAGTACGGCAGGCGCATGCGAACCGTCGGACGAGAGCAACGCCTGGTGCATCGGTGCAGATGATTTGATCGCGTCGCGCACTGCCTCCACGGTGCTCATCGACAGGCCATTGAGGCCTCCTTGCGCCGGCATCACGATGGGCACGAACCGGCCCGGCCCGCGTTGCAGGCGGAGCATCAGCTGCAATGCCATCAGCTCGGCCGCCGACCCGGTACCGGAGGGCCAGTCTGCCACGAGGGGAAGCGGCCCGCGCGGCGCAGTGCGGTGGGAGATACTCCCTGTGAGGGCGGACGTCATGCGGCGGTCTGCAACGGCAGTGTCGTGCGCCGCTGGTGCTCGCGCACTGCCGCCGGTACGATGTCGAGCCACAGCTGCCCTTCATGTTCCCAGGTGTATCGTGCGGACAGTTCGGCGACGCGAGTGCGCCAGGATGCGAGTGGCCCCGCGAAGAACGCATCCACGGCCAGGCCGACGTCTTCCGCCGTGCGCATGACGGCGTTCATGCCGACACCCTGGTCACCCACGAACCGGCGAAGCTCCACGCCATGCGTGGCGAGAATGGGCAGCCCGGCCACGAGAAACTCGAAGAGCTTGTTCGGCGTGCACATCAGCGTGTTCATGTCGCAATGCGGGTACGGGATGATTCCGGCGTCGGCGCCGATCGTCCAATGCAGCAGCTCCGATGCAGGCACCTCGGGCACGAAGTGCACGCGCTTGCCGAGCAATCCCAGCGCGGAAGCACGCGCCTCGAGTTCGTCGCCGTATGTACCGCGTGGCCCCATCATCACGAGCGACACGTCCGGCGTGCGCAGGTGGGCCATGCCCTCCACCAGCTCCATCAGGCTTCGGTGCTGGACCATGCCACCCTGGTACAGCAGGATGCGCCGGTCGGCCGGCAGCCCGGCCGCGTGACGGAGCCGGCCGTCGTCATGCGGAACGCCGTCGTAGTGCCGGCGACTGGGGCAATTGAGTACGACATGCGGACGAGGGCATCCATAGCTCATCGCGAGCACGTCGGCGATGCTGTCGTTCACCGTCACGACGCCGTGCGCGTGCGGGATGAGGCGCGCTTCGATGGCGGTCAGCTGCGGCGCCTGCGCGCGAAGGAAGATCTGCTGCGGGTACAGTTCGTGGGCATCGTAGATCAACGTGCTGCCATGCGCATGTGCCGCAAGCACGCCGGCGCCGAGCTGCGGCAGGTCGTTCGCGATCACGACCTCCGACGGAAAGGCGAGCGCGGCCAGCGTCAGGCGCCGCTGCCACGGAAACAGACGCTCGGCGGCGCTGATCTCGAGTGGCATCTCCGGCAGCATGCCAGCCGGGACGAAGCTGCCCGGCATCCGGTAGATCGCGACATCGGGATAGCTGCTCTCGTCGCGTGTGTCGCCGCCCGGCGCGGGCGGTGCGATCACCAGCGTTGGCCAGCCGTTCTCGGTGAGTGTGCGCGCCCCGTCGAGGATGCGCCGGTCGACTCGTGGGTCCGTACAGAGCGACACCACACGGAACTTCGTGTTGAGCTGCATCAGGCGGCGATGGCCAGTGGGGCAGCGCCGGTGAACGCGCGCTGCACGTCGTGAAACTGCCGGTGCCAGAGTTCGAGCGACAGCACGGCCCACAGGCTCCGGCCGAACCGCGGCTCCGACTCCACCAGCATCCTCGCGCGGCGGTTGTCGATGTACGGGCGTGTGGACGCGGCCTGTGATCCGAGGATATCCAGAACGAATTCACGTGCCGGCCCCCGCGACCATTCAGCGAGCGGCGTCGGAAATCCCATCTTGTCCGTGCGGGCCATGACCGATGCGGGCAGCACGGGTGCCGCGACACGGCGCAGCACGCGCTTGAGCTCACCACCGGCGAACTTCACGTCGGCGGGCATGGTGGCCGCGAACTCCACGACGGACGTGTCGAGCAGCGGCACGCGTGACTCCACGCCATGCGCCATCGACATGCGATCCTCGACATGGAGCAGCGCCGGCAGCAGCGTCTTCGAGTCGAAGTGCGTCAT
Organism: Gemmatimonadota bacterium; assembly: GCA_040387895.1. Taxonomy (GTDB): domain Bacteria; phylum Gemmatimonadota; class Gemmatimonadetes; order Gemmatimonadales; family Gemmatimonadaceae; genus Gemmatimonas. Next base: position 66,755 of record JAZKCW010000014.1, read on the forward strand.
GAGGTCGAAGTACGACTGGCGTCCGACATTCTCGCCATGAAACACGTCCGCGAACGCGTCGAACGCCGTCGCATCGCCAAGACGGTCCCAGCGCACGGTATCACCCAGGTCGAGCGCGCGGTTGACGAGGCGGAAGTAGCGCTGGTCCATCGGCGCAAAGAGCCCGTCCTTCCAGAACTGCTGCAACAGCGGCTTGTACTGCTGCAGCGCGGTGAGGTTGGGGATGATCGATTCGTACGTCACGACGAAGCGGCCGTCCTGCATGGTGCCATCGATCGCGGCCTTGATGCACTGCTCGAAGTATGCGATGAGGTAGCGGGCGTACCCACCGAAGATCTCGTCGCCGCCCTGCCCGCCCAGCACCACCTTCCGGTGCTGCGACGCGAGCTCGGCCACCATGAATTGCGAGAACGCGCCGGGGCCGGCCACCGGGTAGTCGAGGTGCCATGCGACGCGCTCGATCTGGTCGACGAAATCGCGCGACGTGATCGTGCGCTCGTGCAGCGTCATCCCCGCATGCTCGGCGACCGCGCGTGCATGATGACTCTCGTCGAACGCCGCGCCTTCGTCGAACCGACCGGTGAACGCCGTCATCTCGCCCGTGTGACGTGCCGCGAGCGTCGCGACGAGGCTCGAGTCGAGACCGCCGGACACATAGGCACCGACCGGCACGTCCGCGCGCGTGTGCATCGCGACGGCCTCGTCGATCAGCTCCGCGAGGCGCTCCTCCATCCACGCGGGGCGGCGCGATACATCGGGTGCGAACCACACCTGCCAGTATCGCCGCACGCGCACGGTGCCATGCTGCACCGTGAGTGCGTGGCCGGGCGCCAGTTCACGCACACCCTCGAACAGCGTGCGTCCCTTCAGGCAGAACTGGAACGTGAGATAGTCGCGCAGCCCGTCGACATCGGTGTCGACCTTCGGCAGGAACGGCAGCAATGCCTTCGCTTCGCTCGCGAAGTAGAAGACGCCATCCGCCTCGGCATGATAGAACGGCTTGATGCCGAATCGGTCACGCGCGCAGAAGAGCAGGTCGGACCGTGGATCCCAGAGCGCGAACGAGAACATCCCGCGCAATCGGTCGAGGCACGCTTCACCCCACGCGAGATAGGCGCGCAGCAGCACCTCGGTGTCGGAGCCGGTGCGGAATCCGACCCGCCCGAGCTGGTCGCGCAGCTCGCGGAAGTTGTAGATCTCGCCGTTGAAGATCAGCACGACGCCGGTGGCAGGATCGCGCATGGGCTGTGCGCCCTGTTCCGCATCGATGATGCTCAGGCGCCGATGCGCGAGCCCAACCGGTGCAGGGGTGCCGAGCCACGTGCCTTCGCCATCCGGGCCACGGTGCGCCTGGATCTCGTTCATGAGTGCGAGGCGATCGGCGCCGAATGGCACCTGCTCCCCGCGAAGTCCGATGAATCCTGCGATGCCGCACATGGCGATGCCCTCGGGTGATTGACGGACGGGCCGCCAGGAACCACGAGAGAAAGCAACCGCCGTGCCAATGGAAGAGCTCGCATAAGCCGTTGAAAAATAACGACTTGTAAAACTCACGCGGCCGACATTCATCTCCGGCGGGCGGCAATTCCGGCCAGTTCAGCGTCTGCTCGTGGCCAACCGGCACGTTTTGCCGCTGGCACGCTCTGTTTTGCCGCCTGCGTGGCATCAAGCTATGGTCGTGAAAACGCAAAGTGTTGACTGGCAATGGCTTAACGAATGGCATAAATCCTGATAAGGATGAGTCGGCTCGGACTGCGCAGGGCCGCCACCATTCCTCGTCATCACCGCAATGATCCTCAGCGTCGATCACTCCGCCGAAACCGCCAGCGCCATCCCCAGCGCACAGGCCACAGGTGACGGGGTCCCGAGATTCCACGTGCCCGCCATCGACCATCCCGACTGGATGGCTGCGCAGGCAGCGGAAGCGAACGGCGGCGTGTCGGCCGATGTGCGCGCGTTCCTCGACATGCAGATCGAGACCGGCGACGTGGTGGTGGATCTCGATCCCGGCCTCGGATTCGTGGCGCTGGGTGCGACCACATCACCGGGCGGCATCCCGACCGTGTTCGTGAGCGGCCTGTCCGACGATCGACTGCAGCAGTTGCAGGACGCCGCGGCCGATGCGGGCGGCTGGCTGGAGAGCATCGATTGGGAGACCGAGACGGATGCTGCCGGCCTCCTCGACGCCCGGCTGGATACGGCAGGCCGCGTGATCGTGCACGTCGCCAGCGCGGGAGTGCCACTCGTGTGCGCGCGCCTGCAGGGGATGATTGCCGCTGGCCGAGTGCTCGCGATCTGCATCAGTGATGCGCCCGATGCCTCCGCGGAGGAGTTCGAGTGGCCCGGCGCACTGGCTGCGCTCCGCGCGGTGGCCATGGCCCCGATGGCGATGGCCGAACGTGACGGTGACATCGTCATGCTGCCGGTGGACGGTGCACCGGTATCGGCAGTCATCGCCCTGCCGTCCATGCTCGTGGGGTCGGACCGCGCGCCGGATGAAGCAGCAGCGCTGATGGATGAACCGCAGGCCGTTGTTGCCATCGAGGACACTGCTCTGGAGGCCGTCGCACCGCACTCCGCCGCATTGGAGACCGTCGCATCGGAGACCGTCGCACCCCGCGCGATCGAATCGTTCGCGCATGCACGCTGGTCTGCGCTGCGTGACGGCTTTTCGCTGATTGCACCGCACTCACGCACCGGCTACGGCGTCGCTGGGGCGCAGCTGCTGCGCGCGATGCAGGCGCTCGATGTGCCAGTCACCCTATTCCCGATGGGGCCCATCGATCGCACGCTCACCGACAATCCACGGCTTCGCGCAGCGCTCAACGCACAGACGACCTACCGCGACGACGTGCCCAGTGTCCGGCTCGCGCAGCAGTTCGATCTCGCCCTGCACGTCGGGCGTGGCCCGCGCGTCGGCTTCACGATCTTCGAGCTTGACACATTCTCCGACCGTGAACGACACCACATGGCGCGTCAGGATGCGCTCGTGGTGTGCAGCGAGTGGGCGCGTCAGGTGTGTCTCGAGAACGGACTCACCGAACGACCGATCCACGTGGTGCCGCTCGGTGTCGATCGCGCCGTCTTTCACGAAGGGGTCACCGGTGCCCAGCGCGGCAACGACACCGTCTTCCTGCAGGTCGGCAAGCTCGAGCCCCGCAAGGGGCAGCTCGAGCTGTTGCGCGCCTTCGAGGACGCATTCACGCCGAAGGACGACGTGCGCCTCGTGCTCGCCTGCGCCAATCCCTTCATGCCGCGTGCGGAGCTCGAGGCGATGCAGCGGCCATTCATGCAGTCGCGCATGGCGAGCCGCATCACGTTGCACACGACGGAGCTTCCCTCGCAGCACGATGTCGCCCGGCTCATGGCCGGTGCAGACTGCGGCGTCTTTGCCGCGCGCGCCGAGGGGTGGAACCTCGAGGCGCTCGAGATGCTGTCGATGGGGC